>CAVZNR010000053.1:0-6410 GCA_963776675.1 uncultured Alphaproteobacteria bacterium | reverse complement strand
GAGGAGGAATTGGCACGCGTGTCCGAGTCTCTCGATGCGGAAGAATCAACCGTTCGCGGCCGCAATCTGCGAGGTCGACACGCAAGCCAAGCCGCCGCCGCGGCTCGACGCCGCGGGAGCGCTAGAGCCCGTCGAAAGCTGCCCGCAAGACTTGGGCGGCGCTTGCCGCGCTAAAGAGAAGTGCTCAGGGGCGCTCCACGTCGAGCAGCGCCGTCATCGGCGATCTATCCGAGCCTGAAGCGATCTCCGCCACGCGTTGGTCGGCGGGAGTGCATCACGAAACCTTGCTGCCGAGATCGCTCATCCGTTATGTCCTTGAAGCTCGTCGTCGCGCTCCCGGTGCCAAAGCCGCGGAAGATTCGGGAAGGCGATGCTCGCGACCAGCACGGCCGCCGTGCTCCAACAGAGGAGCACCATGACCCACAGGATGTTCATTGCACCGCCCTCCGCGTGCGGGTTTGGGCCCAGCGCCATGGCTGTAAGAGGTCTGGGAAGACGAGGCTGACGATCAGCCCAGCGGCGACGATGCGAAGCGCCGCGACCCACAGGAACACGTTCATCGGGGACCCTCCTGGCAATTTTAGGAGTCCGATGCTAGGGCGCGAATATTGCCGCCATTCTGCGCTTGTGTGTCCCAATATGTCAGGGTCGGCGAATTTGTGTCGAAATGTTTCCCGACTGCTCAGGCGCCGGATTTCGTTACAAAATTCTGATCCTTGACGAAGCTTTGCGGCGTTACAACTTGACCCCGGACAAGGTCGGCGCCCCGTTTCGTGCGATAACACTGCGCCTAGCAATCGAAGCCAATCGAAGGATCGGATCAGCATGAACGAGCAGGTCCAGACCGACAAGATCGACGCCAAGAAGGTGAAGGCCGATATCGAGGCTGTGCTCGGCTTGGCCAAGCCCAAGACCAAGCTTCCGCGTCTGCGCCCGGTCCTCATCGTGGGCGCCATCGCCGTGGCGGCGCTGGCCCTTTACCTCGCCTTCGGGAGCGGCGGCTCCAATAACGGGATCAGCTACGTCACCGAGCCGGTGACGATGAGCGACTTGACCGTGACGGTGACCGCCACGGGCTCGGTGCAGCCTACCAACGAGGTGGAGATTTCGTCGGAGCTTTCCGGCATCGTCCGCAACGTGCTGGTCGACTACAACAGCGCCGTGACCACCGGCCAGCTCTTGGCCGAGCTCGACACCGATAAGCTACAGTCAACCGTCGATAGCTCGCGCGCCAAGCTGCAAGCCACCAAGGCCAAGGTCAGCGAGGCGGAAGCGACCGTCTTGGAGAAGAAGCTCGAGCACGCGCGGCAGCAGATGCTCGTCACCAGGAAGGTTGGCGCCGAACAGCAGTTGGAGGTTGCCGAGGCCGAGCATCAGCGCGGGCTGGCCGCGCTGGAAAGCGCCAAGGCCGACGTCGCCGCCGCCGCCGCCGATCTTGCGCTGAACGAGACGAATCTGAGCAAGGCGCGCATTCTGTCGCCCATCACCGGCGTGGTGCTGAGCCGCAACGTCGAGCCGGGGCAGACCGTGGCCTCCTCGCTGCAGGCTCCGATCCTGTTCACCATCGCCGAGGACCTGGCCAAGATGGAGGTCCGGGTCGACGTGGACGAGGCCGATGTGGGCACCGTCAAGGAAGGGCAGGAGGCGACCTTTACCGTCGATGCCTATCCCGACAAGAAATTCTCGGCGGTAATCCGCGAGCTGCGCTTCGGCTCCGAGGTGGTGCAGGGGGTCGTCACCTATAAGGCGGTGCTGACCACGGACAATTCCGAGCTGCTGCTGCGCCCGGGCATGACCGCGACCGCCGAGATCGTCACCGCGCAAGTTGATGACGCGATTACCGTTCCCAACGCCGCTTTGCGCTTCTCGCCTCCGGCGAACACGGGGGATGTTGATCAGCGGAACTTCCTGCAAAAGATCATGCCCGGCATGCCGCGCCTTCGTCGGGCCTCGACCTCCCGCGCGGGCTCCGGGGCAGAGCGGAAAGTCTGGGTGCTGGCCGATGGCGCGCCGCAAGAGGTGAGTGTCACCGTCGGTCCGAGCGACGGCAAGCGTACCCAGATCGTCAGCGGCGACCTCAAGGCGGGCCAGGCGGTCATCGTCGATACCGCGGCGGGCAAGTAGAGCCATGTCGACGCGACGCAAGGTAAGGCCGGCGCGGCTACCGCTCATCGAGCTGCGCAACGTCACCAAGATCTACGGCCAGGGAGAAGCGGAAGTCCGCGCGCTTGACGGCATCGACCTGCGTATCGACGAGGGCGAGTTCACCGCGGTCATGGGGCCGTCCGGCTCAGGCAAGTCCACCGCCATGAACATTATCGGCTGCCTCGATCGGCCGACCACCGGCAATTATCTGTTCAACGGCGTCGAGGTGGGTGGCCTCGACCGCAAGCAGCGCGCGTTACTGCGGCGGAATTATCTCGGCTTCGTGTTTCAGGGCTTCAATCTCCTCGCCCGCACATCGGCAGTGGAGAATGTCGAGCTGCCGCTGATCTACCGCGGTATGAAGCTCGCCGAAAGACGGCCCCTCGCCATGGAGGCGCTCGACCGCGTGGGCCTGAAGGGCCGCGCCAAGCACACGCCGGGCGAGCTCTCCGGCGGTCAGCAGCAACGCGTCGCCATTGCCCGCGCCATCGTCACGCAGCCCGCCGTGCTCCTAGCCGACGAGCCCACTGGCAATCTCGACACCAAGACCAGTCATGAGATCATGGAGCTTCTTGTCGGCCTCAATCGCGACCAGAAGATCACCGTCCTCATGGTCACCCACGAGCCGGAGATGGTCTCTTACGCGGGCCGCGTGGTTCATTTTCTGGATGGGAAGATCGCGAGCGATACGCAGCAGCAGGAAGCCGCCTGATGTTCTACGAGACCTTGAAGCTCGCGGTGCAGGCCATTCGGCGCAACGCCTTGCGTTCCTTCCTCACTTTGCTCGGCATCGTCATCGGCGTGTCCGCCGTCATCGCCATGGTCACCATCGGCAATGGCACAACCGAGAAGGTCAAGATCGAGATGGCCAAGCTCGGCAGCAATGTGTTGTTTGTCCGCCCCGGCCAGTTCGGGCCAGGCCGGTCAAGCGCCACGGCAAAGCCTTTCGACATGCGCGATATCGCCGAGCTGCGCAGCCAGCTCCATGGCGTGAAAGCCGTGGCGCCCATGGGCCAGCAGGCGGTCACCGTCGTCTACGGCTCGGAGAGCCGCAGCGTCGGCACCATCGGCACCGATGCGAGCTATATCGTCACCCAGGACTGGGACTTGAGCCAGGGCCGCAATTTCGTCGATGGCGAGATCCGCGGCGGGCGCGCCGTCTGCATCATCGGCCAGACGGTGCATGAGAAACTGTTCGGCTCAACCGACGCCGTCGGCAAGCGCATCCGCGTCAGCAACGTCTCCTGCGAGATCATCGGAATCTTGGAGGAGAAGGGCGAGTCCGGCTTTGGCACCGACCGCGACGACGTCGTGCTCATGCCGATCCGCACCTTTCAGCGGCGCATCGCCGGCAATACGGACGTCAATACTATCAACGTGTCGGCCATGGACGGCGTCGACACGTCGAAAGTGCAAGCCGACATCGAGCGGCTGTTGCGCGAACGCCGTGGCATCACCGAGGGCGAGGAGGACGACTTCCGCGTCGCCGACATGAAGCAGATCGCCGACACCCAGACCGCGACCACGGGCATTCTCACCGCGCTACTCGGCGCCGTGGCCGGCGTCAGCCTGCTCGTCGGCGGCATCGGCATCATGAATATTATGCTGGTCTCGGTCACCGAGCGCACCCGCGAGATCGGCATTCGCCTCGCCATCGGCGCGCAGGAAGCGCAAGTGCTGATGCAGTTCTTGGTCGAGGCCGTGGTGCTGTCGCTCTTGGGCGGCACGATCGGCGTCGTCTTAGGCCTGGCGCTCGCCGGTGCGGCGTCCGCCGGCATGAGCATCCCCTTCGTGCTCGATCCGAGCATCGTGGTGATCGCCTTCGGCTTTTCGGCTTTGATCGGTGTTGTCTTCGGCTATTTCCCGGCGCGCCGGGCCGCCCAGCTCAATCCCATCGAGGCGCTGCGCCACGAATAGGCAAGCCCGTTACGAAGAGGCGAGCGCCTTTACGCCGCTTGCGTGATCCACAGCCGCGCTTTCGCCGCGTCCGCCGTCGGATAGACGCGCATGGCGCCGGGCAGGAACACGCTGAACAGGCGCATGGCGAGAGTGATCCACTCGATATCGGTAATGATCGCGACCCGCTCCCAGCGGGAGAAATGCTCCATGCCGACCTTGAAGTCCTCCCAAGCGGCGCCGGCGTCGTAGCTCGCGAAGTCGGGCCCGATCTCATAGAGCAGCCGGACTTTGTCGTGGGTTTTCAGCGCCTTCTCCACGGCGGGGATCAGCACCGTGTCGTAGTCCTGCCTGGTGACCTCGCCGTGGCAGGCAATGGCCACGACACTGTCGGGGTAGCCTCTCAGCAGTTCGATCATGGGCTTCCTCCCGCGGACCGGCTATTCAGCCTTGGTCACGCATTTCTCGTCAGCCGCATTCCAGGCGCAACCAAGCGAGCTCTTATTGCAAGTGGATTCGCCACCATGCACGCCGCACGCATCTTCTTCGGGGCGGGGCCCCGGCAGGCATCCCTTATTGTTGGCGGCATCGTACCAGCAGGACGGCTCCGCCAAGCACATGGCCGCGTCGCGGATGGCCTGGCAGCGCACTTCCTCCGCATCGGCCGGCACGCCGCCGGCTGTCACGGCAACGAGCGCGAGCAGAAACGCAAATATCGTCGATCGCATGAGTATTCCTCTTGGGTTCAACAAACTTGGCCCCGTTTTAGCCGAACCGCCCATGCTCTGAACAGCCTTGCTCCGAATAGCCTTGGTCTGAACAATCTTGCGCGGGCGGTCAGTCCGACTTGACCCGGGCTGGATTGGCAAAGCGCCGCACCACGGCGGGCAGCGTAAGCCCCTGCACGACCAAGGTGAAGAGCACGACCGCGTAAGTGGCAGCAAGAATCTGTGGCCGTTCGGCGACATACGGAATGGACAGCGCCAGCGCCACGGAGATGCCGCCGCGTACGCCGCCCCAGGTAAGGATGGGGATGGTACCCTTCACGAAGCGCTGTTTGATTCTGATAAACGCCATGGGCAGGGCGACCGAGATCAGCCGCGCTATGAATACGACGGGGACCGCCGCGAGAGCCAGCGGAACAAGCGAGGGACTGAAGCTGATCACCAGAACCTCCAGCCCGATCAGCAGGAACAGGATGGAGTTCAGAAGTTCGTCGATGAGGCTCCAGAAATCGAACAAATAGCGACGTGTCGTTTCGCTCATGGCGTGCGCCGCGCCGCGGTTGCCGGTAATCACGCCGGCCACCACCACCGCGATAGGGCCGCTGACATGCAGTACGTCCGCGATAGCATAGGTCCCGGTAACGAGACCGAGCGAGATCAAAACTTCGATCGGGTAGTCGTCGATGCTGCGCATGGCGAGATAAGCGAGATAGCCGGTTACGGCGCCAAGCAGCGCGCCGCCTAAGGCCTCGACGAAGAACAGCCGCGCGATATGGGCGAAGTCGATCCCGGTGTCGCCCGTGCTGCTCATGGCGGCGGCCAGCAGGATCGTGAACAGCACGACGCCGACGCCGTCGTTGAACAGGGACTTGCCGGCCATATCCATTTCCAGCGTCTTGGCAACGCGCGCCTGTTTCAGCACGGCAAGAACGGCGATCGGATCGGTCGGGCTGATCAGCGCGCCGAACACCAGCGCCCAGGCAAAGCCGATGGGCAGGCCGAAGAGCTGACCGGCGCCCCAGAACAGGATCGCCACGACGATGGTGGAGATGACGACGCCGAGTGTCGCCATGGTGGCTACCGCCCACGCCCGGTCGCGTAAGAGCGAGAGGTCGATCTGCAGTGCGCCGGCGAACAACAGAAATGCGAGCATGCCGTCCAGCAGCGCCTCTGAGAAATTGATGTTCTTGATGAAGTCCTCGAGGTCGCCAAACAGGGCGATGCTAGGGATGAGGACTTCGAGCCCGACCAGCACGAGCGAGGCGACCATGCCCATGAGCAGCAGGCCGACATTGTTCGGCAGCCGCAAGAACCGATGGTTCGCCCAAGAGAAGAACGCGGTGAGCGTGAGAAGACCTGCGACAATGTCGAAGATGGAAAGCAAATCGAGCCTCACTGGACGGAATCGCGAAAGCCGGCGCCAGGGTAAGCATCGCCGGGACCTGCGGGAAGGCTTCATCCCCGACGCGGCCGACGCGGACCTAAGATGCCGCAGGCTTTCGGATTGGCAAGCTTATTGCGATGGAGTGTGCGGGGTGAGGGGGCGGTAGGACAGAGGCGTTGGAGGCGCTTTTGGAGGAGGTGGTCGACGATCAAGCTTTGCGCGAGGAGCTGTTCGCTGTCTTCGCCAAGCCCGCCGACTGG
>CAVZNR010000052.1:0-172654 GCA_963776675.1 uncultured Alphaproteobacteria bacterium | reverse complement strand
AGAATTCTCCGCAAACGTAGGGGGACGCACTCACGGGACCCACATGAGTTGTGCAGCACGCGATATCCGCTGCGCGGCGTTCACTCAGCGGCATCGTTATGCGGCCCGCGGTATCTGCCGACCCGGCTGATCTGGGCCGCCTCGGCCCCTTCGCTCATCTTCAGGTGCAGATCGCGTTGCGGGAACGGGATCTCGATCTCGTTGGCGCGCAAGACCTGATAGATCGCCGTGTACAGCTCGTGCATCACCCGCAAGCGGTGCGACGGCACGGCCACGAACACCCGCACCTCGAAATCCAGAGAGCTGTCCCCGAATCCGAGGAACAGCACGCTCGGCGGTGGCGTGGCGAGTGCCAGCGGATTTGCCTTGACGACCGCGAGGATCACCTGCTGCGCGCGGTCCGTATCGGTTCCATAAGCGACACCGACCTTGATCATCAGGCGGGTGATGGTCTCGCTCAGCGTCCAGTTCACCACCTTGTCGGTGATCAGCGACTTGTTGGGAACAATGATCTCCTTGTTGTCCCAGTCGGTGATGCTCGTGGCGCGGATCTGGATGCGCGACACGGTCCCGTCCAGGTCGCCGATGGTAACGATGTCGCCGACACGAATCGGACGCTCGAACAGAATGATCAGGCCCGAGACGAAGTTGGCGACGATCTCCTGCAGGCCAAATCCGACGCCGACACCCAGCGCCGCAATGATCCATTGGAGCTGCGACCAGTCGGCGCCGATCGACTCGAACGCGATCACCATGCCGAGGATGACGATGCAATAGCGGCTTATCGCCGAGATGGCATATCGCGTCCCGGAGTCGATCGACAGCCGCTGCAGCACGGTGAACTCCAGGAGACCCGGAAGGTTCTGCGCCGCGATGATCGTTATTGCTGCGACGGCGATCCCAATGATGAGATTGAACAGAGTGACGGGAACCACCTTTGTTCCGGCGTCGGTGGCGATCGTTTGCGTCCAAAGCGGCACCTGGTCCAGCAACCCGAGCGCCGGCAACAGCGACTTCCAGACCAGCCACAGGCCCAAGCCTAGGATCAACAGCGTCAGCATGCGCAGAAGCGTGCGCGTCTGATGGCTGATCGAGGCCACGTCGACCTCGGCATCGTCGAGTACCAGCGGTGCGGCGTCGCCGAGGGGAACGGCCTCGGCGCGGGCGGCCGCCGCGTCACGGGCTTTCTTGCGACGATCCTGGGCGCGCAGCACCTCCAGGCGGCGCCGCGCCACGAGCACCTCGCGCATGCTGACCGCGTAAAAGATCAGTGCAGCCAGGGCCATGGCGACGCTCATGCCCAGCCGCATCTGCAGCTCGGAGGCGCTGTCGTAGTAGCCCGTGACGGCCAGAGCCGCGAGTGCCAGCGGGGCCGAACAAATCAGCGGGTACCAAACGCCGCGGGTGGCCCAGAAAGCACCCTGGCGCGACACATGCGTGCCGACGATGCGCTTGCGCGGGCTCAAGATCCGCAGCAGCAGCGCCGTGCACGCGACCGCCCCGACGAGAAATGCCAATCGGCCTAAGCCGTCGCGGTACACTTGCGAGTTGCTCGCCTGGATCATGCCCATCAGGAACGCCGCCGGCAGAACCACGAGGACGAACCTGCCGAGATTGCGGGCAAGCGCGCGGCATTCCCGATCGCCCCACTCGCAGTGGGCCCTGAGCACGCCGGACGGCACGCACAGGTTCTGCATCAACCGGATGACGAGATAGACCGCGGCCGCCGCCATGAGACCTTGGCCTACGGCGCCGGCAAATTCCGAAGCCTGCGGAGCGCGCATCAGCAGCCAGCCGGAATATCCCAGAAGTGTTGGAATGGGCAGCGAGATGAGGGCGGTGATGACCACCGCGCGCGGCGTGAGAAGGAGGTTGTCCGTTGCCAGCTTGCCCACGCCATCGGCAATGGTGGCGAGCCTCGCCAAGAGCCGCCGGCGACCCAGAGCAATGATGGCACAAAGAGCAAGAACGAGCCCGCTGCGGACGGGCGAGCCGGCGATGCGCTTGGCAAGCGTCGCGGCAGTAAGCCGCCAGCTCTTGCCGTCCGAAAGCCAGGCGATTGCCGGGCGCAGTTGATCGATCCAGCCGGTGCCCAGAGGCGCCGAGCTCGGCAGCCACAAGAGCCTGTTGTTCAGCAGCGCGCTGAACTGCTCCGTCTCACTCAACAGCTCGCGTTTGGCAGCGTTGAACTTGGCGAGCTGCTCGATCTGTAGCGCATAGACCTCGCTGAGCCGCGTTAGCGCATCACGGCGGGCCGTAATCAGAGGCTCCAGCAGCGGCCGTACCTGGTCTGCTGCGACGGCGACGTCGAGACGTCCGGCCGCGAGGATGCGTTCGGCAGCGCGCTTGGGGTCGGCGAGCACGCGCCGCCTTTGGTCCACGTTCAAGCGTTGCAGACGGGCATCCACGATGGACGCGTCGCGGTCGGCAATGTCCTCGCGCAGCGCCGCAAGCCCCGGCAGCTCGGCGCGCATCTCTCGCAGATACTCCCCCAGCTCCGAGCCGACGCTGCCGATCTCGACGATCTGCTGGGCGGCCGACAGGTTTTCGCTGACGCGGTCGTTCTCGGCATCGACCTCCGCCTGCTTGGCCTGCATGCGCTCGATCGACTTGGTGATCTCCGTCTGCTTCTGGCGCAGATCGGAGGTCACCTTGGCGTAGTCTTTCAGAATGGGATGCTGACCGTCCAGCTCGCGCGTGACGGTCTCGGCTTGGGTTTGCCGCTCGACGGCGTCGCTCTGGCGCAGATCGTTGAGCCTGGCCTCCAAGATGGGAAGCTGCCGCTCCAAAACCTTGAGCTTTGCCTCCACGAGCTCATGACTGGCGGCCACCAGCGCCTGGCGGGCCGGCAGGCTGATGATCTCCTGCTCGAGCAAATTGACCTTTGCCGATCGCGCCATCCGCTCGGCGGAGAGCGAGGTGAGGCGCGCTTCGGCGAGCGGCGACGACTTCTCCTTGTCGGCAACGGCATTGGATTCAGCCAAGCCATCCAGCTTGAGCTTCTCCTCCGTCTGCTCGGCACGCGCGGTGGTGGGCCGCGAGGCGATCTCCTTGAGGCGGGCATCGAGCTGCGACAGCTCGGTCTTGAGCTTGGCGACCTCGCCTTGCGCGGTGTTGAGCTGCTGCTCCACTTCGGCCAGAGGAAGCTGGGCAACCGATGTGACCACCGCGCGCACGGTGTCGTCCGTCGAGGCCTGCACGGCGTCGAGCTGCTGCTTGATCTCGGCCGTCTGCCGCGGCGACTCGGCGATGGCCTGTTGAAACTTGGCGGCGGCGGCCTGGTTTGCCTCTGCTGCCTCCAACTCTCCCAGCGCCTTGCGATAGAGAGCTAAGGCTTGCTCGCGCTGCGCCTGTCCGATGTCCTTGCGCGCTTCGATCTCGTCGATCTTGGCTTGGATGCGCGCGCCCGTCAGGTCCGGCGCGGCGGAAATGGCAGCCACATTGGCGGCGGCCTCAGGCGCTGGCTGAGGAGCGGTTTGCGCCGGAGGCGCGAACTGCATCGGAGGCGCGGTCTGTGACGGTGGCGCAGTCAGCGACGGAGCTGCGGTTTGCGCGTGCGCGGCCACGGCAAAGAGCGCGAGGATGAGACATGCTCCCGCGCCGCAGCCGAGCCGAATTTTTCGCAGTAGTTTCAAGATCCCCCGACCTGTGCAGCTTTATGCTCTTTAGTGGCGCTAGCACCCTAAAAGGCTGGCCGCTATGGCGAATTCGCGACTGCCGGATGGCAAAACCATGAAAGCCGACCGCTATGGCTAATTGCAGGAGGTTCAATGGGGCCGGTTTGGCCCCCGCCGAGCCTGCGGCCCGACTAATAGTCCCACTCGACACCAATTCCAATCTTGCTGTTGCCGTCCGCACCGAGCTCGCCGCGGGCCTTCAGGTTGTCGGTCAAATCGTGATCGATGATCACGCGGCTGGAGCTTGCCGAGGTGCCCTGCCGGACTCCCACATAGGTGTTCTCGTCCACGTACTTGCCGGCCGAGACCGCGGCCGAGCTCTGGTCGTTGCCCGACACGTCGAGCACGTCGACGCCGAGCGCCCCTTTCACTTGATCGACGGCGCTGGGACCGCTCGACAGACCGCCGATCTTGTCGACCTCGCTTGCCAATTGCGCGAGTTGCACAGGCGACAGCTTGGCCAGCGACTTGTTGAAGAGCAGGCGCGCGACGACCTCGTCCTCGGGAAGCTCCGGCACGGACGAGAACTTGAACGTCGGCTTGGAGGCGCGCCCCGTAACGGTCACGGAA
The DNA here is from genome assembly GCA_963776675.1 of uncultured Alphaproteobacteria bacterium. Lineage (GTDB taxonomy): Bacteria > Pseudomonadota > Alphaproteobacteria > Rhizobiales > Hyphomicrobiaceae > Hyphomicrobium_A. The sequence goes on along the minus strand of CAVZNR010000052.1, from coordinate 168,407 downwards.
ACCGTCACGCCATCGGCATCGGCCACGGCCTCCATATCGAGCAGCGGCTCCACGCTGCCGTTGAAGAAGAGCTTGCCGTGCTTGAAGTCGAGCTGTCGGCCGAGGATGTCGAGCCGCCCGCGCACGACCTCGAACCCGCCGTTGGCGATCGGCTGTGCCGCCGTTCCGCGCAGCACGAGCGAGCCGCCGAGCTGAGCGTCGACGCCGCGTCCCCGCACGAAGATGCGATTGGCGGCTTGCAACGCGAGGTTCAGCGTGATCGTCGCCGGCGGCGCGGCATCCGTCTTGGCCTCGGTCGCATGGCGCGCGGCGTAGCTGTCTTTGGGGGCGTGCACATGCTGCAAATCCAGCTCCGCGATTGAGCGGGGCATTTGGCTGGGAACGATGACGTCGAGCCGCTTGATGTGGATGGTTCCGGCTGCCTGCAGCGATTGCAGCGGGCCGTTGAGCGTGACGCTGCCATCCACCTCGCCGGACACAAGCTCGCGGTCGTCAAACTTCAGCCCGTTGAGATCGAGGCGCAGCGCGGTCGACAGCGCGCCGTCCGGCGCCAGCGAGAGCGCGCCCTGAACGGAAAGGGCGCCGCCCTTGGGACTGGTCCCGGCGATGCGATCGATGTCGAGCCGCGTCTCGGTAAAGTGCGCGCTTCCGTTTACACCCACCAGGGTGAGACCGCTGGCCGGATCGGACACCTGCGCCCCGTCAAGGCGCACCTCACCGGCGACCTTCGGCGCCGCGACCGTGCCTGAGATCTCGGCTTTCAGCCGCGCGGTGCCCGCAAGATCGCTGGACCTATCGGCCAAGGCGGCATTGGCGAGCGTCAGCGGAAGGCCACCCTCGATGTGCACCGCAATGCGCCCGTCGGATATGGCCTCGACGCTGCCGACGGCCTTCACATTCAGCCCATCGACGCCGCCGATGCCCACCTCGCCCTTGACGGCGCCTTTCGCCAGGCGGGCATGCAGATCGAGCGAAAGCGGCGGAAGGAGCTGCGCGCGGGTCAGCGCGGCGGCGGCACCCCGCCAGGTCACGTTCGCTTCGGCGCGAGGTGCATCCGTCGTACCGCTGACGACGATCTTGCCGTCGACACGTCCCTCGAGCCCCAATGAGCGGTCGAGCGTGTTGGCAAGGCTCGCCGGCACGCGTTGCAGGACGACTGCAAGGTCGAGGGCCTCGGCCCCGGCCCGCCCCACGAATTCCGCGCGCCCTCCACCGGCCGCGATCGCAAGCTTCTGAAAGCGGACCACACCGTTCTCGATCACGACCTTGGCCGGTGCCTCCAGCTCCGCCACGAGGTCGGACGCTCGCAGCGTGACGCGAGACAGCGCCAAGGTGTAGACGGCATCCGCCTGTGCCAAGGTTCCGCGCGCTTCGGCATGGGCTTGGTCGACGTCGGCGGCAATGGAAAAGTCCGTCTTGCCATCCTTGTCTTTGGCCACCAGGCGCAGATCGCGCAGCTGCGCGCCGCCAGTGTCGATGCGCTTGGCCGTCGCCTTTCCGTGGATCCGCAAGGCTTTGGCGTAATCGGTCGTCTCGACATCGGCAACCAGGCCTTGGACTGCGGTGTCCCCGATCCGCATAGAGGGCACGGACGCGCTTACGGAAAGCGCGGGATGATCAGCGCTGCCTCCCAGCACGATCGTCGCCTTGGCCCCGCCCTGGAGCGGCATCCCTGCGAGCGCGGACAAATCGGCGAGCCGCGGTATGTCGACCACGAATTTGCCTGTCGGATTCTCTTGAGCCGGTGCGCGGACCCCGCCCACCAGGGTTGCCGAGGCGACCGTCAGGTTGACGGCATCGACCGTAACGCCTCCATCGCCGCCCAGCACGATTTGGCTCGATCCCGATATCGGCTGATCATCAAACGCGCCGGCAATCTCGAGTTTGCCCGCGTGAGACGCGAGCGCACCGCGTCCGGCGAAGGTGACGACCGGGCCCTGCAAACGGTGACCATGAAGCGCAGCGTTCCTTGCTTCGATCCGCACCTTTGAGGACACGTCGTCGCGGTTTCCGCTGACCGTCGCGTCGATGGCCACGGCCCCCACGAGCCCGTCATCGAGCCGCGAAAGATCCTTCAGGTGCCCGACCAGATCGAGGGCAACGGGCCCCCCACCCCCGCGTCCGCTTGCGCGCACCTCGAAGCTCGGATTGGAGGCGACCAGATCACGGACGACCACCCCGCCCGTCCCGTCTGTCTCGATGGCACCCGTCACGCGCGTGGTTCCGGCGAGCAGCCGGTCGAGCATCGCGCTGCCGGCTTTGAGACCTTCGCCGACGGCGTCGACCGAAAGCTGCAAGGCATCCGACGTTGGTGTCGAACGTCGCGTCCGCGCGCAGCGCGGCGCGCCCCGCAACGCTGCGTCCGCTGAGGCCCGCGAAGCGGCTGACCTCGGGCAGGCTCGCTTCGGCGGTGCCGGACAGCACCCCGTCCGCGAGCTGACCGGTCGCCGTCAGATTGCCCGCCGCCCCGGCAACGCGAAGATTAGCAACGGTGAGCGTCCCGTTGGACCGGTCCGCTTGCATGCGCGCCTCGATCGCCGAGCCGATGGCCTGAGCGAGTCCGGGCTCGCGCGCCTCTACGCCGTCGGCGCTTGCCTCAGCAATGATGTCGTGCGCATCGAATGCGGTCGTGCCAATCGGCCGCCGCTGACTGGCGGATGCGGTGACCTTGACGCGCGCTACGGAGCCGAGCGCGCCTGCGATATCCTCGGCCTCGATCGCGGCCGAGACGTGCCGGCCCGAAGCGGCATCGGGAAGCGTGGCGCGAAAATCCAAGGATCGCAGAGACAAGCTCGGATCGGATGTCACCGGCACCGCCACGCGCTCCCCATCGGTGCGCGCGAGGCGAACCGCCGCCTCGCCGTACGCATAGCGCCGCGCCGGGTCGAACCCTCCCGACACCGTCGCCTGCAGCGCATCGCTCGTCAGCTGGACCCGCTCGGCGGCGAAGGTGCTCGCGGTCGTCCAAATCCCTGCCAGCACGCCGGTGCTCTTGCCCGCCAGCACGCCCCTGAGCGCAGCCGGAACGAGCGTTTCCAGGTATCCCTCGAACTGCGCCGCGACCTTGTGACCGCCATCGGCCATCCGATCAATCGATGCCGTTCCCGCCACGAACGGTTGTTGCGCCGCCGACAGGGACCACTCGGCCCGCCATTGATCGATCGGCCCTGCCCCCACGAACCTCAGAGACAAGGGCGGGGCATTCGGCAGCTCCAGCAGATGCGCCGTCAGACCGTGCGCCGGCTCGTCGGCCGTGACGTTGATCTCGAGGCGCCCTGCTTGCGCATCATGAGCAAGGCTCGCCTGCAGGTGTCCTCCGGGCGCATCGAGCCGGTTGACGGCAACACTAGCGGAAAGACCTTTGCGCGTGTCGGCGAGATCGGCGCTCGCCATGACGTGAAAGCGTGCCGGAATGCCGGCGACCGGCTCGATCGAGCGCCAGCTCGGCGATTTCGAAACGCCGCGCCACAAGCGCAATCAGAGGCAGGCCCGAGGACTCGCCGCTGGTCGACTTGCCAGCGGCTGGCTGGCGCAGCACCTCGACATTGCCGACACGCAGGTCGTCGATCTCGATCTGGCCGACGAGCAGCTTGGTCGGCGACCACGCAAACCGCACCTCGCGCACCTGCAGCCACACGCCATCGCGGTCGGACACCACAACCCGGTCGATGCCACCTTGCGAGAAGAGCGAGCCGTCGAGGCGACCAAAGGCAACGCCCGTGTCGGCGTCAGAGATTGCCAGCTCCGCGATCCTCAGTGCCAGCCTCTGGCCGGGGCCCGTCGCCAGCACCACGACACACAGCACCGCCAATGCGGCGACCGCCAGCGCCGCACAGGCCGCCCATTTGAGCGCGCGCCGCATCAGAATGCCTGCCCCAAGCCAACGTAGGCGCCAAACCGCGGCTGGCCTTGGGTGTTGGTCAGGGGCGCGGCAAGATCGAGCCGGATCGGGCCAAACGAAGTGTAGTAGCGCAGGCCGAGGCCCGCACCGACGAAGACCGGCTCATTGAAGCTTGGAAAGCTGTCGGCCGACACGATCGCGGCATCGACGAACGGCACGAGCCCCAGCGATTCCATGAGGCGCAGTCGCAGCTCGGCCGAGGCGCCGAGCATCGACAGTCCGCCGACCACGCGCCCGTTGAAGGTGGGGCCGAGGCTGCGATACTGGTAGCCGCGCACCGAGCCGCCGCCGCCGGCATAGAAGCGGTACGTGGCCGGCACCTCCGACAGGGACGCGCCGAAATCGCTGCCGGCGATGACGCGGCCTGCGAGGATCGCGCGGTCGTCCTCGTCGAGGGATACGTAGCTGGCAAGGCGCATCTCGCTGGCGCCGAACACCGGACCGGCGGACAGCTCGCTCACGGGACTGAGCCGGAAGATGCCGTTGACACCTTCGCTCGGGTCGAGCCGGTTGTCGCGGCTGTCGTACAGCAGCTCGCCGGGCAGAGACAGCAGCGTGTAGTTGGTGGTGCCGAACGGATCCTCGATGCGCGACTGCGACGCCTCGATGGCGAGCAGAGCCCGACAGGTAGCGGTCATACCTATGCGCCAGCCCGACGCGGGCGTTGCCGCCGAGGCTCTCGTAGGTGTCCGGGTTCTCCCGCACCACACGGAACTCGCTGAAAAAATCGGTATCGATGTCGAGGATGCCCGGCTTGGTGAAGGTCGCGCCGACGTCGAACTGCAGTTGCTCCAGGCCCTCGACGCCGATCTGCGAGACGGTGCCATCCACCCTGAGCCGCTCGCCTTCTCCGAACAGGTTGCGATGTCCCCAATAGGCCTGCACCTCCACGCCATCGATGGTCGAAGCGGAGACGGTAGCGCCGAAAAAGCGCGGCTTGCGCTCGGTCACCTCGACCGTGATGGGGATGCCGCCGCTGTCGTCGGCATGCTCGCCTTCGATCACGCGCACGCTTTCGATGCTCTCGAATTTACGCAGACGATCGCGCGAGTTTTTCAAATCTCTCGGATTGAACCGCTGACCCGGCTCGAGCGCGGTCTGGTCGGAAATGCGCTCGGGATCGAGATCGATCGATCCCGTCACGTTGATCCAACCGTAAACGGCGGGCTTCCCAGGCTCGACGACGAAGCGAACGTTGACCACCGAGCGCTCGTGGTCCGCAACAATGTCTTTCTTGGTGATTTGAGCAAACGGGTAGCCGACGCTGCGCCACGCCTCGACCAGCTTGTCGGCCGCAGCGAGCACGAGTGCCGACTTCGCCGGCTCGCCCGAGACCAACGCGTAGTCTCCCGGCTCGGACGGCGGGGTCGTCTGCGTCGGCGCACTCTGCTCGATGGTGACGGCGCCAAACCGAAAGACCGGGCCCGGCTTGATGCGCACGACCACCGGAACGGGCGTGCCGGTCTGCGCTTCTATTTGCGATGGCCGCACCTGCTCGAGGCCGACACCCCCGATCGAGATTTCCACATCGGCGCCGTAGTGCGCCTCCGCATAGAGAGCGGCGATCAAACGCTCCACGTCGCCACGTGCGCGAGCGGTGAGAGCGAAAGCGTCGGGCGCGCCTTTATCGGATTGCGATACGAGAAGAGACGCCTGCGAAAGCACAGGCTCAAGCACAGCGTCGTCCCCCTCGATGTCGAGGGTTACGGAATAGGCCAGGTTGCCGTCCTGCGCGGACCCGTCGTCGAGGACGGAAACGCCAAAGACCTCCAGGGCGGACGCCTGAAGCAACGGGAACGACGCCATGGTGATGACGGCTCCCAGCAAACCGGTCAGCTTGCGGGTACTCGGCAAAGATTGGCTTTCGTGCTGCGTTGCTGTTCAGTTGGAACGCACACTCGAGAACCCAAGACACCACTCGTCGCCTGTCGGCGTGATCAATGCCGACAACGTGGCCAACACGGGCACGCCGCTCAGTTCGAATCTGATGCCGTCAGCCTGAATAATACGACCACGGATGACAAGTGAACCTGGGCACCACTGGCCAGATACTTCTTGGCTTACTCCTTGACCTTGCCGTTCTCTTGAGGTGATTCGCGGCGGCGCCAGGACAGGCGCCTCGGCGGCTCCTGCTCCATGTCGGGCGACGGCGGCGTAGTGACCGCGCCGGACAGGAACTGCTAGAGTGTGCCTACGAAGACTTGGGAGAGCTCGCAAATGGACGTGAAATCGCTGTTGATCGGGGCGCTGCTCGTCGCGGTCGTCGTGCTGGGATACCTGTACTACGAGAGCCAGCAGACGCACGTGAAGCTCGACATCGGAGGCGTCAAGATCGAGGGCAAGTGAGTACGCGGCGCGCGCGCTTGGCAGCCGGCGGCCTACCTGCTCTGCGCACCAATGAGGTCGTCGCGCGCCTTGTCCATATGCCGGATCATGATCTCGGCGGCACCGGCGGCATCGCGCATCTGCATCGCGCGAACCAGAGCGACGTGCTGCTCGTTGTAGATTCGCATGCACTCGTGCGTCAGAATTTTCTGGCGCATCTCCGCCCATTGCGCATGCGTGCGGATGACGTTGATCTCCTTGTAGATCCAGACGAGCAACGGGTTGGCCGTGCAGGTCGCCACCGCCATATGGAATTGCTCATCGGCTGACGAATAGCGGACCGGGTCGCATGCTTGCGCCGCCGCCTCGAGCACCTTGAGCAGGGCTTGCAGCTGCTCCAGGCCGCGCGCCGTCGCATGCAGCACGGCCAGCCGCGCCATCTGCGGCTCGATGGCCGCGCGCACCTCGATGAGCTCGAGCGGGCTCGTTCGTTCCGCGATGTCGAGGCTGCTCGGCTGCCGCTCGTAGCTGGCGTAGGTGCCGCTCCCGGCCCGGCGCTCGACGAGCTTCTGATCCTCGAGCAACATCAGCGCTTTGCGGATTGTGGTGCGGGAGGCGCCGTAATCCATTGCGAGCTGCCGCTCGGTCGGCAGCTGCTCGCGGAACCCGAAGGCGCCGCTCGTGATGGCCTCCTGGAGCGCCCGCGCGATCGAACGCGCGCCCCGCGGCGCGGAAGCGGTCATTCCCATGGCCAGTCCGGTATTGCTCACGATGCTGAGCCGTCCCTGCTAAATGCTGCGGACCCGAAGCGAATTCCGGGCCAGCGAGCACGACATAGTACCACTGACCGCATCATGGTCCCTATGCGGTCTGCTATTGGTCGCGCCGACCGGTGCAACCGAGGTCCAGTCTGCCGCTTGGACCTGCTGAGCACAAGCGGCGCCTCAGCCCAATAACTCAGCAAATGGCGGCCCAATTAGGCATTTGCTCGCGGCGCGCGGCGGGGCCGAGGCACGCAAAGCCAATTGTGTCCCACTGTTTCCAACTGGCACATCATTTGCTGCGTTTGAGGGCATCCGGCCGGCGATCAGGCGCTTCAGCGCCGATCGCCGCGTCATTGTTTGTGAGCACAGGTAACGATGGGGGACAGGATGACGGAGCGGGTTGCAATTATCGGAGCGGGTCCGAGCGGCCTTGCAGCGTTGCGCGCCTTCGAAAGTGCGCGCCGGAAGGGCGCCGCCATTCCCGAGCTTGTCTGCTACGAGAAGCAAGCCGACTGGGGCGGCCTGTGGAACTACACATGGCGCACCGGCACCGACCAATATGGCGAGCCGGTCCACGGGGGCATGTATCGCTACCTCTGGTCGAACGGCCCCAAGGAGTGCCTGGAGTTCGCCGACTATTCCTTCGAGGAGCACTTCGGCCGTCCGATCCCCTCCTATCCGCCGCGCGCGGTCCTGCACGACTACATCAAGGGACGCATCAACAAGAGCGGCGTGGGCTCGTACATCAAGCTCAACACCGCCGTGCGTTGGGTCTCCTATTCGGAAAAGACGGGCAAGTTCTCGGTGACGGTGAAGGATCTGCCGAGCGATACGATTTCAACCGAAGATTTTGACCATGTGATCGTTGCCTCGGGCCACTTCTCCACGCCGAACATCCCGGAGTTCCCCGGCGTCACCAAGTTTCCCGGCCGCGTCATGCACGCACACGACTTCCGCTCGGCCGACGAGTTCGCCGGCAAGAACGTGCTCCTCGTCGGCGCCAGCTACTCGGCCGAGGACATCGGCATCCAGTGCCACAAGTACGGCGCCAAATCGATCACCTTCTCCTGGCGCACCAAGCCGATGGGCTTCGATTGGCCGGAAGGCTTCAAAGAGGTGCCGCTGCTGGAGAAGGTCGAAGGCAAGATCGCCCACTTCAAGGACGGGACGTCCAAGGAGGTCGACGCCATCATCCTGTGCACGGGATATCTCCACCATTTCCCCTTCATCGAGGACACGCTGCGCCTCAAGACGAGGAACCGGCTCTACCCGCCGCAGATCTACAAAGGCATCTTCTGGTGGGGCAATCCGAAGCTGATCTATCTCGGCATGCAGGACCAGTACTACACCTTCAACATGTTCGACGCGCAGGCGTGGTACGCGCGCGACGTCATCATGGGCCGCATCAAGCTGCCGTCGTTTGAGGTCATGGCCGACGACATCCAGAAATGGATCAAGCTGGAGGAGGCACTCGAGAACCCCTTCCAGGCCATCGACTTCCAGACCGAGTACGTGCGCGATCTTTTGTCGGCGACCGACTATCCGCGTCTCGACGTCGACATGGTGGCCAAGCTGTTCAAGGAGTGGGAGCACCACAAGGAGGAAGGCATCCTCACCTATCGCGACCGCTCCTATCCCTCTACGCTCACCGGCACCATGGCGCCGGTGCATCATACGCCCTGGATGGAGGCGCTGGACGACTCGCTGGAAGCGTTCCTCGCAACCGGACCGGCGTCCAAGGTCGCTTAGCGCGCTGAACCTGCGGGCCGCGCCGGCGCGAGCGAGGCCTCGGCCCTGGCTCGAGACGGAGAGCTTTGATGGACTCTGTCGTGACTTCGCCGCAGCGGCCAATGGTCGTCGCGCCCGGCTCGCCGGCACTCAAGGCCGGCGTCGAACGCTACGTGGTGAAGGGCGGCGGCTCGGCGGTGTTCGCCCTGGAGCGGGACGACACCATCGAGATCGTCCCGCTGGAAGGCGGGCAGCCCGTCGAGATCGCCGCCTTCGGCCGTGGCGGAGGCGACGACCTGGCGGCGCTGGGACTCAAGAAGACCGGCAAACCGACGGGCATTCAGCGCATGCTAGCAAGTGACAGCGAGGACGCTGTCCGCGTCCGCTTCGGGCTGTTTCGCCGCGATCTCGACATCGCGCGCGTCGATGCGGCGACGCTCTTCGACAGCGATGCGCCTGCCGGCGAAAGCGCGACTCTCAAGGTGGAGCGCCCCGTCATCGCCGTGCTCGGCGCGCCTTCGCAAACCATGCTCGTCTGGGAGCAGACGCCGCCGAGCGACGTGCTCGTCTTCATCACCCGCGCTCAGCCCCCAGCACCGGGGGAGCCGCGACTGCCCGAGCCGCTGGCCGAGCCGCGTCTCGACATCAGGATCGATATCGCGAGCGCACAGAGCTACGAGGTGCGCGAAGGCGAGTACATCCAGATCGTCGACATTGCGGGACGCCAGTGCTCGGATTTCCTGGCGTTTCAGCGGCGCGGTCTCGACAGCAACAAGGTGCTGGGGCTCGATTCAACCACCACCCGATCGATGACGGGCCGCAGCTACCCCGCGCCCGGCCTGTTTGCCAAATTCTTCGATTCCGATCGCAATGCCCTGGTCGAGGTCGTGCACGATACGGTCGGACGCCACGACACCTTCAACCTCGCGTGCACGGCGCGCTACTACGAGGATCTGGGCTACTTCGGCCATCCCAACTGCTCGGACAATTTCAACCGCGCGCTGGCGCCTTACGACGTCGGGCAATACCGCGGCTGGCCGGCGATCAACTTTTTCTACAACACCAATGTTTGCGACCAGAACACCATCTGGTTCGACGAGCCCTGGTCACGCCCCGGCGACTATGTGCTGTTGCGTGCCCTCACCGACCTCGTGTGCAGCTCCTCGTCGTGCCCCTGCGACATCGATCCTGCCAACGGGTGGCGGCTGTCGGAGATCCAGGTCCGGGTCTATCCGAAGGAGGCATCCTTCAAGCGCGCGATGGGATTCCGCATGACGCCCGATTCACCGCTCCAGCTTACCCAAGAAACCGGCTTCCATCCGCGAACCTCTCAGCTCACCCGCTCGTTCGGCGAGTACCGCGGCTTTTGGGTTCCCCAGAGCTTTGCCAAGGGCGGGGCCATCGACGAGTACTGGGCCTGCCGCGAACGGGCCGTCATCATGGATCTCAGTCCGCTCAGAAAGCTCGAGATCCTCGGGCCCGACAGCGAGGAGCTGCTGCAAGGTCTGTTTCCGCGCGACGTGCGCAAGCTCGCCGTCGGGCAGATCTTCTATTCGGCGATCTGCTACGAGCATGGCGGCATGATCGACGACGGCACGCTGTTCCGGCTCGGCGACAACAACTTCCGTTGGATCGGCGGCAGCGACGACAGCGCGCTATGGATCAAGGAGCAGGCCGCCAAGAGCGGGCTCGACGTCCACTTGAAGACGGCGACCAGCCAGATTCATAACGTGGCGGTGCAAGGCCCGAGGTCGCGCGAGATCCTTGCCGGGATTTTGTGGACCCCTCCGGGGCGCCCCGCGATCGACGAGCTCAAGCTGTTCCGCTTCACCATCGGACGCTTCGGCGGCTTCGACGGCATCCCAGTGCTCGTCTCGCGCACCGGCTACACCGGCGAGCTCGGATACGAGGTCTTCTGCCATCCCAAGGATGCGCCGGCCGTGTGGGACGCGATCATGACCGCAGGCGAGCCGTACGGCATCGCCCCGCTCGGCTTCGAAGCGCTCGACCTGGTGCGCATCGAGGCCGGACTGATTTTTGCCGGCTATGAGTTCGACTCCACCACCGACCCGATCGAGGCGGGTATCGGCTTTGCCGTGCCGTCGAAGAAGGAGGAGGACTATATCGGCAAGGAGGCGATCGCGCGCCGCCGCGCCAACCCCGCGCGCAAGCTTGTCGGCCTCGACATCGAGGGCAACGAGAAAGCCGCGCACGGCGATCCCGTATTCATAGGCCGGGCCCAGATCGGCGTGGTGACGAGCTCCATGCGCTCGCCTCTTCTGAAGAAGACGATTGCACTGGCGCGTCTCGACATCGCGCACGCCGGCAACGGAACCGCAGTCGAGATCGGCAAGCTCGACGGCCACCAGAAGCGGCTCAAGGCGATTGTTGCCCGCTTCCCCGCCTATGATCCCGAAAAGACACGCGTCAGGGCGTAGGTCGTCCGCGCCATATTGCCACGATATTTCTCCGGCCTTCTCAAACCGGTTCCTGCGGCCGCGGTGTCCAAAGTCGCGGAAAGTCCGTAGTCTGCGCCAATTGTGACGCGTTCCCCAAAGGCAAACACCGCTAAATCCGCCTTCCCCATAAATTTCCCTGATGGTGCAGGACAGGAAAGTTCGCTTTACTCTAGAGTCATTCTAGAACCATTTTATCGACGAGCCCTAACCACCCAACGAGCAGCCTGCTTCCCGGAGGCCAATCGCATGGCGGGTAGCGTAACATCACGACGTAAGGCGCGATCGCCATCGCCGCCAACGCGAATACGCGCACGGACTGCGCGCACAGTCCCGTGCACACAGGATCACGATCGGAGACAAGTATGGACGCAAAAGTAGAAAAATCGGGCAAGTGTCCGGTCATGCACACCGGCAGCGGACGGTCGAACCGCGACTGGTGGCCGGAACAGTTGAACATCGACGTTCTCCATCGCAGCTCCTCGCTGTCGGATCCGATGGGCGAGGCCTTCGATTACGCCGAGGCGTTCAAGACCCTCGACCTGGATGCCGTGATCAAGGACCTGCACGCCCTGATGACGGATTCACAGGAATGGTGGCCGGCCGACTTCGGCCACTACGGCGGACTGTTCATCCGCCTGGCGTGGCACAGCGCCGGCACCTACCGCATCACCGACGGCCGCGGCGGCGCCGGCTCTGGACAGCAGCGCTTCGCACCGCTCAACTCGTGGCCGGATAACGCCAACCTCGACAAGGCCCGCCGCCTGCTCTGGCCGATCAAGCAGAAGTACGGCCGCAAAATCTCCTGGGCCGACCTGATGGTCCTCGTCGGCAACGTTGCGCTGGAATCGATGGGCTTCAAAACGTTCGGGTTTGCCGGCGGACGCGTCGATGCGTGGGAGCCCGAGGAGCTCTACTGGGGTCCCGAAGGCACCTGGCTCGGCGACGAGCGTTACAGCGGCGAACGCCAGCTGTCGGAGCCGCTCGGCGCCGTGCAGATGGGCCTCATCTACGTCAACCCGGAAGGCCCGGGCGGCAAGCCGGATCCGGTCGCTGCGGCCACGGACATCCGTGAGACCTTCTTCCGCATGGCGATGAACGATGAGGAAACCGTCGCGCTGATCGCCGGCGGCCATTCATTCGGCAAGACCCACGGCGCCGGCGATCCGTCGTTCCTCGGGCCGGAGCCGGAAGCCGCTCAGATCGAGGACCAGGGCCTCGGCTGGAAAAGCAAGCACGGCACCGGCTTCGGCGCCGACACCATCACGGGCGGTCCGGAAGTCACCTGGACGCAGACGCCGACCAAATGGAGCAACCACTTCTTCGACAACCTGTTCAAATACGAATGGGAGCTGGAGAAGAGCCCGGCCGGCGCCTTTCAATGGCGCGCGAAGGGCGCGCAAGCCGACGTTCCCGACGCGCACGATCCGTCGAAGAAGCATCTGCCGACCATGCTGACCACCGACCTGTCGCTGCGCTTTGACCCCGACTACGAGAAGATCTCGCGGCGCTTCTACGAGAACCCCGACCAGTTCGCGGACGCCTTCGCTCGCGCGTGGTTCAAGCTCACGCACCGCGACATGGGCCCGATCGCGCGTTACCTCGGCCCGCTGGTGCCGCAGGAGATTCTCATCTGGCAGGATCCGGTGCCGGCGGTGACCCACGAGCTGATCGGCGACAAGGACATCGCCGACCTCAAGGCCAAGATCCTCGCCTCCGGTCTGACGGTGCCGCAGCTCGTCTCGGCGGCGTGGGCGTCGGCCTCGACCTTCCGCGGGTCCGACAAGCGCGGCGGCGCCAATGGCGCGCGCGTCCGCTTGGCTCCGCAGAAGGATTGGGACGTCAACAATCCGGCCGAGCTGGCCAAGGTGCTGTCGACGCTCGAGGGCATCCAGAAAGAGTTCAGCGGCGGGGGCAAGACGGTCTCGCTCGCCGACCTGATCGTGCTCGGCGGCTGTGCGGCGGTTGAAAAGGCGGCGAAGGATGCCGGCGTCGACGTGACGGCGCCCTTCACGCCCGGCCGCATGGATGCTTCTCAAGAGCAGACCGATGTTGAGTCGTTTGCTCCCCTCGAGCCGCGCGCCGACGGCTTCCGCAACTACATAAGCTCTAAGCACCAGTTCATGGCGCCGGAGGAAGCTCTCGTCGACAAGGCACAGCTCCTGCGGCTGACCGGTCCGGAAATGACCGTGCTCGTCGGCGGCCTACGCGTCCTCGGCGCCAATGCCGGCGGATCGAAGAGCGGCGTCTTTACGCATCAGATCGGCAAGCTGACGAACGACTTCTTCGTCAACCTCCTCGACATGAGCACGGTCTGGTCGTCGGCCAGCGATGGTGCCTACGAAGGCCGCGACCGCAAGTCGGGCGAGGTGAAGTGGACCGCGACGCGCGTCGACCTGATCTTCGGCTCGCACTCGCAGCTGCGCGCTTTTGCCGAGGTCTATGGCGGCAGCGACGCCAAGGAGAAGTTCGTGGCAGACTTCGTGGCAGCCTGGACCAAAGTGATGGACGCCGATCGCTTCGATCTCGCTTGATCACAAGTCGAGCGGTGCAAAAAGAACGGCCGGGGAAATCCCCGGCCGTTTTTCGTTCGCGGCGCCGTACGGCTAGGGTCTATCGCACGCGATGTCGGCCTGCGGCGCCCGCGCGTAGGATTCGTCCAGGGGGAGCGTCACGTAGAAGACGCTGCCGCCGCCTGGCGCCGGCTCGAAGCCCACTTCCCCCTTCAAGTGATCGACGATCTGCTTGACGATGCACAGGCCCAGGCCGGTGCCGCTTCGGGTGCGCGGATCGCTCTTATCCACTTGAATGAACTTATTGAAGATGCGCGACCGGAACGCCTCGGGAATGCCCGGACCGTGATCACGCACGCTAATGCGGATTCGCTTGGCGCGCGTTGCGATGGCGACGGTCACCTCCCCGCCTGCGGGTGAGAATTTGATGGCATTCGACAGCAGGTTGCTCATCACCTGCGCCAGACGTCCCGGATCTGCCAAAACGATGCCGGTCGCTGCATCTGGATCGAGTCGCACCGTCACCTGATACGGCGCTGCGAACGACTGAATGCGGCAGATTTCCTCTTCGATCAGTCGGCGCACGTCGATGTGCTGCAGATCGAACGTCATCATCCCAGCCTCGACCTTCTCGAGGTCGAGGATGTCGTTGATCAGCCGAACGAGACGCTCGCCATTGGTGCGGGCAATCTCGAGCAGACCCCGCGCGCGCTCCGGCAGCGGCCCGGCCGCACCGCTCGCAACAAGCGAGACCGAGCCCATAATCGACGTCGTCGGGGTGCGCAGTTCATGGGTCATGTTGGCGAGGAACTGGTTCTTGAGCTCCTCGTGCAGCTTGTGGTGGGTGATGTCGCGGGTGATGCCGACGAGCCCGGTGACGAGACCCTCGCGATTGCGGATCGGGGCCTTGGTCGACGACAGCCACCTGACGGAGCCGTCGTTGCGCTCGACCGCCTCGACGCGGTCGATCAGCGGCACGCCGGTGACGAGGACCTCGGCCTCCTCGCGCCTCCAGAGGCGCGCGCGCTTGGCGGCAATGAGCCGATCAGCCGTCTTGCCGATGACATCGGCCGGCGCCGCGATGCCCAGGATCTGGCACTCCATCTCGTTGAGGGAGATGTAGCGGCGCCGCGCGTCCTTGAAAAAGATTGCGTCTGGGAAACCGCAAGCCAACAGCTGCGACAACAGCTGGGCTGCATTGTCCGTTTCTTCGGCAACTTTGGCCGTCAGATTCCAATGCATTCCGACGTCCAGCTTCAAGAATCACGCTGCATTATGACCTCCATCCGTAAAGATGCAGCCGTAGTCCTTTTGAGAAACACCTTTTGACGATTGTAGAAAAAAGGTGGTGCCGCAACGGGCCATCGCTTCTGAAAGCGGTCATGCAGCTACGAGCGGGGTCATCCCCGCCGCATGCGCTGGCCAATGACGATGAGGCGCGCGACGCGCTCCCCCGCATCCTGCAGGTATTGCCGCGATTTGCCGATGGCCACATCGAGCGGCATGGCGTTCGGCGTTGCCGTTGCAAGACCGTCGATGCCGTGCGCGAAGACGCCGCCGGCGTCATCCGCCAAGCCGCCTCCGATGGCGACAACGGGTACACCGTGCTTGTGCGCGGCCGTCGCTACACCAGACGGCGTCTTGCCGAATGCCGTCTGAAAATCGACGCGCCCTTCGCCCGTGATGGCAAGATGCGCGCCTTGCATGTGCTGCTCGAGGCGCGTGGCGGCGACGACGAGCTCGACGCCGCGCTTCAAGACCGCGTTGGTGAAGGCCATGAGGCCGGCACCGATGCCGCCCCCGGCGCCGGCGCCGGGGCGATCCGCTACGTCGGCACCGATCGAGCGTTTGATGATGTGCGCGAAGTGGGCAAGGTTCTTGTCGAGTTGCTCGACCATCTCCGGCGTCGCACCCTTTTGCGGACCATAGACGCGCGAGGCGCCTTTCTCTCCGCACAACGGATTGGTGACGTCGCAGGCCACCGAGATGCGCACGCGCGCCAAACCGGGGTCGACCCCCGTCATGTCGACGGCCTGCACGTCGTCGAGATCGCCGCCTGCGATGAGGTCGCGGATGGGTGCGCCTCCGAAGTTGAGGAAGCGGACGCCGAGCGCCTGTGCCAGACCGGCGCCGGCGTCGTTGGTGGCGGAGCCACCGATGCCGAGGATGATCTCCTCCACGCCCCGCGCGATGGCATCCTTGATGAGCTCGCCAGTGCCGTAGGTTGTGGCGATCAGCGGGTTGCGCTTGTCCTTGGGAACGAGCGGCAGGCCGGAGGCCTCCGCCATCTCGATGACGGCGGTGCGCTTATCCCCGAGCAGCCCGTAGGAGGCGAGCACCCTGTCGCCCATCGGGCCGGAGACCTCGACCTTCACGATCTCGCCGCCGGTGGCGTCGACCAGCGACTGCACGGTGCCCTCCCCGCCATCGGCCATGGGAATCTTGACGTACTCGGCATCGGGCCAGACCCGGCGCATACCCGTCTCGATCTCGCTTGCCACCTCCAGCGACGTCAGGTTCTCTTTGAAGGAATTGGGGGCGATGACGATCTTCATGGGGCGCATCTTCTCGCGGAGGCTCGGGCTCGGTAGGGCTAGTCTGCTACAAAATAGGCGGGAAGGCCGCACTGTGTCGCGCCGCGAGGCGCTTTTGGCGGCCAAAGGTGTGCTCCGCGCGCACTCCTATCACCTTTTGGTTAAAGGAGGCGATCTCGGGGGCCCGGTTACGATGCCCCCGCGGCGGCGGGGCCCTCTATCATGCCGACTGGCAGACGCACGCGGCCGCCACTTTGGAGACGCTGGAATGGCGAACTTTACGGTCCGCAGCGGACACCGCTATCGCGCGGCGATCCGGCTCGGATGGCTCGAGCAGCTCGCTGACAACGAGACAATCGCAGCACGGCTGCGCGCTGCCGGTTTCGACGAGGTCGTCGTCACGGGACGCGGGGGCCGTCGCACCGCCGAGGCGCTTTGGCGTGCCGCCGACGCCAGTGCTCCGCTGCCCAGCCAGATCGTAGAGGTCGTGGAGATCGCCTAGCCGCGCAGGTGCCGCAGCGAGCGGTCGAGGGCCAGCGCGACGAGATAGACCGCCGCGCCGACCAGCATGATGAGACTGAGACCACGTGCGGGGAAGCCCTGCCAGACCGTTGCCACGGCCGCCACCGTCCACCCGATCGTCACGGCAAGCGTGAGCAGGCGCAGGCGCACAACACGTAGCGGATGCACCCAGCGCATGGGCACGAACGTCAGCGCCACGCATGTGCCGACAACGGCATAGGCGGCCCAATGCGGCAGGCTCAGAGCGAACAGGTAGAAGGCGACGAGGTTCCACACGGCGGGAAAGCCGATGAAGCTGTAGTCGTCGCCCTTGCTGGCGAGGTCGGCAAAGTGGAACAGCGACGACAGTAGAATCGCGCCCGCCAGGCCCAGCCCCAAGGGGCCGTTTAGAAGACCCGCATGAACCAACGCCAGCGCCGGCACGAAAACGTAAGTGACATAGTCCACCACGAGGTCGAGCCGCTCGCCGCTGAAGCGCGGGAGCCGCTCCTCGACCTTGGTCAGGCGCGCGAAGCTGCCGTCGATGCCGTCGATGAACAGCGCAACGCCGAGCCAGGCGAACATGCGCTCCCAGGCTCCGTCAAAAACGGCAAGAGCCGCCAGCAGGCCACAAACGGCTCCGAGAGCTGTAAACAGATGAACGCCGGCGGCCGCCAGGCCGAAGAATCGATGTCCCGCCACAACGACCGCCCCGTTCCACCCCGCCCCTCGAGCGCCTTAAGGTGAGGGCTCAGGCGTAGGCTCGGTTGTCCCGGCCGAGGGCTCTGCCGCAGCCGGCTCGCTTGTCGCAGGCGCCGTGTCCGTCGCTGCGGGCGTCATTTCGGTTGCCGCGGGCGGGGCGGCGCTTTCCGGACCCGGCATGTTGGCCGGCACGAGCATGCTGTAAGCAATGACGGCGATGACCACGACAATGGCCGCGACGACGATCGTTCGCGTGTCGATGTTCATTGGTTCCTCCCTGCGGTTGACGCCGGCACACTAAGCCGTCCGTACGCCGATTGCGAGGAGAGGTGACTCAGAAGCGGTGCTTGACGGTGCCCCGGATCAACAGGTCGTCTTCCGGCGACGGAGCGGCCTCGGGAACGCCAGCCGGCTTCTCGGCCGCCCCGTAGAGCAGCTCCAGGCCGAAGTCCATCTTGGGCAGCACGCCGAGCTTGCCGAGACCGGGGATGCGGATCTCGGTTCCCGTCTCGCCGGTGGTCGGACCGGTCTCTTCGGTAACGCCGAGCGCAGAGTCGGCCGGAACCTGTGCGGGCGCCTGAGCGCCCTCTACGGGAGCCTGCGGCGCCGTACCGGAGTTCTGCTCCTGGAACGCGTACGCACTGGAACCGGCGACCATGGCCAGCACCAACGCTAGTCCTGCGACTAACCCGCTCCTCATTTCACGAACCCCGCAGCGCGTACGTTCAAATTGCATTGAGGGAAAATGCTGTCTCGTCCCCTCGAAGACAAGATGTTTTGGGTGCAGTTAAGCCCGAGTAAACATTTGTCCAATCGAGTGTGGTCCGGATGCCATGTTGCCGCAAAGCCACAGGCAACGGGAAGGCAGGGTCGGGCCGGGCCCGTCCACCGAAAAGACGAAAGGAGCCACCCCTTGCGGGGGTGGCTCCCTAAGTTCGGGAGTAGGTCGGAGCCGGATCCTTAGAACTGGATGCGGGCGCCGGAGATGACCATGTCGAAGTCGTCGATCGAGGCTTGTCGTAGCCCCGGCATCGCTCGAGATGTAATCGCCTTCTGCGTGACGGTACATGAGGTAGAGATCCATCGCTGCCGCCTCGATGTTCTGGACGACACCGGCGGCCCAGAAGTCGACGTCGCCGCCCCAGCTTACGGTCGGGTCCGTCGCACCACTCGCATACGCGTCGCACCAGCCTCATCGTGGCGATACTCGCCGAAGATCGTAGTTTTGCCGAGCGGCATCCACTTCTTCTCGATACCGGGCTGGATAAGCCAAGTCGTGCTGGTGTCGTCCAAGCTCGCCCCGAGCGAGTCGATCTGCTGCCAGCCGTAGCCGCCGAACACGTAGAGGCCGGTGGGATCGTGCATGACGGTCGCGCCTGCGCCGAACCACTGGCACTTGAAGTTCTGCGTCGGGCCACCGCAACCCGTGGCACTTGGATCCGTGCTCTCGCCGTATCCGGCCTTCGCCCTCACAGATTGAACGTCACCAATCTTGCCCTCATAGTCGGCGCCGACATCCCACAGGTCGTCCTCGCCCCACGCAGCGCTGACGGAGAAGCCAGCAAATGTGGGGGAATCATACTTTACGACGTTCTTGCGCGAGGCTCTGACCGGGCGTGTTTCCATTCCAACCGCGGAGGACTGTGCTTCCCATGTCACTCCGGGAGCGGCAAGGAACGTTGCCCGATCCCATGTAGGCACCGGAGGCCTCAAAGTCGGACACGTTTCGCGTGTTTGCGATATCCGCGTCGTCGACCGCATGGTAGCTCGCCGTACCATTCTGGCCGACTGCAACTTCACCGAGCTTCTTGCTCTTCAAGTACCAGTAGCTCTTGCGAAGCTTAAAGCCCTGAGAACCAAGGCCGCTTTGGCTGTAGCCGCTGTTGCCGCCGTCATCTGTACCGATTTCAATCTTGTAGCCGGCTTCCCAATCAGCGTCGATCTTGGCCTTACCCTTGAAGCCGAAACGCGTCTGCTCAAGTGTGTTGGTGCCGACGTAAACGTTCTTCTCTGAAAAACCGTCGTCCCACCACGTCACCGCCTCGTTGACCCAGCCATACAGCTGCAGGCTGACTTTGCGGTTGCCTTTGCGGGCCGTGGTGGCCTCCAGCTCGGCAATCCGCTCCTCGAGATCTGCGCAGCAATCGCCGCCCAAATCGGCTGCCTGGGCCGATACGCCGCCGCTCAGCAGAACTCCACTAGCGAGGATGGTTGCCCACCCCGCCTTACCTACTCCCCCGAACATACTCTACTCCTTCGAAGTACGCCTCAACTCGGCCTTCGATCGACGCAACTGTTACGCAACGGATACTGTTACATGCACACTTACGCGACCACGCCGCTCAGCCCCCGTTTCCGCCGCACACACGTTCGCTGCCGGGTGAAGGCCTCGCTGCGCCAGGAGTACCGCGCTGATTCGAGCGTGGTAAACCGCTAAGTTGCGTATGACAGTTTGTGACAAAAATGCCGTGTCACAGTCATCACGCATTGCGGAAAACACTGCGAGAATGCCCATAATGCGGGCTATCCTGGCTTGCCCGGAGTTGTCATGAAAAACATGGTTCAGTTCGATGTCGGCGTCGTCGGAGCGGGTCCCGCGGGCCTGGCGGCCGCACTGTGTCTGGCACGCCTCGGACTCCGCGTGGGCCTCATCGGTCCCCCCGCAGCGCCCGGCGACAACCGCACGGCGGCCCTGTTCACCGGCTCGGTGCAGCTTCTGCGCAACCTCGGGGTGTGGGACGACTGCCGGGCGCGCGCCGAGCCGCTGGTCGCGATCCGCATTGTCGACGACATGGGCGGTCTGCTGCGCGCACCCGAGGTCGTATTTACGGCCGCCGAGGTGGGCCTAGAGGCGTTCGGCTACAACGTCCCCAATGCCGTGCTCGTCGATGCGCTGCACAAGCAGGTGGCGGCCGCGAACATTGCGCTCATCGCTACCGCGCCCGTAGAAGGCATTGAACTTACGAGTGAAAGCGTTGCCCTGCGGTTCGCGGACGAGGCCTCCGTCACGACGCGTCTTGTCGTCGGTGCCGACGGACGCAACTCGATGTGCCGCACCGCTGCCGGCATCGGCGTCCACACTTGGCGCTACGACCAGTGCGCCGTCACCTGCACGTTCACGCATCAGCGGCCCCACAACGGCGTCTCGACCGAGTTTCATCGGCCAGCTGGTCCGCTCACCGTGGTGCCCTCGCCCGGCCTCAGCTCGAGCCTCGTGTGGGTCGAGCGCCCGACGATCGCCCGCCGCCTCGCCGACATGGACGACGCGACGTTCCGTGGCGCGCTGGAGACAAGGCTCCAAGGGTTGCTGGGGCCGCTCGGCACGCTCGGGCCCCGCGGGGCGTTTCCTCTTTCCGGGCTCACGGCTGACCAGGCCGGGCGCAACCGCGTCGCTCTCGTAGGCGAGGCCGCGCACGTGATCCCACCCATCGGGGCGCAGGGGCTCAACCTCGGGTTCCGCGATGCCGCAATGCTCGGCGATTGTGTGAGCGACGGGCTGCAATCGGGACGCGACATCGGCGGATCCGAGACGCTCGCTGCGTTCTCCGCCGCCCGGCGGATCGATATTGCCTCGCGTGCCTGGTCCATCGATCTTTTGAACCGGAGCCTGATTTCCGGCTACCTGCCGATCCAGCTTCTGCGGGGCGTCGGCCTTTTTGCCCTTAAGGCCATCAACCCCTTGAGACGCCTGGCCATTCGAGAGGGTCTCGCACCCTCGTTCGTGACGCCGCGCCTCATGCAGGCGGCCAACGCCGACAACGCGAACAGCCCCTTGACGTGAACAGGCCTCCCTGGGCATCACCCCACGACAAACGCCCACAAGTCGAGAGCATTCAGGCCGCCCGATGAAGACCGCCCCTTGGCTCCGCGACCTGCAATATCGTCTGGAGTATCTCGCACTTCGCCTGGTGGCTGGCTTCTTCCGTGCCCTGCCGCTCCAGTCGGCCACGAACTCCTCGGCCTTCGCCTGGCGCCGGCTTGCGCCCATCGTCAATCCCAAGCGCCACCGGCGTGCCCTCGACAATCTCGCCATCGCCTTCCCGGAAAAGAACGACGAGGAGCGGCTAGCGATCGCGCTGGCCCACTGGGAGAACCTGGGCCGTATCATGGTGGAGACCATGCGCATCGACCGCTTCCTCGAGGAGCCCGAGCGCGTCGACATCGTGAGCCAGAACATTTTCTCGCGCTACAAGGACAAGCTCGGGCCGGCGGTCGGCATCAGCCTGCACATGGGCAACTGGGAGCTGGCGATTCTGCCGTTCACGTGGGCCGGCGCCAATCCCGCCGCCGTCTACCGCTCGGTGACCAACCCCTACGTCGACCAGTACCTGCGCACGCAGCGCAAGGATCTCTATCCCGACGGTCTGTTTGGCCGCGGCAAGGTCGGCGAGCACGGCGACGACCAGAAGACGGCGCGCGCCATCATGGACTTCGTGCGCCGCGGCGGCCGGCTCGGGCTCGTATGCGATCTGTACGACCGGACGGGTCTGCCCGTGCCCTTCTTCGGCAAGGACGCCCGCACGCAGGCGATCGGCGTGATGATCGCGCGGCGTGTCGGCGCGCGTATCTGGCTGTCGCGCTGCAAGCGCATCGGAACCTCGAGCCGTTTTGAGATCGAGCTCAAGGAATTGCGCGTGCCGCGCACGGCCAACCAGGCCGAGGACATTCGCTGGACGCTCACCCATATGCAAAAGCAGTTCGAGGTTTGGATCAGGGATGCGCCGGAGCAGTGGATGTGGTCCAATCGCCGATGGAGCTAGTGCTGGCCGGTAACCGACTCCTGTGTTACACTATTCACGCAAGCGAGGTGATCGGGGAGGTGCTGTAGGAGGCGCATGGACAAGGTCATTGCGATGTCCGACATCCACCCCCGGGATCGGGTCGCATATTGGTTGGATGTCGCAAGCCGAGCACTTGTCGACCACGAGTGCAGCGTAAAAACTCCATGCGCGTTTGACGCAACGGTGCTTCGCGCGCCTCTTGGCAAGCTCAACGTCATGAGCGTCGAAAGCCTTGGATTGGAGTCGGTGAAGCACACCGCCAGCACGTCGTACGGCGAGGACAACGTCTTCTTGCTTTACGCGCAGCTTAAGGGCAGTTCCACGTTCAGCCAGGATGGCCGCGAAACCGTCATCCACCCAGGGGACCTCGTGCTGCTCGACGCGCAGCGCCCCTTCGTCTGCCGCTACGATCACCGCAAACAGATTACCATCAAAATACCGCACCGGCTGTTGAAGGCACGGCTTCCTTCAAGCTCTCAGCTGACGGCGCACGCTGTGCGCCACACTGCGGGCGGCTCTGGAGCCTTCGCATCCGACTACATCAGGTTGATCCCGAGCCACGTCCAGGCGCTACCGCCAGCCGCCCAGCTGCAGGTCGCCGAGCACGTGCTCGACCTTGCAGCGCTGGCGCTTTCGACCCTGGCCGACGAGACGCCATCGTTGTCGTCGGGGCGTGCCGTCGCGCTTCTGCGTTTGCGCATGGCCATCGAAAGCCGCCTCACCGAACCCACGCTCACTCCCAAGATGGCGGCGGCCGCCGCCGGCATCAGCGTGCGCTACGCGAACGAGCTCCTGTCGCAACAGGGAATGTCGCTCGAACGCTTTATCGTCGCGCGCCGCCTTGAGCACTGCAGCCAAGCTCTCGACGATCCCAAGCAATCCTCTCGCACCATCAGCGAGATCGCCTATGCCTGGGGTTTTTCAGACGTGTCCCATTTCAATCGCCGCTTCAAGGCCTCCTATGGCTGCTCGCCGCGCGACTACCGGCAGCGGCGCCAGTCCTGAAATTCAGTTATCACCAGTCAATCCGCGCCCAAGACGCCGTTTGATTGACACCGCCTGCCAACGACGCTCCCCTTTGCGAATGAGGCGGAGCGGGAGGCGGTCCCATGAACGATCCCATCAGCGAACCCCACGGCCGGTCCAAGTTCACGACAAGCGCGAGGCAACGGGCCCGGATGCTGTGGCGGCACCTGCGGCGTGAATTGCGCTTGCTCCCGCGCTCCCTCGTCTCCATCGGTGCGATGGGCGCTACGCTCGCCCTCCTCGCTGTCGTCTACCTCGGCTACGACCTCGCCAAGGGACGCCTTTCGCCCTGCGAGGCGGTCTACCAGCAGACCTCCGTGGGATTGAAGACGCGCATCAAGTTCTTGAAGACAGAGGGCGAGCTGGAGCTCGGCCGCGAGCAGCTCACCGATCTCGACGAGCGCGCGCAGATGGCGGCGCTCAATCTCAAGACCTGCTGCACGGTCCTCGACGCCGGCCGCCTCGACCCGGAACAGTTCCTGCAATGCAAGGGCTCGGCGCGCGCCTACGAGTTGCAGCTTGCCGATATCGCCGATCTCGTGCGAGCGGCCGTCAAAGAAGGGATCACCACAAGCTCGATTGCCGCCAACGCCACACCGACGCCACCGCCGCCTCAGATCAAAGCGAAAATCGACAGCGAGGTGGCGGCGGCAAAGAAGATCTCGCGCGACTTCAATCGCGAGGTCGTCGCCGTGCGCAAGGCGCAGGCGCTCGAATCGCTGAAAGCGACGCCGCCGCGTCACGTGGAGATCTCAGCACAGGAAAGCGAGCCCAACGACGACGGGCTCGCAACCAACGAGATCAAGCTCGACACCTGGATCACCGGATCGATCGGCGCACCCAAGGACGCCGACTTTTTTGCATTCACGACGCCCGGGACGCACCGCGATCTGATCCGCATCGAGTTGCAGAACCGATCGACGACGCTGGAGCCGCGGCTGGAGCTATTCGACGCGGAGAAGACGAGTCGCGGCGAGGTGCACAAGACCACGCACGGCGCCGACGTCAGCTATGCGTTCGTCGCCAGCCCCGCCACCACCTACCTCGTGCGCGTCAGCAACTACTACGGCGAGAGCGTGGGCGTGTATCTCATGCGCGTCGCACCGGCTAAGGCCTACGACGCATACGAGCCCAACGACGACATACTCTCGGCCAAGAAGATCGCCCTCGCCGACGCGGTTGCAGCCGGCATCATGGACAAGTCCGACGTCGACTACTTCGCGGTGACGTCGGGCGACAAGGAAGGGATGCTTCGCGCTTCCACGCAGAACCGCTCGACGACGCTGCGTCCGGAAATCGCCGTCTACGACTCCAGCAAGGCGATCATCGGCAGCAACAAGAACACAACCGCTGGCGGCGACGCGAGCTACGTCTTCAAAGTGCAGCCGAACGCGACGTACTTCGTGCGCGTGCGCGACTACTATTCGGACGCGGCCGGCGAGTACGAGCTCACGGTTTCGCCGGAAAACCCCGGCGACGGCTGACGCGCTCGCCCAAGCAAAATCTCGCTTTCGAGATAATTGCTCGATTACATTTTCTCCATCTGGGCCACTCTTACCGATCCGTATGCCGGCGGCGAAGTGGCTACAAGGATCGCGGAGCAGTCTCCGCGCTCGGGTGATCATGAGCCACCCGGTCAAAAAGATGGAGAGTTCCACATGTCCAAGAAGATCTTGAGCACCGCTATTCTCGCCGGCGTTCTGTTTGGGCTCGCCGCACCCGTCGTCGAGGCCAAGAGCGCGCCGAAGACCAAGGCCGAGTGCGAAAAAATCACCACCATGAAGTGGGACGACACCGCATCGAAGTGCGTGAAGAAGTAACCGCCGTCGTGGCCTGCGGCGCGACGGTTCGCCTGACCGTCGCGCCGACAGTCACTTTTCGCCTCGAAACGCCCTCCGGCGTGTCTGCATCCAATATCTTGGAGCTCCTATGAAACGCTCAGTTTCTCTATCGCTTGTCGCAGCTGCCACGTTCGCATGTCTTTGCAGCGGGGCCGGGCAAGCAGCCACCCTCACCAGCGGTCATCTCGACGCGTCCTCTGTGCACGCCCTCGGCCTTGTCACCAAGGCCGGCTGGCATCGCGGCATCGCCATCACCATCGCCATCACCGCTGCTGGTGGCGTCACCACCGCCGCCACTGCCGCTATTGGCGCTGACGGTCTCGCCCCCTATCTGCAAACTTTCGCCTTCAGTTCGTTTCTTCCCCGCCTGGTGCAGGGTGCTTTGCACTCTGCACCCTTTTTGCGTTAGCGCAGTCGCGCGCCCTGCACTCACGCCTTGGGGAATGACACCGTAACGCGCAGCCCGGGCGCATTGTCGTCCAGCTGAACTTTGGCGCCGTGCAGCTCGGCGATCGCGGCTGCGAGGCTCAGGCCGAGGCCGCTGCCCGGCGTCGTACGCGACTTTTCCAGACGGTAGAGCCGGCGAAACACCTTCTCGCGCTCCGTTGCGGGAATGCCGGGGCCCGTGTCCCAGACGATCGCGACGTGCCTGTCGCCCTTCGCGACGAGGTCGATGCCGATGCGGGTATCCCGCGGCGAGTGGCGAATGGCATTCTCGACGAGGTTGGCGAAGAGCTGCGTCAGGAGCTCGCGGTCGCCAAGGATAGCGGCCCCCCGGTTGCCGGGAACGGCACATTCGAGGCGATCGCCGCTCTCCTCGGCGACCGGCTCGTAAATGTCGGCGACGTCGGCCAGAACCGCATCCAAGTCGAGGTTGCAGAAGCGCACTTTGCGTGCCCCGGCCTCGAGTTGCGTTATGCGCAGCAGCGCCTCGAACGTCTCCACGATCGAATCGAGATCGGTCATGCTCTCTTCGATCTGCGCGCGAAGGTCCCGCGTATTCACGGCCCCGTCGAGCGCCACCTCGAGACGCCGACGCAGACGTCCGATTGGCTTTTTCAGGTCGTGCGCGATGTCGGAGGACGCTTGATTGACGTTCTCGATCAGCTTCTGGAGGTGATCGAGTGTAGCGTTGATCTGACTGGCAACGTGGTCGAGATCGTCCTTCGAGCCGGTAAGCGGGACGCGTTGTCTGATTTCTCCCTGCCCCACCTTCTCCAGCGTGGTGGCGAATACGTCGATGCGCTGTTGCGCACGCCACGCGAGCAGCGCGGCAAAGGCAATGGCGAGCGATACCGTCAAAGCCAATCCCCATCCGAGGCTGCGCAGGAGGATGTGCCGCACCTCGCGGATCTGCCGGTCACTCCAGCCCACCAGCAGGTATCCCTTCGAGACCGGCTTCCAGACCGCATAGAAGCGATCGTCGGGGTCGCCTTTGCTCGCGACCAGAGGCAGCCATGCGCGATCGAGGAGGCCCCAGCCCTTGAAGACCGCGACGTTCTGCACGTTGCCGGCTTTGAAGCTGCCGTCCGCGCCGCGCAACAAGAAGATGCTGTTGAAGTCTCGCACCGACTTCGCCTCGTTGGCGACAACGGCGGAAAGTGCGTCGAACCCCTGCTCGGCGTCGATGGCGACCAGCGCGCTGCTCGTTTCCTCGACGCGCACCCGCATGTTGGCGGCAAGCTGCGCGCTGATCGTCAGGTAGAGAACCGCGACGAGCGCAACAACCAAGAGGCCGAACAGGAGCGTAAACGCTCCCGCAAGCCGTACGGGCGTGCGCTTCAGCAGGTCATTCTTGATCATGCATCGTATAACCGGAGCCGCGCACGGTGTGGATCAACTCCTTGCCGTACGGCCGGTCGATCTTGTTGCGCAGGCGCGAAATGTGCGTCTCCACCACGCTGGTCTTGGGCTCGAAGTGGAAGCTCCAGACGCGCTCCAGAAGCATCGTGCGCGTGAGCACCCGGCTCTTGTTGCGCATCAGCACCTCGAGCAGGCGGAACTCGCGCGGCTGCAGGTCGATAGCGTCGCTGCCGCGTGTCACCTTGCGGCTGATGAGATCCATACTGAGATCGCCCACGCGCAGCACCGTCTCCGCCTCGCGCATGGGAGGGCGGCGTGCGAGCGCGTTCACACGCGCCATGAGCTCCGAGAAGGCGAAGGGCTTGACGAGGTAATCGTCGCCTCCCGCGTTCAAGCCGTCCACGCGATCGTCGACACCGCCAAGCGAGGTGAGAAAGATCACCGGAATTCTTCGCCCCGCTGCGCGCAAGGCATGAACGAGCGACAGACCATCGAGGCCGGGCAACATGCGATCGACGACCAGCACGTCGTACTCCTCCCTCATGGCCTGGGAGAGACCGTCGCGACCGTCGTTGACGGTCTCGGCCACGTGCCCCTCCTCCGCAAGCCCATGCGTCACGTAGGCCGCAGTTTCAGGATCGTCTTCGACAATCAGGATGCGCATGTGTGCCGCTTCTCGATGAAGCGCCGTAAGAGTGACCCGTTCGCAGGCCTGCGGGAGCGTCGGCAAGTTAAGTAAGGTGCACCGCTATGCGCGGCAAGCTGTGCCGACGGTCGCAGCTGTTAGAGCACTGCCTGATTTAAACAATAAAAACACGCGCCGGCCGGCTTTAAGACGGCGATTCTTACCGATCCGTAAACCTGGCGTAAGGCAGCCGACAAGGGGCTAGCCGACAACGGAGCCACCGCCCCGAAGTGGCTTCTGCGAACGATCGGCGTCCCTTAGGCCCGCTGATCCATCAGCCCGTATAGCCACCCCATACCGGCTCCGAATCCGGCGAGGATAAGCAGCACCGACCCGATCAGCTTGGGATCGAAGCCAAAGAAAATCGGGAACCGTCCCGTGATCAGCGGCACCAAGATAAAAACACCGAGGATGGCCGGACCAACGATGCCGAAGATCAGGCCCTTCACTGTCGGGCCGCCTCCGGGAATGACGCCATAGAGCAGCACGAATACAATGCCCCATACGCCGCCCCAGAACATATCGCTGAAAATCTGCGGCACACCCGTCACGGCCGACGGCGTCATCGACCACGGCACCCGCGGAAACAACCCCGCCTGCAGCAGAATATAATTGATGAGTTCGTGTACGGTCACGACGGCTATGGCGCCGGCGATGAAGCCGAACACCAAGCTCTTCACTGAAGATTCGTTCAAGCTTTCCTCCCGATTTTTGTCCAGCCCGCCAGCTCGCAGGGCCGCCAAGCTATCTCACCCATTTCGACGCCGCCCGAGAAATCACTTTGGCGTGCTGGGAAGCGCATCTTTGAGGCTCCTGTCGGCCCGCGCCGGGGCTGTCTCCTGAGCGCTGCGTCGATAGTCGCGCGGAGCCATGCCGTAGGCTCTGCGGAAGCGCCTGACGAAGTGCGACAGGTCCGAGAACCCCCAGGAGAACGCGATCTCGCTGATCATGCGGCCTGACTGAGATGGATCCTCCAGCGCGCGTCGGCAACGCTCCAGACGCCGGAGTAGAATGTAGCGCTCGAGCGAGGTTCCCTCCTGAGCCAGCAGATCATTGGCATAGCGCACACTGATGCTCGCTCCGGCGGCCGCCTCCGCCGGTTTGAGCGTGGGGTTGTAGAGCCGCGCCTCGATGGTTGCTTTGAGCCTGTAGAGAGCGACGGCACGCTGGGAAAAAAGGGTTGCGGTCTTGCCAACTTCCAGCGCGAGGGCGAGCGCGACGAGATCCAGCGCCTGCTCTGCGAGGCGCGATGCCGCGCCCTGATCCAACCGGTCGATGCTCGCGGGCAGCATGGACAGAAACTGCGATGCAATCCCCGTCAATGGACGGCCGGCGTCCATTGGAAGCGCCGAAAGCGCCGCCGCTCCGCCGAGCCGCTCCTCGAAGTTGCGGCGAGGAACAACCAGACTGACGGACTTGGCGTCTCCCCAGAAATTCAACTGATAGGGCCGGCTCGTATCGATGAGAACAAATCCGCCGTTTTCGTTGAGGGCCACACGGTCGCCCTGAGATGCCACTCCCCTCCCGCTCAGCTGCATGCACAGAACGAAATGATCGGAGCCAGTCTGCGCGATGTTGCGTGCGCTCCGCCCGATCTCGCAGGGTTCGCATTCGAGCTCGGTGACAACCGCGTCGTGGAGAAAATGGTTGCGCAGGGTCGCGTGAAAGCCTGGACCTGCGCTGAAGTCGACCTCTTTGGCAGTCGCGGTCTCGCGCCAATAGCTGAGGCGTTCTCGCGGGTGTACGTCCTGTGTCGAAAGGACCGTCGCCATTTGCGGTTCTTACGCCCCCGTTGCTCCCAAGTTGCTCCAAGCCCAATCGGCGGGTGCCCTATCGTCAAGCCAAGGTGCGTCTAATGGCCTCCGATCTGCCAGCGACTTTAGCATCGTGATTTGATTCGTCTTTCTCCCTCTCTCAGCTTTCTGCGCTTCCAACTGCTTGGGTCGGACTCGAGGGTAGCGACGCCTAGCGCTCCCAGCGGGCCCATCTCAATTCCCGCTAAACGCCGGCCCAATGCGAGGCGCGCGCCGCGCGCGGCACGCTGCGATGTTGCTCAGCGGACCGGTTCTCCCGGCCGAGCGATAGCAACAGCCTCATGCCGTTGGGCGCCAGGTCCCTGCTCAAGGGCGTGGCGCCGATAGTCGCGCGGAGCCATGCCGTAGGCTCTGCGAAAGCGCCTGACGAAATGCGACAGCTCCGAGAACCCCCATGCGAATGCAATCTCGCCGATCATTCGGCTCGACTGGGCGGGATCCTCCAACGCTCGCCGGCAGCGCTCCAGACGCCGATGTAGAACGTAGCGCTCGAGCGAGGAGCCCTCGTGCGCCAGCAGGTCGTTGGCGTAGCGAACGCTGATGCCGGCGCTCGCGGCTGCCTCGGCCGGCCGGAGATCCGGATTGCACAGACGCGACTCGATTGCAGCCTTCAGCCGCAGCAGCGCGACGGCGCGCGGAGACGCGAGCGCCGACACCGCATCTCCCCGCTCCTCCGAAATGGCGAGCGCAATCAAGTCGAGAAGCTGCTCACCGAGCCGGTTGCGCGCGGCGTCATCGAGCTCATGGATGCGCGCGGCGACCATCGACACAAATCCGAACAATAGACCCACGATCGGTTCCGAACCTGTTAGCGGGTGCGCGCCGCCAACGAAGGTCCCTATTCTTGCCTGCAGCGCATTGCGCGGAATGCTGACGAAGACCGACTCTGTTTTCCCGGTGAAAGTGTGATTGAGAGGCTGGGCCGAGTCGATCAGCACCAACGAGCCTGGAGCATGCAGCACCTCGCGTTCGTTCTGGGTGATGAGCGAGCGGCCCGACAGCCGGACGTCCATTATGAGCGTGTCCACACCATCACGGACGACGTCCCGGCGCGAGCGAACCACCTCGCAAGCACCAAAATCACAATGGACCAGATCAAGGCACGCCAAGTCGTGTGCAGCAAGATCGCCGAAAAAGGAGGAACGTGACGCGTTGAACTCGTGCCTGTAGAACGCCTTGGTCGCGACCTCCACCCAATACGGGACGCGTTCACGCTGCTGCACTGTTTGCGTGGAGAAGACGGCCGACATCACCAAACACTCGCGCATGGCACGGGCGCGTGACGGACACCGCAGAGGATCCAATCCCGCGCATGCAGGTCGTTCGTTGAATTGGCGACCGTCATGGAGTGCTAGCCCCTTCTCCGCGTTCAGGGTCGACCGACGCCAGTGTCTCGAGCAGCCAAATAGTCAGTGGACGTGGCAGGTTAACGCATGGCCCTCCGAGCCGCCAAATGCCGATTCGGGCGTCCAACGAGAAACTCTGGCGCCGCCAGCAACCCGATCCCAAGCGTTTCGCTCAAACAGGACGAACGCGATTTGTGGCCCTCGCCCGCCTCACTGCTCCCACAGTCAAGCCTGGGTGCCGTGTCGACCAAGCCAAGGCGTCCTCTATAGCCTTCAATTGCTCAGTACCTGGAGGAACTTGAACCGATTCGCCGCAATTGGCCGGAGTTCTGAGAAACCTCCCATTTAGTCAGCGCACGTCGAAACCCTGTGAGGCAACTGTGCGGTCCATTAACGATGCGTGACTCCCGCGACCCCCTCCTGGACGGCTCCCCGATGCACCTTTTGCACCGCGTGCGCCAATGCGCCAGCGAGCTGTTTCACTCGGAAATGTCCGGTTTCGATCTGACGGCGCGGCAATATGTCGTTCTCGTCGCCGTCGCCAACCAGAGCGGCTCCAGCCAGCAGGACATTATCGACCGCACGGGCATCGACCGGTCCACCGTCTCGCAGGTCGTGCAGACCATGATCCGTAAGGGCTTGTTGAAGCGGCGGCGCACCCGGGAAGATGCACGTGCCTACGCCGTCTCGCTGACGCCGATCGGACAAGACGTGCTCAAGGCGTGCGAGCCGGTTGTCGGGCGCATCGACGAGGCCCTCGTGGCCGCGTTGCCGGCTCAACGCGCTGCCGCATTCGTCGAGAGCCTTCAAACCATCATCGGCGCGCTCGACCGGGCGGAAACCTAGCCTTTTCGGCCATTTCGCGAGACCGGCCCAAGCGTTGACTCCGGCGGCGCGCCCAATAGAGTGCGCTGCGCCGCAACACGGCGGCGACAAGGGAGTCCCAGCCGATGGCCACGACGCGCACGCCCGCGAAGTTCTTCTCACCTCTCGCCATCGGCGCGCCGCAGCCTTATCGAACTCAGCCTGTGCGGCTCGAGCGCATGATCCATTTCGTGCCGCCGCACAACGAGAAGATCCGCGCCAAGATCAAAGACATTGCCGGGCAGGTCGACGTGGTGCTCGGCAACCTCGAGGACGCGATCCCGGCCGATCAGAAAGAGGCGGCGCGCGCGGGCTTCATCGCCATGGCCCGCGACACCGACTTCGGCGCCACCGGCCTGTGGACGCGGATCAACTGCCTCAACAGCCCCTGGATGCTCGATGACGTTGTCGACATCGTTGCCGCGGTCGGCAACAAGCTCGATGTCATTATGCTACCCAAGGTTGAGGGCCCTTGGGATATCCACTATCTCGACCAGCTGCTGGCCCAGCTGGAGGCACGGCACGCGGTCCAGAAGCCGATCCTCATCCACGCCATTCTGGAGACGGCCGAAGGCGTCAACAACGTCGAGGCGATCGCGGCGGCATCGCCGCGCATGCACGGCATGAGCCTCGGCCCCGCAGACCTCGCCGCCTCGCGCGGCATGAAGACGACGCGGGTTGGCGGCGGCCACCCCCAGTACGGCGTGCTGTCAGACCCGACCGAGGGTGGAAGCGAGCGGGCCTTCGTCCAGCAGGACTTGTGGCACTACACGATCGGCAAGATGGTCGACGCCTGCCTGGCCTACGGCTTGAAGCCGTTCTACGGCCCGTTCGGCGACTTCTCCGACGGGGCAGCCTGCGAGGCGCAGTTCCGCAACGCTTTTCTCCAGGGCTGCCTCGGCGCCTGGTCGCTGCACCCGAGCCAGATCGACATCGCCAAGCGGGTTTTCTCCCCCGACGACAAGGAGGTGGCGTTTGCCAAGCGCATCATCGAAGCCATGCCCGACGGGACCGGCGCGGTGATGATCGACGGCAAGATGCAGGACGATGCGACCTGGAAGCAGGCCAAGGTGATCGTCGATTTGGCCAAGCTTGTCGCCGCCAAGGACCCCCAGCGCGCCGCTGCTTACGGCCTTTGAGGCTTCGTCTCGGTGAGGCCATAACGCCGCAGCCGGCCCTCAGAGTCGGGCGGGGGCAATTGACAGGCGCCGCGTGCTACCTTGGAATGGCGGCGGGGACGGCTGGGCAGGGTCCAATGCGCGTTATGGGAATGATGAAACAGGCCAAATTTGCCGTCGGGCAGGTCGTGAGGCATCGAATCTACCCGTTCCGCGGCGTGATCTTCGACATCGATGCGGAGTTCGACAACTCCGAGGAATGGTGGCTGGCGATCCCCGAGGACGTGCGCCCGCACAAGGATCAGCCCTACTATCACCTGTTGGCCGAGAACGCCGACACCGAGTACATCGCCTACGTCTCGGAGCAGAACCTGCTGCCCGACGAGACCGGCCAGCCGTTGCGCCATCCCCAGCTGTCCGAGCTTTTCACCGAGGACGAGAACGGCGGCTATCGCGCGCTGTTTCTGCAGGCGCACTGAGCCCACCGCCAACAAACAGAAACAACCCGCAAATAAGAAAGACCGCCCGGCGCGCCGGACGGTCTTTTGGTTGTACGCAGTCGTCGCGAGCGGCGTCGCGGCCCCTTACTACTTTTTCGCAGCCGGGGCGGCGCCGGGAGGCGGCGGAAGATTCTTCATCTCCTCGGCCTTCTGCTTCTCGCGGAGCTCGGCCTGCTTCTGCATGATGTGCTCCATCAGCTTCTTGCGGTTGGCCTGATACTCCTTGTTGTCCATCGGCTTGCCTTCGAGCGCGCCGGCGAAGCCATTGAGCGGCACCGGAACGGTGAACTGGTTGCCGTTGGCCCAGATTGCCAGCACCGCGAGGCCCGCGTTGCTCTTCAACATCTCCAGCACCTCCGGCGTGGCCTGTGCCTCCGCCGTGCAGCCCACGGGCAGACAGTGCACAAACTTCAGGTCGGCCGTCTTGAGGTCCTTGAGCTCGATCTTCTCGTTTTTGGAGGCCTTGTCCCACTGGTCTTTGTTGTAGACGGCGAGCTTCACCCCGCCCGGGATGACGACGCCGAGCGGAACCATGACGGCGAGAACCTCCTTGGGTGCGCCTTCCATCTGCTGCACACCCACCGAGACGATGAGCTGACCGGAGCTGCTCTCAATCGCCTCGAACATGGTCGAGCAGAGCTGCTTCTCCTCCGGCTTCGCGTCCTTGGCATCGGTCTTCGGCTTCATCTTGATTTTGTCGCACAGCTTCACCCACTGGGTGGACTTCTTGGCGTCAGCCTTGGCCGCCGGTGCCGCTGCCGGTTTCTTTTCCTGGGCATACGCGGGGGCAACGGTTGCCAGACCCAGCGCCAGAACGGCGCTCGCCACAGCGGCCCCATGGGCAAAGCGCATCACTCCACCGCGGCGCCACCCTGCGCCTGAACGTAGGCGCGAAACTGCATATGTCATGAAAACGAACCTCTCTTCCGAGAGCTGGTCCCGCCAGCTCAGCCCCTTGGCGCGCATGCCTGCAGCCGCGCACCCTTAAAGACGCCTACGTGCGTCATCGACGGGGCAGTAAGGCCGCGAATGCGGCAATCCCGTGGCCGAAAAAATTGGGTCCCGGCCAATCCCGCATCGCCCTGCACCATCGTGGCAAAGGCGCAACGCAGGGTCAAACTGCGGCCATTCGTGGTCGCGCCGCAGCCCCGCGCTAACCTGTGATAAAGACGAGGCGATTTGCCAGCCACGCATAAGGTGCCGTAGTTCACAGATGCTCCAACCCGCCCCGTTTCGCACAGCCACAGCCCTGTTAAGCCTGTTCGTCGTCTTTCTCGTCGGCGTCCCCGCGAGCGCTGAGCCTATGCACGGCATCGCGCTGCATGGGCTTCCCAAGCAACCGGCCGATTTTCAGCACTTTTCCTATGTCGACCCGGACGCGCCCAAGGGCGGTCGCCTGGTCATGAGTGCCTTAGGCTCTTTCGACAGCCTCAACCCGCTGATCATCAAAGGCGTGGCCGCCAACGGAATCCGCGAGTTCGTCATCGAGAGCCTGATGGCGCGCGGTCTCGACGAGCCTTTCACTCTGTACGGTCTCATCGCCGAAACCGTGGAGGTGCCCGACGACCGCAGCTCCATCACCTTCAATCTCAATCCCAAGGCGCATTTCTCCGACGGCACGCCGATCACCGCCGACGACGTGCTTTTCTCTTTCAACCTATTGAAGGAGAAGGGGCGCCCCAATCACCGCACCTACTACGGCAAGGTCGCCAAGACCGAGCGGCTGTCGGACCACAAGGTCCGCTTCATCTTCGATGCCGCCGGCGACCAGGAGATCCCTCTGATCTTGGGGCTCATGCCGGTGCTGCCGCGCCACCTCATCAATCCCGACACGTTCGAGAACACGACGCTCGATGGCTTTGTCGGATCCGGTCCCTATGTCGTCTCCAAGATCGATACCGGCCGCTCCATCACTTATGCGCGCGACCCCAACTACTGGGGCAAGGATCTTCCCGTGAATCGCGGCCGCTTCAACTTCGACGAGATCCGCTTCGATTACTTCCGCGAAGGCTCGGTGATGTTCGAGGCCTTCAAGACGGGCCAGGTGGATCTGTGGCCGGAGGAGGATCCGCGGCGCTGGGCCAACGGCTACGACTTTGCCGCCGTCAAGGATGGTCGCGTCGTGAAGGCAGACTTCGATATCGAATTGCCGGCCGGCATGACGGCGCTGGTCTTCAACACGCGGCGCAAGGTGTTCGCCGACCCGCGCGTGCGCGAAGCGCTCATCCACCTGTTCGATTTCGAGTGGACCAACCGTACGCTGTACGCCGGTCTATACAGCCGCACGCAAAGCTATTTCGAGCGCTCCGTCTTGTCCTCCGCCGGACGGCCGGCGGACGATCTCGAGCGCCAGCTGCTCGCGCCCTACAGCAAGTACGTGAAGCCCGAGGTCATGGACGGCACCTACCGCTTTCCGACGACAAGCGGATCCGGGCGCAACCGCAAGAACCAGAGCGAGGCCTTCCGCCTGTTGAAGGAGGCGGGCTACGAGCTTAAGGGCGGCAAGCTCGTCGACAAGCAGACCGGTCGCCAGCTCGAGTTCGAGATCCTCGCCGCCTCGACCACGCAGGAGGCACTGCTCTTGAGCTTCGCGCGCGACGTGGAGCGGCTCGGCATCAAGGTCAACCTGCGCTTCGTCGATGGCGCGCAGTACCAAGGCAGGCTTACGAACTACGACTACGACATGATCCAGAACACGTGGGCCTCCTCGCTGTCGCCGGGCAACGAGCAGCTGTTCCGCTGGTCGACGGCGTCGGCGACGACGCCCGGCACCTATAACTTTGCCGGGGTCGAGAACCCGGCGGCCGATGCCATGATCACGGCCTTGCTCGCCGCCAAGTCGGAGGAGGAGTTCGTCTCGTCCGTGCGCGCCCTCGACCGTGTGCTGCTGTCGGGCGACTACGTGATCCCGCTGTTCTATACGCCCAAGCAGTGGCTCGCCTACTGGACGCGCCTCAAGCACCCCGAGAGGACGCCGCTGTTCGGCTACAACGTCGACAGCTGGTGGTCGGCGAGAAGCAAGATGAACGATATCAATACGAATGGCCCACTCGCGAGCCAGGCCACTTGACGGGGAGGGTAGTTGCACGTTACCAAGGTGAGTCGGACGATCCGGGTGGGGAGAAGGACCTCTCTCCTATTGGCACAGCGCATAAGCCTCTGCTGCCCTCCCCGACCTATCCGGGAGGCTGTGGTTATCCCCGCCTGGATTGGGGGGTATGCTCCGGTGCCATCAAAATTTTGGTCAACGGGAACTCCTCCATAAGAGATGCGATTGCAAGGGTTGGAGCGATTTGCGGATAACGGACGATCTAAGTCCACGACCTCTGGCGTGATGAGCTCGGAGCAGCACTTGGACCCTAAACTCCCGCCGATTCCGCCCACCCCTGCCCGCTCCCCACCGAGGCGAGCGGTAGCGTCGGCACGCGCTTCAACATGGCGGCCTATTGCATCGGCCGCGCCGCCGCGGCGCGTGGCGACAAGCCGGCCCTCATCGTCGTCGCGGATGCGCATGCCGACCAGCCGGCGGAGGTGTGGACCTTTGCCGAGCTGGAGACCGCCGTTCCTGCGCATCGCCGCCGGCCTCAAAGCACGCGGGCTTTCTCCCGGCGCACGCATCCTCATTCGTCTGGAGAACACCAGCGCCTATGCGCTTCTCTTTTTCGGCGCCATCGCCGGCGGCTTCGTGCCGCTTCCCACCTCCGCACAGCTCACCGAGCCCGAGGCGCGTTTCCTGTTGGAGGACAGCGGGGCGGAGGCGATCGCGTGCGGAGGCGCGCTTGGGTTGGGCAGCCTGCCGGCGGGCGTGCACGCAATCGACGGCGGACGAGGTCGCGCGCATGATCGCCGAGGGGCCGCGCGGGACCTATGCCGACACCGCGGCCGACGATCCCGCCTTCCTGATCTACACCTCCGGCACCACGGCGCGCCCCAAGGGCGTGCTGCACGCGCAGCGCTCATGCCTAGGGCGCCGCCCCATGTATCAGGGCTGGTACGGCATCGGCGCGGACGACCGCATGCTGCACGCGGGCGCCTTCAATTGGACGTTTACGCTCGGCACCGGGCTCACCGACCCATGGGCCAACGGCGCCACCGCCATCATCTATACCGGCGAGAAGGACGCGAGCCTTGTGGCCGCGCCTCATTGCGCAGACCGGCGCCACGCTGTTTGCCGCCGTGCCGGGGCTCTACCGCCAGATCCTCAAGTACGCGCAGCCGACGCCATCCGACCTGGGCGCGCTGCGCCACGGCCTCATGGCCGGCGAGACCCCCCCGCCGGGTCTGTTCGAGGACTGGAAGGCGCGCACGGGCCGCGAGATCTACGAGGCGCTCGGCATGAGCGAGATCTCGACCTACATCTCGACCGGCCCGTCGGTGCCGCGCAAGCCCGGCACCATCGGCAAGCCGCAGCCGGGCCGCCGCGTCGCCATTCTCGGCCTCGACGGCGGCACCGCACCGCTCGGCGCAAACGAGGAAGGTCTGCTCGCGGTCCACCGCTCCGATCCGGGTCTCATGCTCGGCTACTGGAACCGCCCGGACGAGGAAGCCGACGTCATCAGAGGCGACTGGTTCGTCGGCGGCGACATCGCGAGCCTGGATGGCGACGGCTACGTATCCCACCACGGCCGCGCCAACGACCTGATGAAAGCGCTGGGCTACCGCGTTTCTCCGCTGGAGGTGGAGGCCGTCCTGCTCCAGCATCCGGCCATCGCCGAGGTCGCCTGCACGGAAGCGCGCGTGCGCGACGACGTGAGCGTGATCGCCGCCTTCATCGTACCGCACGCGGGCGTGGCTCCCACGGCGGCCGAGATCGAGTCCTTCGCGGCTGAGCGCCTCGCCGACTACAAGCGCCCGCGCGCGATTGCACTTCGTCGAGGCGCTGCCGCGCACCGCCAACGGCAAGCTCATGCGCGCGCAGCTCAAATTGCCGGGCGATCTATCCACAGGCTAAAGCGCGCTGTTGCGCCAGCGCCGCGCACGCCAATTCTTTGTCGATAGTTTCAGGTGCGTCTGCACAGGCCCCTGCTTTGGGTGGTATTCCATCCCTGCTTTGGGCTCATTGCGCGAAGGCCAGCACCTTCGAGGCCCTGCGGCGTCGGCACGAGGAGGCAAACCATGCTCGACGAGCTAATGCGCTATCTAGGCGCGCACCCTGCGGTGCTGAGCGCCGTAGGGATGACGGCCGGTCTGGCCGCCATCGGTCTGTGGTACGTGCTGCACCACCACCTGCAGGCCATCCTCATCACGCTGCTGACGGCAGCCGGTATCGGGTCGGGCATGCTCGTGCTCTATCGCGGCTTCAATACCGACATGCGCGACCTGATGGGCATCGGCCTGTTCCTGATCGTGATCTTCCCCATCATCTTCTGGCAGGCGATCAAGCAGCTGGAGCCGATGGAGGTGCCGCGCCGCTCGCCACGCGCGATGCTGTCGCGCAAGGCGCGGAGCTAGATTCCGGTCACGGCAAAGCCGCCGCGCAGGATCGCCGGTTGGGGCCGGCGCGCGAGGCTCGCGCTGGCGTGCATTGTCTGCGTGAAGGCGCCCCGTGTTTAACACATAGCACCGCGGGGCAGGAGAACCGAACTCCCGCGCTGGTGAGTTATGCGTTACGCACAAGCACCGGCCGCTCGTCTGCGACAGGGACAGCCGACTAGGCCGGGGAGCCTTGGTACTTGAAGGACACCTTCACCTTAGTGCGGTAGGCCACAACCTTCCCGTTCTCAATTACGAGATCTTGCTCGGCGACTTCGGCCACCCGCATCTCCCGCAGGTGCTTGCCCGCCTCCTCGACAACCGATTTGGCCGCCTGTTCCCAGGACTCATTGCTGCTGCCGATCAATTCGATGACCTTGTACATGCTGTCCGGCATCGGAGCCTCCATTGGCCGTCTTGCGACACGCTTCATGAGCGCCGTTGCAAACGTAGCACCATCCAGCACGGGGCCAACGGGTTTCGAGCGCCACAAACGCACTGCCGATGCGCGCTCGCCGGCTCACGCCGCCTTCTTCGCCTTCTGGGCGATCTCGACCAGCTTGGTGATCAGCGCGCACACGCCCTTGAGGCGGTCCACCGGCAGGTCGCCGTGCCATCCGGTCAGGTGGTCGTATAACGCGGCGAGTAGCCGGTGGCGGCGAGCAGGAACGGCTGCCGGACGCGGCACAACCGTGCCGCACACGGCAGCCGAGAGATTACAGCTTGATGCAGCCGCCGAGCTTCTTGGTGCCGCAGCCGGCGTAGCCGATGATCGGCGCCGAGCAGCACACCTGGCCAGCCTTGCAGCTCCAGGACTTGGTCTTGCCCGTCAAGAGCGACGTCTGCTTGCACTGTCCAGCCTGAGCGCCCGACACGGACACCCCGAAGGCCATGGCGCACGCGATGAGCGCCATCGTAGAAAAGCGGATCATGATCCAACTCCCATGTGATCCCACGTAACGCGCCAATTTGGCTTGGATGAAGCGTTGCCGCATTTGCTGGCGCGCCTCAGTGGGCTAATTTCGGCGGTCATGGAACCGCCTGGCCGCTCAGCTCTCGCGGCACCCTTCAGGGTGTCGACGCGACCAGCCGCTCAGTAGCGGTAGT
Organism: uncultured Alphaproteobacteria bacterium; assembly: GCA_963776675.1. Lineage (GTDB taxonomy): Bacteria > Pseudomonadota > Alphaproteobacteria > Rhizobiales > Hyphomicrobiaceae > Hyphomicrobium_A. The sequence continues at coordinate 128,626 of CAVZNR010000052.1, read as the reverse complement.
TGAGGCCGACGCGCGCCAAGCTCGCGCTGAGGTCGGAGTTGACACGCATCGTTTGCGTGTTGGCTGCCGTGTTGCTGACCGGGATCGACACCCCCCGGGAGCCGAAATCCACATAGAGATATTCGGCCTTGATCGACCAGCACGCATCCAGCAGCCATTCGCCGCCGCCGCCTACGGCCCAGCCGGTCCTGACGCCCGATTTTGTGCCGGAGCCTGCGCCGCCCGGAAAGCCCCCGCCGATCGCATTGTCGGCGTAGCTCGAGGAGAATTTGAAATCGCTAAAGGCGATGCCCCCGGTCGCATACAGCAAAAGCGTCGGCATGACCGTGAACCCGATGCGCCCGCGCAAAGTGGCGAGCCAGTTCGTCGACATGTGTTCAGTCACAGCGTAGGTGGTGCCTAGGAACGGAAACGGAAATGTGCCCGTGGAGACGACCGAATCGCCGAGGTCGAATGCGCCGAAATCAGCCTCGCCGCCGTAGACGATGCTACCGCTCTGCCAATTGTAGCCTCCCTGCACGCCTCCGGTGAACCCGGTCGACGACAGCTTGCCGGTGCCGCTATTCGCCACGGCTGTGCCATTGACCGCCGATGGGTCGGGAGAATCGACGCAGAAGGTGCCCGCGCCGCCGGCCGGTGCGCAGCCGGGATCGGTCGAATAGTCCGATGAGCCCCACGCCGCGCCGGCGTTCAGACCGATGTACGCACCGCCGAAGCTAGGCGCAGGATCGGCAGAAGCCGAGAGAGAAACGGCTGCGACCGCTGTTGCGGCCCCGAAAGCGACAGCAGTGAACCGCACGCGCATCTCCCCCTTCGACAGATCGCCACTATGGAATTTCAGATCGGCTGTAGTCTAAACATAATTCAACACATAGCGCAATTTGCGCCATTCCCACCCTCCGCAAGCGGGGGGAGAGGTCCCATCCCTACGCGGAACGGCAAGGCGTCACGCCGCCTTCTTCGCCTTCTGCGCGATCTCGACGAGCTTGGTGATGAGCGCGCGCACGCCCTTGAGGCGGTCCACCGGCAGGTCCCACTCGGATCGGAACACGAGCTTCTGATCGGGCTGCACTTTGCAATGCCCGCGCGAGGCCTGCACGAACGCGATCAATCCTTCCGGGTTGGCGAACTGGTTCTTGTGGAAGCCGATGACGCAGCCCTTCGGCCCCGCATCGACCTGCGCGATGCCGGCCTGCCGGCACAGGCCCTTGATCTCCATCACGTCGAGCAGGTGCGTCACCTCCTCGGGGTATTCGCCGAAGCGATCGACCAGCTCGGCGGCGAACTCGTCGATCTGCGCCCGCGTCTCCAGCGTTGACAGACGCCGGTACAGCCCGAGCCTGAGTTGCAGATCGGCGACGTAGGTCTCCGGGATCAGCACCGAGGTGCCGAGCGAGATGGCGGGGCTCCACTGCTCGTCCGCGCCCTCCATGTCGCCGCCCTTCATGGCCGCGACCGCCTCCTCCAGCATCGACTGGTAGAGCTCGAAGCCGACCTCGCGGATATGCCCCGACTGCTCCTCGCCCAGCAGGTTGCCGGCACCGCGGATGTCGAGATCGTGCGAGGCGAGCGAGAAGCCGGCGCCCAGCGTGTCGAGCGACTGCAAGACCTTGAGCCGCTTCTCGGCGGCCTCGGTGAGGGCCTTGCCGATGGGCGTGGTGAAATAGGCATACGCGCGCGCCTTGGAGCGCCCCACGCGCCCACGCAGCTGATAGAGCTGGGCGAGGCCGAACATGTCGGCGCGGTGGACGATGAGCGTGTTGGCGTTGGGCAGATCGAGGCCGGATTCCACGATGGCGGTCGACAAGCAGGACATCGTACTTGCCCTCGTAGAACGCGCTCATGACGTCCTCCAGCTCGCCCGGCGTCAGCTGGCCGGTGGCGCGTGCAAACGTCAGCTCGGGCACCGCTTCGCGCAGGAACTCGGCCACCTCCTCCATGTCGGTGATGCGCGGCACCACGTAAAACGTCTGCCCGCCGCGGTAGCGCTCGCGGCGCAGCGCGTCGCGCACGATCACCGGGTCGAACGGCGAGATGTAGGTGCGCACCGCGAGGCGGTCCATCGGCGGCGTGGTGATGAGCGACAGCTCGCGCACACCCGACAATGCCAACTGCAGCGTGCGCGGGATCGGCGTCGCCGACAGGGTGAGCACGTGCACGTCCTCGCGCAGCTTCTTTAATCGCTCCTTGTGCGTCACGCCGAAGTGCTGCTCCTCGTCGATGACCAGCAGCCCCAGCCGCGCAAAGGTGATCGACTTGCCCAGCAGCGCGTGCGTGCCGACGACGATATCGATCGACCCGCTCTTGAGACCGTCCTTGACGGCCGCCAGCTCCTTCGGTCCGACGAGACGCGAGGCCTGCGCAATTTTGATGGGCAGGCCCTTGAAGCGCTCGGTGAAGGTCTTGAAATGCTGGCGCGACAGCAGCGTGGTCGGCACCACAACCGCCACCTGCAGCCCGCTCATGGCGGCGACGAAAGCTGCGCGCAGCGCCACCTCGGTCTTGCCGAAGCCGACGTCGCCGCACACCAGCCGATCCATGGGGCGGCCCGAGCCGAGATCGCCGAGCACCGCGTCGATGGAGGTGTCCTGGTCCTCGGTCTCCTCGTAGGGAAAGCGCGCGACGAACTCGTCGTACGAGCCTTCCGGCGCGGTGACCGCCGGGGCCTCCTTGAGCTGGCGCAGGGCGGCAATCTTGATCAGCTCCGAGGCAATCTCGCGCAGGCGCTTCTTGAGCCGTGCCTTGCGCGACTGCCACGCAACGCCGCCGAGCTTGTCGAGCTGCGCATCCGACTCGTCCGCGCCGTAGCGCGAGAGCAGCTCGATGTTCTCGACGGGCAGGAACAGCTTGTCGCCGCCGGCATAGTGCAGCTCCAGGCAGTCGTGCGGCGCGCCCAGTACGGTGATGGTCTTGAGGCCGGCAAAGCGGCCGATGCCGTGGTCGGCGTGCACGACGAGATCGCCCACCGACAGGCTGGTCGCCTCGGTCAGAACGTCGACGGCCGAGCGCTGCTTGCGCCGCGGGCGCACCAGGCGGTCGCCCAGGATGTCCTGCTCGCCGATGACGGCAAGCTCCGGCGTCTCGAAGCCCTGCTCCAACCCGAGCACCGCCAGCGCCGTGGCGCTGCCGGGCAACGCCAGGGCCTCGGCATAGGTCTCGACCTTGCTCACATCCTTGAGCCCGTGGTCGGCGAGCAGCGTGCCGAGCCGCTCGCGCGCGCCCGCCGTCCACGCGGCGACGATGACGCGGCGATGGTCCTGGTGCAGGCGCCGGGCGTGCGCCACCACGGCGTCGAACACGTTGACGTCGCCCTGCTGGCGCTCAGGCGCGAACGAGCGCCCGCCGCGGCCGCGCCAGGAGCGCACGTTGGGACCGGCGGCCTCCTCGAATGGCGTCAGGCGGAACACCTTGTGATGGGCGAGAGCCGCGCCCCACGTGCCGGCATCGAAGAACAGGCGGTCGGGCGGCACGGGCTTATAGGGCGGCGCCCCGAACGTCTGCTCCTCCAGCGCCTCGATGCGCGCATCGTAATGCTCGGCAATTTGCTCGAAGCGGCGCGTCGCCGCCTCGTCCGCCCGCTGATCGAAGCTCACCGGCACGCCGGGCAGATAATCGAGCAGCGTCTCCAGATGCTCGTGGAACAGCGGCAGCCAATGCTCCTGCCCGGGATAGCGCTGGCCGGCGCTGATCGCCTCGTAGAGCGGATCGTCGCCCGTTGCGCCGCCGAACAGCTCCACGTAGCGCGCGCGGAACAGCTTCTCGGCGTCCTCTCCGAACGCGACCTCGCTCACGGGCAGGATCGCGAGCTTCTGCACGGGCCGCGTCGTACGCTGGGTCTGCACCTCGAAGGCCTTCACGGTCTCCAGCGTGTCGCCGAAGAAGTCGAGCCGCACCGGCGAAGCCCGCCCCGGCGGGAACAGATCGACGATGCCGCCGCGCACGGCATACTCGCCGGGCTCCATCACGGTGCTGCTGCGCACGTAGCCCATGAGCGACAGCCGCTGCGTCAGCCGCGCCATGTCGATGCGCTGTCCCGGCGCGACCTGCTTGATGGCGCGCTTCAGAAAGCTGCGTGGCGGCACGCGCTGCAGGATGGCGTTGACGGTGGTGAGCACCACGGTCGGATGCTTGCGCGAGCTGAGCGCCAGCTTGGCGAGCGCTGCCATGCGCCGCGCGACGATCTCGGCATTGGGACCGATGCGGTCGTAGGGGACCGTATCCCAGGCCGGAACGGAGATGACACGGACGGTCGGCGCGAAGAACGACAGCGCCCGCTCCAGCGCGTCGACGCGGCGATCGTCGCGCGCCACGTGCAGAAGCGTACCTGGCGCGTGCTCGCCTTGCGCCTCGACCAGAAGCTGCGCCAGCACCAGCGCGTCGAGCCCTTCGGGCACACCGGTAATGATGCGCTCAGCCTGCACTTTTGTTTCCGTGTCGGAAGACTTCATCGTGCTCTTCAGTTTGTTCTCAGCGTTGCCCGGAACGTCAAACGATTACCCCCTCTCCCGGCCCGTCATGCTTGGCATGCCGGCCCGACCTCTCCCCCTGGGAGAGGTGGAGTGGAGCGAGCTTGCTCCGCGTGTATCACCTCTCCCATAGGGAGAGGTCGCGAGGCCGGCGCAGCCAGGCTCGCGGGTGAGGGGTTGGCCAGCCGAATTCGATGCGAAGCATTCGTCATCTCTCGACCTCAGCCAATCCGTGAAAGCTGCGCAACGCCGCGACCAAAGCCACGAACGCCGGCTCCTCCGGCGCTGAGCCCAGCGAGAACCAGTCCGTCAGCACCGGATCCGGCATGGTCAAGAAGCGCTCGAAGTCCCCCATCTCGTCCGGCGACATGCCGGCAAGATGCGCCTCTGCATACCGCCCGAGAATAAAATCCATCTCCTTGGTGCCCCGATGGGACGCGCGATAGGCCGCGCGGCGGCGGCGAATCTCCATGTCGTCGGTCATGCTGGAGCCGGCTTTCTTGGATAACCCGGGACCGAGGCTTGACGGCATGCGGCGCGCCCGTCACCCTCGCAGCGGATGGGTGGTATAGCGCCCGTTTCCGCCCGCGCAAAGGCCCGCGCCGCGCGACGAGGAGCCCTGTGGCCCCGAAGGGACGCATCGGGCATCTGTGCGGCAACTTTGCTTCACGCCTCTGCCCGGCCACGACCCGTCTGCCCGACCCTTAACGCCACGCCCCCCTTCGACCTCTTGGATCCTGCATCGCCACCATGCGGCCCGTCGAGCTCACGCCCCTGTTCGCCTCGTTGCAGTCGCTCACCGGCATCGGTCCGCGTCTGATCCTGCTGTTGAGAAAGTGCCTCACGCTGCCGCCGGCCGTGATGGAGCCGCGCGTGCTCGATCTGCTCTGGCACCTGCCGTCCGGCGTCATCGACCGGCGCGCGGAGCCCAATATCGCCGATGCCGTTGCCGGATCGATCGCCACACTGAAGGTGCGCGTGCTGAAGCATAAAGCGCCGCCGCGCTCCAACACCCGCGCGCCCTACAAGGTGCAGACCGAGGACGAGACCGGCCGCCTCGACCTCGTGTTCTTCCATGCCGAGCGCAAGTTCATCGAGCGCCAGCTTCCCGTCGGCGAAATCCGCTACGTCTCCGGCCGCATCGAGCGCTACGGCGAGACGCTGCAGATGTCGCATCCCGACTACATCGTCGCGCCCGAGCAGCGCGACGAGCTGCCGCTGTTGGAGCCCGTCTATCCGCTCACCGCCGGGCTCTCCGGCAAGATCGTGCAGAAGGCGACGCGCCAAGCGCTAGAGCGCGTGCGCGACGTTCCCGAGTGGCAGGAGGCCGCCTGGCTCAAAGCACGCGGCTGGCCGCCCTTCAAGGAGGCGCTGCAGCGCCTGCACCGCCCGACCGACGCCGCCGACGTGTCGACCGGCGGCGCGCCGTGGCAGCGGCTCGCCTACGACGAGCTGCTTGCCGGTCAGCTGGCGCTCGCGCTGGTACGCCAGAACTTCAAGGCGCGACCCGGCCGCTCGGTCAAAGGTGACGGCCGCGTGCGCGCCCACATCGCCGACGCGCTCCCCTTCTCGCTGACGGGCTCCCAGCGCACCGCCCTGCGCGAGATCGAGGCCGACATGGCCGCATCCCGGCGCATGCTGCGCCTGCTGCAGGGCGACGTCGGCTCCGGCAAGACCGTGGTGGCGCTGCTGGCCATGGCCATCGCTGTGGAGGCGGGTGCGCAGGCGGCCTTCATGGCGCCGACCGAGGTCCTGGCGCGCCAGCACCTGGAGACCATCGCGCCGCTCGCCGACAAGGCCGGTTTGCGCATCGCCCTGCTCACGGGCCGCGAAAAGGGCAAGACGCGCGACACGCTGCTTGCGCGTCTGGCGGCGGGCGACATCGACATCCTGATCGGCACGCACGCGCTGTTCCAGGCCGACGTCGTGTTCAAGGATCTCGCCTTCGCCGTCATCGACGAGCAGCACCGCTTCGGCGTGCACCAGCGTCTGTCGCTGCAATCGAAAGGCAACGGCGCGGGCACCGACGTGCTGGTCATGACCGCGACGCCCATCCCGCGCACGTTGCAGATGACGCACTACGGCGATCTCGACGTCTCGCGTCTCAACGAGAAGCCACCGGGACGCAAGCCGATCCTGACCAAAAAAATCCCCACGGATTCTATAGAGAAGCTGATCGAGCGGCTGCGGGCACAGCTCGCCGAAGGCGCGCAGGTCTATTGGGTGTGTCCGCTGATCGAGAGCTCCGAGCTCTCCGAGCTGGCCGCCGCGGAGGAGCGCCACGCCCACCTTGCCCAGCTGTTCGGCAAGGACAACGTCGGCCTCCTGCACGGCGGCATGCAGGATAAAGCCAAGGACGCCGCCATGGAGGCGTTCGCGTCGGGGCAGTTGAAAATTCTCGTCGCGACGACGGTGATCGAAGTGGGCGTCAACGTGCCGAACGCAAACATCATGGTCATCGAGCACGCCGAGCGCTTCGGCCTCGCGCAGCTGCACCAGTTGCGGGGCCGCGTCGGCCGTGGATCGCGCGAAAGCTTCTGCATGTTGCTCTATAAGGCACCGCTCGGAGAGACGGCCAAGGCGCGATTGGAGATGATGGAGGAGACCGAGGACGGCTTCCTCATCGCCGAGAAGGACTTGGAGCTGCGCGGCGCCGGCGAGGTCTTGGGCGCGCGCCAGAGCGGCACGCCGGGCTTTCGCGTCGCCGAGGTGCCGAATTTCGCGTCGCTGCTGGAGGCGGCGCGCGACGACGCCAAAATGATCCTCGGCTCCGACCCGCATCTGGCGAGCCCGCGGGGCGAGGCCCTGCGCACGCTTCTTTACATTTTCGAGTGCGACGAGGCCGTGCGCCTGTTCCGGGCGGCGTGAACGGAGCGCGAGGCGAAGCAATCCACGCCTTAGTACTTGTTGAAGCCAGCGTGGGTCCCGCTCTACAGCGGGATGACGTTGAGGGTGGGCAATCGGTGTCCTCCCCAGAACCGTCATCCCGGCGAAGGCCGGGACCCACGCAAGTCTCCGAAAGCACGACATTTCAGAATTGATTACGAATGCGACGAGGCCGTGCGCCTGTTCAAGCGAGAGCCCACCCCAAGTGTCATCCTCGGCTTGTCCCGAGGACCCATCATCCCCGCTGCGCTGTCGTCCGCTTTCTGATGCGTGGCGATTGCTGAAACTGGCGTGGGTCCCGCTCTACAGCGGGATGACGTTGAGAATAGGCAATCGGCGTAGTCCCCAGAAACGTCATCCCGGCGAAGGCCGGGACCCACGCAAGTCTCCGCGAGCTCAACATTTCAGAATTGAGTGCGAATGCGACGAGGCCGTGCGCCTGTTCCGGGCGGCGTGATGCGTCCCCTCTCCCCGCTTGGGGGGAAAGGGGGTCAGCTCGGGGCCGTGATCTTGGGCGGGCGCGGCGTCTTCTCTTTCGGCGGCTCCTTCGCCCGGCTCTTGCGCTTGGCCTGCTCGGCCATCTCGCGCAGCTTGGCCTGGCTCTCCGGCGTCACCATGCCCGCCGAGATGATCACCTTGGCGGCATCCTCGATCGTCATGTCGAGCATGACCACGTTGCGTCGCGGCAGGAAGCACACGAAGCCCGTCGGCGGCACGATGCCGGTGGGCATGAACACGGTCAGCAGATCGCTCTCGCCGCCGGGCGCCACCGCGCCCACCTCGCCCGTCGTCTCGCCGGTGACGAACACGATCGACCACAGGCCCTTCGACGGGAACTCGATGAGCGCGACCTTCTGAAAAGCCTGGCCGGGGCCGGTGGCGGTGATGACGGACTCGAAGATCTGTTTCAGCGCGCCATAGACGTTGCGCACGATCGGCATGCCGCCGACCATCTGCTCGCCGAAGGAGATGAGCGTGCGCCCGAGCAGGTTGGCGGCGAGCGCGCCGATCAGCGTCAGCGCCACGATGCCGACGATCAGCCCGAAGCCCGGCACCGCGAACGGCAGATAGGTATCGGGCAGATAGGCCTTGGGCACGAACGGCTTGATCCAGGCGTCCGTGACGTTGATGAACCACCAGGCGAAATACAGCGTGATGGTGACGGGGCCGACGATGACGAGGCCGGTCAGGAAGTAGTTGCGCAGCCGCGCGCCGAGGTGCCAGGCGGGCGGCTGGTCCTGCCGGATCAGGCGCTGCAGGCCTGAGCGCAGTTGCGAGGTCGTGCTGCCGGTCGGGGCGTCCTTGGGATCGGAGGCGCTCATGTTAGCGGTCCACGTCGGATCGGTGCGGGGACAAAGCCGGTGCCGGCGGCGGCGGATGGGGAGCAATCATCCCACGGATCGCGGTCGAGCTAAAGGGTGGGGATGTGCCCGAAGCCGAGCCGGGCCGTCGGAGACGCGGAACGCTACTGCGTAATGACGAGGCAGTCGAACCCGTTGGAGCGCAGCGACCCGCAAAGCCGCGCGGTCTCCTTCTCGCTGGCAAAGGGGCCCACGCTCACGCGATAGAACGTACCCATGCTGCCGATGACCGTCTCCTTGATCGCAGGCCGGCGCGGTCCGAACTCGCTGCCGTATTGCGAGATCAGACGCACGGACAGCGCATCGGCCTCGCTGCGCGAGCGCACGGCGGCGATCTGCACGTGATATTTGCCCGACGGCACTGTCGATGGTGCCGGTTTGTTGATGATCGGTGGCGCCACCGCGGCTACCTGCGTTTGCGGGGCGACGCGAGCTGGCGCGGCCTGCTGCACAGGAGGTGGCGGCGGCGCGGCGGCCGGCGGCGGAGCCGGCTGGGCTGGCGCAGGTGCTGCGGCGACCTGGGTCGACTGGCTCCACGCGCTCACCGCGGGCGCGGGTGGCGGCGGGACGATCGACGACGTCGTCACCTCGCTCTTGGGCGGGGCGGAGGACGACGAGCCGCCGCCGAACATGTTGGTGATGCTGCTGAAGAATCCGCCTCCGCTCGAGCCCGACGATGTCTCCGGCGGCGGCGGCGGCGGCGGGCGTGCCGGCACGTAGGCCGCCGTCTGCGGAGCGCTCACCGGCGCGGACGCCTGCGGCGGCGGGGGCGAGGACACGGGCGCCGGCGCGCTCGCGGTTGCCGGGCTGTCGGTCATGGCCGTCTGCCACCCGGTGCCGCCCAGCGTATTTCCGCCAACCGGGTTGGCCGCCGGCACGTCACTGACGCCGGCATCGTTGTAGGCCGCCGCGCGGGCGTTCATGGCGTCCTGACGCTGGGCGAACGTCAGCCCGTCGTTGAGCCAAACGGCGCTCGTCAGGTCGGGGATGGCCAGCGCCGGCTTGCCCTTCTTGCGATAGGCCATGCCACGGTAATAGAGCGCGCTGGCCATCTGCTGGTTGGACAGCCCGCCATTGCGGATCGCCGTATCGAAGGCGCGGATCGCCTGGTCGACCTTGCCGGAGTTGTAGGCGCTGACGCCGGTGTCGAGCATGCGCTGCACCGTTTCGCTCGCCTTATCGTCCTTCTGAGCAGTTTGGGGTTTGGCCGGCGCGCTGGCGGCAGGCGCCTTTTTCGACGGTGCGGGGCCCTTCGCCGGTGCGGGCCCTTGGCCGGTGCGGGCCCCGTCGACTGTGTGGGGGCCTCGAAGGCAAGCAGCGGCGCAGCGCTCGCGGCGAGCACGGCCCCTGCAACCAATGTCCGTAGTAGATGCCCCATTAACCCCACCAGACAGCGCCCGTCATCCGGCGGGCCGCAACCGTTTGAAGCGAGACGCTATTTCAATCAAGACATCGAGGCAAATCCGCGGCCACGGGAAGGCGGCGTTTTCCCCTACTCGACCGTCACGGATTTGGCGAGATTGCGGGGCTGATCCACGTCGGTGCCCATGAGCACGGCCGTGTGATAGGCCAGCAATTGCACGGGAATGGCGTAGATGAGCGGGTCCACGAAGGGAGCCGCGGCGGGCATCTCGATGTGGGCTGCGACCTTGCAGCCGATCTTGTCGGCGTCCGCGTCCGAGATGAGGATGATCTGGCCGCCGCGAGTCGCGACCTCCTGCAGATTCGACAGCGTCTTCTCGAACAGCTCGTCCTGCGGCGCCACCACGATCACGGGAACGTTCTCGTCGATCAGCGCGATGGGGCCGTGTTTGAGCTCGCCGGCGGCATAGCCCTCGGCGTGGATGTAGGAAATTTCCTTGAGCTTGAGCGCGCCTTCCAGCGCCAGCGGATAGCTGGTGCCGCGGCCCAGGTAGAGCACGTCGCGGGCCTTCGACAGGGGCTGCGCGATCGCCTCGTACTGCTGCTCGTTGCGCAGGATCGTCGAGATGTGGCGCGGCACCTCGATCAGCGACTTGACCAGCGCCCGCTCCTCATCCGCGCTCAACGTTCCCCGCGCACGCCCGAGCCCGATGGCAAGACACGCGAGCACCGCGAGCTGGCAGGTGAAAGCCTTGGTGGAGGCGACGCCGATCTCGGGGCCGGCAAGGGTGGGCAGCACGACGTTCGATTCGCGCGCGATCGTGGAGGTGCGCACGTTGACCACGGAGGCGATGCGCTGTCCTTGCGCCTTGGCGTAGCGCAAGGTGGCGAGCGTATCGGCCGTCTCGCCCGACTGCGACACGAAAACGGACAGCCCGTCCGCCGGCAGCGGCGGCTCGCGGTAGCGCATCTCCGAGGCCACGTCGATCTCGACAGGAAGCCGGGCATAGCGCTCGATCCAATACTTGGCGACGAGGCTCGCGTAGTAGGCGGTGCCGCAGGCCGACAGCGTCACGCGCGTAAGCTTGGTCACGTCGATCCCGAGGTCGGGAAGCTGCACGACGCCCGCGCTCATGTCGATGTAGCTGGCGAGCGTATGACTGATCACCTCCGGCTGCTCGTGGATCTCCTTGGCCATGAAGTGGCGGTGGTTTCCCTTGTCGACCAGCAGCGAGCTCGCAACCGACTTGATCAGCGCGCGCTCCGCGCGTTGGCCGTGGCGGTCGAAGATCTCTACGCCGGTCTGGCGCAGCACCGCCCAGTCGCCCTCGTCGAGATAGGTGATGGCGTCCGTGAACGGCGCGAGCGCGATAGCGTCCGAGCCCAGGTACATGGCGCCGGTGCCGTGACCGATGGCGAGCGGGCTGCCCTGGCGGGCGGCGATCATGAGGTCGTCGTGACCGGCGAAGATGATGGCGAGTGCGAAGGCGCCCTGCAGGCGCTGCAGCGCGTTGCGCACGGCGTCTTGCGGTGAGGCGCCGCCGGCCAGCTCGTCCGTGATGACGTGAACGATGACCTCGGTGTCGGTATCGCTCTCGAACACGTGGCCCTTGGCCGTCAGCTGCTCTCTCAGCTCACGGTAGTTCTCGATGATGCCGTTGTGCACGACCGAGACCTGGGCATTCATGTGCGGGTGGGCGTTGCGCTCCGTCGGGCGGCCGTGGGTCGCCCAGCGCGTGTGTCCGATGCCGGTGTGGCCGGTGAGCGGCTCGTCCAGAAGCCGGCCTTCCAGGTTGCGCAGCTTGCCTTCGGCGCGGCGCCGCTCCAGGTGGCCGTTCTCGACCGTGGCGATACCCGCTGAATCGTAGCCGCGGTATTCAAGCCGCCGCAGCGCATCCACGAGGTCGGTTGCGACAGCCTTTTGCCCGATAATTCCGACGATGCCGCACATGGATTTTCAGACCCTGGGGGTTCGACGTAAGCTTTCGAAACGCACAATCATGCTATCGATTGATTAATATGCCCCTCAAATCACACTGTGTTTCAGCGGTTGCGGTGCTGCAATATGGCATTTCGAAGTAGGCGGCGTCACTTTTTCTCGGCCTTGCGCCGGCTCATCATGGTGCGAAATTTTGCCGCCCAGCCGGGGCGCTCGGCCTGCTCGGCGCGCGACAGCGCCAGCGCGTCGGCGGCGACGTTCTTGGTGATGACGCTGCCCGAGCCGATGTAGGCGCCCTCCCCGATCTTCACCGGCGCCACCAGCGACGAGTTCGAGCCGACGAAGGCCCTGTCGCCGATTTCGGTACGGTGCTTCAGGAAGCCGTCATAGTTGCAGAAGATCGTTCCCGCACCGATGTTCGCCCCGGCGCCCACCTCGCCGTCGCCGAGGTAGGACAGGTGGTTGGCCTTGGCGCCTTCGCGCAGCCGCACGTTCTTGAGCTCGACGAAGTTGCCCACGCGCGCACCGGCTCCCACGTCGGCACCGGGACGCAGCCGCGCAAACGGTCCCACGCGCGCGCCCGGACCGATGCGCGAGCGCTCAACGTAGGTGTTGGCCTTGACCTCGGCGGCGTCCTCGATCAGGACGCCGGGGCCGAAAAAGACGTTCGGCTCGATGACGACGTCGCGACCGATCTTTGTGTCCCAGGAGAACCACACGGTCTCGGGCGCGATGAGCGTGGCGCCGCCGCGCATGGCCGCAAGACGGGCGCGCTGCTGAAAGACGGCCTCGGCGGCGGCAAGCTGCTCGCGCGCATTGACGCCCATAACCTCGTCCTCCGCGCAGATGACGGCGGCGGCACCCACGCCGTCGCGACCGGCGACGTCGATCGCGTCGGTCAGATAGAACTCGCCCTTGGCGTTGCTGTTTCCGATGCGCTTGAGAACGCCGGCAAGATCATCAACGCGGAATGCCATGACGCCGGAGTTGCACAAAGTGAGCTGCTGCTCCTCGGCGCTCGCATCCTTCTCCTCGCGAATGCCCTTGAGCCAGGGGCCATCGAGGAGCAAGCGCCCATATCCGGACGGATTGCGGGCCTCGAAGCCGAGAACGGCAACGCCGGCACCGTCGTCGAGACAGTCCAGCACGCGTTTGAGCGTCGGCGCGGTGAGCAGCGGCGTATCGGCATAGAGCACGAGAACGTCGCCTTTGTGCTGCGCCAGCGCCTCGCGCGCGGCGAGCACGGCGTCGGCGGTGCCCTTGCGCTCGGGCTGCACACACACGTGCGCGTCGGGCATCAGCTCCAGCGTCTCCGCGCGCACCGCCTCCATGTCGGGGCCGACCACCACGGCGACCGATTGGGCACCGAGCTCGCGGGCGACGGACAGCACATGCGCGAGCATCGAGCGCCCACCGATCTTGTGCAGCACCTTCGGCATCGCCGATTGCATGCGCGTGCCCTGACCGGCGGCGAGAACGACGATGAGCAAAGGACGACGGGTCATCGGGCCTCTAGGAGTAGCGACATTGGTTGGGTCCGGGCGATGATTTTGAGAGTTTCATAGCGTTCGTCCGCGCTTGGGAACAGAGCACAACAAGTTGCATGTAAACTGCTGACACTCCCGATGGAAATCGTTGTGGCGCATTGAGCACAGCAGCGCTCAGATTCGCCCGAATCGTGATGTTCGGTGCACCCCGATTCACCGTCCACAGATCCTGTACCTGTTTCACGCCGCCTGCGTTGACCCCAAGACAGGAACTCACCGACCATCCGCCTCGAATTCACCGCCAGTCCTGCATGGTTCGGCATTGTGCGCGTTTGGTTCGACCAAGCGAATCGGGCTCTCATCCAACCAGAGTTCATACACCCAACCGCGGAAGCTGAAGATATGTCTGTACTCCCCACCACTGGACCTTCTCGTCGCCGAATCCTGACGCCTTACGTGATGATCTGGATGGCGATCGCGAGCTTCGCCTTGGCCTATCTCGCACTTTTGGGCCTCAAGCCGCACATGTTTGCGAGCTCGGCCCAGAGCGCCACCGAAATCGATCAGAAGATCGCGCAGACCCGACGCGACATGGAGCGCGGACTGGCCGACCTCGACCCGCTGCGGCGCACCGTGGGCGAGGTGAAGATGGACGTCGCCAATCTCAAAACCGCCGTCCAGGAGGCCTCCGTCCGCGACCAGGTGATCATGGACAAGGTGGCGGCGCTCGAGACCGGCGCCCTCAACACGCCCAAAGCGCCGGAGCACGCACAGTCGGGCGCCGCATCGCCGGCAGCCACCATTCCACCGACGCCTAAGAAGAAGGCGACCGCACCGCCGTCGAGCTTCGCCCCGCCTGTCGGTCCCAGTGCCGAGAACGTGCGGGCGGGCGCGCAGAAGAGCGCCAAGGTCATCAACTCCAACAACGCGACCGACGCCATCGAGACCGGCAGCATCAAGCGTCCCACGAAGATCGCCCCGGCCAAGCCGCAGCCCGTCGGCGTCATCCTGGCGCAAGGCCCCACCATTGACACGCTGCGGCTGAACTGGAGCATCCTCACCGACCGCCATGCCGACGCCGTGCGCAATCTGCATCCGCGCTACGTCGTCAACGGCAAGGCCAGCAACCGCACGTACGGACTGGTCGCGGGGCCCGTGGCGTCGACCGCGGAAGCCAAGGACCTGTGCAAGCTCATGCAGTCCAGAGGCCTGCCCTGCGAGGTCAGCACCTATCGCGGCAACGCCCTCTGATCGGCCTGCCGATCCCGGTGTTGGACTAATCGGCGCTGAAGAGATTGCAGACGCGCCAATCGCCCCCGCTGTTCGTGCCCCGCACGAACCAGCGGGTGCGCTCCGCCGAGGTTCCGTGCAGACCCTGCACGCTGGCCCTGCCCTCCTCGGCCAGGATCTTGTCATCGCCGATGGACGAGACCACCTCGATCAGATCCGACCGGAAGCGGTTGGATCTCGCCCATTGGGTGCTGGCCTGGATCCACACGCCTGCGTAGCAGTCCGCCTCCAGCTCGAAGCGGCGCACGAGATAGCCGCGGGCACCCGGCGCGCGCGCGATGACGTTGTTGAGCAGATGGAAGCGGCCAAAAAGGTTCTGGATGTGGTGCCCCATCTCGTGGCCGATCAGGAACGTGATCCCGGCCTCGCCGCGCGTGCCGAAGCGCATCATCAGACGGTTGGCCGCGCGCGTGCCGACGAACACGGTCTGATTGCCGCTGCAGTAGGCGGGACCTTTGCCGGCATAAAGCCCGTAGCAATTGGCCGGGTCGAGCCGCGGCACGAAGCGCAGGCTGACCTCGGCGACCTCATGCGCGCGCGAACCCATGATGCGTTCCCAGGTCTCAACGGAATCATCCAGAGCGCGCACAACGATGGCGCGTAGCTTCTGACCGCGCGGCGGCGTGCCGCTTTCATCGGCCATGGCGGCCGCGCCCTGCATCGGTGCAGGGACCATCTCGTCAATTGCGTGTCCTTGCGCTGGGCCGTCCTGGGCGCGGGCTGTCGAGCCGCAATAGAGCGCCGGCGCGAGCGCAGCCGCTGCTCCGATCACCGTGGCCAACGCGCTTTTACGCACGCGAGCGCTTCGCCTCATGGCACAAGCCTCCAGCCTGAAAAGTGCCCGATACCCCCGATTGTTCCGTTACCGTCCTTTGCCCTCTTCCGCTTAAAGACTGCTCGAATTGAAGGTATCGCAACTGCCGATATCGCCGCTATCGAGGCCCGCTTTGAACCAGCGCACACGCTGCGCGGAGCTGCCGTGCGTGAACGCATCGGGCACCACGCGCCCTTGCGTGCGTCGCTGGATCATGTCGTCCCCGATCTGGCTGGCGGCGTTCAAGCCCTCCTCCACGTCGCCGGGCTCGAGCCGGTTGCGCAGCTGATTGTTCAGGTTGGCCCACACGCCCGCGAGGCAGTCCGCCTGCAGCTCCATGCGCACCTGCACGGCGCTGGCGTCGCTCTCATCGAGCGTGCCCTTCAGCTCCTCCACCTTGTCGGCAATCCCTAGGAGCTTCTGCACGTGATGGCCGACCTCGTGCGCGATCACGTACGCCTGCGCGAAATCGCCCGGCGCGTCGAAGCGGCGCTTCAGCTGATCGTAGAACGACAGGTCGATGTAGATCTTGCGGTCGAGCGGACAATAGAACGGCCCCATGGCGGCAATCCCGGTGCCGCAGGCGGTGCGCGTCGCGTCCGAGAACAGCACCATCGACGGCTCGCTGTAGCGGCGCCCGAAGCCGGCGAACACCTTGCCCCACACGTCCTCGGTATCGGCCAGCACCTGCGACACGAAGCGCTTCATGTCGTCCTCGCTGCGCACCGCCCGTCCGCCCGGCAGTCCCGGGATGTCGCTGGGCGCGCCGCGGTTGGCCTGCTGCGAGGCGCCGGGCTGCGTGTGCGGCATCTGCGGCACTTGCGGGTAGTTGCTCTCGCTCAACAGGTCGAGCGGATTGATGCCGAACAGCAGCAGCAATATGCCGATGATCAGCAGCGAGCCCAGGCTCACGCCGCCGCCGCCGAGCGGGATCTGCACCGTGCGTCCGCCCCCCATGCGTCCGGGAAAGCGGAACATGGGACCGCGCTGACCGCGTCGATCCTCGACGTTGGGGCTTTCGCGATCCTCGTCACCGTAGCGCATACCATTAGAACTCCGCGGCGGGCATTGACCGTCCACGTCATAGTGCACGGGGATTCGAAGCGGTGACAAGGCCGCCTTGGACGAAAGACGTTTTACGGCCTTCAGGGCGTGGCTTTTTCTTCGCTGGGGGCGGGAAGTGCGGCGTGCTCGGCGGGCTCCGCAACCACCGGTTTTCCCTTGGTGCGCACCTTCAACAGTGCGCGCACGGCCCGCGAAGCGGCAATCGCCCCCTCGTTGGCATAGGCCTCGTGATTTTTCTCGATCTCTTTCAGATCGTAGCGGTAGTTGACCATGAGGCCGAAGGCGTCGCGCAGGCTCTTGGGCGAGGGGTTCGCCATCCAGTTGATGCGATCCAGGCGCGCGCCGTTGCCGAGGTGGAAGCGGGCCACGGGATCGACCGCGCGGCCGTCGGCCGCTTTGGCGACAAGAAAATAATGAGCTGCGAGCGCCAGCAGCGGCGCCTTGACATCGCTGTCGTCGGTCTCGCTAAGCCGCTCCAGCCCACCCAGGCGTTGCAGCGCGTCGCTGACCGCGCTTGCCTCTGCTCCAAGATCGTCCACCGCGTCGGCGGTGGCCGTCGCGGCGAGCCACCGCGCAAACCCCGGCATCGGCGACAGCGTGACGAAGGTTTTGAGCGAGGGCACCTCGCGCTCCAGCTCCTCCACGACCTGTTTTAAGAGGAAGTTGCCGAAGGAAATCCCCTTGAGGCCGTCCTGGCAATTGGAGATCGAGTAGAACACGGCCGTGGTGGCGCCGCCGCCCGCCAACGGCGTCTCCGGCTCGTCGAGGACCTCGCCGATGGTGGCCGGCGCCTCGCGCGCGAGCGCGACCTCCACGAACACGAGCGGCTCGTCGATCAGCGAGGGATGGAAGAAAGCAAAGCAGCGCCGGTCCTCGGGGTCGAGCCGCCGGCGCAGATCGTCCCAGCCGGTGATCTCGTGCACCGCCTCGTAGCGGATGATCTTTTCCAGGATGGCGGCGGGCGTGTGCCAGTCGATGCGGCGCAGGACGAGGAAGCCGCGGTTGAACCAGGAATAGAGCAGACGGCGCAGGTCGGCGTCGACGGCGGCCAGCGCGGGATCATCGAGCGGCACGCGCAGAAGATCGCTGCGCATCGCCACGATCTCGGCGGTGGCGCCGGGCGCCAGGTTGAGGCGGCGGAAGAACTCCAGCCGCGGACTGTCGAGCGCTTTCTGCAGGCGCGCCAACGCGACATCGGACGGGTCCTCCAGGTAGGCGCGCGCCGCTTCCGCAACGCGCGCCTGTTCAGGGCGCAGCTCGGTCGCCAGGAAGCGGAAGAACTTACTCCGGTCCTCCTCCCCCAGCCCGGCGTAGCGGGCCAGCAGCTCGGTAGCGATGGCGACGCCGGAGGCCTCGCCGCGGCCCGAGATCAGCGCACGCGCCAGCGCCTCGATATCCTCCTCGTTGCCGGCGCCGAACAGCGAGCGCGGCAACAGCGCGCGGCCCTGCTCGGCAACCGAGCTCAACAGCTCCTGGAGAAAGGAAACGTTCAAGTGATGGGGTCCTTCCCTCGTCGCGGGCCAGCCTCCCGCATCCGTGCTCGTACGCACCAAAGGGGAGGTAGTTCCATCCTACCCCGGTCTCAAGCCGTGTCGGACAGCGAAACCGCATCGTAGGTCAGAACGCGCCGCGACCGCGTCCACGGATCGGCAAGCGTGCGAAACTCGGCATAGTGCGGCAGCTCCCGGTGGGCGAGATAGGCGGCTTTGTCGTCATAAACCTGATACAGAAGAAACGCCGTGCCTTCGACGGGGTCGATGCACACGTCATAGCGCCGGCATCCGGGCTCGCGCTCAAGACACGTCTGCGCATAGCCGACGAGCGCCACGCGCAGATCGTCCTGGCGTCCGCGCTCCGCCTCCATGAAAACCACAACGACGTGCATGTCCGTCACTCTCAACCGCAACGAGCCGCTGCCCCAGCCGGCCCCGTCTGTCCGCTCGCCTGACATTCCGCGCGGACATTCGTTAACCATTCGTAAACTCCTTGCCTTCAGATTGCATTAACCATTGCTGATGCGCCTCGAGCTGAGCTCGGAGCGCCAATCGCCGAACGAGGCCCTCATGGAAGCCGTTTTCGACGCCGGGCACATCTCCTCGAGCCTTTCAGAGGCCAAGAACGACACCGGCCGCACCGCCTTCTGCGGGCCCTACGTGCTCTCCGCGCTCACCGGCTATCCCATCAGCAAAGTCGAGGACGTGATCCGCGAGTTGCGCCACAGCGTGCGGCGCACGGCCGTGAAGGGCACGGGCTCGGATGAGGTTGCGGAAGCGCTCGCGCACTTCGGCTACGAGATGGCGCTGAAGGAAAACTTCATGCGCCGGCCGCGCAAGGAGCGCCCCACGCTGATGATGTGGATGCAGAAGCCGCGCAATGCCTGGGTCCACTACATCCTCGCCGTGCACAAGGGCAAGGAAGGCCACTGGATCCTGATCAAGGGCGTGAAGATGTGCGACACCTTCACGGAAGGGCGCTGGACCTTCGTGGTCGACGGGCCGCACCGCGGCGCGCGCATCATGGAGGTGTTCGAGGTGCGCCGATCGCTGGGCGTCTAGCCCGATAGGCCCTTAAGACCTCGTTCAAGGCTGCCTCCCTACGATGCACGCCATGCGCACCCTTCTCCCACTGCTGGTGGCTCCCCTCCTGGCGGCTACCATTTGCGCCACGCCTTCGGCTGCCGCCGATGACGCCACGACCATCACCGCCTGCGTCGACACCGAGCGCAAGGCCAATCGCGACGGGCGCGCCTGCATCGGCCGCATCTCCGATCCTTGCCTGGAAGGAAGCGGATCGGACACGACCCAGAGCATGGTCGAATGCCTCGACGGCGAGACAAAAATCTGGGACGGCCTGCTCAACGCCGACTATCAGAGCCTGCTCAAATCCCTCGCCAAGCCGGCCGCCGACAGCGTGCGCGACGCCCAGCGCGCCTGGATCGCCTCCCGCGACGCCGACTGCAAGGTCCCCTACGATCTCTACGAGGGCGGCACGATCGCCCGCATCGACTCGGCCAGCTGCGTGCTCGACCACACGGCCGGCCGCGTCCTGCAGCTGCGTATCTGGGGCCAGATGGCGGGCCCGGCTGAATAGAACGTTACCGGGACGGTGACGGTCCGTTGACCTTTGCCGGGCACCATGGCGGCAGCCCCTCTCGATGGCCGCGTGTGGCCCAAGGACCTTTGGGGCAAGGATCTCGCCGTGCTCGATACCGTACCGATCGTCTCGCTCGTCAGCTACGGCGCCATCATCGTCGCCGCGGTCGCCGCCATGCCCATCTGGCCGTGGAGCCGCGACTGGGGCAACGGCAATGCCGGTGCACTCGCCTACATCCTGCTGGTCGTCTCGATCAACGCCGGGGTCACGCAGCTGCTCTGAGCAGCGCGCAACCTGCCTCGAAGCGGGATTCCGAACTTCAGTTGGCTTTGAGGACTCACGCCCCGTCTTTCAGCAGCCGATACGATCACCGCTTCTTCTTGCGCCCGCCTCCGCCGCGGCCGTGCTTTTTCCCGCCGCCGCGCTTCACACCTGCTTTACGGCCGCCGCCGCGGTGCGCTTTCGCGCCAGACCGGCGCTTCGAATGACTGTGCGCAGAGGATCGCTTCCTCGAATGCCGCTGGGCGGACGATCGCTTCCTCGAATGTCGGTGAGCGGATGAGCGCCCCTTCGAATGCTTACGAGCCGATGACTTCTTTTTTCTCGGCGTGGATGAGACGTCATGGTTGCGCCGTATCTTGACGCCGGCACGGTGATGTTGCTTGGAACCCGCCGACACCGATGGACCGGCGTGCTTGCGCTTGTGAGCGCGTATCGGGGCGCGGATGGCGTCTAGGCGCCGGTTCGTCCCCGGCTTGAGCACTTGCTTGCCGTTATGACCCCGATAATCGAGCTGCGGTTTGCGGCCGTCCCGATGGTGGCTTCGATACTTGACGCCGCGCCGATGGTGGGCACTCGCGCGCCACCGGCTGGAGGTGATCTTCCTGTGGCGGCTGAAACGGTTGTACCTGCGGACATCGACGTGGATGTAGTGGTCGTGCCAGCGGGGCGTGGCCCAGCCCCACAGGGGCAAGAAGACCGACACGCCCGAGCCCCAGTAGTAGTCATCCACGTACGCGCCATCCGCCGGCCAGTAGTAGGGCGGATAATCGGGATACCACCAGTCTCCATAGACGTCCGGCTCGTAGACCGGCACGTAGACGACGTCGGGCGCGGCCGGCTCGATGTAGATGTAGTCAGAGCCGCTCGAGCGCCGCGTTGTGACGGTCTGGTGCTCGTTGCTCTTGAGATGGCCCGCTGCCTCGGCCTTGTCGCGCAGGAACTGGATCCGATCCATGACATCGGCTTGGCTGGCGAGGAACGCATCGCCGAGCTTCTCCGTCCAGTCGAGCTGCTTGCTCATCATGGCGAGCACGTCGGGGAATTGCGTGAGCGCCTTGACGCTCGGGTCCCAATCCTGGTCCGCGAGCGCCTTCGTCAGCGCCTCCCCCTTCAGGCTGGCGTTCGCCGGCTCTTCAATCCAGCGCGCCGCCTGGACGACCTCGAGCGGATAGGTCGAGGCCACCAGCACATTGGACAGAAGATCGTCGGGATACAGCGCGATCGGCGCCAGGATCTGATCGAGCTCCTCTCGCGAGTAGCTGATGTCCTTGTTGGAAGCGGTTCCCTGCGCCGACACGGCCGCTGGGGCCAGCAGGAGAGGAACGGCGACAAGCAGAGCCAGCGCCAAAGCGAGTGATCTTGTGAACAGCATCTTAACCCTAACGTGGGGTCTGGCTGTTTGGTTTCAATGCGTGGTTGGGATTTGTGCCCGACAGCATTCGGCGCTCGTCGAGGCTGAGCAGAGGCAGAGCAAGAAGATCGTCGCGCTGGTCGACGACCAGATGCCCCACATTCATTGGCGCCGCTTCCCGGTCAATTGGGCGGGTCCATGTTGCAGCGCAGCCGTCAATCGCTGCGCTATTCGGGCAGAAGATAGTCTTGCCCCTTCTTGATCTTGGTGGCGCAAAGGAATTTGAGCTGATCGGTGAGGCTCGGGTTTCTGAACACGCTATGCCTCTTGCCGGCTTGGTCCTTAAACGAGTCACCGGCTCTAACGACCTTGGCGGCTTCCCCCTCGTACTGGGTCTCGGCGGCCCCTTCGATCACGTAGCAGACGCCCGCAACGGGATGGCTGTGCGGCGGCACCGAATACCCCGGTGCAACCTCAACCGAAAATAGCCGCAACTCCTCGTCGCCGCCGGGCACGTCCTCACGCTCCAAGAGCTTGCGCGCGAGTTTGGGGGCGTTGCTGTCCGACAGCGCCGGGACGGGCACGAGATAGGCGATTGCGACAACGGCCGCCAACGCGGCGGCGACCGGCTGGTATTTCACGCGCACCATCGCCAACGCTCCTATCAGTCCTTCGCGCGCTCGACGTAGGAGCCGTCGTCCGTCATGACGACGACGCGCGTGCCCGCGCCGATGTGCGGCGGCACCATGACCTTGGCGCCGTTCGACAGCACCGCCGGCTTGTAGGACGACGACGCCGTCTGTCCCTTGACCACCGGATCGGCCTCGGTGATCTCCAGCGTCACGCGCTGCGGCAGCTCGATCGCGATGGGAATGCCCTCGTGCAGCGACAGCGTGCACGTCATGCCTTCCTGCAGCCACTGCGCCTGGTCGCCCATGACGTCCTTCGACACAGTGATCTGGTCGAAGGTCTCGGGGTGCATGAAGGTATAGCCGTGGTCGTCCTCGAACAGGTAGTTGTACTCCTTGTCGTCGAGGTAGGCGCGCTCCACCTGGTCGGTGGTGCGATAGCGCTCGGTCACCTTCACGCCGTCGGCGATGCGGCGCAGCTCCAGATGCGTGACGGGCGTGCCCTTGCCGGGATGAATGTTCTCGGCGCGGATGACGACGGCGAGCTTGCCGTCGAGATCGAGCACGTTGCCCTTGCGCACCGATGAGGCGATGACCTTTGGCACTTTACGTCTCCAATTGCGGGACCGGCCGTCGCTGAGCCCCGGGACGGGGCGGTAGGGCGCGGTCGAAAGCGGGGGAATCTGGGCGTCTCATACCCTGTCCGGGGCCGGAGGCCAAGGTGCTGCCCGTGGACGGGCGCCATGAGGCCGTCGCCCGCAACTGACCGCAATCGGCAGCGCCTGGCCCGCTCGTCGCCGCCGTCATCGGGGTGAGCGACGGCGCCCCTTCCGTCATCCCGGCCCAGCGACCCTCGGACTTGATCCGAGGGGAGCGCAGAGCCGGGATCCAGCATGAGACTCGTCGTGAGACACCGTAAGTCCTTAGGAGCCTGCGGCACGCCCCGCGCTGGATCCCGGATCGCCTTCGCGTCTCATGACGCTCCGGCGTCCGGGATGACGGTCGAAAAAACTAATCCCCGCCCCTCCCGCCTCCCCTATCCTGCTCGCACCCCTGTCCACATGGGACGCGCAGCTGAGCGGCTTTGCGGGGCGGGGGCGGTGACCCGGATGAGGCAGCGTCCGTACCGTCGCGGGCGTTTGACGCGAGGTAGCTCACCTCGGATTCCGGGGCCGCGGATCGAGGCTGTGCAGGCGTGGCAACACACTGCACGGACGCCCGTCGCGCAGCGGCGCTCCTTGAGAGAGGCGCGCAGCAGCTCTAGGTCCTGGACGCGAGAGGCTCTGCCCGAAGCGAGCGAGAGCCGGACCGATGAGCCCGCTGACGATGTGACCGCACCCTCGGCACGGCAGCAACCGGCGCGGGCGCTGAAGGGCTGCCCCATTTGTTGCAACAGGATCGCAGTGCTTCGGCGCCCGCGCTCCCTTTCTTTCTCAAACCCTCGGGGCTGACGCCCGCGAGGCTAAAGGTGCACGCCACTTCCCCTCCCCAGCGGGGAGGGGTGAGGGGTGGGGAGAATATCCAGGAGCGAGACTTGAATGTTTCTCCCAGCTCTTCACCCCACCCGGTCGCCTCACGTGCGTTTCGGCGACCACCCTCCCCCTCAAGGGGAGGGTGAAGGTAGAAGCGGCGCGACGATGCTTGCTCCCGTCCATGCGAAGCGTGGCTCCGCCATAACGGGAGAGGTGAAGAGACGGAGACGCCGCATCCGCATATCCGTCATCCCGGCCAAGCGACCCTCGGACTTGAACCGAGGGGAGCGAGAGCCGGGACCCAGCATGAGGCGCGCCGCAGGCACATTGGATTTTGCAGCAAATGGTCTAAAGGCTAGCGCATGAGCCAAGACACACCCTGGTGGGACCGCGCCGCGCACGCCGACCGCAAGCCGTTCTTGGAAGCGCGCGGGCGCATCACCGCCGCCGTGCGCCGCTGGTTCGAGGCGCAGGGCTTCACCGAGGTCGATGCCGGCTGCCTCGTGACGTCACCCGGCAACGAGGCGCACCTGAGCGCTTTCGAGACCGAGCTCATTCGCCCCGATCTGAGCCGCCTCCCCCTTTATCTCCACACCTCGCCCGAGTTCGCCTGCAAAAAGCTGCTCGCCGCCGGCGAGGAAAAAATCTTCACGCTTGGCCACGCCTTCCGCAACCGCGAGCGCGGCGGTTTGCACGCGCCCGAGTTCACCCTGCTCGAGTGGTATCGCGCCAACGCGCCCTACGAGACGGTGATGGCGGATGCGGCAGCCCTCCTGAAGCTCGCGGCAGAAACGGTCCACAACCGCTTCGTGTCGTTTCGCGGCGTCACGTGCAACCCGCGCGCCGAGCCCGAGCGGCTCACCGTCGCCGATGCTTTCGGCCGCTACGCTGGAATCGACCTTCTTGCGAGCCTTGTCAAACGACGGCACCGACCGCGACCGGCTTGCGTCCATGGCCGAGGACGCCGGCGTCACCGCGCGCGCCGACGACACCTGGTCCGACATTTTCGCCAAGGTGCTGACAGCACTCGTTGAGCCCAAGCTCGGCAACGGTCGCGCGACGCTTCTGACCGAGTACCCGGCAGTCGAATCGGCGCTCGCAAAACCGTGCGCGCACGACGCCCGCGTCGCCGAGCGCTTCGAGCTCTATTGCTGTGGCGTCGAGCTCGCCAACGGCTTCGGCGAGTTGACCGATGCCGCCTTGCAACGCCGCCGGCTCGAGGCCGAGATGGACAAGCGACAACAACGCTACGGCGAGCGCTACCCGCTGGATGAGGACTTCCTCTCGGCGCTTGCGCGCGATGCCGCCGGCCTCGGGCTGCGCGCTCGGATTCGACCGCCTCGTCATGCTGGCATCGGGCGCGACCCGCATCGAGCAGGTCATCTGGACGCCGCTTACCGACAGATAGCCGCTGGCGCAATTTACCGTCGCCACGGCTTTATTCAGTGCTGAGAGGAAGATGCTTCATATTCTGCGAGCTCGAGGTTAGCATCGGGGCGGTGGGATCCTGCAGAAAGGCCGGCCATGGCCGTCGTCTACTCTACGAATAGCGTGCACCCGCGCGACAGCTTCGCCTATTGGTCGGACGACGTACTTCGCGGCTACATCCGCCTGTCCGTCGGAGCCGAAGGACCGTTCCAGGCGCGCATGCGCTCCGGAGTGGTCGGCGATTTGTGCATTGCAGACTACGAGGGCGGGCCGCACGAGGCGGAGCGCAGTGCCCTGGAGATTGCGCGCGCGCAGCACGATGACGTCGTCTTGAACCTCCAGTTGGCAGGGCGAGCGGTCCATTGCCAGGCCGATCATCAATCCGTCATGGAGCGCGGCAGCTGCTTTTTATTCGACTCGCAAAGACCATACTCGGCACGCTTTGAGGACCGAAACCGCCTCATATCGATTCGAGTGCCGCGCCAAAGCTTCGAGGCGCGATTGGGACGCGCCGCGCCGCGCGCCAGCCTCTCCTTGAGCTCGCAAAGGCCTGTCGGCGGGCTGGTGTTCGAATACTTGACGATGATTACCGAACGCATGGACGCGATCCAAGGCATGGCCGCCGCCAGGATCACGGAGCACGCTCTCGATCTCTTGGCGCTCGCGATTTCCACAGAGGGTGACGGAGGAGTTACGCTCTCGTCGCCCCGCACCGTCGCCCTCACCATGCTCAAAGCGGCGATCGAAGCGCGACTTCACGACTCCGAGCTCAAACCCACCGTCGCGGCAGCCGCGGCTGGGATCAGCGTGCGTTACGCCAATCTGCTGCTCGCCGAGGAAGACTCGTGTCTCGAGCGCTACATCATCGGGCGACGGCTGGAGCGGTGCCGCCGCGCGCTCGAGGATCCGGCGCACGCGAACCGCATGATCAGTGAAATCGCGTTCAGCTGGGGCTTCTCGGACCTGTCGCACTTCAATCGGCGGTTCAAGGCGCAGTTCGGATGCGCACCCGGCGAATACCGGAAGAACACGCAGCGCGTCGACGCATTGTGATGGGGTGTCTAGACGTCGGTGCGGTCCGGGTGCGTCAGTCGCAGCGGCACCCGCAGGAAAAGCGGTAGATAGCGCTCCCCCGCCGTAAGCCACGTATGCGCGCGCTCGTTGCTGGTTCGAAAGCGCTTCAAGACACGCCGTGCCAGCGCGCTGCCAGCCACGAGCAGCGCCGATCCCGTCACCAGCAGCGGCAGCCCAAGGGGCGTCGGCAGGGGCAGGAAGACCAGCCCGCTCACGATGCACAGGATGCCGCCGGCGATGAACAAGAGATTACGCATGGCCACTCCGGTTGAGACGAGCTGCCGCGTACGACAGCTCCATGACACTTCTATGCGCTCCAGGTGGCCGGCTTTACCATCGGGGCGCTGTGCCGCAGGCGCCCTCGACAAAAGATTTGGGGGCATCCAATGTCCAAGCCCGCGGAGACCCGAGGGTGGCTCGAAGGAGAAATGATGCCGGTCACGATCTACCACAACCCTGCGTGCGGGACGTCCCGCAACACGCTCGCCATGATCCGCGCAAGTGGCGAGGAGCCCGAGGTGATCGAGTATCTCAAGACGCCGCCCACGCGGGCCAGGCTCGAGGAGCTCATCAAGGCCATGGGCATCTCCGCGCGCGCGCTGCTGCGCCGCAAGGGCACGCCCTACGACGAGCTCGGCCTCGATGACGAAGGCCTCACGGAGGCGCAGCTCATCGACGCGATGGTGGCACACCCGATCCTGATCAACCGGCCGATCGTCGTCACGGAGCGCGGCGCGCGGCTGTGCCGGCCCTCCGAGGTGGTGCTCGAGATCCTTGCGAACCCCGACATCGGCACCTTCGCCAAAGAGGACGGCGAGATCGTCAGCCAGCGCGAGCCCGGCAAAAGCTGATCCCTAGTATGGCGTGCCGAAGCGGTAGTTGAGGCCCGCGCGGACCAACGACCCGTCCGTCTCGACCTTCCAGGTATTCGTGATGCCGGTACCGGTCGTGTACACCGTCCTGCTGCCGAGGTCGTAATAGAGGTACTCGACCTTGGCCGTCCACGGCCCGCCGAGATCCCCCTCGATGCCGCCACCGAGCGTCCAACCGTTACGGAACGACGAGTTCGAGCCGCTGACGGAGGCCGTACTGCAGGTCAGAATGGCATCGCAGGCCCCGAGGATCGACACCTTGGTGTCGGCGCCGATGTAGCCGCCGGTGGCGTAGAACGCCCATTGATTATAGATGACGCCGAGCCGCCCGCGCAGCGTCATATAGAATCCGGAATCGGTCTTGGTGGACGTGTCGTAGCCCAGAGGCACATAGGTGGAGGTGGCGCTGCCGGCGAGGCCCAGATAGCCGAGATCGCCCTCCACGCCGTAGAGCACCGGACCGTTGCGCAAGTTGTAGCCGAGCTGCAGGCCCGTAACGACGCCACTCGGCGCGGCGCTCCAGTAGTCGTTGAGCGTGGTGGTGCCGCCGGAGTTGGTCGCCTGCGTGCTGCCCCAGGCGCCACCCACGTGGGCGCCGCCGTAAAGGCCCTGCCATTCGTGCAGGGCCGTCGAGTTCCCATACGAGAACCCATACTCCTGGCTCAGAGCGCGTGCGCTGATGCCGACGGTGACGCAACAAGTCACAAGAAGAACGAACGACAGACGACGCATGCACCCCTCCCTAATCGCAACGGACCGGTACTGGTACTGGCCCCTGCCTACGCCGGAATGGAGCCCGGCGCGACGGCGCATGCGATTCCGTCCCCGCTATCAACAGGGCGGGATAGAGTCTTCTGGAGCCCATTGTTGCTGATCAGTGGCCCGAGCTTGTCGGGGTCATGGCTCCCAGCGTGTCGGCGTTCAGGACCTCAAGCGGATAAGGCTGAAGCTCTTTCTGGCCTTTGAGGAAGTTGGTGACCTCCTCGAGCTGGGAGACGGTGGCCGAGGACCACAGGCCGATAGTGCACGTCTGCGCCGAGTAGGACGGCGTGACCATCACGTAGTCGCCCTCGTTCTCCTTGACCGAGCAGGTGCACGTCGCCTTGCTGGGATCGTCCTTGTCGACCACGCACTCCTTGTCGAAGCAGTTTGCCCAGGGCCGGTTGTTGGCGCAGTGCGCGTAGCTCTTGATGGGGTAGTAGCGCGATCGGACCTGCTTGCCGGCGCTTGTCTCTTTCGGCACCTGGCACGGCGTCGATCCGACCGAATAGCCGGTGCGCACCTCGCAGGCGCATTGGACGGTGTCGGCCTTGCTGGGGTCGGTCGTGCACTTTGCCGTCGTGCACAGCGCATACGTGCTTTTGCAGACCTGATAGTCTGCGGCCACGGCGCCGCCGCCGCCCAAAACCATAAGTCCCGTTATGACGCCGCCAAACAAAGCTGCCTGTTTCATGTCGTAAGCCCCATTCCCTGAAATCCTGGTATGCGAACGCTATCGTCGGCGTCTTGGAATTTGGCGTATGCCGACCCGATGCCCAGTCAAATGTCGCGCCAGGGTTGCGTTAGACTAAACATCGAAAGTCGCATGCGACCGACCACGGAAGGCCCCTGGCAATGACTGCGTTTCGACAGACTTTAAGGACCGCCGCCGATCTGGCCGATGCCGGCCTGGTCCCGCGCGCGCGCGCCGCGGACATGCGCGCCGTGGCGCAGCGCTACGCGGTAGCGGTGACACCGGCCATGGCGTCGCTCATCGACCCCGCCGACGCGGATGACCCCATTGCGCGCCAGTTCGTTCCCGATGTGCGCGAGCTCGAGCGCCACCACGCCGAGCGCGACGACCCCATCGGCGATTCCGCCAAGAGCCCGGTGCCGGGGATCGTGCATCGCTACCCCGACCGCGTGCTCCTGAAGCTCGTCGCCGTCTGCCCGGTCTACTGCCGCTTCTGCTTCCGGCGCGAGATGGTCGGGCCCGGCAAAGCCGCAGCACTGAGCGATGCCGAGTTGGACTCGGCACTGGCCTACATCCGCGCGCACGCCGAGATCTGGGAGGTGATCCTCACCGGCGGCGATCCGCTCGTCCTGTCACCGCGCCGGGTTGCAGAGGTCACGGCCGCGCTTCAAGCGATCCCGCACGTCAAAATAGTACGCTGGCACACGCGCGTCCCCGTGGTGGCGCCGGAGCGCGTGACGGAGGCGCTCGCCGACGCGCTCGCGGCCGGCACCAAGACCGTCTACGTGGCACTCCACACCAACCATCCGCGCGAGCTGACCGACGCCGCCCGGGCCGCGTGCGCGCGCCTCATCGACCGCGGCATCGCCATGGTGAGCCAGACCGTGCTCCTGAAGGGCGTCAACGACGACGCCGATACGCTCGAAGCGCTGATGCGCGCGCTCGTCGAAGCGCGCGTGAAGCCCTACTACCTGCACCATGGCGATCTGGCGCCGGGCACTGCGCATTTCCGCACGACCATTGCCGAAGGTCAGGCGCTGATGCGCGCCCTGCGCGGGCGCCTGTCGGGTCTCGCGCTGCCGACCTACGTCCTCGACATCCCCGGCGCCCACGGCAAGGTGCCGATTGGACCCGAATATCTGTCGGAGGGACCGGAAAGCTATGCTGTGCTGGATACGCGCGGCACAGTGCATGCCTACGAGGACTGCTGCGCGGACCTCAGCCGATGACGGCAATCTTGTAGACGAGCAACAGCACAACGGTGGCGATAACCGCGGCGATCACCACCCGGTAGCGTCCCCAAACATGGCAGACGAGCGCCGCCGCCAGGACGATCGCGGTGAACAGCGCGCTCCCCACAAACGGCGTCACCTGCGCGATGGTGAGCGCGTCCCCATGCACGTACTGAAGACGGAAGACCTCGCTCAGCGAACGGATGACGATCAGCAACAGCACGCCGACACCGATCTGGGACAGGCGCTCCGGCGCAATACGGCTCATGGCTCACCTCCCGACCCGGCTTGCGCACCAGCCTGACCTGGGTCAGACTACCGCACAAGCAAGAACAACGGTCCGCTGAAGGACCAGCCTTCGGGAGGATCCAGGATGAACGAGCCACTCAAGCGCGAGACCTTTTACGGGGCCTGTCCGCACGACTGCCCCGACACCTGCGCCATGGTCTATGAGGCCGTCGACGGGAAGCTCGTCAACGTCAAGGGCAACAAAGATCATCCCATCACGCGCGGGACGCTGTGCGTGAAACTCAAGGACTTCCACGATCACCACCATAACCCCGACCGGCTGCTGTATCCGATGCGGCGCGTGGGACCCAAAGGCTCGGGCCCGAACGGCGGCAATACATTCGAGCGCATCACCTGGGACGAGGCGATCTCCGAAATCGGCAAACGCTGGCGCGAGATCATCGCCGAGTACGGCGCGCAGGCGATCATGCCGCAGAGCTACCTGGGCAACATGGGCCTGGTGCAAGGGATCAACTCGGGCGACCCCTTCTTCAACCGGCTGGGCACGACGGTCAACGAGAAGACCTATTGCACCTCCGGCTCCTCAACCGCATGGCTCCTCACCCACGGGCCCACGGGCGGCCTCGATCCGGAAAGCTTCGTGCACTGCAAGTACATCGTGATCTGGGCGTGCAATTCGATCTCCACCAACCTGCATCACTGGCCGTTCGTGCTGGAAGCGCAAAAGCGCGGCGCCAAGGTCGTCGTCATCGATTCCTACAAGTCGCGCACGGCCAAGGCCGGCGACTGGCACATCTGCCCCAAGCCCGGCACCGACGGCGCGCTCGCCTTGGCGGTCATCAACCAGATGGTCGAGCAGGGCCTCGTCGATCAGGACTACGTGGATAATCACACGCAAGGCTGGCCGGAGCTCAAGGCACGCGCCGCCGAGTTTACGCTCGACTACGCCGAGAAGATCACCGGCGTGAAAGCGGACGACATCGCCAAGTTCGCCCGCGAGTTCGCCACCTCGCAGCCGTCCGCCATTCGTATCGGCGTCGCTATTGAGCGCTCGGCCGGCGGTGCCCAGGCGGCCCGCGCCGTCTACGCCATTCCCGCGGTCGCGGGCTCATGGCGCCACGTCGGCGGTGGCATGCTGCAGTTGCCGCTGTGGGATTTTCCCATCGATTGGGTCAAGGCCGCCCGGCCGGATTGGATCAAGCCCGGCACGCGCGTGGTCAACAACCTGCGGCTCGGCCAGGCACTGACCGGCGAGATGAAACTCGACCCGCCGATCAAGAGCCTGTTTGTGTTCTGCACCAATCCGGTCAGCCAGTCGCCCGAGACCAACAA
Organism: uncultured Alphaproteobacteria bacterium; assembly: GCA_963776675.1. GTDB lineage: Bacteria > Pseudomonadota > Alphaproteobacteria > Rhizobiales > Hyphomicrobiaceae > Hyphomicrobium_A. The sequence goes on along the minus strand of CAVZNR010000052.1, from coordinate 97,489 downwards.
GATCGTCGCGGGTCTGAAGCGCGAGGACCTGTTCACGGTCGTCGCCGAGCACTTCATCACCGATACGGCCAAGTACGCCGACATCATCCTGCCCTCGGCCATGGCGGCCGAGGCCGAGGACATGCTCTGGAGCTGGGGCCACTTCTACTTCACGTACAACGAGAAGGCGACCGATCCCCCCGGCGAGTGCAAGCCGACCAGCGAGATGTGGCGGCTGCTGGCCAAGGAGATGGGCTTCGACGATCCCGTATTCAAAATGACCGACAGCGAGCTGTGCGCCGCCTACATCAATTGGAACGACCCCAAGATGGGCGGGATCGACATGGAGTACTTCAAGAAGCACGGCTACTACCGGATCGACGTCGGCGCCGTCGACACCCGCACGCCGCATGCCGAAGGCAAGTTCCCCACTCCGTCCGGCAAGGTTGAGCTGCTGCTGCCCGACGCGAAGAACTTCGTCGCTCCGCCGTTCCGCGCGATGTACGAGGGCGAGCAGGATGGCAGCCCGATCGATCCGCTGCCCGGCTATGTGCCGGTGCGGGAATCGCCCGAAACCAATCCCGAGCTGGCAAAGACCTATCCGCTCAATATCATCTCGCCGAAAAGCCACGGGTTCCTCAACTCCTGCTACGCCAACGAGCCGCACAAGATCAGGGGCCAGGGCGAGCAGTTCGTGCTGATCTCGCCTGCGGACGCCGCCAAGCGCAACATACGCGACGGAGATCCGGTGCGGGTGCAGAACGCGCGTGGCGACTTCGAGGGCGTGGCGCGCGTAACGGATGACGTCAACCCGGGCATCGTGGTGGCGACGCTCGGCTATTGGCGCTCGCTCAATCGCTCGGACGGCTCGGTGAACTCCATCTCGTCGGATGCCTGGTCCGGGCTCGGCCGCGCGCCGACCTTCTCCGACAATCTGGTCGAGGTGGCGCGGGTCAATTAAGGCCAGAGGGGCAACGGGTCCGTCACGTTTCTGGGCTAAAATCCGGACCGCGGCAGCATGCGGCTTGACGCGGCTGGCGGATTCGCCATGCTGCCGGCATCGTCGTTGGAGACTTAGATTTTTGGCACTTGCCCGCCGAGTCCTGGCCGTTCTGATCACGCTTGCCGTGGCGCTGGCGCCCGTTGGCGCGGCGGCAAGCACTGCAAAAGCGCCATCACATACCCAACATAGCGCCATGCCGCACGGTCAAGGCGCTATGCACATGGCGACAAAAGCCGATGCCGCCCAGCACTGCGAGGATAAGTCCGCGCACGCCTGCTGCTGCGACGACAAGGGCACCTGCGCCCAGACCTGTCTGCAAAAGTGCTTCGGGCAGATGGCCGTGATGCCGCCCGAGCGTTCCGCGCGGATCGTTGTGGCCTTCCAAGTCGCACCCCTGCCTGCCGAGCGGCCACCGGGATGGTCGTCGGCCCCACAGCTTCCGCCTCCCCGAGCCTGACCTTCTCTCGATGCAGCGATCGTTGATCGCGTGCGCTGAAGCGCGCGCGCTCGAGCGTATCGCCTCCCCTTTTTGAGAAGGACCAGACTCATGCGTACCACACTTGGTGTGATCGCCGGCGCGTTGGCGCTGGTGGCGGCGGTTGCCGCCGGCTATCGGCTCGGCACCGGCAACTGGGCACCCGGCGCGACCGACCACGCAGCCCACGACCTGAAGCAAGACACGACGGCCGGTACGCACGCGCGTGCGCGCAAGCCGCTCTACTATCGCAATCCCATGGGGCTCGCCGACACCTCGCCGGTGCCGAAGAAGGACTCCATGGGCATGGACTACATCCCCGTCTATGCCGACGAGGTCGCGACCACGCCCGGCACCGTCAAGATCAGCCTCGACCGCGTCCAGCGCTCCGGCGTGCGCACCGAGCGCGCCGAGATGCGCCGACTTGTGCGTCCAGTGCGCGCCGCCGGGGTCGCCAAGCCCGACGAGCACACCCTGCACTCGGTGACACTGCGCGCCGACGCTTTCATCGAGAAGCTCTACGTGGAGGAGACCGGCGCCCACATCAAAAAGGGCCAGCCGCTGTTTCGCATCTACAGCCCGGCGATGGTCAACGCCCAGGTCGACTACCGCATCGGCATCCCCGACGGCCGTGGGGAAAATCTCAAAGGAGCGGAGCAGAAGCTGCGCAATCTCGAGGTGCCCGACGCCGTGCTGGAGCAGCTGCGCAAGACCGGTCAGCCCGTGATGTCGATCGACTGGCCGTCGCCGGCCGACGGCTACGTCATGAAGAAGAACCTGATCGAAGGGCAGATGGTGCGCATGGGCGAGGAGGTCTTTCGCATCGCCGGCCTGGAGAAAATCTGGGTCATCGCGGATGTGCCCGAGCAGGACATCGGCTTGGTCGCCATCGGGCAGCCGGCGACCCTGCGCTTCAAGGCATTCCCGTCCGAGACGTTCGAGGGGCGGGTGACGTTCGTGCTGCACGAGCTCGATATGGCGACCCGCACCGGCAAGGTGCGGATCGAGATCGATAATCCGCAGCACAAGATCAAGCATGAGATGTATGCCGAAGTCGAGATCGAGACGGGCGCGGGGGAGAAACCGCGCGTCGCCGTACCCAACTCGGCCATCATCAACAGTGGCAACCGCCAGGTCGTGCTGGTGGCGCGTGGTGAAGGCCGCTTCGAGCCGCGTCCCGTGACGCTGGGATTGCGCGGCGAAGCGTATACCGAAATCACGAAAGGGATCGCCGCCGGCGACGACGTCGTGGTGTCGGCGAACTTCCTGATCGACGCCGAGAGCAACCTGCAGGCGGCGCTCGCCGGCTTCACCGCCGACGCGGCACCCGCCGCGCAACCGCCTGCCAAGGAGCCCGAAAGTCACGACAGCCACGAAGGGCACGCGCCATGATCGCCGCCGTCATCCGCTGGTCGGCCCGCAATCTGGTGCTCGTGCTTTTGGGCGCAGGCTTTCTCGCCGGCGCCGGCATCTACGCCGTGCACAAGGTGCCGCTCGACGCCATACCCGACCTCTCCGACACCCAGGTCATCGTCTACACCGAGTACCCGGGCCAGGCGCCGCAAGTGGTCGAGGACCAGGTCACCTTCCCGCTGTCGACCGCGCTCCTGAGCGTGCCCAAGGCGCGGGTCGTGCGCGGCTTCTCGTTCTTCGGCGTGAGCTTCGTCTACGTCATCTTCGAGGACGGCACCGACCTCTACTGGGCGCGCTCGCGCGTGCTCGAGTACCTGTCCGCCGCTCAGCGCCAGCTGCCGACCGGCGTGACGGCGACGCTCGGACCCGACGCCACCGGCGTCGGCTGGATCTACCAGTATGCCGTGATCGCGGCCAAGCGCACGCTAGCCGAGCTCAGGACCACGCAGGACTGGCAGGTGCGGTTCGCGGTCGCCGGAGCCGAGGGCGTCTCGGAGGTGGCAAGCGTCGGCGGCTTCGTGCGCCAGTACACGGTCATCGTCGATCCGCGCCGCCTGAAGGCGTTCCAAATCCCGTTGTCCAAGGTGCGCGACGCCATACGCGAGTCGAATATGGACGTGGGCGGACGCGTCGTGGAGCTGGCCGAGACCGAGTTCATGGTGCGCGGGCGCGGCTACTTCCGCGGACCGGAGGACATCGAGCAGATCGTCCTGAAGGCCGAGGGCGGCGCCTCCGTCCTGCTGCGCGACGTGGCCCGCGTCGAATTGATGCCTGACGAACGCCGCGGTGTCGCCGAGCTCAACGGAGAAGGCGAGGTCGTCACCGGCATCGCGGTGCAGCGCTTCGGCGAGAATGCGCTCACCGTCATCGACAACGTGAAGGAAAAGCTCGCACAGATTGCCTCCAGCCTGCCCGCCGGTACCGAGATCGTGCCGGTCTACGACCGCTCCGAGCTGATCAAGCGGGCCATTGCGACGCTCAAGACGACGCTCGCCGAGGAAAGCCTGATCGTGGCGCTGGTATGCATCGTGTTCCTGCTGCACGCCCGCAGCGCTCTCGTCGCCATCCTGACGCTCCCGCTCGGCATACTCATCGCCTACATCTTCATGTACGCGTTTGGGATTTCGTCCAACATCATGAGCCTCGGCGGCATCGCCATCGCCATCGGCGCCATGGTCGACGCGGCCATCGTCATGATCGAGAACGCCCACAAGCATCTGGAGCGTGCGCCTCCCGGCAAGCCGCGCACCGAGATCCTGATCGAGGCGGCGAGCGAGGTGGGCCCGGCGCTGTTCTTCTCGCTGCTCATCATCACCGTATCGTTCCTGCCGATCTTCTCGCTCGAGGCGCAGGAGGGGCGCCTGTTCCATCCCCTCGCCTTCACCAAGACGTTCGCCATGGCCGCGTCCGCCTTCCTGTCGGTCACGCTCGTCCCCGCACTGATGGTGATCTTCGTGCGCGGACGCATCGTGCCCGAGGCCAAGAACCCGCTGAACCGCTTGCTGATCTGGATCTATCGGCCGGTGATCAAAACCGTGCTCAAGGCCAAGATGCTGACGCTTGCGCTCGCCCTTGCCGTGCTCGCCGCGACGATCTGGCCGGCGCAACGTCTGGGCTCGGAATTCATGCCGACGCTCAACGAAGGCACGCTGTTCTACATGCCGACGACGCTGCCGGGCCTTTCCATCACCAAGGCGGCCCAGCTGCTGCAGACGCAGAACAAGATCATCAAGTCGTTTCCCGAGGTGGAAAGCGTCTGGGGTAAGGCGGGGCGCGCCGCGACCGCCACCGACCCGGCGCCGACCGAGATGTTTGAAACCATCATCAACCTGAAGCCGGAGAGCGAATGGCCCGCCGGCATGACCACCGATAAGCTGATCGCGGACATGGACCAGGCCCTGCAGTTCCCCGGCGTGTCGAACGCCTGGACCATGCCCATCAAGGCGCGCATCGACATGCTGGCAACCGGCATCCGCACGCCCGTCGGCGTCAAGGTTCTGGGCCGCGACCTGAAGGAGATCGAACGGCTCGCCCGCCAGATCGAGGCGGCGATCAAGACGGTTCCCGGCACGTCCAGCGCTTTCGCCGAGCGGATCATGGGGGGGTCGTACATGGAGATCGTGCCCGACCGCACCGAGCTGGCGCGCTATGGCCTCATGGTCGGCGACGTGCAGGAGGTCGTGGCCTCCGCGCTCGGCGCCGAGCCGGTGACGACCGTCGTCGACGGCCGCGAGCGCTACACGGTGAGCGTGCGCTACCCGCGCGACGTGCGCTCCGACCCGCATGCGATCGAGCGCGAGGTGCTGGTGGCGCTGCCAAACGGGGCGTCGATCCCGCTCGGCAGCGTCGCCAAGGTGGAGCTGACGCGGCGGCCCGGGCGTGGTGCGCACCGAGAACGCCCAGCTCGCGGCCTATGTCTACGTCGACGCGCGCGAGCGCGACCTGGGCTCCTATGTTGCCGATGCCAAGAAGGCGGTAGCGGCGCGCGTCAAGTTCCCGCCCGGCTACTATGCGGTGTGGAGCGGACAGTACGAGTATTACGAGCGCGCCAAGGCGCGGCTGATGCTCGTCGTCCCGCTGACGCTGGCGCTGGTATTCCTGCTGCTCTACCTCAACTTCCGGCGCCTGACCGAGACGCTGATCGTCATGGCCTCGCTGCCCTTCGCGCTGGTCGGCGGCCTGTGGCTCGTCTGGTATCTGGGGTTCAACCTGTCGGTCGCCGTGGCCGTCGGGTTCATCGCACTCGCCGGCGTCGCGGCCGAGACCGGCGTCGTCATGCTGATCTATCTCGACAACGCCCTGAAGGAGCGCCGCGCTGCAGCGGCTCAGGAGAACCGCGTGCTCACGGCAGGTGACCTGCACGCGGCAATCATGGTCGGCGCAGTAGACCGCGTACGCCCCAAGATGATGACCGTTGTCGCCATCACGGCGGGGCTCCTTCCCATCCTGTGGAGCACCGGCACCGGCTCGGAGGTGATGCAGCGCATCGCCGTGCCGATGATCGGTGGCATGGTGTCCTCGACCATCCTGACGCTGGTGGTGATCCCGGTGGTCTATGCGCTTATCAAGGAGCGTAGCCTGCCGCCGCGGCAAGTCGCGTCAGACGCCTCGCAATTTGCTGGTCTTGCAACCAAGGGTGGAGCGAAACACGCGACGCTATGAGGAGAGCCATTGCTGAAGAAGAACTTTTTTGCGCTGCAAAGCCCGTGCCGCGGCGTCCTCCGTGGCGCGCGAGCAAGGAAATTCGGCGACCAGATGGCGCGTGCATCTCTGTAAAAAAATGTGACTTCGACAAATGGGAGTAATGCGCTTCTCATGCATTACGCCACATGCCTGGGGTCCGCGCTGGAGGCCGCGTGGGCTATGCTTCCTCGATCATATTCACTCAGCACAGATGTTCGACCCAGATGCACCAATGTTCCCGTATCGGTTCCGAATCACGCCGCCTGGCCGACTTCTCCTTGGCGCTGATCAATCGCACCGGCGCTTATTACGTCTGCCGCGACATCGTCGAGAACTTGTCCGATCGAATTGCCGGAATCCGCTACTGGCGATGGCAGGGCAACGAGCCCGTGGGCCTGAAGCGTCGCATCCTTGGCCAGCTCATGCTGCTCGAGTTCCACTGTCTCAGCGGCAGCAAAGCGTTTGAGCGGTCGCCGCCACGTCGATACGCCGACTGCTCCACCTTGTATCTCGATCCATTATATGTGCTTCGCTCCAGGCTCGATAAGGACGACATCGTGCTGTGTCACGATGTGGGACCCGTCACGCACCCAGAGCTCTTCGATCACGGCACGACCCTCCTTTACCAACGGGCCTACGACAAGATCAGCGCGGCAAAGCCCCACCTGGTCTTCGTCAGTCAGGCATCCTGTGACGCCTTGATGGGCCTGTTCGGCGGACGCTACCGGACCCTCCACGTCATCCCCCTCTATGTGCGCGAGGAGCTGGATTGCGTTGACGACGTGAAGCCTGCAGGAATCAATTCGCATTTCCTGCTTACGGTCGGCGCTCTCGAAAAGCGCAAGAATCATGAGCGGATCATTGAGGCATTTGTTACCAGCGGTCTTCGGGAGCGTGGCTACTCCTATGTCTTCTGCGGCCCCCGCGGCAACAGTGCGGACAAAGTGATTCCACTGAGCCGAGCCACCGACGGCGTCCGCTATCTTGGATACCGCAGCGACGCTGAGCTTCGCTGGCTCTACCGGAACGCCGCGGGATTTGTCATGCCGAGCCTACTCGAAGGGTTCGGCCTGCCCGCGTTGGAGGCTGCACGTTACGGCCTGCTGTCGATCGTGAGCGGGGGTGGCGCACAGGAGGAGGCGGTCAGCGGAGGAGCGATCATGGTCTCTCCGCACTCGGTCGCGTCCATTAGAAAGGGCTTGCTCGATCTCGTAGACATGGAGGAGGGCCGTCGACGTTCGCTCGTCGATATCGCGTGCCAGCAGGCGGCGCGCCTCACCAAGTCCCGCTTCCTCAGCGAATGGCGCGAGCTGCTCGGCAAAACGGGCCCAAGCCCCGGGGGCCCTCGGCCTGGCCTGGTTCAAGGCACACGCATGGCAGTTGCCGGCAGGGCTCACACGCATCCCCACTTATGAGGACGCGCCAATTCGAACCGCGGCAGTCAGGCCATCATTTGCTAGCCTTGCAAACGAGGTAGGCACGCCTTAAGCCGCGCCGTAGAGGAGCAAGCGATGGACTTCGTAAGGATGGCGACGGCGGTGCTTCTGCTCGCCATGACGAGTGCGGGAGCCCTCGCTCACACCAAGATGACGGCGAGCACGCCGGCGGATGGCGCCACCGTGCCCACGGGGCTGTCGCAGATCGAGATGGCCTTCTCCCATCCCATGCGCCTCACGCTGGTGCGCGTGCACCGCGCCGGCGACGACACGGACATTGCGCTCAAAGCGCCGCTGCCGAAAACGTTCACCGATGCCGCCACGGCATCGGTCGCGGCCCTCGGTGACGGCTCCTACGAGGTGACGTGGACAGCGGTTTCGCAGGATGGGCACGTGATGAAGGGCCACTTTGCCTTTACGGTCGCGGGCGGCGGCGCTGGCGCCCAATGATCGTTCCCGAGCAAGCGGCCGTACTGCTGCGCGCACTCACCTACGCCGGCACCATCGCGGTTGCGGGCGCGATGCTGTTTCGGTCGAGCTTTCCGGAGGCGGGCGACGCGGTGGCACCCGTGCTGCGCCGGCAGATCGTCATCGGCTTCCTCCTGCTGCTCGTGCTCGAGCCCGTGCGCTACGTCATCTTTCAGCTCGCCATCGCCGATGGGGATTGGACGTTGGCGTTCGGTCCCGAGCTGCGCTGGATGGGTATGCAGACGCCGATCGGTCAGGCGGCGGCCGTGCGCCTGCTCGCGGCGGCCGTGATCGTCGCGGTGGGACTGCGATGGGCTTCGGTCGGCCTCACGCTGGCGTTTGTTCTGATCGGCTCGTTCCTGCTCGAAGGCCATACGGCCGCCAGCGAAGGGCGCCTTTTGGTGGCGCCGCTTCTCTTCATCCACCTGACGGCCGTGCATTGGTGGCTCGGCGCGCTCTTTGCACTCATCGCCGTGACGCGGCGCATGGAGCCCGCCGATGCGGTGGCGACGATCGAGTTGTTCGGGGCGCGGGCTGTTCTCGTCGTCGGCGGCCTGCTGACGGCCGGAGCGCTGCTGGTGCTGCTGCTGACGGGCGGCACGCTGCGCCTCGACATCGCCTGGCAGCAAAGGTTGCTGATCAAGCTCGGGCTCGTCTCCCTGCTGCTGCTGATTGCCGCCTTCAACAAGCTGCGCTTCACGCCGCTGCTCGCCCGCGACTACGCATCGGGCGCCGCACGCCTGCGCATCGTCCATCCGCGTCGAGATTGCGGTCGCCGCGCTGATCCTTTGCGCCTCCGCCTGGCTCGTCTCCACCGCACCCGACGGCTAACGCGCCCCATCATGGGTTGCCAGCCAGCGACCAACGAGCTCGGCCACCGCCCAGCTCCACAGCACGCCCGCGGCCACGAGCAGCGCGACCGTGGGGTCGATGGGAACGAGACCGAGGAGGGTCCGCAGCGCCGGCACGAGCACCGTCAGCACCTGCAGCACCACCGATCCCAACACGGCCACGTGCAGGAACATGTTGGGCCTCGGATTGAGACGGATGCGGCGCGAGGGATAGGCGAAGGCGACCTCCGCGATCGACTCGTAGAGGAACACGGCCGTCCTCGTCTCCAAAATGGCGTAGCCGAGGAAGGGCAAGAGCAGGAACAGCACGATCCCGGCGAACGCCTTGGCGAGCCCCGACACGACGATGAAGCGCACGGATACGGCGTCGAGCAGCCGCCCGTCGGCCCGCCGCGGCCTCTGCAGCATCACGCCCGGGTTGTGGTCGAAGGTGAGCGCGAGCGCCGGGGCGCCGTTGCCGACCACGTTGATCCACAAGAGCTGCACGGCGGTCAGCGGCAACAGGAACATGCCGCCCTCTGGATCGCGGATTCCGAGCACGAAGGACAGCCCCAGGCCGCCCACCACGAGCAAGACGAGCGCAAGGTTTGCGGAGAACAGGAAGCGGATGCACTTCTGGATGTTCTCGTAGATGCTGCGCCCTTCCTCGATGGCCGCGACGATCGTTGCGAAATTGTCGTCCATGAGCACGAGATCGGCGACCTCGCGCGCCACATCCGAGCCGCGCCGGCCCATGGCGACACCGACATCGGCGCGCTTCAAGGCGGGCGCATCGTTGACGCCGTCACCGGTGACAGCGACGACCTCACCTTCCGCCTTCAAGGCCTCCACCAGCTTCAGCTTGTGCTCGGGCGAGGCCCGGGCGAACACATCGACCTCGCGCACCGCAGCGCCCAGCTCGTCGGCCGACATGCCGTCGATGTCGCGCCCGGAGAGAACGCGGCGCGGATTGATGCCGATGATCTCGGCGACCGTCTCGGCGGTGGCGGGATGATCGCCGGTGATCATCACGACGCGGATGCCGGCGGCCTGCGCACGCCGCAGCGCGTCGGGGACCTCCGCACGCGGCGGGTCCCACAAGAGCACGAGCCCGAGAAAGACCAGGTCCGTCTCCGCCTCGCCTTCGCGCCAGCCGAGCGCCAGCACGCGGTAGCCTTCGCGCGCGCGCCGGGCCGCTTTCTCCTCCCAGGCCTCTTTCTCGGCTTGCGAAAGATGGCACCGGGCGATGATCACCTCCGGCGCGCCCTTTAGATAACTTGCGGGCTGCTGCTCCTCCATGACCGTCACGCGCATGAAGCCGTCGGCGCTGTCGAAGGGGCGGCTGCCGAGCCGCGCGTGGCCGTCGTTGGTGGCGACGGCATCGTGGCCTTGAGCGGCCGCGAATTCGAGCAGCGCGATCTCGAGCGGATCGCCCACGCTCGTGCCGGGCTCGGCATCGTTGGCGAGCACCATCGCCTTCAGCGCGCGGGCCTCGTCCACCGCATCGAACGCCTTCACGTGCATGCGGTTTTCGGTCAGCGTCCCGGTCTTGTCGGTGGCGATGACGGTGACGGAGCCCAGCGCCTCCACCGCGCTCAAGCGGCGCACGATGGCCTTGCGCCGAGCCAGGCGCTCCACGCCCAGCGCCAGGGCCAGCGTCATCACGGCCGGCAGCCCCTCGGGCACGGCGGCGACGGCGAGCGCGACCGAGAACAGCAGCACGTGTCCGATGCGCTCGAAGCCCTCGACCACGATGCCGCCCAGCGTAAGGGCGAGCCCCAACGCCAGGATGGCATAGGCGACCTGATTGCCGAACGTGCGCAACCGGCGCTCGAGCGGCGTCGTGCCGGCCTCGATACCGCCAATCATGGTGGCGAGCCGTCCCATGGCACTGTCGGCCCCGGTGCGGACGACCTCCATGTAGCCCTTGCCGCGCACCAGCAGCGTGCCGCTCAGCAGCTCGGCACCTGTCTGTTTGCCGACCGGCAGCGACTCCCCGGTCAGCACCGACTCGTCGACCGAAATCTCACCGTCCGAAAGGAACGTGCCGTCGGCCGGGATGCGGTCGCCCGCCTCGATGCGCACCGCGTCTCCGGGAACGAGATCGGAGCTCGGCACTTGCACGAGCGCGCGGTCGCGCATCACCCAGACGTTGGGAGTCGCCATGGCCTTGAGGCGCGCGAGCGCTGCTTCCGCCTTGCCTTCCTGATAGGTGCCGAGGCCCGAGTTGAGGACCAGGATCAGCGCAATGGCTACCGATTCAAAGGGAATGCCGTGCGCGCCCTCGTAGGCCCACAGCGCGATGTCGACGCCGAGCGCGAACAGCAGGATGTAGATCAGAGGGCTGGCGAACTGGCGCAGAAGGCGCGTCCAGACGCTGACCGGCGGCGCCTCGGGCAAGGCGTTGGGGCCATGCCGCTGGAGCCGCGCCGCCGCTTGCGTCTGGCTTATCCCTTCGAGGTTTCTCGCCTTGTTCGCCGTCGTACTCATTCAGCCGCGCCGCCCCTCACTGCCCGAACACGTAAAGCACGTAGGAGTTCAAGAGGTAGACGAGGAACAGCGAGATGCTGATCCAATCGACGTAGCGGAAGACGCGCGTCTTGGCCCGGTAAAGGAGCCCCACGACGACAATGCCCGTCATGATCACCGCGGAGAAGGCGGAGACCGCGTGCACGGGGGAAATGTCCGAAAGCAGCGGCCCCTTGGTGTAGGCAACGTCGTCGATCGCCAGAACCAGCATGTTGAACAGGTTGCTGCCGAGCAGATTGGCGACGGCCATGTCGAGGGCGCCGAGGCGCACGGCGGCGATGGTGACGACGAACTCGGGCAGCGACGTCACGGCAGCAACGAACAGGGTGCCGACGAACGTCTGATTCCAGCCCATCGCCGTGGCGAGGTCGGATGCGACGAAGGGCAGCCAAACGCCGGCCGCGACGAGGACGGCAGCTCCCAAGAGATAGCGCCGCACGGCCTGACGCAGGGTGACGTCGGCGTACTGCTCGGCGACCTCCTCCACGAACTCCTCGCGCTGGTTGCGCTCGTATTGGAACACCGTGCGGATCGCGATGAGATAGAGGCCGATCAGGATCGGAGAGTAGAGACCCACATGACCGATCTGGAACGAGAAACTATGCCCGGCGAGGATCACGCTCATGCCGGCCCAGCCGATGAGCACGATGCCGAAGCCCGCCGACAGAATGTGCCCGACATTGGCGCGGCGGTAGATCGGCTCGTCGCGGTGCAGCAAGTCGAGCACGATCAGGATCGCGAGATTGAAGACGCACGAGCCCATGAGGTCGCCGACGGCGATGTCCGGCACCCCGGCCACCGTCACGGCGCTGAGACCCGTTATCAGCTCCGGCAGCGAGGTGACGGTCGCCAGCATGACGAGGCCGATCCAGCTGCGCGACAATCCCGTCTTCTCGGCAATGACATCGCCGGAGCGCGACAGCTCGGGCCCGGCAAAACCGATGAGGGCCGCACAAACCGCAAATTGCAGCCAAATCAGTGCGAGATCCGTCACGTCCCCCCCTTGCCTGCTTAAAGACCATCTCGATTTGCGGGTGCCATCCCTAGCACGCCTGCGTGCGCCGTAAATCTCAGGGGTCTGCCCGGTGGCGATGGCTTCCGGAATGCCATCCCCTAGGGAAAGCCATGGGTGCGTCGCCGTTTCGCAGTGAGCTGAAAACCTTTCAAGAACGGGGCCAATGCCAGCACGCCGTCTTTGACATCAGTCAAATTTGGCGGGGCCGCGCTTCAAGTCGAGCCGCGCCGCAACCACATATTCGCACAAAATCTAACGCCGGCGAGACACACACGCCACGTCAGGCTGTTCTCGCTAATCGAGACGAGGTGTCATCAAGAGCGAGCCCCTCATGAATGAGATGAGCACGGTTGAACGCCGCACCGGACAGACGCCACCCAATGAAGCCGTCCAGTCCCCCAAACCTGGAGCCGGCGCGGGGCACTGCGGCCAGGTCACGCGGCTGCCGCCGTGGTTGGGCGAGGACGGGGCGGATCCCTCGCTCGACCTCGCCAACGTCCTCGACCGCTCCCTCAATTACGCGCGCTCGCGGGTAACGCTAGGGCTGTCGCCCGCGGCGCTGGCCGGCGCCTATCTCGATTGGCTGGCGCATCTGGCCGCCGCCCCAGGCAAACAGCTGCAGCTTTCGCAAAAGGCGCTGCGCAAATGGTTGCGCCTTGCCCATTACATGGCGACGTGCCCACCCATGCAGGAGCAGCATGCCTGCTGCATCGAGCCGCTTCCCAACGATCGGCGATTCAATGGGGAAGGCTGGCACGGCTGGCCGTATAACGTCATCTACCAGTCGTTTTTGCTGCAACAGCAGTGGTGGCACAATGCGACGACGGACGTGCGCGGCGTCACCAAGCAGCACGAGCGCCAGGTCGAGTTCGCGGCCCGCCAGATCCTCGACGTCTTCTCGCCGGCAAACTTCATCGCCACCAACCCCGAGGTTCTGCACCAGACCATGGCCACCGGCGGCCTCAACCTGGTGCGCGGCTTCTGGAATTTCGTCGAGGACTGGGAGCGGGAAATCAACGGACGCCCGCCCGCTGGCTCAGAGGCCTTCAAAGTCGGTGAAAATCTGGCGGTCACGCCCGGCAAGGTCGTGTTCCGCAACGAGCTTATCGAGTTGATCCAATATACGCCCACTACCGACGAGGTGCGGCCCGAGCCGGTGCTGATCGTGCCGGCCTGGATCATGAAGTACTACATCCTCGATCTCTCATCCCGGAACTCGCTGGTGCGGCACCTCGTCGACCAGGGGTTCACGGTCTTCATGATCTCCTGGAAGAACCCCACCTCGGACGACCGCAACCTAGGCCTCGAGGACTACCGCACGCTCGGTATCGAGGCAGCGCTCGCAGAGATCGGTAAGGTCGCTCCCGGCGAGAAGGTCCATGGCGTCGGCTATTGCCTCGGTGGCACCCTGCTATCCATCGAGGCGGCGGCGCGGGCGCGCAACGACCACGATCCGTTCAAGACCGTGACCTTCCTCGCCGCGCAAGTCGACTTCACCGAGCCGGGCGAGCTCGGTCTCTTCATCAACGAAAGCCAGGTATCGTTCCTGGAGGACATGATGTGGCACGAGGGTTATCTCGATGCCCACCAGATGTCTGGTGCCTTCCAGCTGCTGCGCTCCAACGACCTCGTCTGGTCGCGCATGGTGCGCGATTACCTGATGGGCGAGCGCCGCCCCATGATCGATCTCATGGCGTGGAATGCCGATTCGACGCGCATGCCCTACCGCATGCATTCGGAGTACCTGCGCCAGCTCTTTCTCAATAATGACCTGGCGGAAGGGCGTTATCGCGTCGGCGACCGGCCGATCGCCCTCACCGACATCCGCGCGCCCGTCTTCGCGGTCGGCACCGAGCGCGACCACGTGGCGCCGTGGCGCTCGGTTTACAAGCTGCATCTTTTCCTCGATACGGACGTGACGTTCCTGTTGACGAGCGGCGGACACAACGTCGGCATCGTTTCCGCGCCCGGCGTGCCGGGGCGCCACTACCGTGTCCGCACCAAGCCGGATCTCACCCCCTATGCCGATCCCGACACCTGGGTGAGCGAGACGCCGCAAAAGTCGGGCTCGTGGTGGCCGGCGTTGTTCGGGTGGCTGGCCGCGCACTCCGGCCCTATGCAGCCGGTCGATGCGGCGCGGGCAACACCCGAAGGGCTCTGCGACGCGCCCGGCACCTACGTGAGACAAAACTGAGCGTCCGCATCGTTCAACCTATCAAATGACCGGCAACGCAATTGCCGCATTTCTTTCCTACCGCTGATCGACCCGTCAATTCGCTACGGAGGCTGCCATGATCGAGCTGTTGAAGGATTATCCCGCAAACGTCGTCGCGCTGTCGGCATCCGGCCAAGTCACGAAGGCGGACTACGAGAAGATCGTCATTCCCGCCGTGGAGCGCGCGCTCGCCCAGCACGAGAAAGTGCGCCTCTACTATCAGATCGGCCCCGATTTCGCGGGCGTCGATCCCGGCGCCATTTGGTCGGACACCAAGCTCGGCATGGGCCACTTCCTGCGGTGGGAGCGAATTGCCGTCGTCACCGACGTCGAATGGATCCGCCTTTCCGTCACGGCCTTCGGGTTCCTGATGCCGGCCCATGTCAACGTCTATTCGACCGACGAGGCCGCCAACGCGAAGAAGTGGATCAGCGCTGTGTGAGGGCGCGCTCTACCCTTGACCCCGAAGCCTGCGACTGGAAAAGAGGTCGGCAGCCCGGCGGCAGCGCCGGGCACGAGGCGTGCTGACGCCGACGAAGCGAGGGGTCGAACAATGGCAACGGGTCGTTCAGCGGGCGACTGGTCCCTCGTCGGCGACATCGGCGCAACGAACGCACGCTTTGCGCTCGTCGATCCCCACGGCGCACTGACCGGCACGCGCGCGCTGCTGTGCGACGACTACCCCACCATCACCGAGGCCATAACCACCTACCTCGCCGACGCGGGCAAGGCGAAGCCGGCCGCGGCCGTGCTGGCGGTCGCCGCATCCCCGACCGGCGACGAGGTTGAGATGACCAACCACCCGTGGACGTTCTCCATCGAAGGGGTGCGCCAGGCGGTCGGTCTCAAACGCCTGAGAGTCGTCAACGACTTCCACGCCAACGCCGCGGTTGTTCCCTATCTCGGCACCGACGACCGTATCCAGGTCGGCCCCGGCACGCCCGTCGCCCAATCGCCGATCGGAGTGCTCGGGCCGGGCACGGGTCTCGGTGTCAGCGCGCTCGTGCCGACGCCGTCGGGCCCCAAGCCGATGCCCGGCGAAGGCGGGCACGTCACCATGTCGCCGGCCGATGCGCGCGAGAGCGCCGTGCTCGATATCATGCGCGAGCGCTACGACCACGTCTCGGCCGAGCGCCTGCTGTCCGGGCCCGGCCTTGTGAACCTCTACAATACGCTGTGCGAGCTTTCGAAGGTGAAGGCGGCCTCGCTCACGGCCGCACAGATCACCGATCCCAAGATCGGCGCCGGCGACGCATGTGCGCGCGAGGCGACCGATATGTTCTGCGCCATGCTCGGCACCGTCGCCGGCAATCTGGCACTGACGCTCGGAGCGCACGGCGGCATCTACATCGCCGGCGGCATCGTGCCCAAGCTGGGCGACGCCTTCGCGCAATCGCAGTTCCGCGAGCGCTTCGAGGCCAAGGGGCGGTTCCGCGACTATCTGGCCCCAATCCCCACCTACGTGATCGTGCGCCCGTTCGCGGCGCTGCTCGGCGCCGCCAAGCTGCTCGACGACGCGTAGCTTCTAGACACCGAAGGGATACGTGTCGGGTAGCCCTTCGAGCTGCACCGTGTCGAACGGCGTGACGGCCCGCGTCTCATCGAACCAGACGTACTCGTCGAACTGCTGCGGCAGCACCGCCTGAAAATAGTGGCTCGCAAGCTCCGTCTCGGGACGGTAGATGACGCCAATGGCGCGCTCAAGCCGCGGCTTGGTGAGCGCCTCGCGCAACTCGGCGGCAAGCGGCCTTCCCAACGGCAGCAGGAATTGCCGCTTTCCCGTACGCGCCGCGCCGGTATGGCAGAGCCGTTCGTAGCTGCGCGCGAGTGCCGGGCGCACCGACTTGAACTCCACCGGCCCATCCCAATCGGAGGCTGCCGCGACGGTGCCGTGGTCGGTGCCGAAGCCGACGATATAGGCGCCGTTGCCGTACTCGGCGCGGCACAGCTGGCCGATGTTGTGCTCGCCCCGCTTCGACATCTCCGTCGCCCGGGCGTTGCCGACGTGCGAGTTGTGCGCCCACACGATGGCCTTGGAGCGGCCACCGTAGAACTGCAGAAGCATTTTCAGGGTGTCGAACATGTGGGTGTCGCGCAGGTTCCAGGACGCGCGCGAGCCGTAATACATGATGCGGTAGTAGCGCTCCGCGTTGGCGATCAGGCGAGCGTTCTGCACGGCGTCGAGGAACCGCTCGCCGTCGTGCAGCGCATAGGCGCTCGACTTGGCGAGGATGCTGTTGAGTATGTGCACGACCTCGTTCTCGCACGAGCGGTAGGTGCCGTTCAGTGCTGCGCGCCCGTACGTCGCCGGATCGGCCTGCCAGGGCGTCAGGCAGCCGTAGCGTGCGCGCGCGACTGCCGCCGTCGCCGGGTCGACCTCGTCGAGGTAGGACACCACCGCGCGCATGGAGTTGTAGAGGCTGTAGAGATCGAGGCCATGAAACGCGACGCGGCGATCGGGCGGCAGATCGGCATTGTGCGCGCGCAGCCAGTCGACGAAGGCGCGCACCTCCTCGTTGCGCCACATCCACGTGGGAAAGCGGGCGAATGCGGTCCATTCCGAGGGCGGAAACTCGGAATGGCGCACGTAGTGGTCCACACGCGCCGCATCGGGCCAGTCGCCTTCGATGGCGACGAAGCGAAAACCCTTGCGCTCGATCAGCTCCCGCGTGAGACGCGCGCGCATGAGGTAGAACTCGGCGGTGCCGTGCGTCGCCTCACCCAGCAGCACCACGCGTGCATCGCCGATGCGGTCGAGCAACGGGGCGAGGTCGGCATCTTCGATCGAAGAAAATCCCTCGCCTGCCCCGGCCACCGCGTCGGCCAGGTGGTCGTCGGGCCGCGCAGGCGAGCGCTCGGCAGGCTTTTCCCGCCGCGTTTCGGCGTCGGGCGCCCAGCCCTCGACTCCAACGAGCGGAACGAAGCGCACGTCGGCGATGTCCTCGGTCTTGTAATCGTCCTCGGAGACGCGCGTGACGCGCATGAGCTCCTGTCCGCGCGGATCGGTGCCGACGGGAATGACGAGCCGGCCGCCCACCTTGAGCTGCCCTGTCAGGGTCTTCGGTATCTGCGGACCGCCGGCTGCGACGATGATCGCGTCATAGGGTGCATGCTCGGGCCACCCGCGGGTGCCGTCGGCGTGGAGGACGTGCACATTCTCGTAGCCGAGGTCGGACAGCTTCTCGGACGCACGCGCGGCGAGCTCTCCGATGCGCTCCACCGTGTAGACCTCGGTCGCGATGCGCGACAGGATCGCGGCCGCGTACCCCGAGCCTGCACCGATCTCGAGCACGCGCTCACCGCCCTGAAGCGCCAGCGCCTCGATCATGAAGGCGACGATGTAGGGCTGCGAAATGGTCTGCCCCTCGCCGATGGGCAGCGGCGTGTCTTCGTAGGCGAACTCGCGCAGGTGCTCGGGCAGGAACCGCTCGCGCGGCACGGCGTCCATCGCGTCGAGGACGAGCTTGGAGCGCACGCCGCGCGCCGCAATGTGATCCTCAACCATGACCCGTCGGAGCGCCGCATAGTCGACCAGGGGCGGCAGCACCGCACCGCCGTGGCGCCCCTGGGCCGTCAAGGCCGCAGCTCCTCGATGTCGGAGCGAAGGGTCATGTCAGCCTCCCGAGAAAAACAGTGTGAAATGCGACCACCCGGGTCGGGGACGCGCATTGAGGTGAATCAAGGCTCCGACCCATTTCCGCTGCGCTGATCACGTCCATCGCCTTTGAAGCAACTTTGAGCTGCGCCACTTGACGGCCATCAATGTGGCAGCGTCCGCGGCGAGGGAATGCTAGTATCGACGTAGGCTCGGGGGGAACGCTGAGATCAAGCTTGGAGATTCCCATGAAAGTCAAGAAAGCCATGCACAAAGGCGCCGAGTGGGTCGCGCCCGATACCCCCATTGCCAAGATCGCTAAGAGAATGAAAGAGCTCGACGTGGGCTCCATCCCGGTCGGCGAGAACGATCGTCTCATCGGCATGGTGACCGACCGCGACATCACCTGCCGCGCGGTCGCCAATGGTCATGACACGTCTAAGCTCACCGCGCGCGACGTCATGACCAAAGGCATTGTCTACTGCCGCGACGAGGAAGAGCTCGACGATGCCCTGCGCATCATGGAGAGCAAGAAGATTCGCCGCCTGCCCGTCATCGACGAGAAGAAGCGCATGGTCGGCATGCTGAGCCTGGGCGACATCTCGCATGCGGTCTCGCGCGAGCTGTCCGGCGAGCTATGTGCCGCCGTGTCGGCCCACCACAAATAGTCGCACGCCGACAACCTGTCTGAGGCCCGGCACCGCCTTTGGCGGCGCCGGGCTTGTCGTCTCTAGGATCTGCTGGCCGCCGGCAATTGATCGAGATCAAAGCGGCCAGGGGCCGAATGCCCCCCAAGATGGAGGGGACGGCGTCAGCGCTTTTGAGACACCATGCGAAAATCGAGATCGATCTGCGCGGAATGCCCGGCGCTCGAAAAAGGCTTGTGCCAGGCGCTGCGCGAGGACGAGCTGTCCTGGCTCGGAAGCGTCACCTGGCACCGCAGGTTTCCCGCAGGCCACGTCATCCACGCCGAGGGCGAGGTGCCGCCGTCCTTTGGCGCCGTTCTGACCGGTGTGGTGAAGCTCATGAAGAGCCTGCCCAACGGCCACCAGCAGATCGTCGGGCTGGCGCGGCCCGGGGACTTCCTGGGGCGCCCATTCGGCCGCGAGGCACGCGCCTCGGCGATAGCGGCGAGTGAGGTCAAGCTGTGCTTGTTTCCGCGCTCCGCCATCGAGGGCTTGGCGGCTGAATCGAGCGCAGTGAAGGATTGGCTGTTCGAGCACGTCGCCGACGAGCTGGAGAAAGCCCAGGAGTGGATCATCCTTTTGGGCCGCATGAGCGCGGAGCAGAAGCTCGCCGCCTTCCTGCTGTCGGTCATTCGCGATCAGCTTGGGGAAAACCCCGAGCCGGAGGCTCACAGGGGCGACATCATTGTCGAGCTGCCCATCTCGCGCACCGAGATCGCCGACTATCTCGGGCTTACCATCGAGACGGTGAGCCGCCAGATCGCCCGTCTGCGCGAGCGCAAGGTCGTCTCCGTTGGGAATTCGCGCACCATGGTGGTGCACAAGCCCGCGGCGCTCGAGGCGATGGTCGAAAGCGCGGTGCCGGATGAGCGTGCGCGCGAGAGACTGCGCGTTTAAGGAGCCCGAGCGGCAATACGCCGCTTTCGCGGCTTGATCGGCATCAAACCGGCCGCAGCGATTTCGGCTGCATACAGTCTGACCGCAACATCGGGTGCATCGATGAACCCAGACGTCGTCAAGCGGTACTCCGCCGCCGTCCCCCGCTACACCAGCTATCCGACCGCGCCGCACTTTTCGGAAGCCGTCGGCCGTGAGCAATACGCAAGCTGGCTCGAGCGCCTGCCCGAGCGCGCCAACCTCTCGCTCTACCTGCACATTCCCTATTGCGACTCGCTGTGCTGGTACTGCGGCTGCTCCACCAAGGCGGTGCAGCGTTACGAGCCCATCGCGGCCTATCTCAAGTCGTTGACGGCCGAGATGATGCACGTCGCCGCGCGCATCCCGGCGGGGCATCGCGTCTCGCACATCCACTGGGGCGGCGGCTCGCCCAGCATCCTGAAGCCTGAGGACATTCTGGCGCTCAGCGAGGCAACGCGCGCTCATTTCAACATCGCCGCGGATGCTGAGTTCGCGGTCGAAGCCGATCCACGCGGGCTCGACGAGGCGCGCATCGCCGCCTTCGCGGCCGCGGGCGTCACGCGCGCCTCCATCGGCGTGCAGGACTTCGATCCACGCGTGCAGGCCGCCATCAACCGGCATCAGTCGTTCGAGACGACGCAGGCCGCGATCGCGCAGCTGCGCGCCCACGGCATAAACAATATCAACATCGACATCGTCTACGGGCTGCCGCACCAGACGCGCGCCAGCGTGGCGGAGACGGCGACGAGAGTGATCGAGCTGGCACCCAGCCGCATCGCCGCCTTCGGCTACGCGCACCTGCCTCAACGCCTCAAGCATCAGCGCCTGATCGACGAGGCATCGCTGCCGGACGTGGTCGAGCGCTATGCCCAAGCGAGCCGCCTGGCGCGCCTTTTGACTGCGGCGGGCTACGTGCGTGTCGGTCTCGACCATTACGCGCGTCCCGACGATCCACTCGCCGGCGCCCACGTCGCCCGCAACTTCCAGGGCTACACGACGGACGCGGCCGACGCGCTGATCGGGCTCGGCGCCTCGGCCATCGGCCGGCTGCCGCAGGGCTACGTGCAGAACTGCGTGCCCATTGCGGACTACGAGCGCCTGGTGGAGGAGAATGGCTTGGCGACCACGCGCGGCATCGCGCTCACCGAGGCCGACCGCATGCGCGGCTTCGTGATCGAGCGGCTGATGTGCGACCTGGCCTTTCCGGCCGACGAATTGCACCGCCGCTTCGGTTCGGCCGCCGCGCCCATTCTCGCGGAAGCGCAGGCGCTCATCGAGGCCGACCAGGACCACCTCGTCGAGCGCGAGGGCAACGCCTTCCGCATTACCGAGCGCGGGCGGCCTTTTGTCCGGGCGATCGCTGCCTGCTTCGACAGCTATCTCGATACGGGCCAAGATAGAGGACAAGCGCGGCACTCCACCGGCGTCTAGACCGGGCGGCCGCCGATAGAGGGAACGGGCGATGTTGGGTGATCATTTCTGGCCGGCCATGTATCCGGGCCTCATCGTGGGCGTGCTGGTCGGGCTCACCGGCGGCAGCTTCATCTCGACCGTTCTCGGCGCGATCGGCGGTCTGTTGGGC
Source organism: uncultured Alphaproteobacteria bacterium (assembly GCA_963776675.1). GTDB lineage: Bacteria > Pseudomonadota > Alphaproteobacteria > Rhizobiales > Hyphomicrobiaceae > Hyphomicrobium_A. The sequence continues at coordinate 76,162 of CAVZNR010000052.1, read as the reverse complement.
GCCATGGCGCTCTACTTCGTGGCCGGTTGGATCGGGCTCGAAGAGGGCATCGTCTCGCTTGCGGGCATGATCGCCGGCGCCGTCGCCGGTGCCTACCTTTTCATGCAGGCCGGCAAGCGCCTCAAGAAGGCCGCCTAGGCCGTTTGGTCCGCAGGCGGCGGGAATCCGCGCACCAAGGTGATTCGTCCACTTTGTCTCCCCAAAAAACGAACTGTGTGCGCACACAACTGCGCGGTTGGGCCGAATCATCGAATCGCGCTGTGTTTCAAGCCTTAAGGGGGAGCCGGCGGGCCTGACCGCCGGGCGCGGGTGCTGCACCCGTTCAGCGAACGTCGCAGTCCTGCGGCGCGCAAGGTTCCGCGTCCCTCAACGAGACACGCTCGAGGATGCGGCGGGGGACTTTGAAGGGCTTTTCCGCAATACCGCCGAACGCTCCGCGGCAAGCGGCCAGACGCGCGCGGAGCGTCCGTGGCCGGATCGCGTTCGCCGCCGTGGCACTGCTCGTCTGCGGCTGTGAGGTCGGGCCCGACTACGAGCCGGTGCCGGTGCCCATCTCCGCCCAGTTCAAGGAGCTCGACGGCTGGAAGATCGCCACCCCCGCCGATGGCGTGGAGCGCGGCGATTGGTGGTCCATCTATGGCGACCAGACGCTCGACGAGCTGCTGCGCGAGGTCGACGTCAACAACCAGAACATCGCCGCCGCCGAGGCCGCCTTCCACACCTCCGCCGCCATGGTGCAGCAGGCCCGCGCGGCCTTGTACCCAGCTCTCGGCGTCAGCTACGTACCGACGCGATGGCACGAAGGTCCCGGTGCCGCGGCCGCCTACGGCGATTCGACTGGCACCGCCATAACGCAGACGACGGTGACGCTTTCCCCTTCTGTGGCGTGGACCCTCGATATCTGGGGTGAAACCCGGCGCCAGGTCGAGAGCAATATTGCTGCTGCACAGGGGACGGCAGCCAATCTCGCCAACGCCCGACTGCTCGCACGCACCCAGCTGTCGCAGGCCTATTTCAATCTCCGCGCCACCGACTCGCTGCAGCGCCTGCTCGACGACACGGTCGCCGCCTACCGCAAGACCTATGAGATCGCCGACGCGCGCTATAAACGCGGCACGGTATCGATCTACGATGTGATCACCGCCAAGACGCAAGTTCAGACCACCCTGTCGCAGGCGATCGGCGTCGGCATCCAGCGCGCGCAGTTCGAGCATGCGATTGCCGTGCTCATCGGCCGCCCGCCGGCCGACGTCTCGATTCCGCCGGCACCGCTCGGCCGGCGCATCCCGGTCATGCCGCCGAGCGTGCCCTCCGCCCTCCTCGAGCGGCGCCCCGACATTGCTACCGCCGAGCGCACCATCGCCAGCCAGAACGCCCTCATCGGCGTTGCGGTCGCCGCCTACTTCCCCAACGTGAGCCTTGCCGGCTTCGGCAACAGCATCCTGTCGTATGCCAGCTACGGCTGGGTCGGCTCCAAGGCGTTTCCGATCGCGGTGGCCAACGAGGTGTGGTCGGTCGGCGTCAACGTCGCCGAGGTCGTGTTCGAGGGAGGCTTGCGCCGCGGAGAGGTCGCCGCCGCACTGGCAAACTACTACCAGTCGGTCGCCAGCTACCGCCAGACGGTTCTGACCGCCCTGCAGCAGGTCGAGGACCAGCTCGCCAACCTGCGCATTCTGGCCGATCAGGCCCGCTCACTCGCCAAGGCGGTGGATCTGGCGCGCGAGGCCCTGCGCATCACCATCGACGAGTACAAGCAGGGCACCGTCGACTTCACCGCCGTAGTCCAGGCGCAGGAGGTGCTGCTCACCAACGAGGTCAATGCCCTCACCGTGCGCCAGAACCGCTTCCTCGCCAGCGTGAACCTGATCCAGGCGCTCGGCGGCGGTTGGGATGCCTCGTGGCTGCCGGCCTACGAGCAGCTGCGCCACTGGCGGACATGCGTCACCGTGCGCGACGTGTTCCGCGGCCCGCTCGATCCCGTGATGCCGCCCTGCCTGTGATGGCCGCGCGCGCCTACTGCGCCGAGGGCTTCTTGGCCGGCGTTTGCGGCTTCGCCGGCGGCGTGCGGATGCTCACCTTCTGCCCGTTCTGCAAATTGACGGGCGGATCGAGGATCACCTGATCGCCGGGGGCGACGCCCTGGTCCACCTCGATCGCGGTACCGAGATCGCGCGTCACGTTGATCTTCTGGAAGTTGGCCTTGCCGTCCTTGACGACGGCGACCTGCATACCGTTGGCGTCGAAGATGATGCCCTGCGCCGGCACCAGCAGCGACGGCGTCTTACGCGGGATATGGAGCTCGACCGTGACGTAGGTTCCCGGCTGCAGCTCGCCCTCGGGGTTGGGGATGTCGATCTCGGCCAAAAGCGTGCGCGTGCCGGGTGCGAGCGCGTCGGCAATGCGCGTGACCGTTCCAGGGAACGTATGGCCCGGCATCTGCGGAACCCGCACCACAGTCTTGACGCCCGGAGCAAGTCCGAAGGCCTGATCCTGCGGCACGTAGACCTGCGTGCGGATCACGTCGCGCTGCATCACGGTGAACATGAAGGTGCCGCTGGTCGCGTCGCCCGCCATCAGATCGCCGACATCGACGTTGCGCTGCGTGATGACACCGTCGAACGGTGCGACGACGCTCTGATACGTCTTCTGCTGGCGGTTCACCTCCACCTGCGCGGCCTGCGCCGCCACGGTGGCCTCCGCCGCCTCCACCTGCTGCTCCTGCGACTTGAGGTTCAGCCGGTAGGTGTCGCCGTTGAGCGCACTCACATAGCCCTTGTCCACCAACGGCCCGTTGCGCACGTCGGTCACGCGGGCGAGCTCCATGCTGGCCAAGATCTGGCCCACGGTTGCCCGGTTCTGTAGAAGCGTCGCCTGGGCCTGGGCGAGCTGATACTCGATCTCGGGCGCGGAGATGTAGGCCAGGAGCTCGCCCTTTTTCACGCGATCGCCGATGTCCACGTTACGCTTGGAGATGTAGCCGGAGACTCGCGCGAACATGTTGGCGGTGGTGTAGGCGAGCGTGGTGGCGGGCAGCGTCACGTTGATCACATCGTCGCTGGGTTTGACCTTGGCGACGCGCAAGGACGGCACGAAGTCGCGCTGCTGCTGGGCCGTCGCCATCACCGCCTCGTGGCGCTGATAGGCGCGCCAGGCGCCGTAGGTGAGCGCGATGGCGAGCACGGCAAGCGCGCCGAAACCGAGCAGGCGGCCGGTGCGCCGGTATGAGGCCGGATCGGCCGGAGCCTTCACGTCGAGGCCCGGTTGCGGGCCCGAAGGCCAGGGCGCATCCGTCTCGGGATGTTTCTCGTCCGCACTCATGCGGGTTCCTCCTCGAATACGCCGTGGTCCGGCTTGCCGTCGTTGCTCTTGCGCAGAACGGCAAACAGGAACGGAACCAGAAGCAGGGTTGTGGGCGTGGCAAACAGCAGACCGCCGATGACCGCGCGCGCGAGCACAGCGTTCTGCTCGGCACCCGGGCCGCCGATCGCCATCGGGATCATGCCCACGATCATTGCGCAGGCGGTCATGAGCACGGGCCGGATGCGGGTATGCCCCGCATCTATCGCCGCCTGCACCGAGGTGCGGCCGGCAAGTTGCTGCTCGCGCGCAAACGTCACCAGAAGAATGGAGTTTGCCGACGCCACGCCCACCGCCATGATCGCCCCCATCAGCGAAGGAACGCTGAGCGTCGTGCCGGTGACAAACAGCATGGCGAGGATGCCGACGAAGGTTGCCGGCAGCGCCAGGATCACGACGAACGGCTCGCCGAAATTCTGGTAGTTCACCACCATCAAGAGGTAGACGAGCACGGAAGCGAACAACAGCCCGATGGCGAGGTCGACGAAGGCGTCATCCATGCTCTGGATCTGGCCGAGCACCTGGATGGTGTTGCCGGGCTTCAGCTGCTTTTCCATCTCCGCGACGACCTTGGAAATGTCGTCGGACACGCCGCCCAGGTCGCGTCCCTGCACGCCGGCGTAGACCTCAAACACCGGCTGCACGTTGGTCTGGTTGGCGTTGGTCGCCACGCTGTCGCGCTTGATCGTTGCGATGTTGCTGATCATGCCCGGCACGGGCTGGGCATCCTCATAGCTGTTGTTGTCGGTGATGCTGGTGGAGATGGGCGTATTCTGCACCTCGTTGAGCGAGCTCGCCCAGTACTGCGGCGTCTGCACCGCGAAATAATAGGGAATGCCCGACTTGGGATCGGTCCAGAAGTTCGGCTCCACCTGCTTTGAGGAGCTAAGGCTCGCGTTGATGTTGGAGGCGACCGACTGCGCGGTGAGCCCGACCTGCACGGCGCGAGACCGGTCGATGTCGGTATAGAACGCCGGCCCGTTGACCTCCTGCTGGAGGTGCACGTCGACCAGACCTGGAATGTCGGCCATGCGCTGGCGCAGCTCCTCGGCGACGCGCAGGTTCGTCTTTACATCGGGACCGACCGTGCGCACGTCGATCTGTGACGGCAGACCGAAGTTCAAGATCTGCGTCACCATGTCGGCAGCCTGGAAGTAGAAGATCACGCTGGGGAATGCCTTGGGCAGCTCCGCGCGCAGGCTCTTGATGTACCCGTCGGTCGGCGCGTGCCCTGTGGTGAGCGAAATCAGGATGGTGCCGTCGTTGGTGGCGATGGTCGACCCGTCGGTGAAGGCGAGGTTGTAGGAGATGGCCGGAACGCCAATGTCGTTCACGATCAAGGCGACGTCCTCTTTGGGGATGACCTCGCGAATTTTTTTCTCGACCGCTGCGAAGACCTTCGACGTCTCCTCGAGGCGGGTGCCCGCGGGTGCGCGCACGTGCAGCTTGATCTCCCCGGCGTCGATGAGCGGATAGAAGTCGCGTCCCACGAACGTGTAGAGGACAGCCCCCATGACGAGCAGCACACCTCCGACGATCGGCAGGATGTAGCGGCGCGCCAGCAGGACGGAAAGCAGCAGGGCATAGCCGCCGCGCATGTGCTCGAAGCCCTGCTCGAAGCGCTCGTGAAAGCGTCCGAAGAAGCCTTTGGGTCCGCCCTTGGCCTCGTGCGCCAGCTCGCCCCTGAGCAGCAGGCCGATGGTGATCGGCGTCAGCGTGCGCGACAGACCGTAGGAGGCGAGCATCGCCAGCACGACGGCGAGACCGAGCGGCGCAAACAGGTACCTCGGCGGCCCTTCCAGAAAGATCACGGAGGCGAACACGCAGCTGATCGATAGCGTGGAAACAAGCGTCGGCACCGCGATGCCGGCCGAGCCGTAGAGCGTCGCCTCGGCCAGCGGCTTGCCTTCCTCCTCTAAAAGCCGGTGCGTGTTCTCGATCGTCACCGTGGAATCGTCAACGAGAATGCCGACGGCGAGTGCGAGCCCGCCGAGCGTCATGGTGTTGAGCGTGTTGCCGGTCAGGTAGAGGCCAATGATGGAGCTCAGGATCGCCAGCGGGATGGAGATCATGACGACGACCGTGGAACGCCACGAGCCGAGGAACAGCAGGATCATCAGTGCTGTGAGGGCGGCCGCGATCAGGCCCTCGCGCACCACCTCCTCGATGGCGCTGGTCACGAACTCCGACTGATCGAACAGCTCGTTGATGCTGAGCCCCTTGGGCGCCGCTTCGCGGGCGATCACCAACGCCGCCAGCACACCCTGGACGACGGTTACGGTCGACGCATTGCCATTCTTGATGACGCTCAGAAGCACGGCCTCCTGGCCGTTCTCGTGCACGATGTTCTGCTGTACCGCCGAGCCGTCGCGCACTTGGCCCACGTCGCGTACGAACACGGTCTGGTTGTTGTCGTACTTGATCGGGATGTCGTTGAGGGCTTCGATGCTCGGCGCCATCGAGTTGGTACGGATCGTGTATTGAAGGTTGCCGATCTTGGCCAAGCCCGACGGCAGCGTCAGGCTCTGGGCGTTGACCGAATTCACCACGTCCATGGGCGTGAGGCCCTTGGCGAGGAGCTTCTTGGGATCGATGTCGACCATGATCTGGCGCGGCTTGCCGCCGTCCGGAGTCGGGAAGGTGACGCCCTGCACCGGCGCCAGCTGCTGGCGCAGCGTATAGAGCCCATAGTTGTAGAGCTCCGTCTGGTCGAGCGTGTCGGATGTGAGACTGAGCTGCAGCACGGGCACGCTCGAGGCGTTGTACTGCACCACGACCGGCGGCTGAATTCCCTCGGGCATAAGGGCGCGGATGGAGTTCGACGCCGAAATGATCTGCGCGATGGCGAGATCGATCGAGACGTCGGGCTGGAAGTAGATCTTGACGACCGACAGCCCGTTCAGCGTTTGCGCCTCCATGTCCTTGATGCCGGAGACGTTGGCGCTGATCGAGTACTGGCTGTAGATGGTGACGCGCTGCTCCATCTCCGGCGTCGCCAGGCCGTCGTACTCCCAGATCACCGTCACGACGGGAATGTTGATCTCGGGGAAGATGTCCATCGGCATGGTGCGGATCGCCGTCACCCCGATGAACAGGATGAACGCGGCCACCACGTAGAACGTGTGCGGAAACCTGAGCGCGAACCTGACGATGCCCATCCGAGACCTTCTGCCGGTTCCGCCGAGCCGCAACCGTGGCAGGACCCGCAGATGGCGGAGCGCCGACGACCCCGGTTGCGCAAGGCGGGAAGGTCAGGAGCTATCACAGTGAGAATTTCTTACCGTTACCGGAGACCGCCCGCGCTGCAGCGCAGGACAGGTAGGCTTAGCAAAGGGTGTAGGGGCTGCGCAGAATGCGACGTGCACCCCGCAAACCCGCGTATTTGCACGACATTAACCATGGCCGGACAAACATGCGCCCACTCGCGTAAGTTGAAGGAGCCACTGTTGATGGCCGAGCTCAAGTCATTCGCCGCGGACGCCTGGTGGGCGCTGCTCGACGAAGTCCAGTCCACCCTCAAGTCGCCGGCGCAGCGGCGCTGGTGCGTCGCCGTGACGGCCTATCTCGTGTTCGCATTCCTGATGGGAAATGCGCTGAGCGAGATGTGGAAGATCTCCTGACCGCGCACCTTAGGGCCCGAGGCTGGAGCACCTCAGCTCGAGCAGCTCGGTCCCGAGCTCACCCAGCCGCTTGCGTTCCGCCAGGAAATCGATGCGCCGGGCATCGCGCTCGGCAATCGTCGGCGCGCGCCCGAGGTGATCGAAGCGGGCGAGGATCGACAGGCATTGGTCCTCGACTGCGGCCATCTCGGCCCTGATGCGGCTTTCGCTCTTGCGGATGCCGGGAAATTTCATGCTGAACATGGGCGTCTCCGGGACACGCGGATGACGCCATTGTGGGCCTGGGCCCGAGCGGGCAACAGGGGCCGGCGGCAAGCTATCCCCGTAATCCAAAGGATGACTTGGAGCACAACCGCGGGCGCGCGCTTGCGGAGCGGCGGCCTAGCGCGCGCTGTCCGGCATCTTCGGGTAGAGCGAGCTGTGGGCGTCGCCCCGCTCGCGGATCTGGCGGGCGCAGATCTCGCGCCACTTGCTCTTGGTGATGTGCGTGGCGGCGTCCCAAACGTCCATGCACTCCTTGAGCGCATCGTGGCTTACCGCAGCAGTATCGGTCGTGGGCGTCGCCGGCACGGTCAGCGCCTCGCCGTCGTCGGCGTAGTAGTTGCGCGTTCCCCTGCGCGCGACGCGCTGCACGATGGGCTCGGAGACGGCCTTCGCCAAAACAGGCTCTGCAGCGGCGGGGGCAATCCCGATTGACGCGGTGGTCTGCGGCGTCACGGCGCCCATGCTGCTGGTTACGAGCCAGAGGGCTGCGAGCAGGATACTTGCGGTAAGGAGCGAGGACGCAAAGCGCATGGAGCAATCCGCCATTCTGTGGCTGATCTCGACACGTGGCGGAGTTTAGCGCCCCAAGATTAATAGTTTCTCCACGAAGCCGCTGTGCCGGGCGAGATAAGCAGGGGAAATTCCCCGCACGGCCGTGGTGGCGACGGCGCAGGCGGGATATGAGCGAGGCAGACGGGGACTTGCGCCATTGACGCTGCGAGAGGGGGCCACGCATGCGCGCCAGATTGGCATTGGACCGCGCCGATGCGTTCGACAGCCCGATCGCCGCTACGGGGCCCCTCCCCGCGCCGCGCGTCGTCACGGTGCAATACTTGCGCGCGCTGGCGGCGAGCCTGGTCGTCCTGCACCACACCCTCAACATCCCCGCACTGGCGCCCTACTACACCAAGCCGCTCGGCACCTTCGGCGTCGATCTGTTCTTCGTCATCTCCGGCTACATCATGTGGACGACCACATCCGGCCGCGAGCGCGGGCCCGCCAACTTCTGGCGGGCACGCATTGCGCGCGTGGTCCCGCTCTATTGGATCTTCACGTCGATCTTCGTTGCCGTCGCGCTGGCGATGCCGGCCGCCATGCAGACCGCGGCCGTCGAGCCGCTGCATCTTCTGAAGTCCTATCTGTTCATTCCCGCCGAGCATCCGCGGCTGGGCGGCAACCTGCCGACCTATACGCTGGGATGGACGCTCAACTACGAGATGTTCTTCTACGCCGTTTTCGGCGTGTGCCTGCTTCATTCCGCGGCGCGGCTTCCGGCTGGCGCTGCTGATTGGCTCGCTCGCCCTCCTCGTTCTCGCTGGCTCGATCGCGCAGCCCGACGGCGCGATCGCGCAGACCTACACCAACCCGATCCTATTGGAGTTTGCCGCGGGCTCGCTGCTCGCATGGATCGCGCCCCAAGCCGGCGGCGTGCGGCCCGTGATCGGCTGGGCTTGCATCGGCGGCGGCATCGTCTGGCTGGCGGTCGCCTATTCGCGCGAGGTCTCGACCTTTGCGGCGCACGCGCTTCCCGCCGTCGCCATGTTGGCCGGCGCGCTATTGCTGGAGCCGTTGGCCCGCGCGAGGATCATCCCGCTCGGCGTCTTCTTGGGCGACGCGTCCTACTCGATCTATCTGGCGCATCCCTTCGGCCTCAGGGCCTGGCACATCACGTTTGAGCGGCTCGTGGGCACCGGCTCGATGGCGGCTCTGACGATCTACGTGCTGAGCGCGCTCGTCGTCGGTCTGTGCGTCGGCATCGTCAGCTACCTGTTTGTAGAAAAGCCGATCCTCAACGCCTTCAAACGCCCGCGGCGTGCTCCGACCTGACGTTGGCCGCCGTCGGTAAGCGCGATCACTTGCGCTTCGACTTGGGCAAGGTCCGCCGGAATTGCGGATGAGTTGGGAGCTTGATCTTGGTACTGCTCGGGCCGAAGCCCGGCAGGTCGGCAACGCGCGGGACGGCGAAGGGGCCGCCCGGCGCCTTGCCCCCGGTTTTCAGGAACTCCGCCTGGCCGACCATACCTTTGAGCTGGTCGGACCGCGCGTCGCGCACGGCGTTGCGGTAGCGCTCATAGGTCGACCGGTTCAGAAACGGCGCGGTCGCCAGCTGCGCATCCTTGTAGAAGCCCTTTGCGATCAGGACGAGGGTGTAGACCGGGCTCGAGAACAGAAACGAGCTTTCCAGGTCCAGCGACTCGGGCGTCGCGTGGCGCCAGACTTTGAGATTTTCCTGCAGACGGTCGGACAGCTTCACCCCCTCGCGCGCCGCTTTCCAATACGCGGTGTCCTGGCGGTTATTGAGATGATAGTGGAGCTGCACCAAATCGCGCACCTCCTCGTAGAGGCGGCTGAACTGGCGATTGAATGCGGCGGCGAGCTCGGGCTCGAAATCCTGGGTCGGCAGGTAGTGGTGGAGCCAGCGCGACCCCAGATCCGACATGAAGATCGCTGTCGCCTCCAACGGCTCGATGAAGCCGCTGGCAAGACCGAGCGCGACGCAGTTCTTGACCCAGGCATTGCGCACGCGCCCCGTTCGCATGGGGATGACACGCGGCTCGCAGCCCTTGGCCTGATCGCCGTAGAAGGCGAGAAGCTCCTCGACGGCTTTGTCGTCGGAGATGAACTGGCTGGAGTAGACGTAGCCCGTGCCGACGCGCGTGGTCAGAGGAATGTTGAAATTCCACCCCGCAGAGAAGCCGGTCGCCCGCGTTGTCGGTGCTATGACGCGGGGATCGCTATGCGGGATCTGGACGACGGCGGCGCGGTCGTTCAGCAGATAGTCGCCATAGGTTTCGAAAGGCTCGCCCAGAGCCTTTTGAAGAATCGAGCCGCGAAAGCCGGTGCAGTCGATGACGAGGTCGATGGCGTGCTCGCCCTTGACGCGCAGGCTCAGCGATTTGACGAAGCCGCGCTCGTCGAGATTGACGGCGTCCACATCGTCGAGGATGTGCTTTACGCCGCGGCTCGTGGCGATGTCTCTCAGGAAGGTGGCAAGCTTGGTGGCGTCGAAATGATAGGTGTAGCCGAGCTCGGCTGAGAACTCGGGCTCGCCGGGGCGGCGCGGCGCGAGATTGCGAAGCATGATCTCAACGGCCGGCGAAAAGGCGCGCACATAGGCCATGCCCGCATTCGAGGCAGAGCGCGCCGGATCGAAGGTGACGAAATAGTCTGCGAGCTGACGACCATCGATCGGGTTGGGAGCGTTGAGGACGTTCAGGAACTCGACCGGCTGGCCCTTGTCGTCGTGGTTCCAGTTGATGAAATGGGCGGCGACTTTGAAGGTCGCATCTGTGGCCTTGAAAAATTCGGCTTCGGAGACGCCGAGCTGATTGAGCAGCACGACCATACCGGGCAGGCTGGCTTCGCCGACGCCGACAATCGGAATCGACGGCGATTCGATCAGCGTTATCTCGAGACTGTGCCTGGCATCCTTCGATTTGCAGAAGCGATTGAGAAAGGCGGCTGTAAGCCAGCCGGCGGTGCCGCCGCCGACGATCGTGATGCTGCGCAGTGGTTGGCCCATGTCGTCCCGTCCCCGATGTGCGCATCGAAGCTAGACGCCCGGCCTGAAAGTGCCAAGCGGGAATGCGGAACTTGGGCGCTACCCTTCCCTTGCCTCGAACTGCCAGTCGAAGATGCCGCAGATGTCGTTGGCTGCGACGTCGCCGGAGGGCCGGCCCTGATACGAGGCGAGATCGCCTGTGCCCTGCGTCGATGCGCGCACGACTACCCCCGAGTTCGAGTCGTGTTGGCGATCGACCCGATGGGGGCGCTGGCTCACATCGCGAGCGGACCGCTGGTGCGGCGCTCACGCAGTCCCATCGGGTCGTTCCAATCCATTCGCATAAAATCCTCGTCTCTATTTCAGCACCAAACGAACGGGCGAATATTATGCTGGCTCCACGGATTGTAGATGCCGCGGCCCCAATGGAGCGATGACAGGGATCCTCCTCATCCGGAAACGCCGGGTGCGCACCACGGAAAGATCTGATGAGTGAGGCTGTTGGTGAGCAGGGCTGGTCGCGTCGCGGCAGCACGATGGCGCGCTTTGGAGCAGCGCTGCCGGATGTACTGAGCGCCGCGGGGCCGCCACTGCTCTTCGGGTTACGGCTGTGGGCTTCGGTCTGTCTTGCGCTCTTTATTGCGTTCTACCTCGAGCTCGACAACGCGTTCTGGGCTGGCACGACGGCCGCGATCGTATGCCAGCCGCAACTCGGGGCCTCGCTGCGCAAAGGGTGGTTCCGCCTGATCGGCACCATGATCGGTGCCGTTTGGATCGTGGTGCTCAGCGCGCTCTTTCCCCAGGATCGGATCGTCTTTCTCGGGCTGCTCGCGCTATGGGGCGGCGTGTGCGCCTATTTCGCCACCCAACTCAAGAACTTCGCCTCCTACGCAGCCGCTCTCGCCGGCTATACCGCCATCATCATTGCCTCCGACACGCTTGGCGCGACCGGTGGCTCGGACGGTCATGTCTTCCTGTTCGCAGTCGATCGTGCCGCCGAGATCTCTATCGGCATCGTGTCTGCCGGCATCGTTCTCGCCGGAACCGACCTCGGCCGGGCGCCGCGCCAGCTTGCTGCGTCCATCGCTGCGCTCGCCGCCGATATGACCAGCGGATTCACCGATATGCTGCAGCGGGCGGGAGAGGGAATGCCGGACACCCAAGCTCAGCGTCGCGAATTCGTTCGGCGCGCCATCGCTCTCGATCCGATCGTCGACCAAGCGATCGGAGAGTCGAGCGAGCTGCGCTACCACTCGCCGGTCTTGCAGACCACCATCTACGGTCTGTTTCTGGCCGTCGATGGCTGGCGGACGGTCGCGGTCCACCTTGCGCAATTGCCAGACGACGAGGCTCGGACGCAGGCCGAGACGATCCAGGGCGCCTTTCCACCGGAGCTGCGATCGGTGCTGGAGTCAGCCTCCGACACGCGCTGGCTGACCGACACCGCGGGCCTGCGCACAAGTTGCACCAAGGCCATGCGGGCACTGCTCGCTCTACCAGCCAGAACGCCATCACTGCGACTGCTCGGCGATCGGACCGCCAAGGTGCTCGCCGGTATCTTGCGCGTGCTCGACGGACTGGCGCTGCTCGTCGGCGCGCCCGGCCGGCCTCTCGCCGAAAGGAAGAAGTTCCAACTGAACGTGGCCGATCCGCTCCCGGCACTGCTCAATGCAGTGCGCGCCTTCCTGACCATCGGCGCAGTCTCGTTGTTTTGGGTCGTCACGGCTTGGCCGAGCGGCACGTTGGCCATGCTGTTTGCCGCAATCATTGTTCTCTTGCTTGCGCCTCGAGGCGAACAGGCCCCCGCGGCCGCTGTGGCCTTTGCGCTCGGCACCGCCGTTGCCATTCCTTTCGCGGCAACCATCAAATTTGCGCTGCTACCGAACTTCGAGACGTTCGCCGCCTTTTCTCTCATCCTTGGCCTCTACCTCGTTCCAGTCGGCTTTTGCGTAGCCCAAAGCTGGTGGCCGTCGCTATCGCTCGTGTTCATGGCCATGGCCTTCAATTTTGTGCCGCTTCTCGCGCCAGCGAACGAGATCAGCTACGACACGGTCGAATTTTACAATTCTGCGCTGGCGATCGCTGCAGGCTGCGCGACAGCCGCCCTCGCGTTCTACTTGCTGCCGCCGTTGCCGGCAGCGCTGCGGACGCGTCGCCTGCTCGATTTCGCGTTGCGCGATCTGAGACGCATTGCGATCGCTCCTCGTCTCCCCACGCTGACGGAGTGGCAGCAGCGCATGTACGGCCGGCTCGCGGAAATGCCCGACCGGGCCGAGCCGTTTCAGCGCTCGCAGCTCATCGCGGCGCTCACCGTGGGCAGCGAGGTCATTCAACTTCGCAGGATGGCGGCCTTGCTCCCGCTTGAACCGGAGATCGATGCAGCGCTGACCGCTCTGGCCGAGACCGACAGCGGACTGGCAATCACGCAATTTGAGCTTCTCGACCACCGCCTCTCGTCGTGGTCCGGCTCTGAGCCAGAAGCGCTACGCGCCCTGCGGGCACGCGCGCGCATCCTCATCATCACAGAGGCCATCAGCCAATATGCAGCCTTCTTCGACGCCGGAGCGCGGCCATGAGCTTCACCGACGTCAATTTGTTCGGCGTCTACGTCGCCCCCATGAGCGTGCTCATGCTCGCAGCCTGGCTCGTCACGATGGCGCTGCGCCGGGTGGCCAGTGAATACGGATTTCTGCGCTATGTCTGGCATCCGGCGCTGTTCGTTTTCTCGGTCTACCTGATCGTTCTTTCCTCGATAACACTCGCCGTCGCACGCTGAGATCGTCATGGCCGGATCAGACTACGAAGTAAGCCGCATCCAAACGGAGGGGAAGACCGCCCCCGACTCCGATTGGTCTGCTGCCGCCGCACCTAAAGAACCAGCGACGCCGCGCAAAGCACGGCTGATTTCCCGCATCGCGCCGTACGTGATCACTTTGGCAGCCGTCGTGATTGCGGCGGCATTCGTTTGGAAAATGTGGGGCGTCTACATGACGGCGCCCTGGACGCGTGACGGCACAGTGCGCGCCTACGTCGTCACCATGGCACCCGAGGTCGCCGGCCGCATCGTCGAGCTTCCCGTCGGCGACAACCAGCTCGTGAAAAAGGGCGACCTGTTGATGGTGATCGAGCCCACCAACTACGAGATCGCGGTCAAGTCCGGCGAAGCAACCGTGGAGCGCACGCAAGCCTCCGCGATGGTTGCGCAGGCGGACTATGAGCGCCGCGAAAAGCTCATGTCGGCGGCGGTCTCGGAGGAGGAGAAACAGACCTTCAAGGCCAAGTGGCTGAGCGCCGAGGCCGACTACCGTGACGCGAAAGCCAATCTCGAGCAGGCGCGCGTGAACCTCAGGCGCACGCGCATTTACTCCCCGGTCAACGGCTATGTGACCAATCTGCTGGCTCAGCTTGGCGACTACGCCAACGTCGGCGAAAAGCTCATTTCCCTGGTCAATGCCGATTCCTTCTGGGTCGACGGCTACTTCGAGGAGACCAATCTCGAAGGCATCCGCGAAGGCGACGCGGCGAGCGTACGGCTGATGGGCTACAGCGCGATCGTCCAGGGGCATGTCGACAGCATTGCGCGCGGCATCAATGTCCCGAATGCGCAACCCAACGGCCAAGGGCTGGCCACGGTCAATCCGATCTTCACGTGGGTGCGACTGGCGCAGCGCATCCCGGTCCGCATTCATATCGACCACGTGCCGCCGGGCGTTGTCCTCTCAGCCGGCATGACGGCCACGGTTCAGATCGATCCGCGACCAAGCTCCCCGTCCGCTCCTCACCCCTAGAAACTGTTAGAGGCATGGCGGCATCTGCGGATCGAGGCGCCCACGCAGCGTGTCGCGCACGCTGACGCAAGTCCTCCAGTGCCGGAGCAGATCCTCGGTTGGCAGCCAGGACGCATCCCATCCCCCACCGAGCGCCTGAATGAGATTGACGCTTGCGAGGAACTGCTCCTGGCGCACCTTGAGAGCGTTCACCTCGTTCGACAGCAGCAGGTCCTGCGCCTGCACCACGGCGGTATAGTCGACGGTCCCGATCTTGTATCTGTCGATGGTAATTTTGACCGCCTTGCGGGCTCGCTTGACGGCCCGGTCGAGCGCGCGTGCCTGCTCGGCCAGGATGCGCAGATCGGAGAGCTGACGTCTCGACATCCTGCAGCGCAGTGAGCACCGTCTGACGATATTGGGCCACGGATTGGTAGTAGCTCGCCAGCGCTGCGGCCACCTGCTCGCGGCGCAGGCCGGCGTCGAATATCACCTCGGCCAGGTTTCCGCCGACCGCCCACACCTGGTTGGCCACGGCGACGGGAAACGCGGAGGTGCCGGCGTATCCGAAGGCCGCAAAGGGCAAGGTCGCCGATCCGAAGCCGCCAGAGAGGCTCACATCGGGAAAATAGGCGGCCACCGCAACGCCGACGAGAGCGTTCTTGCCGGAGATCACGCGCTCGGCCGCAGCGATGTCGGGCCGCCGCTCGAGCAGCGTCGAGGGGAGGCTCACGGGGACGACGGGCACGCGGCGCGCCAACGGGCCCCACGCGATATGGACGTCCGCCGGGGGCCTGCCGATCAGCACCGCGATCGCATGCTCGAGCCGTGCGCGCTGGACGCCGACGCTGATCTCCTGCGCCTTGGCCGTGTCCAATTGCGTACCTGAAATCTCCGTGTCGTATTCCGACGCCACGCCGATGCGATACCGGTCACGCGTGATCGCGTAGGTCGCCTGGTAGTCGGCGACCGTGTCTGCGAGCAGCTTCTGCAGGGAATCTGCGGCGCGCAAACTAAAGTATGCGAGCGCGAGCTGCGTTCGCGCCGAGAGCCTCGCGTTCGCAAGATCGGCGGCGCTGGCCTGCGCAAAGCTCACGTCACTCTCGACCTGACGCCGGATTTTTCCCCAGACATCGACGGTCCAGGAAAGCTGCGGGTCCATGGTGACGGTGGTCGTCGTCACGGCAGGGAAGCCCGCGAAGCCTTGGGCGGCCACCGCCTCGGCACCCTGATGCCAGCGGCTTGCCGCGTAGCTGAAGCCCAGGAACGGAAACAACCCCGCCCGCGCCTGCTGCACGATGGCGACCGACTGACGGAAGCCGGCCTCGGCGGCGGCGATGTTCTGATTGGAGACATCGACCTCGTGCAACAGCGCGCCCAGGGTCGCATCGTCGTAGACCGACCACCAGTCGCCGCGATCCATCTCATCGCGCGGCGTTGCGATCTTCCAGCCGTCGAGCTCCTTGAACTCCGCCGACATGGGCGCGCCGGGCATTTCGTAGTCGGGACCCACCATGCAGCCCGAGGCGCAGATCGTCAGCGCCAGGACCAGCCCTTTTGCCCATCTTGCTGTGTGGCACGACGCAATCGCCACGAAGGCCCACGCCTCCCCTTGACGACCCGGGGTCGGTGCCAGCGGCCTCCGGCGCCAGGTCATTCAAGTGTCGCCCCCATGCCCATTGGCCGGGACGTCGTGCCGAGCCCCAGCTGGGGGAATCAACTGCGATTCGGCGATTCGGAGGAACTCCCGGCGGCCCTGGACGCACAGGTTGTTGCCATGCGCCCCGCGATTCGAAGCGATGCGCCGACAAGCATAGTTAAGACTCTTCGCATATTCAGCTATGCGCGGAGTGCGTAGCTCTTGGTCGGTTAGAGTTGTGGATGCGGACGGCGTGGATTATCGCAGGCGTTCTCGGCCTTCTGCTGCTTCACGCCGGGCTGCTTTGGTGCATGGGCCAGCCTTGGATCTACCAAGGCGGCTACATCAAGCTGTGGCACGGCATCGTCGCTTCAGACGAGAATTCGCAGCATCTTTCCGATTGGTACACGCTCTCCCACGTCATCCACGGCATCCTGTTCTATGCGCTTCTCGCGTGGCTATGTCCGCGCTGGCCCATCGGCATGCGGCTGCTGGCGGCGATCGGCATCGAGATGTCGTGGGAGCTCTTCGAGAATACCGACATGATCATCAACCGCTACCGGGAGCAGGCGCTCGCGCAAGGCTATTTCGGCGACAGCATCGTGAACTCCGTGGGCGACGTCCTTGCCGCTATCCTCGGGTTTCTTCTTGCCTCGAAATTGCCGGTGTGGGGCTCGGTTGCGCTCATCATCGCGCTCGAGCTCGTCGCGCTCACCATGATCCGCGACTCGCTCACGCTCAACATCATCCAGCTTATCTATCCTGTCGACGCCATAGGGCACTGGCAGGCGGCGCGATAACCGGCCACGTGCGCGTCGTCGCCCCACGGCGACCCACAAAGAACCTATTCCGCCGCCAGCCTGACGACCTCGCCGCGCGACAGCGGGCAGGCCTCCCACAGCTCGGTCAAGGTGTTAACGAGATAATCGACCTGCGCATCGGTATGAACCGGCGAGGGCGTAAGGCGAATACGCTCGGTGCCGCGCGGAACGGTCGGATAGTTGATCGGCTGCACGTAGATCCCGTAGCGGTCGAGCAGGGCGTCCGTCACCGCCTTGCAGTGCACAGGGTCGCCGACCGTCACCGGAACGATGTGGCTCGGCCCCTCCAACACCGGCAGCCCGGCATCGGTGAGACGCTGTTTGACCTCGCGCGCGCGCTTGTGCAGCCGCGCCCGCTCCAGCTCGCTTGCCTTGAGATGGCGGATCGAGGCGAGCGCGCCGGCGGCAAGGGCAGGAGCCAGCGACGTGGTGAAGATGAAGCCCGAGGCATACGAGCGGATGGCGTCGCAGCAGTCGCGGCTCGCCGCGATGTAGCCGCCCATGACGCCGAAGCCCTTGGCCAGCGTGCCGTTGATGATATCGATGCGGTCCATCACGCCATCGCGCTCGGCGATGCCGCCGCCGCGCGGGCCGTAGAGGCCGACCGCGTGCACCTCGTCGAGGTAGGTCAGCGCGCCGTACTTTTCGGCAAGATCGCAGATGGCGGCGATCGGCGCGATGTGGCCGTCCATCGAGTAGACGCTCTCAAACGCGATGATCTTCGGCACGTCGCGGCCGAATTCCTTGAGCTTCGCTTCGAGATCGGCGACGTCGTTGTGACGGAAGATGCGCTTGGGCCCTTGCCCATGGCGGATGCCCGCAATCATGGAGGCGTGGTTCTTCTCGTCGGAGAAGATCACGGCGCCGGGCAGCAGCTGCGCGAGCGTGGACAGCGTCGCGTCGTTGGCGACGTAGGCGGAGGTGAACAGCAGGGCTGCTTCCTTGCCGTGCAGATCGGCAAGCTCCGCCTCGAGCTGAACGTGATAGTGGGTGGTGCCCGAAATGTTGCGTGTGCCGCCCGAGCCGGCGCCCACCGTATCGATGGCCTCGTGCATGGCGGCGATGACCGCCGGGTGCTGGCCCATGGCGAGGTAGTCGTTGGAGCACCAGACGGTAATGGGACGCGACCCGGCGCCCGCGAAATGCTCCGCCGCCGGGAACGCGCCCCGACGTCGCTTCAGGTCCGCAAAAACGCGATAGCGCCCTTCACGATGAACGGCGTCCAAGGCTTCTTTGAGCTTGCGGGCATAGTCTGTCACACGTCTCTCACTCCCGGTGCAGTGTTCCCTTGCGCGTCCCGATTGCGCTCATCGTCGGGGCCTTCAATCCGGCTCGAGGCCCAGCTCGTTTGCCGCCGCGGCGATCCTGTTCGATGCGGCTGTGTCGTCCTTGAAGACCTCCAGCGCCTTGCGCAGCGCCGCGGCCGCGACGGCTCGTTCGCCCAGCACGACACGAGAGCGCATCAGGCGGGTCCAGCCATCGACGTCGCGCGGAGAATTCTCCAGGCGATCGGCCAGGCGATCCACCATCGATCGGATCGCCGCGTTCTGCTCGCGCGGGGGCATCGCCTGGACCGCGGCGGCGGACTCAGGTCGTGTTCCACCACGTCCGACGTCCCTGGTCTGCAGAGACGCGGTCGTCTCCGCCGTGATCGCTCGCGGCGGCCTTGGCCTTGGCTTCGCCCAAAGCGAGCTTGAGCTCCGCGGAGCTCGGATCAAGCGCCGCCGCCTTGGCATAGGCGGCCGCCGCCTTGTCGTAGCGCCCGGTCTGAACGTAGGACCAGCCGAGCATCTGCCAGCCTTTGATGTCGTCTGGCGTGGTCTCGAGCCGAGCCGCCAGCCGGTCGATCATCGTGCTCACGTCCGGCAGCAGGTTCTCGGCAGGCGCCGGGACCGCTTTGGCGTCGACGGATCGCGCGTAGTCCGAAAGCTGCGCAAACATCTCGTCATCCGGATCGGCACTCGAGAGCGCGAAAGAGCCGTCCCCTGGGCCGCTCGCCGCGGGCGGATATGCGCCATAAAGGGCACCGCCGACGCCTGCAAAGAGGAGACAGACCATGGCGGGCGGGATCAATGCCCTCGCAGGCCCTCGAAATCCGAATCTCCACGCCCATGGCCACACACGCGAGGGCAAGGACAGGCCCGCCTTGGTCCCTTCTGCGGCTTCGGGTTTCGCACGCCCAGTCGGCTTATCGATACTTTCACGAAGAGCCTTCGAGCGACCTCCGTCTGGCTGCCCGCTGCGCGAACCCGTCGACCGCGACCGCATGAGGGGCAGCGCCGAGATCACGATCAAAGTCAGGATGAGAGGCCAGTTGAGAACCGTCAGCGACATCTGCAGACCTCCCTCTGACGGCGTGAGCCGCGCCTGCTAGCGATGCACCCCCGGTGCCGATAGGAGCATCGGCTGCGATATCTCTTTCTGTAATAGGCGTAGGGAGAGCCGTAGTAGACGTACCCAGGGCCGATATGCTTCGGATAGAAACCGCGCCTGTAGTAGTAGGGATAATCGTAGGCGAGATAGTTCGGACCGATCGGCAGGTAAAGCGGCCGGCCGCGTCCACGATGCTTGATCTCAATCACATTGGTCCCGACGCTTTCGCCGGGCTTGGGAATGACGTGCCAGGCCGAAGCGGCATTGGGCACGGGCGCAATGCCGAGGAGGCCGATCGCCAGCAGGCAGGCTAACGGGACAGATGCGAACAGTTTCCGACTACTCATGACCACCTCGCACGGTCAGAACTTCCTGCGGAGTTCGGCGCGGATGCCGAAGTTGTCTTCGTCGGCACCTTCGAGGATCTGATACGTTGCGTCGGCGCGGAACAGCCAGGCCAGGGTGATCGGGACCTGATAGCGAACGCCGAAGCCGTATTGCGCATCCTTTGTGCCGATGCCGTCATCCTCGAAGGGCTGCACCATGGCCACCTCGAAGACGATCTGCTGATCGAGATTGAAGAGATACTCCACGCCAATCGCGCCACCGATGGTGTTGGAGCCGGTGTCGTCGAGTTTCGGATAGCCGGTCAGAGCGTCGGTCTCGAAGTTGATGCCGACGTTCTTGAGAATGCCCGCGCCGTTGCCATCGACCAGCGGCTGAGGGCTGCCGAAGCCGACGAAGAAGTTGGCGTAAGGAAGCAGCGTGCTCGGCAAGCCCGAGATCAGGCTGTTCTCTGAAATGAGGGCAAATCCGTCGTTGTCCTCGCCGTTCCCGAAGTTCGCAAACAAGCGGGTCGAGTTCGACAGGGTGTTGGCATAGCGCCGGCTGTAGGCACCAGTCACGAAGTGGGTCAGAACATCGTCATGTCCATCGAGGCCCTGTACCAGGCCGTAGCCCGTTTCGATGTAGCCGTCGAAGGCGTCGATGAAGGCGGTTACGCCATATAGGTTGGCACTGTGGTTATCGACCTTGCCGTCCGTCCCCACGATGCTCGCGTTGTCGACATTGTCGAACGCGCCGAAGAAGGTGATGTCGAAGTTGGAAAGCCCGAAAGCCGCCGAGTTCTTCGCAGGCACGCTAACAGCGCCGCCGAGGATCGCGTCGTTCGCCCAGATCCCGTTCTGCAGGAACAGCGGGAAGAGACCGACGGTGAAGGGCAGGTCGAAGCTGGCTTCCTTACCAGAGAAACCGGAATAGAGGGAGCCGAAGTCACCCTCGAAGAACAGCGTTTGCGGATTGGCGTCGAACTCGTCGTTGAACTTCTCATTGCCATCGCCGCCACCGAACTCGAAGCGCGTGAATTTGTTGTTGCTCTGAAGGGGTGTGAAGAAGGCATGCACTCGTTCGGTGCCGGTGATCTTGAAGTCGACGTCGAGGTTCAGCCGGGTCGCGATCTGGGCGATATCCTTGCCGTTATTGTTGTTATAGGCGACCGCAGTCCGCCAGTCGCCGTAGATGGCGAGGCCAGGGAGCAGCGGATTCTTTTCACCCAGGAGCGTGCTGCTCTCGCCGTACGCACCGGAGGTGTATTGCTCGCGACCGACCTCGAGCAGCGGGCGCGGCGGCGCAATCGCGGTCTTTCCGCCATAGATGTCGACCTGTCCCTCGGCGTTGTACTTG
Organism: uncultured Alphaproteobacteria bacterium; assembly: GCA_963776675.1. Classification (GTDB taxonomy): domain Bacteria; phylum Pseudomonadota; class Alphaproteobacteria; order Rhizobiales; family Hyphomicrobiaceae; genus Hyphomicrobium_A. The sequence goes on along the minus strand of CAVZNR010000052.1, from coordinate 55,136 downwards.
GCTTCGTACTGCGGATCGGATTGGAAAGCGTCTTCGATCGATCTGCTTTCCTCGTGGACCTCACTTCTGCTTGGACCTGCTGACGCGGCCGCGGTCTTCTCGGTAGACTTCTTGTCGGTAGCCGCACTTTTGTCTTGGTCTGCGGCGGGATCGATCGGGGAGGCGCCTAACCTCACCTGCGTCGACCATCCCTCGTTGCGGGTCTCGCTGGCACTTTGGCCCGCCGCAGGTCCGGCAGTCGTGCCGGACACCACAAGGCAACCACAGCTTAGCAGCGCGACGGTGGAGATCGCTCTCCTGGCACGGTACGCATTACAAATCACGTGCAAGCCCCCTACGCATTACAAGTCACGTGCAAGCTTCACGTCGCGCCTTTGAGCGCCGTGTCGTTGCTTGGTCCCCGCTGCTTAAATTCCTTGCGGCCTCCCGATGCGAAACGCTCGGGCTAGCCCTTCACTTCGATCTCCACTGCGAAGGCGTGGAAGTTCATGATGCGCTCGTTCATGCTCTGCTCCATTTCCTTGGTGGAGCCGACGAAGCGCATGAAGTAGATCGGTTCGGCCCGGCTGCGCATGCGGAAGAGGAGGCGGTATTTGCCGGGCTTCGTGATCAGGTTGCCCGGGACTTGGTACTTCGCCTGCTTCTCACCCAACGGCGTCAGCGAGTGGTTCTCCATGCGCACCAGCGGCGGATGATTGAGAACGGTGGTCGGGATCTGCGGCGGACGCAGTTGCGGCAGTGGATCGATGTCGAAGTTCACCGGCAAGGACATCTCGCGATCCGTGCCCTTGACATTTGTCGTCAGGAACTTGGTCTGAAAGTTCACCAGCTGTTGGTCCGTCTTGATCAGGCCAGCCGCGACATCCAGGCTGTGCAGATCGGCCAGGTCACCGTTGCTGTCGATGTAGCCCGACTCCCAGACGTTCTTGCCGTCGGGATCGATGAGGGCTGCGTTCACCCAGAGCTGCGGCTGCGCACCCAGCGAACCGGATGGCAGGTTGTGCCCCTTATTCGCGTTCTTGATCTTGTAAGAGAACGCGAGATTTGTTCCGACCCTTGGCGTACCCTCGATGTAGGGGCCGTCGATCTCGCTGCTGTTCTCCATAACCTGCTGCCGGAGCTTGTCGCGCTCGTCGAGCTTCTTCAAGTTATCGTCGATGATCTCGCGCGCGTCCTGACGGTCGAGTGACTCGGTCCAGCGCTTGGGAAAATCGACCTTGATCTTCCCGTCCGCGACCTTGTCCTCGAACTCGTCGGTGCCCCAGCCGGCGCGCCAGTCGAACTCAAGCCAATCCTTCATGCTGTAAACTTTGCCCTTCGCGTTGTGAGGGAAGACGCCAGGGTGGGCGATCGAATAGCCCGGGCCGACGAAGCGGTGATTGGCATGCTTGCGCCCCGGGTTGATCTCCTTGCCGCCGACGATCGCCGACGGCGCGGTCGCATAGCCCTCGGGCTTCCCGGGAACCTTGCCCATGTGGCAGTCCTGGCAGGTGACACCGGCTTTGCGTGCCGGGCTGTCGCGATACTGGTCCCAGACGATCTCCAGCTTGATGCCTAAGTTGACCGCGACTTGGTGGCAGCTGACGCAGAACTCCGACTTGGTGATCTGGTCGTTCGTGATCATGCCCTTGTGGATGTCGTTGCCCCGCCCGTCAGCGCTGGTTTTGACGGAGTAGGTTTCCTTATTGGCGAGGACGTCTTTGATCACGCTCTTCTCGCCGCTGCCGTAGACCGGCTCGTAGATCTTGCCGGGCTCCACCCGGCGCTCGCCGTTGACCTTCCCGTACTGCTCCTTGACCCGGTGGCAGGTGATGCAGCTCACGCCTTCGCGGGAAATCTGGCTGCGCGCCCAAAGCGGCGTTTCGCGCTTCTCCCCGAGCTGAGTCCCCACCTGCTGATGGCAGCGCACGCAGAAGGTGCCCACCGTGCCTTGGGTCAGCGATTGGAACTTTTGCTCGAACTTGTGAAACATCGGCGAGATTGACGCATAGGCATGTTGCGACGACGACCACTCCTCGTAGATCTGCTTGTGGCACTCGCCGCATTGATCGGCGGTGGGATAGAGCGAGAGGGTCTCATCATCGAGCGGGTGGCTGTCGCCATCTGGATGGGCCTTTGTGGCACCGTCATTTGCGGTCGCCTTCTCTGCCCCGGCCTCCTTGGCAGCCGTTTCACGTCCGCTGTTCGCATCGGAAGCCGCGGCGGCTCTTTTGTTCTCGGCAACCCTTATCCCAGACCGCGGTGCTTCGACCCTTGCACGCCTCACCGGACGCGGCGACAACATTCTGACTTGGCGATACTGCGCCGATCAGCACGACGCCCGCCAAAGCGAAGATTGGCCGCGAAATAGCCGAAACTCGTTTCATCGCCTTACGCTCATACTAGGTTTTACGGCGGCGTCGCGATTTGCATCGCTAATACGAACTGCGAATTCCAGGACTGAAGATTAATGAAAGAACAAATAGGCGGCCATATGGCCGCACCATCCGCGAAACCACTGATGGAAATAGCGAATTTGAGCCAATGTCCGACTTGGTCATCAGCAGCAGTTTTTGCCCAATAAAATATGATGGGACTCGAAAGCCCCCGATTGAGCAAATGGCCTTCCGGCTTTTTGAAGCCTAACAACGAAGGCGCGGTATAATCGGATCGCCGTCAAAACTATGGCAATTGTTAGCCTGTCGGGATCAAGCAACATCTCTCACTATCGCGCACTTACGTCGCTCCGATAGTCCTTCGTGGAGCAAAAGGCATTGCACAAAACGCGTTGTTGCGAGGACAATGTTCTCCAGGTCCTCGCCTACGTCTATCCGCCACCCTCGATATGCTTTGCAAGCATATATCCGCTTTGCAGATATAATCCCCTACCCCATTTGCCTTTTGTCGGCCCTTTGCAACCATCAAACGGTCATTGTCCCACCATGATGGGAAGATAGACAACGGCCGATAATCAAGTCGGGCTTCTCCCGTAACAATTGGCTTTCCTAGACCAAAACGAGCGCTTTGAAGAATAGATAGTCTCGGTCTGATCGTATTTGGCGTTGAGGGAAAAATGGCGGTGCTACCGCTGGACGATGGGGGCGAGCGTTTCATGTCGAGAAAGAGCGGCGCCTGAGCATCCAGGAAGAGTAGCTACGGCGAGCCATCCGCTAGCGCCGTGCATGGGGAACTTGAAGCCTTCTGGGATCAGGCCATGGCAAGAAGTCACCAAATTACGATCAATGGTAAGAGCTTTCTGGCGCCCCGCGGCGAGTTGCTGCTCGACGCTGCGCTGAGCAATGGCATCAACCTGCCGTATGACTGTCGCGCCGGCCACTGCGGCACTTGCTGCGTGCGGCTGGTATCGGGCGAGGTCCACGGGGGCAAGGGCGCCAAGCCGGGTATCGTGCATGCGTGTCAGTGCCGGATCGTCGGCGATGCGGTGATCGAGGGGCAGCAGCCGTCGGATGTTCGCACCGTAGACGGTGTGCTGAGCACATTACGCACCCTGTCGCCCGAGGTGATTGAAGTCGGCGTCGCGACGGATCGCGCCCTGCCCTATCTCCCGGGGCAGTATACGCAGGTACGCTTCAACGGCTACCCGAGCCGTCCCTTCAGCATCACGCATCCCTTGGGCGGCGACCCGCGTAGCCGCTCGGTCTGGTTCCACGTCCGGCGCATGAAGGATGGGCGTGTCACATCTGCGCTCGGCAAGCGCATCAAGCCGGGGCATCGTGTAAAGCTGATTGGGCCCTATGGCTCCGCGTATTTTCGGCCCAACCTGGGCGGCCGAATGGTTCTCGTCGCCACCAGCACCGGCTTTGCCCCTATTTGGTCGATTGCCGTCGCTGCGCTGCGCGAGAATCCGCAGCGCAGAATGTTGATCATCGCCGGTGGCCGCTCAATCGAGTCTCTCTATATGGGGCCGGCGCTCGCGCAACTGGCCCGCTTCCCTAATGTCCTCGTCGTACCTGTCTGCAGCACGCCGCAGACCTTAACCACCGCCGTGAAGCTGGGCCGCCCGACAGACTATCTTCCGCATCTGCTACCGACTGATGTGCTCTACGCCTGCGGCGCCCCGCCGATGGTCAATTCCATAAAATCGATCGCGGCGCACATCGGCGCGGCTTGCCACGCGGATCCGTTCCTGCCGACCACCGAGGATACCCGCGGGATGGGGTGGCTCGCCGTGCCGATCAGACGGCGGAAGCCCGGGCGCATTCGATCGCCCCAGTGGCCGGCAGGGACAGCCGATGCAGGCGTCTACGATGTCTGAGGGGTGAGAAGTCATTAACGTCGCCAATGCGCACCGCCTTTCGTCGATCGGGCTTGGGCCCGGGGCTACTCTCCGGTGTTCCGCGCTTGGTCTCTGCGGCTCGTTGATGATCGTCGGCATTGCCGCGGACGGTGCGGCCGCGTCCGATCCGGTCAAGACCGTCGGTCCTAATGCCTGTGCCGAATGTCACAAGCGGGAGGCCGCGGCCTGGAAGGGCACGCACCATTTCAAAACCTTCCGTGAAATGCCGCGCAAAGCCAAGGCGAACGAAATCGGAAAGAAAGTGGGCGTTCGGCGCATCAAGTCGGGGGCGGTATGCCTGAACTGCCATTTCACGGTGCAGCAGAAGGACGGCAGGGAGAAGATCATCGCGGGCATCTCCTGCGAATCCTGCCACGGCGCCGGCCAGGATTGGATCAAGGTCCACAGTGGTTTCAGCGGCAAGACAGCACTGTTCGAGAGCAAGGCCGAGGAGAAGGCGCGCTGGCGGCTCTCTGAGTCCAAGGGGATGATCAGGCCGCGCGCAGTCTACCTCGTAGCGAAGAATTGCTACGGCTGCCATGTCGTGCCGCAGGAGGATCTCGTAAACAAAGGCGGGCACAAGGCTGGTAGTGCTTTCGACCTGGTAGCCTGGTCGCAGGGCGAGGTGCGGCACAACACGTGGCACAACATGGGGCGCGAGAACGTGCGGGACAGCACAGCGCGCCTGCGCATGCTCTATCTCGTTGGACTGGGCGTCGAGCTCGAGACCGCGTTGCGCGCGATCGCAAAGGCGACCGTGCGAAGGACCTATGCATTCGAAATGGCCAAGCGCGCCGACCGTGCGCGCAAGCAGCTCTCCGTCGCGGCAAAAGCCGCACCCGGCGTCCCGGAAATTGCAGAGATCGTCAAACTATCCCACTCGGCCGGGCTTAGGCTGAACAACCAAAGTCGCCTGACGGCTGCTGCCGACGGTATCTCCAGACAGCTCACTCTCATCGCCGGGAAGTACGACGGCAGCACGATGGGGGGCATCGACAGCCTCATTCCCGGACCGGACAAATACCAAGGCTCGGCCAGAAAGCCGGATGATTGAGATCCGGCCAGCGCGCAACGACAACAACTCGAGTTGTTCCCGGGGAGAGCCGCCCGCGATGCGTAACGATTGAGGGGCGCCGTGAAATCTGACGCCATCGGTGGACGCTCGGCAAGATTTCCTGCCAGCCAGGTTGCCCAGGGCCTTCTGATCGCGGGGATATCCGCTGCGCTGTTCTGGCTCGTCTGGATCTATGGCAGTGCGCTCCGCGACCCGCGCTATCTCGACGGCTGGGTGCTTGCCGGTGGTATGAGCTTGCAGCTCTATTTCCACTTCGCCCTCAAAACGGCGAGCCTCTCCCCGAAATCAGCCACGCGCTGGCGGAAGATCCACATTTTTCTCGGCTATCTGCTGATCGCCGTCTTTGTCTCGCATTCGGATTTCTCTCTGCCCGACACCGGCTTCGAATGGGCGCTGTGGGCCGGCTTCGTGCTGGTGACGCTGAGCGGGATTTTCGGCGCCTATCTCGCTTGGTCGCTGAAGGCCAAGGGCCGGATCGACGAGCGCGTCAGCTACGATCGCATCCCCACTCTTCGCGCCAAGCTGGCGCGGGACGTCCACGACGCAGTGGCCGAAACCGATCCAGCCGCCGCTCAAATCGCCTTCCCGGGGCTGCCCACCTTACCGGGGCTACCCCATGACGACTGGATCATGGACCTCTACGCCAACCACTTGCGGGACTTTTTCGAGGGACCGCGCAATTTTACCGCCCATCTCATCGGCTCGCAGCGCCCGCTCACGCGACTGACCGACGAGATCGACAACCTGTCACCCTACGTCGGGCAGCAGGGCCGGGAGAAGCTTGCGGTCATCAAGGACCTGGTGGTCGAGAAGGATCGGCTCGATTTCGCGCGTGTCTATCTCGGGCTCACCAAAAGCTGGCTGTTCGTACATGTGCCCGTCACCTACGCACTGATCGTGCTCACGGTGCTGCACGTCCTCGTCGTCTATGCCTATTCATCGGGGGCCTGGTGATGTGGTTGCCGGGGCCGATCAAACGCGACCGTCTGGCGGTGCTGCTGGCACTCGTGACCGCCGTCGGCCTGGGCCTCGCCTTCATAGTTCCCAAGGACACGCAGTTCCTCATGCCGGGGCCGCTCACGAGCGCTCATGGCGCGATCGAGAATTGCAGTGCCTGCCACACCAAGAGCGGCAGCGGCAAATTGAGCTGGATCCACGGCCTCGTTGCCGGTGATCCTCTCGCCGACAGCAAGGCCTGTCTCACGTGCCACAAAATGCCGGACACGGCTTTCAACGCGCACGGCGCTTCGGCCGAGCTGCTGAAGCAGAGCACCGAGCGGCTGACGAAAGTCGCTGCATTGACGCCCTCGCCGCAATCGGCCCGCGCGCAGAGCCTCGCCGTTCCCACCCATGACATGGCCGCACGCGGGCTCTTTTGCGCGACCTGCCACCAGGAGCATCAGGGCGCCAATTTCAGTCTCAACAAGATCTCCAACGAGCAATGCCGCTCCTGTCACGTGGTGCAGTTCGACAGCTTCGACGGCCATCACCCGAAATTTTTCGAGAGCTATCCGTTCAACCGGCGCACGCGGATTACCTACGACCATGCCGGCCACTTCGGTAAACACTTCCCGGAAGTCGCAAAGAAGCATCCGACTAGGCGCATTCCCGAAACCTGCGCGACCTGTCACAACAGCCGCGAGGACAAGCGCGTCATGGGCGTGGCGCCGTTCGAGCAAACCTGCACCGCCTGCCATCTCGACCAGATCATCGGCAAAGAGCGGGTTAGCGGTCCGAAAGGCATTGCCTTCCTCACGCTGCCGGCCCTCGACCTGCAAACGCTGGAGAAAAAGAAAGCCTCGATCGGCGAATGGCCGGACGCGTCCGACGCCGAGCTCACACCCTTCATGAAGGTGATGATCAGCCGTGATGAGCGGGGCCGTGCTCTGATCAAAACCCTGGACCGCCTGAACCTCCAGGATCTGAGCGATGCAAGCGACGACCAGATCAAGGCGGTGACCGATCTCGCCTGGGAGATCAAAGGCGTGTTCTATGCCTTGATCAAAGGAAAGGCGTCGGACGTTCTGGGCGACCTCAATATCGGTGCCGGAGCGAAGCTCAGTCCGGCTCTCGTCGCCGATCTGACCGCGAGCATCCCGCGCGATGTGGTCATCAGTGCGCAACAGCAGTGGCTGCCAAATCTGGGCGCCGAGATGGCCAAGCGGCCGGTCACGCGTGATCGGGACCGCAGCGGCTGGAACACGGTGACGACGGAATCGAGATTGGAGGCATCGTCGTCTCGCAAGGAGCTGTCTGGTCGGCGATCCCGTCAGCCCCCGAAAGCCGACCAGGTAGCAGCAGATCGCAAAGACGGTGCGGCCGGAAAATCGCCCGCCGAGAACGCCAAGCCCGATGACCGCAAGGATGCGGACAACCAGCTGCCTCCCCCGATGAGAGCTGGCGCCAAGGACGGCGACGTGGGCGCTATCCCTGAAGGAGCTGCCGGAAATGCCGGCACCGACAAGAAGACGCTCGCTGCCGACGATGCGAGCGGGCCGATTACAGGGCGCTGGTCGTTGCCGAGCGGCACGCCACGCGAGATCAACGCTCGCAATAAAGACGCCGAGAAAGCAGCCCAGCCTGAAGATGCGGCCGGGAAACCCGATGCCTCCGCCAACGAACAGCTTGGGGGGACGCAAAGCGGGCACCGAGAACGCCGACAAGGCAGCTCGTCCTGAAGGAGCCGACGGGCACTCCGATGCCGCTGCCGCTGACTCAAAGGCCAACGGCGGCAAGGAGACGCTTTCCACCAACGAGCCACCTCAGGGCAATGCAACGGAGCAAACCGACGAACTGCTCTTTCCGACGGAGGCGGAGCTTCGCGCCATCAAAGCGGGAACCGGCGACGCCGAGAAATCAGCGCAGCCCGACGGAGCGGCCGGAACAACCGATACAGCAACCACCAACACCGATGCCGTTCGATCTACAGAGGCCGCCTCCAAGTCGGATGCAAAAGCGCCTGACGGCACGAACTCCGGCGCTGCGGCGCCTCTCACAACGACCGCGCCGGTAATCAACATCGAAAGCGACGTGGATCCGGAGAGCTGGGCCGAATATGGCGGCTGGTACCGGCAGGACTACGCGATCTTCTACCGTCCCACGGGTCACAAGGACAAATTCATCTACGCCTGGCTCTATCTGACCGGTCCCCAAGCGCGGAAAGGTGACAAGAGCCCGGCGGCGGCGGTCTTCGAATATCTCACTGGCAAGGACGCTCAGGGGTCATGCACGAAATGCCACAGCATCGACGACATCCCCGGCAAAGGGCGGCTCGTCAATTTCGCGCCGCGTTCGGTCGCGAGCAAACAGGGGCGCTTCACCAATTTCATCCATGAGCCGCATTTCGGCATCCTGGAGAGTCGCGGCTGTCTGACCTGCCATAAGCTTGAAAAAGGGCGCCCCTATCTGAAGAGCTATGAGCAGGGCAATCCGCAAAATTTCGCGTCGAACTTCGGCGCGGTGAAAAAGGATCTCTGCCAGACCTGTCACACCAGCAGCATGGCGCGACAAGATTGTCTGCTCTGCCACAAGTATCATGTGAACGGCGTGGTCACGCCGATTATAAGAACCAAAATCCCAACTCAGTAGTGTTGGACGGCGGCTCTACATGGCTCGCGCATGGCACTGTTCCCGGAAATGGCCCGGAGCTGCGCAGGGCCCGCCGAGAGAATGGAGATCGCCTAGCGTCCTACGTGAGAAGTCGCTACTGACCCAAATGTATGGACCGGCTGCTGATCGCAAGTGAGTTCGGCGCAGGGCTTAAGCCCTCCTTCACCAAATCCGTACACGGATCCTTGTCTTGTTGAGCCAAGTCGTTTCAATGCACGTAAGATTTTGCAAATCTTTGCGGGATCTTTTTTACGTAGGAGGCTCGCCTTCTGATGCGCATGGCAAAGAGGCTCACGGCTCTCACGCGTAACGACGACGGCTCGACAGCCATCCTATTCGCGCTCGTTCTCGTCGTAGTGCTCGGCGCCGCCGGACTCGGGGTCGACGTTGGCCGCTCCGTGAGCATGCGCTCCCAAATGAATGCGGCACTCGACGCCGCCGTGCTGGCAGGCGTGCGAGCCAGTTCCGAGGACCAGGTCACGGCCGCAACGAACATATTTAATTCCAACTTCACCGAAAAGTCGGCGAAGAACCTCTCTTTGACGTTCGCCCCGACAAGCGACAGCGAGTTCTCGGGCACGGCCACGGCGCAACTCGATACCACGTTTGCTGCAGTGCTCGGCGTCAAGCAGCTCAACGTCAAGAGCGTCTCGAAGGCTGCGGGGACCGGAGGCGGGACGGTCTGCATCCTTGTCCTCGACACGTATGCGACGCAGGCTTTTCTCGTGAACTCGGGGGCGAAAGTCGATGCGCCAGACTGCGAGGTTCATGTCCAATCGACGGCCAATCCGGCCGCAATCTTCAACGCCGGATCCGACATCTCCACGGAGCGTATCTGCATCTACAGCAAGGACATCATCGACAATGGCGGCACGCACCCCAATCTCGAATTGGAGTGCATCCCATCCAACGACCCCTTTGCCGGCAAGCTGACCGAGCCGTCCTCCTCCTCGTGCACCTACAGCAACCTCAACTTCAACGGCGGCAACGTCACGCTGAACCCCGGCGTCTATTGCGGCTGGACCAACTTCAACGGCGGCCCCAACGTCACGTTGAAACCGGGCGTCTACGTCATCAAGAGCGGCGGCTGGAACGTCAATGGCGGAGCCTGGTCTGGCTCGGGAGTCACGTTCTTCTTTGCCGACCAGTCGAAGATCCAGTTCAACAGCGGCGTGTCGGCCAACATAACGGCGCCGACGAGCGGCACCTACAAGGACCTCGTGATGTTCGAGAAGTCCGGCCTGTCGCGCTCTCAGATGGTCTTCGACGATTCCCACAACATGGACATGCGCGGGATCATCTATCTGCCGAGCCGCGATGTGACCTTCAACCACGGCTCGAACATGACCAATAAGAAGATGACGCTCATCGTCAACACGCTGATCCTCGACGGCACGCACTGGGAGCTTTCTCCGGCGACCGACGACATCTTGAGCGGCGGCATAAAGGCAGTCCACCTGGTCAACTGAAATATCTATCGTATAGTTGCACGGCGGCACATCCTATGCCTCGACCCACGAGAATCACGTTGGCTGGACTCTAGGCGCCGGGCTGGATTGGGCCCTCTCCACAAATTGGAGTTTCAAGGCGGAATATCTGCACATGGATCTCGGCCAGCAGCAAACGAGACACTCAGCGGCAATGGCCGTGAGCGCGCGCGAGTTTCAAGCATTCCCTGGGAATAAATCGAAATCGTAATCACGGTCTTTGGAGTGGCATCTCTGGCTCCCGCATGTGCGCCGGAGCCCCACAGCCTCGTGACGTGCATCAACTGAGTTGCGACCAGAAATGTTGCAAACGTGCCCAGCTTCAAATCAATTCATGACGGGCACGCCGGTTGCGGGGACCGATGTGGTTGCTGGCGATGAAGGCGCTTTTTGCTCTGGAGGCCAAACCAGTACGCGGGTCCCGTTAATGAAGGCAGTAGGTTGTGGTTTTTTAAAGGGGCGGTCTTCTTCTTTTCCAAAGAAGCCGACAACATGTTTATAGGGCCAGTAATGGTACTGGGCTGACGGCTGTGTTGCGTGGCGGTTTGACTTTCGGAAGTTGCGGTCGAAGATGAATACTTGGAATCCGTGGCAGAACTTGTCCGAGCGGACGTGACGCTTTGGATCATCGGCCACTGCTGCCTTCTCGGCTTGGTCGCGCATCTGCTGCAGAAACCAGCCTCGATGAATCTCGTTCTCGGCGGAAACAATGGGTGCCCAGGTATCGAGCAAGTCCGGGTGCTCTTCGCAGCGGTCATGGATGGTCTCGAGAAAGTTCCAGATCATGAAGGCATAGGCCTCGTATTGGAGTTCGTAGTGTTCAACAGGATGGCCCGTGAGAGCAAGCGGGGGCCCGGCCGGATAAGCCTTGTAGGGGGTGTCCAGATTCTTGGAATTTGGTGGCACCGGATAGGGGTTGCGGAGGTAGGGCTTCTCGATGGCGATGCTCAGCAGGCGAATGTAGAACTCGTCGAGGTCGGCGTAGGCGCGATTTTTCTGGTAGTCCTGGGCGAGCTTGTGACCCTCGTAAAAGCGACGCATCCAGGTGTGGCCGCCCAAGATGGCGAAGGCTGCAGCAACCAAAGTGGCCAAGCCGCCAACAATAGCGAAATCCTTCTCAAATATGTTGAGGCCGTCTGCATCGGTTCCGAAAACCCCGGACTGCTGCAGCAAGTACACTGCGGCATAGGCGCCGACTAAAGCGACCAAGAAAATGATAAAATCGCGGATGAAACGGGCGGCTTTTTGCATGGTGTGGGCGCCCAACATGGCGAAGGCTGCGGCAACCAAAGTGGCCAAGAAAATGACAAACGCGCCGATGAAAGGGGCGAAATCCTTCTCAAGTATGCTGAGGCCGCCTGTATCGGTTCCTGGTGGGAAACCCCCGGACTGCTGCAGCCATAACACTGCGGCATAGGCGCCGACTATAGCGGCCAGGAAAATGATAAACGCGCCAATGAAACGAGCGGCTTTTTGCATAACCGAACCTCCTGATATGCTACTTTGACACTAGCGGACGAATACATCAGCTTCTTGAAATGGATTGAGCATCCGCGTGATGCGCGGGTCGTAGGGGCTTTGCCGATAGACCTCGGAATAGATTGCCTCCAGCCAATGGCGCACGGTTTCCGTTGCCAGCGACTTGGGCATTGGATCGCGAAAGATGAGCAAGTCCATGAGCGGCGGATCTCCTTCGCCTGGAAGCGGGAGATCGTATGCGAGGCCATCGAGTTGGCGGCAACCGAGCCGGCGGTAGAACGCCTTGCGCCTGATGCGTAGCTCGAGGTCTCGGGCATCGCCCTGCCGCTCCAAATCGGCTTCGACGAGGATGGTGCGATCGCCGACCCGGCGCACGACGTCACCGAACACAAAGGCACCAATTCCGCTGTTACGGCGTGTCGGTTCGGTGGCCATATACTCGAGCAAGGCGATCGGCGCGGTGGTTGAGATTTGCACTATGGCAAAGCTGACGACCCGGCTGTCATCCTCGACGGTCAGGATGAGATAGTCCGTGCGCGCCAAGAGGGCTTCTATCTCTGTGCGCTTCTTCTGCTCGCGCTTAGGGAGCGACTGAGCGTAGATGGCATAGAGGGTTGGGAAGCGAGGTTCGTTGGCATCTTGTATTGTGGTAGTGGTGAGCGTCATCGGGGCCGCGGCCCTGCTCTGCCTTTCAAGGTGACAGGGCTTTCCGTCGCGTGCGTTGAGCGCATAGTTCCCCCCGGGCTCGGTTGCATCAATGGGGCGAAGCTATCGAATCCCCAGAGGAATTCAAAGCGGTTTGCAGGGAACGTCGCTATGGCCGCTTCACGCGAGAGGCTATCGCAGAGCGTCGGATGCTTGGAGCTTGGATCCGGGAGGCGCGAGCTGTGGCCGCCGCGATTTAGTGCGCAGTACACGCCGCTTCAGAGGGGGAGACCACCAGCCGAGGGAGCGGAAGCAATCCCGTTTTTTAGATGGCCATGAATTGGGCGTATCCGGCATTCGTGGCTTCCAGCCCATTTATGAGCGACGCGGAACAGGCGAATAATCGCCTCGCGGTTCCGGGTCATGCTGTAGAGGTTACACATAGCGGGGGAGGTGCCTGTCGAGATTGCCCCGAGATTGCCCCAGACGTTGCATGTGGGGCCCAAGAATGCGCCGAAAGGGCCGAAAATTGGTGGGTGATGAAGGATTCGAACCTTCGACCCGCTGATTAAGAGGCGACCGAATATTGAGTTATTTCAATGGGTTTTACCAGTTCTGGCCCTCACCAGACCTCATAGAAACGCAAGGGAATTCAGGGCCACGTCACTTCGAGTGGTAACACGCGCGCCGAATGGCTGCGCCAGAGAGCGAAGCGGACTGTACGGCCTATAGCCTCCGAAAATCGCTTCTGGCCCGCCGCTGACGATCGACCCACCCCCCTTACGTCCGCACTCCGGAGAGAGGCGGTCACACCTCGGCAACCGCGTGAACGGCAGCTCATTGACCCTTAGCGTAAGAGCCGAGTCCCACAAGTGCGCACCAACGGCGAAGACGACTACGAGGAGCGGCTGGCTGCGATCAGGTCGAAGTCCCCGCCGAGCACGGCATCGAGGCGGCCGCTGCGCCAACCGCCGACGAGATCACGGACGAGCGGCGCCGCGTCGGCTCGATAGCGGCGCACGATGCTATTGGGCTGGCCGGCATCGAGGAGCGCGTCCTTCAGTGCCCCCCTGAGCTTGCTCGGCGAAAGGTCTCCCAGCGGGGCGACCGCCACGCGAACGCGGGCAGTCGCGCGCGCGGGCGTCTTATCGTCGTCCGCAAGTTCGAGCACGTGCAGGCCGCGCTCGGGCTTGAGGATACGATGGGCACCGAAGCCGGTGATGAGAAGCAGCTGCAGGCCGCCGCTGCCGTTCAGGAAGTCGCCCTGCATCTCCGTCAACTGCATGTGCCGCTTGAGGCTCCACGCGCGGTACATATCGAGTATCTGCCGGCACCACGTGAACGTCGCCTTCGCATCGCCAGGCTTGTCGAATGCGGGCTCGACCATGAGAGCGACCTCGATCGCCGCCCCGTCGTGCACGTCCAGTAGACCCTCGTTGACGAGATATAACTGCAAAGCGAGACGGGAGACGAGCTCGCGCGACGACTTTCCAGAGCGTTCGGTCCCTTTGTCGAGACGGCTCTTGAGCGAGTGCACCGTTCCGGCAGCCGCCTGTACGCGATCCATGAGCGCAAGCCGGGCGAGCGTCGTAAAACGCCCCGGCTCCGACCAGAAGCCGGCATTCAGCATCTCCGCAGAGTGATCGGCCTTGCGCTCCTCCCACTCGGCCGAGTCAATCTTTGCGTCCACCCGCGCGATCTCTGCTTCGAGCGTGTGCAGCTCGGCTTCGCTCCCCTGCGGCGCGAGGATCATCGCTGGCAGAGCGAGCTGTTTGCCGCCGATTTCGACGGCGCGCGCGGTGGGCTCCTCCAAGTCGGGATCGACGAACTCCGCCTGGATGGCATGCCCGTCGCTGCGCACGAACACGAACTGATCGCCCTCGGGAAAACGCTTCTCGACGATCGTCGCGGCCAGCGGGGCAATGAGATACTGATCGATGGCGCGCTTCAGGGGTCGCGCCCCCATTTCCGGCGAGAACCCTTTCTCGAGCAGGAACTCGAGCGCGGAGGCCTCCCATTCCACCGCCCACTCGCGATCCTTGAAGCCGCGCCGCTCCAGCACGCGCGCAAGCTCCTTCTTCAAGATGTCGCGCATCAGCTCGCGCGACAGCGGCCGGAAGACGATGACTTTGTCGAGCCGGTTCTGAAACTCCGGCCGGAACGTCTGGCTCACGGCGCGGAGCACCTGTTCGCTCGATAGGCGCCGTCGCCTGGCGAGAAGCCGAGGCGCAAGCCTCGATGACTGGTTGCGCCGAGGTTCGAGGTCAGGATGATTATGCAATGGCGAAAGTCGGCGACCTGTCCGAGCTGATCGGTGAGCCGTCCGTCGTCGAACACCTGTAGGAAAAGGTCCCAAACGTTGGCGTGCGCCTTCTCGAACTCATCCAGCAGCACCACCGAGAACGGCTGCTTGCGCACCAGCGTGATCAGCGAGTCGGTGGGGTTTACCGCGTCTCCGCTGCCGAGGATCTTCGCTGTCAATTCGGGCGTTTGGAATTCGCTCATATCGAGACGGATCATGCGCTCCTGCGAGCCGAACAGGTACTCGGCAAGCGTTTTGGCAAGCTCGGTCTTTCCGGTGCCCGTGGGGCCGGCGAACAGGAAGATGCCGATCGGCTTGCCGGGGTCGTTCAAACCCGCCTTCAGCATGGCGATGCGCGCGACGATGGCGTCGACGGCTTCGTCCTGACCGATGACGCAGTCCGAAAAATAGCCCCGCACGGCCGCGAGATCGACACGCTCGTGGCTGTCAAGGATCGAGACCGGCAATCCCGTGAGCTGGGCGAGCGTCTCGATGATGTCGCGCGGCGCGATGGTGGCGCCGCTCCCCTTGGCTACACGCCCGACGCTGAGCTTGAGGAGGTCGAGTGCCGCGCCCGGGAGGCTCGATGAGGCCAGGTACTGGCGCGCAGAGGCGAGCGCAACATCGACGGCGGCAGGCTCGATCTTCACGCCGGTCGCCGCGACAACGCCGCGCGCGAAGGCACCGACCAGCTCGGCGGTCTCCTGCTGGTCCATCGGCTCGAGCCGCGCGATCTCGAATGTGTTGCGCAACGCCGGCCGCAGGCGCAACAGTCGCGCGGTGCCAGCGGCCGACGCCTCCGTCCACACGATGAGGCGCCCGGCCGAGATCGCCGGGAAGTATTTGATCGAGGATGCTCGCCGCCTGGCCCTGGTGCGTGCCGCTCAGCGCGAATTGCAGAATGTCGGGGATGTACCAGATGAGCTTTTTGGAGGCCGCAAGCTCGTCGACGGTGCGCTGCACCCGCCCTTCGAGCTGGCCGAACCATTGCTGGCCCGCCATCAGCTCGGCGCTGCCCGCCTCGAACACGCTCCAGCCCTTGCGCTCAAGCCGCCGCCCGAGGAGACGCAGAAACGCCGTCTTGCCGACGCGCACTTCCCCACTCGCGAGCAACGAGCGCGGATGCGGTCCGAGCGTTGCCGGTCTCGGTCTCCGCCAGCTCATCCTTCCAGATGTCGGGCTCAATCAGCAGATCGGCCGAGCTTCTATGCCAGAAAGTGCCGAAGGAGGTGAGAAACGCGCGGTCGACGTTTCGCATGCGCACCGTCTCGAGGTTCTCGATCAGCGAGTCGGCGAGAGGATGGCTGAGGCGTGCGAGAAAGCTCTTGATCAGGTTCAGCTTCTCTTGGGACGTGCCGTCGAGTGCGGACCCGAAACGGGCTTCGTCGCCAAGACGGGACCGATCGTCGAAATGCTCGCGGAAGGTCGTCACGACGAACATGTTGTCGCGCCACCACTCGGCAACGTTGGAGAGCGGCGTTCCAACCGGCGGGCGCGGGTCGGCAGCAAGGAACAGCTTGAGCGCGAAATACATGCCCCACGGCGTCAAGGCATCGAAAAAGGGAACGATGGTGTCGAGCGCCTCGTCGCGGTCGCCGCGATCGCACAGAGCGGAGAGAGCGGCGCACGAGAAGAACCAATTGGCCCCGATCGCGTATTCGGACACGGCGTCGAGGGGCACGCTATCGTCCGCCAAAAGACGCCGTGCCTCCACAAATCTCGAATCGGCCGCAAGCTCGCGCGCAGGAGCCGACGTGTTGATCTCGGCATCAATGAGCGCAAAGAGCTCGCGCAAGCGACTCATCAGAGACTCGGACTGGGAAGGTGCGATCGTCGGCGTCGGGGCACCAGCCATCTCGGCATTTGTCGATGATGTGACAGCTGCGGGCGACATCTGCGGTGCGCTCCCCGGCTGGGCCCCGGCGCTGTCGCTGCTGAGCGCACGGCGCAACCCCTCCCGCAGGCGCGGCCAAAGCCACACGATCGCCATGCCGAGCAGGATTGGGACCAGATACTCCAACGGTGGGCTCCCCGGCTGCGCTCCGGCAAGACTGTTATTTTCCGCTCCATCCTCTCATCGCACAGTCGCCGGACGCAATCGACGCCTGGTTCAGGACAGCACCGTCCTTCTGGAAGGTTGTTAAGGCTTGCCACGTGTTAGGAAGCCCCGACCACGCGACAGACCTCAAAGCCTCGCTGGAAAGCCCTAGAAGTCAGATCTTGGCCCTTCTCGCCCCTTCGTTGCGGCGCACTAAGTCGTCAGCAGCTGGGGTAGACCCGCCGTGCCGCACACGTCACGCCGACGCGTGCAGTTGACCCAAATCTGCCATGCCCGCCAACCGGATCGTCTTCCGCATCTCTGAGAAAACAGTCAACAAGCGACTGGCAACCAAGTTGCGGGCGCGGCTCTACGGCTTCGCCACTGGCACCTCGTAGCGCCAATACACACCAGCCTCGACGGGCAACTTCTTGAAATCGACCGTTCGGGCCTCGGGCGGACGCTGACCTTCCTTCAATAGCCTCCGCAGATCTTTGATGACCGCTGGACTGTTGGCATAAAGATCATGATTGAGACTGAAGATGTCCGAGTTCACGGCCGTGATGTCGATGAGGTCTGTCCCCGGAACGATCCTCTTCGGGCCGCCTGGGGGAATATAGCCGAGCTGCGGGCGCTCCCTAAGCCAGCTCGAGCTCCACAACGCCCAGTCGCTCGACGCCGCATAGACCGTGCTCGTCGCGCCGCGCTTCTGCAGGCGGCGATACGTGCGCTGGAACAGGTCGGGATCGAGGTCGGGCGATGCCAATACCATCTCCCCTAAGTTGAGCTTGTTCATCACCTCAGGCTCCATGGTCTGCAAGGCCTCGATCAAGGCCACGTTGCCCATGCTGTGCGCAATGATGTGGATGCGCTTGGCCTTTGTCTCAGCGATCACCGTTACGATGAATTTGCGCAGCGCGTCGGCCGAGAGCTGGGCGCTGTCACGATCACCGACATAAGACAGCAGTTTCTCGCGTGACGGCCAGCTGAACATGAATACAGGGCCATCAAAGCCGAGATCGTAGGCCAATTGCCCGGCGCGCCTTACGGCATTGTCAAACGAGACGTTGTAGCCGTGCACGAACAGCAGCGCCTGCCCCAGATAGGTCCTTGCCCCCAACAGGCGCTCCCGCGCGGCGCGCACGAGCTTGTCTGCCTCCATCAGCTTTGCTGGCTGAATTGCGAGCTGCCGCACATCGCTTATGCGCGTCTCGGCAACTGGCGTTTTTCCAGCGCCGCCGCGGCCCGCAGATGGCGCCAGCGGCGGAACCACGACCTTGACCACACCCAATGTCAACTCATCGAGATTGCGTTTAACACCGAAGGCAATACGCTTCTTGCTCGTGTCGCGCTTGCGATTGGTGCCAAAGAAGATCGGGAACTCTTTAAGATCGACTGACTTGGCGGCGCCCGCCTTGGCAAAAAGCTTCTCCGCCTCGGCCGTGCGCCCCTGCAGCCCATAAAGCTCAGCGAGCTGGATGGTGGCAATGATGACTTGCGGATGCTCGGCGCCGAGCGCCTTCTGGCCAACGTCCAGCGCGCGGGCAAGCAGCGGCTCCGCCTCGTCGATCCGGCCCTCTGATTTGAGGAAAGAACCGAGATTGCCAACGAACAACGCCGTGTCGGGGTGGTCGGGGCCCAGCGCCTTCTCGAGCGATGGCGAGTGCGCGCTTGTAGAGCGGCTCGGCGTCGGCGTAGCGGCCCTGGGCCCGGTACAGCTCGGCCAGGTTGTTGAGCGACTGGGCGACATCGGGGTGGTCGGGGCCGAGCGCCTTCTCGCAGATGGCGAGTGAGCGCTTGTAGAGCGGCTCGGCCTCGGCGTAGCGGCCCTGGGCCCGGTACAGCGCGGCCAGGTTGTTGAGCGACGTGGCGACATCGGGGTGGTCGGGGCCGAGCGCCTTCTCGTGGATGGCGAGTGAGCGCTTGTAGAGCGGCTCGGCGTCGGCGTAGCGGCCCTGGGCCTGGTACAGCGCGGCCAGGTTGTTGAGCGATCGTGGCGACATCGGGGTGGTCGGGGCCGAGCGCCTTCTCGTCGATGGCGAGTGCGCGCTTGTAGAGCGGCTCGGCCTCGGCGTAGCGGCCCGGGCCCAGTACAGCGCGGCCAGGTTGTTGAGCGCCGTGGCGACATCGGGGTGGTCGGGGCCCAGCGCCTTCTCATGCGATGGCGAGTGAGCGCTTGTAGAGCGGCTCGGCGTCGGCGTAGCGGCCCGGGCCCGGTACAGCTCGGCCAGGTTGTTGAGCGCCGTGGCGACATCGGGGTGGTCGGGGCCGAGCGCCTTCTCATAGATGGCGAGTGAGCGCTTGTAGAGCGGCTCGGCGTCGGCGTAGCGGCCCTGGGCCGGTACAGCTCGGCCAGGTTGTTGAGCGACGTGGCGACATCGGGGTGGTCGGGGCCGAGCGCCTTCTCGTAGATGGCGAGTGAGCGCTTGTAGAGCGGCTCGGCGTCGGCGTAGCGGCCCTGGGCTCGGTACAGCTCGGCCAGGTTGTTGAGCGACTGTGGCGACATCGGGGTGGTCGGGGCCGAGCGCCTTCTCATCGATGGCGAGGGCGCGCTTCATAGAGCGGCTCGGCGTCGGCGTAGCGGCCCTGGGCCCAGTACAGCGCGGCCAGGTTGTTGAGCGACTGGGCGACATCGGGGTGGTCGGGGCCGAGCGCCTTCTCGCGGATGGCGAGTGAGCGCTTGTAGAGCGGCTCGGCGTCGGCGTAGCGGCCTTGGGCTTGGTACAGCACGGCCAGGTTGTTGAGCGAGGTGGCGACATCGGGGTGGTCGGGGCCGAGCGCCTTCTCATCGATGGCGAGTGAGCGCTTGTAGAGCGGCTCGGCGTCGGCGTAGCGGCCCTGGTCTTGGTACAGCGCGGCCAGGTTGTTGAGCGACGTTGGCGACATCGGGGTGGTCGGGGCCGAGCGCCTTCTCGTAGATGGCGAGGGAGCGCTTGTAGAGCGGCTCGGCCTCGGCGTAGCGGCCCTGGGCTTGGTACAGCAGGGCCAAGTTGTTGAGCGCCGTGGCGACATTCGGGTGGTCGGGGCCGAGCGCCTTCTCATCGATCGCGAGTGAGCGCTTGTAGAGCGGCTCGGCGTCGGCGTAGCGGCCCTGGACCCGGTACAGCTCGGCCAGGTTGTTGAGATCGTTGGCGACATTCGGGTGGTTGCGGCCGAGCGCCTTCTCGCGAAGTGCCAGCACACGCTGGGCGATCGGGATCGCCTCGCCGTACTTGCCCTCGCCATAAAGCTCGACGACCTGCGCACTGAGCGCGTCGGTGTCGTCCGCCTTCTGCGCCATGGCAGGCGGAGCAAGCACGAGCCCCAACGCCAGCACAATTCGCCCCAAGTGCCTGGCAAAACGCGCCATGACGCACCCATTCCGCAATCGCGTTAGCTGCCAACATGCCGCGCACGGCCAGCATTGGCAATGCGGGTCAAGTCTGCTTCCCGTGAAAGCTGCCGATTTGCTTGATGATTGCGTGCGGCAGCTTCTGGCCCGGCTGTGTGAGAACGCGTATTCGTGCGAGCGACTAGAAAAGGATTTCTGGAGCTAAAGCCTCTCGCGGTCGCGAGCTGAAAAAATGCGGCTGTGGCGGGTACTCAATGCCTGTAGCGCAACAGGCCGGGAAAAATGTTCTAACGCTGTTACCCGTGTCGGCGTTTTCACACATGGGGTAATTCCGGGGATCGAGCCATACCGAGGCTCTGGGAATCAGCTCTCCAGGAATTGACGAGGCCCACCTCATGGGGTCTTGCAATCATGGAGGGCCACAATGGAGCACTATGTCGGACTGGACGTGTCGCTGAAGCTGACAGCGATCTGCATCGTCGATGGTGCAGGGAAGATCAAGCGCGAAGGTGTGGTTGCATCTAATCCGGAGGCTATCGCGGCATTCGTCAAGTCGCATGCGCCGCATGTCGCACGGGTCGGGCTCGAGACGGGAGCAACAGCGACATGGCTCTGGACCGAGTTGAATAAGATCGGACTGCCCGTCATCTGCATCGATGCCCGGCACGCGAAAGCAGCTCTGAAGATGCAGATCAACAAAAGCGACCGTAACGACGCCGTGGGCATCGCACGCATCATGCAGTGTGGATGGTACAAGGAGGTTCGCGTCAAAGATCTCGAAAGTCACGCGATCAAGGCGCTCCTCGTTAGCCGAGCTCTGCTCGTCAAGATCAAGCGAGATATCGAGAACCAGATCCGCGGTCTCCTCAAGAATTTCGGGCTCGTAATCGGCCGCGCAAAGATGAACGTGTTTGCCGTGCGTGCCGCGGAGCTGACCGAGGATCGGCCGGAACTCGCCGCTGTGGTAGAGCCGCTGCTCAAGGCTCGTGAGGCTGTCGAGCGGCAGATTGCGGACCTGGACCGCAAGGTGATGCGCCTGGCACGCAACAACGCTCAAGTGCGACGATTTATGACCGCACCAGGTATCGGTCCGATCACTGCGCTTTGTTATCTCGCGACTATCGATACTCCAACGCGCTTCAAGCGGTCGCGAAGCGTCGGAGCCTATGTCGGCTTGACAACCCGCCGCTATTCATCCGGTGAAGTCGACTGGACAGGACGGATTTCGAAATGCGGTGATGCAATGCTGCGAAGCTACCTCTACGAGGCGGCAGGCGTTATGCTGACACGCGTTGCGAAATGGTCCGCGCTCAAAGCCTGGGGCATGCGGGTCGCCAAGCGAACTGGGCTTCGCAAAGCCAAAGTCGCCGTGGCTCGAAAGCTCGCCGTCATTTTGCATCGCATGTGGGTCGACGGCGCCGAGTTCAAATGGTCATCTAAGGAGATTGCCGCTCAACCTGCATAACAACGCCATCGAGTTCCCGCTTACCAGCGGGAGACGACGTCCCTGCCGGGACGGTGGCGGTGGTGAGATCGCCCCTGGCTTTGCGATGCTCAACAGAGCAAAGCGCGCTTCACACATTGATCCACCAGCGTCATCTTACGCCATCATGCGGAGGGCACGCCCCTACCGCGGAGAGAACCCTGGACCCGGCAAGGATGATCAGACGAGAGCTTGACCCCAGACCCGGAATTAGAGAACGGCCTCGGCCCAAAGCCAACCAGCTTGCTGAGGTTCTGTCCGACCGCTCTTGGGAATTGAGCTGACGCGCTTTGATCGGCCAGAGTGCAGCTGACAGATATGGTAACAGCTAATTTGGAAGCGACGCGCTTTCGCAAGTTTCTGGTTCAGAACCGGAAATTGGTGGGTGATGAAGGATTCGAACCTTCGACCCGCTGATTAAGAGTCAGCTGCTCTACCAACTGAGCTAATCACCCGCGCCGCCTTCCCAGCGCGTCCCGGCGGAGCCCGTGTGGCCCGGCGCCATGACGGCAATCAAGACGGCAAAAGGGCCCGCACGCGAGCCCCGGAAGCAGAGCCTCTAGCATCATGAGGCGGAGCTGTCCAGCCGCCGCACGCGCGCGCGTTTTCCCCGACCGGCCCGCCGTCTCGCTTCCCCTGCCCGGCCCCTTTGCGCCATAGTGGCGATCGACTGCGAATCGCGAGCCCGTGCGCGTCCCGTCCGCCGCCGCTGCCCCGATTGCGACCCTCAGCCATGGATGACAAACGCAAAGCCGCCCGCCGCCGCGTCCTCAAAGAGGGCAAGATCGTCTTTGCCGACGCCATGCGCGTCATCGACTGCACCATCAGGGACATGTCGCCGGAGGGCGCGCGCCTGATGATCGCCAATCCCGTCGGCGTTCCCGACGCCTTCATGCTCTACGAGAAATCCTCGGGAATGCTCTATCCCGCCTCCATCGTCTGGCGTCAGACCGACGCGCTCGGCGTCAAATTCGACGGCCCCCCCTCGAGCATTCACGACGCCACCAACAAGCGCTTCGCGCGGCTGAAGTTCGGCTGAGGCTACTGCTCGTCCAAGGTCACGGCCGCATCAGCAGGTGCGCGTGCGTGCCGAGCGCGGCCAGCACCGCCGCCGATCCCTTCACCACGCAGTGCATGGGGTTTCTCTGCACGTGGAACTTGACGCCCACCCGCCGCGTCAGCGCCACATCGATCTTGTCGAGCTGCGCGCCCCCGCCCGTCAGGTGAATGCCGCGGCGCGTGATGTCGCTCAACACGTCGGGGTCCAGGTCCTCCAGCGTGCGCTGCACGAAGTCGGCGATCTGCTCGATCGGCTCCGACAGCGCCTCGGCCACGTCCTTGGGCGTCAGCACCACGCTCTTGGCGAGCCCCTTGCGCAGATCGCGTCCGCGGATGTGCACCTCCGCCAGACGGCCGTTGGCGACGGGGAGCGCCGTGCCCGCCTCGATCTTGATGCGCTCGGCGTTGGCCTCGCCGATCACCAGCTGGTGGCGGCGGCGCACATAGCGCACGATCGCCTCGTCCATGGCGTTGCCGGCGCAGCGCAGCGTGCGCGCCGAGACGACGCGCCCGCTCGACAGCACCGCCACGTCGGTGGTGCCGCCGCCCATGTCGACGACCATGGCGCCACCCGGCTCGTCGACGGGCAGCCCGGCGCCGAGCGAGGCCGCCACCGGCTCGGCCAGCAGAAAGACCTTGCGCGCCCCCAAGGACACCGCCGTGTCGTGGACGGCGCGCCGCTCCACCGGCGTCGCACCCGCCGGCACGCAAATCAGGATGCGCGGCCGGCGGAAGCCCAACAGCGTCTTGGTGCGCTTGATGAACTGGCGCAACATCTCCTCGGTGGCGACGAAGTCGGCGATGACGCCGTCGCGCATCGGACGCACGATCTCGAGGCTCTCGGGCGCGCGCCCGACCAGCGACTTGGCCCGGCGCCCCACCGCCAAAATCTCGCGCACGCCGGCATGCGCGCGCACGGCGACGATGGAAGGCTCATCGATAATGATGCCGCGCCCGGCCACGTGCACGAGCGTGTTCGCCGTGCCGAGGTCGATGGCGACGTCGTCGGAGAAGGCGCTCGTGACACCCAGATCCATCATTAGCCCGCAACCTCCGCCGCGCCGGCGCAAGAGCCGATCCGGAGGACGAAAGCGCTTACCTTGCGGCGTTGCGCGTCAAGGCAGGTTTAACGTGTTCGCAAGCCCAAGCCAACGCGCGGCCGGGATCGCGCGGCGCCCTCCCGCCCGAAGGCCAAGGCGCCGCGCACACGGGCTCCCTAATGGACCCGCCCTAGAGCGCTTGTTGCTGCACCACCTGGGCCGTCTTCTGGCGCTTGACCAGAAGCTTGTTGAGGGCCGTCACGTAAGCGCGCGCCGAGGCCACCATGGTATCGGTATCGGCACCGCGGCCCGTCACCATGCGCCCGCCCTCCTCCAGCCTCACCGACACCTCGGCCTGCGCGTCGGTGCCCTCGGTCACGGCGTGCACCTGGTAGAGATCCAGCTTGGCCTCGTGCGGCACCAGCATCTTGATGGCGTTGAAGGTCGCGTCCACCGGACCGTTGCCGGTCGATTGCACGGTGTGCTGCACGCCGTCGACGTCGAGCGTCAGAGTCGCCGACTGCGGACCCATGTTGCCGGCGATGACCGTCAGCGACACCACCTTCATGCGGTCGTGCATGTGCGCGATTCCCTCGTCGACCAGCGCCTCGATGTCCTCGTCGTAGACGTGCTTCTTGCGATCGGCGAGGCCCTTGAAGCGGACGAAGGCATCCTCGAAGGCATTCTCGCCCAGCTCGTAGCCCAGCTCCTTCAGCTTGGCGCGGAAGGCGTTGCGCCCCGAATGCTTGCCCATGACCAGCGACGACTTGCCGACGCCCACCGACTCCGGCGTCATGATCTCATACGTCTGCTGGTGCTTGAGGATGCCGTCCTGATGGATGCCGCTCTCGTGCGCGAACGCATTCCTTCCGACGATCGCCTTGTTATACTGCACGGGGAAGTTGGTCACGGCCGACACGAGGCGCGAGACGCGCGACAGCATCGTCGTGTCGATGCGCGTGTCGAACGGCAGCGCGTCGCCGCGCGTCCGGATCGCCATCACGATCTCCTCCAGCGCGGCGTTGCCGGCCCGCTCGCCGATGCCGTTGACGGCGCACTCGACCTGGCGCGCGCCCGCCTCCAGAGCGGCCAGCGAGTTGGCGACCGCAAGCCCCAGATCGTTGTGGCAGTGGGTGGAGAAGATCACCTTGTCGGCGTTCGGGACGCGCTCGCGCACGGCGCGGAACATGCCCGCGTACTCCTGCGGCGTCGCATACCCGACCGTGTCGGGCAGGTTGATGGTGGTGGCGCCCGCCTTGATCGCCGCCTCGACGCAGCGGCACAGGTAGTCGATCGGCGTGCGCGTGGCGTCCATGGCCGACCACTCCACGTCCTCGACCAGGTTGCGCGCGCGCGCAACCGTCGCCGTGACGATCTCCAAGACCTCGGCCTCGGTCTTGCGCATCTGGTGGGCAAGATGGATGGGCGAGGTGGAGACGAAGGTGTGGATGCGGCCGCGCTTGGCGTGGCGCACGGCCTCGCCGGCCCGGTCGATATCGCCGTTGATCGCGCGCGCCAGACCCGCAACGGTCGCGTTCTGAACGCGCTTGGCGATGGCGCTCACCGCCTCGAAGTCGCCTTCCGACGCGATGGGAAAGCCCGCTTCGATGATGTCGACGCCCATGGCGTCGAGACAGTCGGCAACCTCGAGCTTCTCCTCGAACGTCATGGTCGCGCCGGGGCACTGCTCGCCGTCGCGCAGCGTGGTGTCGAAGATCCGCACCCAATCGGCGTTGGGTTTTTGGACTTGGTCCTTCTCGGAGTTCGTGCTCATCGGTCTCGTCTTTCGCTTCGGCCAGCCTCCCATGGGAGCTGGCGTTGATCCATCAGCTCGCTCGACTTCTTATCCCCTGAGCGCCCGTCCCGGATCGTTCCGAGACTGCCGAGGCTCAGGGGCTTGTAAGGAGGAGGCTCAGGCTGGTAAGCGCGCGCGCCGAATAGGCGCTGCGGAGGGTCTCCGCGCGGATCAAAAAGCGGCCGTCAATGGCGGTCGGCTGGCGCATGCGCACTGTAATAATACATCTCGGCCGCCTCCGCTAGGGTGGAGAGTGCCCCTGCCTTGGGCAGGGTTGACGCGCCGACAACGCCCGCCCCGGCACGAACCGGCCGAATTCGGGCGGGCAGAGGCCCTTTTGCGCGCCTCAGGTGGCGATGGTGCCCTCGACCATGCGCACCGCGTTGCCGCCGATGCGCACGCTGTCGAGCTTGCCGCCCTTGACGACCAGCGTGAGCTGAATGGCACTCGGGCGCCCCATCTCGAGGCCCTGCTCGACCACCCGCTTGTGCGCCCCGTCGGGCAGATCGTCGAAGGACCGCACCACGCCGGCGAAGCCCACCGCCGCCGCCCCCGTCGCCGGGTCCTCGGGCACCCCGAGTTGTGGCGCGAACATGCGGGCGTGAAACGACGAGCCCTTGTGCACGCACTCGCGCGTATAGAGGTAGGCGCCGGCGACGTCGCTTTCGGGAAAGGCCGAGGCCCAGCTCGCGCCGTTGACGCGCGCCTTGGCAATCGCCTCGAGGTTCAGGATGGGCACGTAGGCAAACACGTTGCCGGCCCCGATGCGCAGCGCCGTATGGTTCTCGAACCCGATCTCGCGCGGCAGCAGGCCGAGCGCATCGGCGATCCGGTCGCGCGACGGCAGCGTGCCCGCCATCTCCGGCAGCTTGGGCGCGTCGAACTCGGCAAAGGGAACCTGGCCCGCCTTGAGCCGCACGCCGACGCGCACGGGCCCGATCGCCTGCTCGAGCGCGATGATGGCGTCGCGCTCGCCGTTGACGTTGGGGGCGTGCAGCTGGGCCAGCAGGATTGCGGTCCCTATCGTGGGATGTCCCGCAAAGGGCAATTCGCGCCCGGGCGTGAAGATGCGGATCTTGGCGGAGTGCGCCGGGTTCTCCGGCTTGAGAGCGAACACCGTTTCGGAAAGATTGAGCTCGCGCGCTATCGTCTGCATCTCTTGCGGGTTGAGCGCGTCGGCGTCGAGCACGACAGCCAGCGGATTGCCGCCGAAGCGGCGGTCGGTGAAGACGTCGAGCGTGTGAAAGGCGAGCGCCATGTTTGGAGTCCTTGCGGCGGGCGCACTTCTGCCGAATTCGCAGGCCGGGTCAAGCCGCTAAAAGAGCGCGCAGCACCGCGCGTGCGTAGCGGGGCATCGTGTCCGCGTCGATCTCGGAGGCTTTGCGCACGATCACGATGTCGGCGAGCTCGGGCACGGCTTGGCGGGAGACGTGGGCGAGGATGCGCGCGCGCAGCTCTTCCGCCGCCAGCGGGCTGTTCCATTCGATGCCGATCGAGACCAGGGCGCCCGCGCACGTGAGCAGATAGCCCGGCGTGCGTTTGAGCTCCACAGGGTCGAGCCCGGTCTCCTCGGCCAGCTCGCGCGCGATGCTGGCATCGATGTCGATCGCGCCATCCGCCGTCACGTCACGCGTATCGATGAAGCCACCGGGCGGATAGGCGAGACCGGCGTTGACGTTGCCGCTGGTCTGGCGTCCGAGCAGCACGTGCCCCTCGGCGGAGCGGATCACCGACGAGCCGAAGCTGTCGCGCACGCTGCGATCGGCATAGCCGCTTTCGCGCCAGTAGAGAAAGCTCTTGAAGTCGGTGCGCAGAAAAGTCCCGCGGAAGCCTTCGCCCTCCAACGCACTCTCGCCCAGCATATAGACGGTGCCGTCGAACAGCTTGGGGCGCTCGGCACTGGCCTTCTGCCAATGCGCCGTGATCTCGGCACGGCGCTCGATGGCGAAGGTCCACGGCTCCGGGCCGACCCGCAGCGCGCACTGCGCGATCCGCACGGAGCTGTCCGCCGCTCTGTCCATGCTGTCCATAAAGCCTTCCTGGGAGTTCTGGGCCATGGCCTGCGCCGCCGTCGGCCCTGCGATTGATCCAAATTCGAGCACAAGAAAATTCCGATAATTGCGCCCCGATCCGAACGAAATCTTGATTCCGCCGCGAGGTGACCACGCTGATTGCAAGATCGCAGTGTGATATCGCAAGGCGTGCGGGAGCACCGGGCCCGGGGGTTTACAATGGGCCGGTTCGCGGACCGTATCGCCAGAGAGAAGACTGAGGCCGACCCGAATGACCGTCCGTTCGCGCGCGAGCGCTGCCGGGTGGAAAAAGTATGACCTGCGTGTGACGCAGGACCGCCGCACGGCCTTCACGTGCGGGCGCTAAGAATTGGAATCCGGCGGCGCCGTCGCATGATGGTGCCGCTGGAGCGGACGGCGGAGGTCCCCGCTTCTCTGCCGTCCGTTTTCTGTGAGCGCTCGCCCCGAAGCGACTCTCAGCTTCGTGGACGAGCCGATCCGGAAGGCTCGCGCGACCGTAGCCACACGCTTACCCTCCCCAATGCGGCCGCGCGGGTCCTCTGCCGGTTTCCCTCACGAGCTCCCGCGCAGTGCTAAGGCTACTGCGGATCGAAGCAGCCCAGCGCCTTCGAGCCGCACCCATAGTAGCCCCAGATCTCAGCCGAGCAGCAGTAGGTGCCGCGCTTGCAGCGCCAGCGCTTCACCTTGCCCGTCAGCGTCACGTGGCGGCACATCTTGCTGGCGTGGTACTTCTTGGCGTGCGCGCCCGACATCGTTCCCGATGCCATGTAGCCGCCGAACGCCACCGCAAAGGCGAGCGCCGCCAGCGTAAAGAAGCGGATCATGACAAACCTCCCTTTCCTGTCAGTCGAAGGCGGCATCATGCCCGCAGGACGGCGCGTCTGTCCTTGCTGCTGCACCCAGTGGCTGGGTCTTATCCACCGCAGCTTTGGTGCCTGCGGAAGGCGCAAGCACCCGCTCCCACGCGCTTTGCCTAGCGCGTGCGCCGGGATCGGTTGATCCCCAATGCCTTACGCGGCGGACGTGCAGCCCGCCGTCGCAAGCCGGCGCCTAGAGGCAGCCGAGCAGCTTGGAGCCGCAGGTGTAGTAGTTGATCATCTCGGCCGCGCAGCACGGCTGATCGGCGCCGCAGCGCCAGGTCTTGATCTTGCCGCTCGCGGTCTTGTGCTTGCAGACCTTGGTGGCCTTCTTACCAGCGGCCATCGCGTCGTTGGTCGAGAGCGCCAGCGGTGCGGCGCCGAGTGCTGCCGCGAGCGCCAAACAGGCGAGAGTACGCATCATGACAAAACTCCCTTCGCTAGAGCCCCCCACGGGGCCCTAGCATTATGCAACGGGATCAGTGTCTTCAGCGTGGCGGGCGCGCCTCAGTTGCGGTCCTTGTTGACCAGCGCCTTCTCCTTGATCCACGGCATCATGCCGCGCAGCTTCTGGCCCA
Organism: uncultured Alphaproteobacteria bacterium; assembly: GCA_963776675.1. Lineage (GTDB taxonomy): Bacteria > Pseudomonadota > Alphaproteobacteria > Rhizobiales > Hyphomicrobiaceae > Hyphomicrobium_A. The sequence goes on along the minus strand of CAVZNR010000052.1, from coordinate 26,049 downwards.
CCTCCTCGCACGGATGGGCGTCGGCCTTGGCCCGCATGGCCTTGAACGAGGTCTGGCCGACCTTGTTCTCCAGCATCCAATCGCGGGTGAAGCGGCCGGCCTGAATGTCGGTCAGAATGTCCTTCATCGCCTTCTTGGTGTCGGCGGTGATCACGCGCGGACCGGAGACGTACTCGCCGTATTCGGCCGTGTTGGAGACCGAGTAGTTCATGTTGGCGATGCCGCCCTCGTAGATGAGGTCGACGATCAGCTTCATCTCGTGCAGGCATTCGAAGTAGGCCATCTCGGGAGCGTAGCCGGCCTCTACGAGGGTCTCGAAGCCTGCGCGCATCAGCTCGACCACGCCGCCGCACAGCACCGCCTGCTCGCCGAAGAGATCGGTCTCACACTCCTCCTTGAAGGTGGTCTCGATCACGCCGGCCTTGCCGCCACCGATCGCCGCCGCATAGGACAGCGCCAGCTCGTGGGCGTTGCCACTCGTATCCTGGGCGATGGCAACCAGGCAGGGCAGGCCGCCGCCGCGCAGGTATTCGCCCCGCACCGTGTGGCCCGGACCCTTCGGCGCCACCATGCCGACGTCGATGTCGGCGCGCGGCACGATCAGATTGAAGTGCACGTTGAGCCCGTGCGCGAACAGCAGCATGGCGCCCTTTTTCATGTTCGGAGCCAGGCTCTCTTTGTAGATGTCGGCCTGCAGCTCGTCGGGGGTGAGCATCATGAGGACGTCGGCCCACTTGGCCGCGTCCGCCACCTCCATCACTTTCAGGCCTTCCTTCTCCGCCTTCTGCGCGCTTGCCGAGCCTTTGCGCAGCGCGACGGCCACCTCTTTCACGCCTGAATCGCGCAGGTTCAGCGCATGCGCGTGGCCCTGGCTGCCGTAGCCGACGATCGCCACCTTCTTGGCTTTGATCAGATTGATATCGGCATCACGATCGTAATAAACGCGCATGGCAGGTCTCTCTTGTGTTTGACGCGGGTCGTTGTTGTTTGGAACGGCTGCCGGCGGCAGCGGTCGTGGCGGGTGTCGAGCCAAATAGCTCCTTTAGAGACTTGCAGGACCGCGGCCGATGGCAGCGACGCCCGTGCGCGAGACCTCGACGAGGCCGAGCTCGGTCATGATCTGGATGAACTGCTCGATCTTGGTCGAGCGTCCCGTGATCTCGAACACGAAGTGCTCGGTCGAGGCGTCGATGACGCTCGCGCGGAAAATCTCGGCGAGCCGCAGCGCCTCGATGCGCTTCTCGCCGCGGCCGGAAACCTTGATGAGGGCCAGCTCGCGCTCCAGCGATTCTCCCTCCAGCGTCAGATCGTGCACGCGGTGGACGGGCACCAAGCGCTCGAGCTGATGCTTGATCTGCACGATCACGTCCGGCGTGCCGCGCGTGACGATCGTGATGCGCGACAGATGCTTCTCGTGCTCGGTCTCGGTCACCGTCAGCGAATCGATGTTGTAGCCGCGGCCCGAGAACAGCCCGATGACGCGCGCCAGCACGCCCGGCTCGTTGTCGACCAGCACCGACAGCGTGCGCGAGACCTCCGCCTGCGCCTCGCCGGGTCCCACGTAATGGGTCTTGGACAGGGTCTTCACCATGGGGAGCCTATTGCTTCTTTTTCTCGTCCTCGGACGGCAGGTCGTGCTTGGGGACGGGCATGTCGACGCCGGGAAACAGCGCCTTGAAGAACACGGGGAAACCTTCCTCGTCCACGAGCTTCTTGAAGGCTTTGACGCGCTTGACCGGCACGCCGTAGTTGGCGAACGCCGCGGCGACGCGCTTGCCCATGGTCTTGGCCAGAAGTTGCGGCGACGGCGCCCCCATCTTCTTCAAGGTCTCGGGCTCCATGCGCGAGTAGATCAGCGCCAGCACCTGCGTCTCCAGATAGTCCTGCGCGATGCACGCCTCGAACGCCTTGGTGTAGTTCGACGACAGCGAGTGCGTCCTGTAGCAGGCGTCGATAAAGGCGAAGGCGCGCGTGGCGCCCTGCGTGCGCTGCATCTGGGCAAGCCGCGTGGCGGCATCCTTGATGTTTTCCACCTGGTCCCAGTCGGGCGCCTCGGCAGCGGCGAACGCGTGCCCCGCCCCGATAAGGAACGGCAGCGCCAGCAGCGCGCGGCTCGACGCGCCCGCGCCGGCGCCGCCGCAGAAAGCGCGCGCGATCTCGCGGCGGAGAGTACCGTTCGGACATGAGCATTATACGAGCACCTTGCCCTCTTCGCCGATCGCCTGCGCGACCTCTTCCTCCGACACGTCGTCGCCCAGCAGCATCTCGTTGTGCGCCTTGCCCGACGGGATCATGGGGAAGCAGTTGGCGAGCGCGGCCACGCGGCAATCGAAGATGACCGGGCCTTTGGTGTCGATCATCGCCTGGATGGCGTCGTCGAGCTCGGCGGGATCCTCGCAGCGCATGCCGGTCCAGCCGTAGGCCTCGGCCAGCTTCACGAAGTCGGGCAGGCTGTCGGTGTAGCTGTGCGACAGACGGTTGCCGTGCAGCAGCTGCTGCCACTGGCGCACCATGCCCATGTACTGGTTGTTGAGGATGAACACCTTCACAGGCAGATCGAACTGCACCGCGGTGGAGCATTCCTGGATGTTCATCAGGATCGAGGCGTCGCCCGCGATGTCGATGACCAGCGACTTGGGATGCGCCATCTGCGCGCCGATGGCCGCCGGCAGGCCATAGCCCATGGTGCCGAGGCCGCCCGACGTCATCCAGCGATTGGGCTCCTCGAAACGATAGAACTGCGCCGCCCACATCTGGTGCTGGCCGACCTCGGTCGTGATGTAGACGTCCCGGTCCTTGGTGAGCTCGTAGAGCCGCTCGACCGCGTACTGCGGCATGATCGTGTCGCGCGCGTTCTTGTAGGCGAGCGACTTCTTGGCGCGCCACTGGTCGATCTGCTTCCACCAGGCCTTGTGCGCCGCCTTGTCGAGCTGCGGCGCCTTCGACTTCCAGATGCGCAGCATGTCCTCGAGCGTGTAGCCCACGTCGCCGACGATGGGGATGTCGACCTTCACGTTCTTGTTGATCGAGGACGGGTCGATATCGATGTGGATCTTCTGCGACCCCGGCGAGAAAGCGTCGATGCGGCCCGTGATGCGGTCGTCGAAGCGTGCGCCGACCGCGATCATCACGTCGCAATCGTGCATAGCGAGGTTCGCCTCGTACGTCCCGTGCATGCCGAGCATGCCGAGCCACTGCTTGTCGGAAGCGGGGAACGCGCCGAGCCCCATCAGGGTGGAGGTGATGGGAAATCCGGAAAGCCGCACCAGCTCGCGCAGGATCTGGCTCGCCTTCGGTCCGGAGTTGATCACGCCGCCGCCCGTGTAGAACACCGGCCGCTTGGCATTCGCCATCAGCTCCACCGCCTCGCGCACCGCCGACTGCTCCGGCTTCACGCGCGGCTTATAGGTCTTGTGCGCGATGTTGGACGGGCCGACGTAGTTGCCGGTCTGGAACTGGATATCCTTGGGAACGTCGACGACGACGGGCCCCGGGCGCCCGGCCTTGGCGACGTAGAACGCCTCGTGCAGCACGCGCGCCAGATCGTTGACGTTCTTCACCAGCCAGTTGTGCTTGGTGCAGGGGCGCGTGATGCCGACGGTGTCGCATTCCTGGAAAGCATCGTTGCCGATCAGGTGCGTCGGCACCTGGCCGGAGATGCACACGACGGGAATGGAATCCATGAGCGCGTCGGTGAGACCCGTCACCGAGTTGGTGGCGCCGGGGCCCGACGTCACCAGCACCACGCCCACCTTGCCGGTGGAGCGCGCGTAGCCCTCGGCCGCGTGCACGGCGCCGCCCTCCTGGCGCACCAGGATGTGGCGGATCTTGTCCTGCTGGAACAGCTCGTCGTAGATCGGCAGCACGGCGCCGCCGGGATAGCCAAAAATGTGCTCGACGCCCTGGTCAATGAGCGCCGCGATCACCATCTCGGCGCCCGTCATCGTGCGTGCCATCGTCCACTCCACACAACAAGGCCGCCAGGGAAGTGCGGAACCGGGCCCGTCGTCGGCCTCTAGTCCCGCACGCGGCTGGCGGCGCTTTTCTTGGGGCGCACCCTAGGCAGCTCAAATTGGCCGGTCAATGCTAATGACCGATAAAAGATACAAAATCTGGCTCGCTTATTTCCATTTCTTTCTCTGAAAGCCACTTCCACGAAATCATATGTCCGCGGGCCCATGTGAGCTGCCGTTTCGCGTACTGGCGCGTCTCCGTCTGCGCCGCCGCGATCGCCTCGGCAAGCGGCAACGCGCCCGCCACATGTTGCATCAGCGGACGGACCCCCAGCGCGTTCATGACGGGCAGCTGCGGGTCGAGCCCAAGGGTCGCGAGTTGCTGAACCTCCTCGAATGCGCCGGCCGCGATCATTTTGTCGAAACGCGCGTCGATGCGGGCATAGAGCGCCGACCGCTCGGGCGCGACCACGAGGCGCACCGTCTCGGCCGCATCGAGCACCGGGGCGCGCGGGCGCTGCTGCCACTGGCTGAGTGACTCGCCGGAAGCCTCGAGCACCTCCAGCGCGCGTACGATCCTTTGGGTGTCGCCCGGTGCCAGCCGCGCGGCCATCTCGGGATCGCGCCGCGCCAGCACCGCGTGCAAGGCGCCCTCCGGCATCTTCCCCGCCTCGCTGCGCCAATGCGCGCGGATCTCCGCAGGGATCTCCGGCATGGGCGAGAGCCCTTCGGTGAGCGCCTTGAAATAGAGCCCGGTGCCGCCGACGATGATCGGCCGCAGGCCTTTCTCGCGCGCCTCGCCGAGCGCGCGTGCAGCGTCGGTGGCAAAGCGCCCGGCGGAGTAGGCTTCGCTGCCGGGCACACCGCCATAGAGCGCGTGCGGAACGCGTGCCTCCTCCTCCACGCTCGGGCGTGCGGTAAGAATGCGCAGCTCGCGATAGACCTGCATGGAGTTGGCGTTGATGACGAGGCCGCCCAACGCCTCCGCGAGCCGCAAGGCCAGGCCGGACTTGCCACTCGCCGTGGGCCCTGCAATGAGAATGGCACGCTTCAATCGTCTCTCCGTCGGGGCAAACGCGCTCCGCCTGCTATCCGCATCCTATCTTAAGCTATGGCACGACCTCCCCAAGCCTCAACGCAAGAGCGCCGGCCGTCCTTAACCGCGGACGACAAAAGCGATGCCGCGCCCGGGCGGCAGTGGATCTTCGGCTACGGCTCGCTCGCCCACGTCGAAACCCTTGCCGCACTCCTTGCGCGTCATCGGCTGCCACTTCTCGCCCATCGCCACGCCGAGCTCGTCGGCTTTGCGCGAAATTGGGAGGTCGCGATGGACAACCGTCAGACCCTGCCGCGCTACAAATACTATCTCGATACGGCAACGGGCGCGCGCCCGCAGGTCTTCGTCGCCTTTGCCAACCTCGAGGCGCAGGCCGACGCCCGCGTCTGGGGCCTCCTGTTCGAGGTCGATACGGCCACGCTTGCCATCCTCGACACCTACGAGCGCAACTATCGGCGCGCCGACGTGACCGCCCAGCTTTCCGTCCCCGTTGACGGCACGGCCTGGATCTACATCGCCAGCCCCGAGGGCAGCGCACGCTTTCACTGCGGCCGGCGCGAGCGTTCGCTCATCATCGACAAGGGTTATGCCCAAACTATCGAAAGGGCATTCGCCGCCGCCGGCCTTCCCTATGCCGCCGCGCTGCCCGACGACGTGCCGCTCGTCGACCTTACGCGTGTCGACACCTGAGGCTTTGACGCTCAGTAGTTGATGGTCGTGCGCAGGCCGAGAACGGCGGCGTTGGGCACCGCCTTGGTGGGATCGAAGCGATCGAGCACGTGTCCGCCGGGGTTCCAGAAGTATTGAAAATCCGGCTGCAACACGAACCCTGGCACGATCTGCGCTGAGTAGCTCGCCTCGAAGAGCGCCTCATAGCTCGCGATGATCGGGCGGTGGCGCGCCTTCTGGCGGTCCGTGATGTCCGAGGCTATGCCGGTGTAGGCGAAGCCGATACCCAGCACGTCGTCGGGACGCGAGGCCATCATGCCGGAGAACGTGAGCCCGGCCTCCCAGTAGAGGTCGACCGGGTTGCGGTTTGCGGGCGCGCCGATGAAGCGCGCAAAAGCGGAGACGCCCTTGGGATCACCGGCGCCCGGCAGCCGATAGAGCATCTGGTCGATGACGCCATAAAATCCCCAGTCGCCGTCGATGTGACGTGACGGCTCTTTCGAAAAGGCCAAGCGCACGCCGCCGGTGATCACGCGCTGATGCCGGAACTCGCCGGTGTTCATATAGCTGCCGAACTTGACCGTCCCAGCGAGCTCCCCCGGTCCCTGGTTGTACGCGTAGGCGCCTTCCGCCATCAGCAGCGGCGCGGCATCGATGGGAAACAGCAGCCCGTACGGGTTGCACTCCTGCGGATCCTGATTTGGCTGGCAGTCGCCCGCCGGGTTCCCGTTGAAGACGCCGATGAGCACGCTGAGCTGATCGGTGGGGCTCACGGCGAGGCGCACACCAGGAGTGGCCAACGGATACGCCGGCCCGTTTTGCGGCATGTTCACCGCGGCGATCGACGGCCAGCCCCAGGTGTCGTTGAGAAAGACCTGGCCGCCCTTCGAGAACATGAACTCGGAATCGGCCGCCAGCTGCCCGAAGCGGATCGACACCCTGTCGTCCCACAGCTTCTGCTGCAGCCACAGCTCGAACAGGCGCGTTGACGGATCGGCCTCGATGAAGCTGACCGGCATCAGCACGCCGAGGTCGGCGGCCGAGATGCTGTCGCCGTGGATCTGGTAGCCGTTGGCGAAGAAGCTCAAGCCCGGCCAGCCGATCCCCTTCTCCAGGTCCGCCTGCACGGCAAGCTCGAGCCGTCCGTCGTAGAAGGCGCCTTGGCGAAAGCCGCCTGTCGGGTTGGCGAGCACCTCGCCGATGTAGTTGACGGCGAAGATGACCCCGCGCTTGGCGAGCGCGGAACGCACGCCCCCGGGATCGGCGAGATCACGCGGCAGGCTGGTCCCGATGGAGGGCTCGGGCAGACCCGGAATGCGGTCGCTTTCCACATCGCTCGTCTGGCCTGCGGCAGGAGCGGCGGCAAGGCACGCGGCCGCAGCGGCAACGGCGATTGCAGCCGTCGCCCGCAGCCTCCAACGGGGCCGCCGCAGCAATCGAACCATTCGTGCGCTTCCGCGTCGCCCTTACGCGTACTCGGTTGCCCCCGGCGCGACCGCAAAAGCGAATCACGCCATGTTGCTCCTACTATCGCAGGATTGCGCGACCACGCGGAAGCGCTGGACGCGCCGGCTCAGTAGTTGATGGTCGAGCGCACGCCGAACACGGCGGCGTCCTTCACCGCCGGGCTGGTGGGATCGGTATCGTCCAGAGGAACATTCCCGCCCGGATTCCAGAAGTACTGGAAGTCCGGCTGGATGGTGAAGCCGGGCACGATCTCGGCGGTGTAGCTCACCTCCAGCAGTGCCTCGTAGTCGAAGCGGACCTCTTGCGCGGCCGGCAGCGCCGCTGCCGCATCATCCGAGATGCCGGTATAGGCAAAGCCGATGCCGAGCACATCGTTGGGCCGCGAGGCGAACAGACCGTTGGCCGTGAACCCTGCCTCCCAATACATGTCGACGAAGCTGCGGTTCTCCGGTCCCCCGATCACGCGCCCGAAGAAGGAGATCCCTTTGCCTTCGCTGAACTCGTAGATCATCTGATCGAGGATGGCGTAGAGCCCGTAGTTGCTGTCACTCACGATGGCCGGATTGAGCAGGTGCTCGGTCTCACCTTCCTGGTGCCAGCCGCCGAGCTTCACCGTTCCGGGCAGCTTGCCGAGGCTGTACCTGTAGCCGCCTTCGAACATCAACAGCACCGGGTCGTGGACGCGGAAGCTCAGCCCGTCGTCGTTGCAGACCTGCGGATCATCGCTCGCGCACGTCCCGGCGGGATCGCCGTTGAAGACGGCGGCCATGAGCGTGAGCTGGTCGTTGGGCGTGAAGGCAATGCGCACACCGGGCGTCGCCAACGGATAGGCCGGACCACCGTTCGGCATGTTCGCCGCGGTGATCGACGGCCAGCCCCAGGTGCCGTTGATAAAGGCACCGCCGCCGTCCGACAGGATGAACTCGGAATCGGCCGCGATCTGTCCAAAGCGGATCGACAGCTTGTCGTCGAGCAGCCTCTGCTCGAACCACATCTCGAACAGGCGCGTCGCTGGCGTCGCCTCGATGAAGCTCACCGGCATCAGCGCGCCCAGCGCCTCGCCCGTGATGCTCTCGCCGTGGATCTGATAGCCGTTGGCGAAGAAGCTCAAGCCTCTCAACCCGAGCATCTTTTCGAGATCCGCCGACACGGCCACCTCGAGACGACCGTCGTAGAAGGTGCCTCTGTCGAAGCCCCCGCTGGTATTGCCGAACACCTCGCCGATGTAGTTGACGCCGAAGGTGACGCCGTGGCGCGCCCACGCTGCGCGCAAGCCGCCGGGATCGGCGAGGCTGCTCGGCAGGCTGGTGGCGATGGAGGGATCGGGGATCCCGCTGTCCTCGGCCCGGACCGGGCCGGCAAAGAGGAGCATCGATACAGCCGCCGCACAAAGCGCCGACTTGGACACCGACGTCGCACGGCGACGCCCAGACAACACGCAAAACATAACGCGACCCCACACAACTCGACGCAAACGCTAATTCTATACAAACGAAGTCATAAATCTGCGCAAGGGTGGATATTATCCAAGAAGCCTTTGCCGCCGTGTGTGACCGGCAAGGCACGCCGCGACAGGGACGCGGTACGCAATGCCGCATTGCCGTTTGACCGGTGGGGTTGTCGGCCCGTCTTGAAATCGCTAGCCATGGGAGCCAAGGGCTTCCATGCGCACGCGAACGCGCGAGCGCCAACGCCTAAGGAGGTGCACATGGCAGAAGAGGCGGTCGTTGCCCAGAAGGGCCCCTATCAGGTCGAGCTAACCGAAGGAAAGCCCTACTTCTATTGCCGCTGCGGCCGCTCCCAGACGCAGCCGTTCTGCGACGGCACGCACAAGGACACCGGCATCGAGCCGTTGCGCTTCGTGGTCGACCATACGGGGACGTTCAATATCTGCGGGTGCAAGGCGACCGACGACGAGCCGTTCTGCGACGGCACCCATCTCATGCTCTGACCTCAGATCAGGTCCCGGTCTTCTCGAACACGCCTGCCCTGAGGCGCTCCAAGTAGCTGTTCATCTCGCGCTTCACCACCGGCATGAGCACGTAAAGGCCCGCGATGTTGACCAGCGCCATCGCAAAGATGGCGGCATCGGCAAAGTCGATCACGGCGCCCAGGTTCATGGCCGCACCGACGATCACGAACAAGCAGAAGATGCTGTTGAAGGTCATCTCCTGGGCGCGGCCCTCGCCGAACAGGTAGGTCCACGCCTTCACGCCGTAGTAGGACCACGAGATCATCGTCGAGAAGGCGAACAGGATCGCCGCGAGAGCGAGAATGTACGGAAACCAGCTGATCCCCTTGCCGAATGCCGCCGACGTCAGCGCGATGCCCGACAGATTGCCCTCCGTGGCGACGCGCCCGGCGCCGGCATCCCAGACATAGAGCCCGGTCTGCGGGTCGAATTGCAGGACGCCCGTGATCACGATGACGAGCGCGGTCATGGTGCAGATGACGACGGTGTCGATGAAGGGCTCCAGCAGCGACACGAACCCTTCGGTGATCGGCTCGCGCGTGCGCACGGCGGAGTGCGCAATCGAGGCCGAGCCGACGCCGGCCTCGTTGGAGAAGGCGGCGCGGCGGAAGCCCTGGATCAAGGCGCCGACGAATCCGCCGGCGATGCCGAGCCCCGTGAAGGCGCCGGTCACGATCTGCTCCAGCGCCCACGGAACACGCTCCGCGTACATGCCGATGATGAAGAGGGCCGTGCCGACGTAGAGGATCGCCATGAAGGGCACGATCTTCTCGGTGAAGCGGGCGATCGAGCGGATGCCGCCCACGATGACCATAAACACGATGCTCGCCATGACGAGCCCGGTGACCCAGCCGCGCCCGTCGAACCAGCTGTCGGCGCCGCCGCTGATGTTCACGAGCTGCGCGTGCACTTGGTTGGCCTGGAACATGTTGCCGCCGCCGAGCGAGCCGAGAATGCAGAAGATCGCGAAGACGAACGCCATGATGCGTCCGATGGTGGCAAATCCCTTCTCGGCGAGACCCTTGGACAGGTAGTACATAGGACCGCCGGACACGGTGCCGTCGGCGTACTCGTTGCGGTATTTCACGCCCAGCGTGCACTCGGTGAACTTCGACGCCATGCCGGTCAGCCCGGCGAGCACCATCCAGAAGGTCGCGCCCGGGCCCCCGATCGACACCGCGACGGCGACGCCCGCGATGTTGCCCAGCCCCACCGTCCCCGACAGCGCCGTCACCAGCGCCTGGAAATGGCTCACCTCGCCGGCGTCCTCGGGGCGCGAATAGTCGCCCCTTGTCAGCGCGATCGCGTGCCCGAAGGCGCGCACCTGGATGAAGCCGAAGTAGAGCGTGAAAATCGTGGCGGCGACGATCAGCCAGAGCACGATCCAGGGAAAATCCGTCCCCGGCAGCGGCGAGAATATGAAATTGACGAAGGGGGTGGTGACGGTCGCGATCGCATCGTTGATCCGCTCGTCGATCGATTGAGCCTGTGCGCTGGTCGTCCAGAGAATGAGCAGCAGGCTCAGGGCGAGCGGTCGGGCCTTGCGGTCATAGATCATGCACACCGTCTCTCAACGCTAACCTTCATGGGACGAACACGACCGGAACGGCCGCAGATTGCGCCACGCCGGAGGCCACGCTTCCGAACACGCGTGTCGACAGCGAGCTCGACCGTCCGACGAAAATCATGGCCGCGCTCGTCTCGCGGGCGAGCCCGCAGATGAGATCGACCACGTCGCCATAGCGCAGCTCGCCCTCGGCGGTGGCGCCGGCGGCGCGCACCTTCGCTAAAACCGGCTGCATCAGCGACTCCTCGGCACGGGTCAGCTCCTGCTGGCGCGTCTTATGGCGCTCGGCGAGCTCCGTGGGGGTTAGAAAGCTGTAGGGGGACCATTCCAGGACATGCACGATCACGAGGCGGGCGTTCTCCTTGAGCGCCCGCTCGACGGCAAAATCCACGGGATGCTGGTCCCGACCGTCGTAGGCGACCAAGAAAACGTCCTGTCCCATGGTCTTCCCCCTTCGCGGCGCCGAGTTTACCGGACGCAAGGACAAGCCTGCTACCGGTCGCACGACTGCCGACAGCGTAGGACAGGGACAACCGCGGAAGCAAGGCAAGCCTGCCGCGACCCAATTCGTTAGAGTCAGATCGATGCCGAGTGTCCTTTCCGCCTCTGAGCTGGCGACGCGCCGGGCGTGGCGCGCATTTGCACTGGTCCCCGCGCTTGGGCTCTCCCTTGGACTCTCCCTGGCGCTCGCAGCCGCCAGCGCCGATCCGGCGGCAGCCGAGGTGCTGATCGGCGTGGCCGGCCCGGCGCAGGGCCCAAGCCTTGCCACCGGCAGCGCCATCGCCCGCGGGGCCGCCGCCGCCGTTACCTACATCGACGCGAACGGCGGCGTGCTGGGCGAGCCCATCGCGATCGCGCAAGCCGACGACGACTGCACGACGGCCGGGGCCGAAAAGGCCGCACGCGACCTCGTCGCCCGCGGCGTCAAGCTCGTCGTCGGCCACCCGTGCACGGCCGCCGCCATCGCCGCGGCGAAGATCTATGCGGATGCCGGCGTCGTCTTCATCGCGCCGGCGACACGGCACCCGGCCCTCACCTCGCCCCGCGCCGGGCCGACGGTCTTCCGGCTCGCAGGACGCGACGACGCGCAGGGGCGCAAAGCCGGCGACTACCTGGCACGCACCTTCCCCGGGCAGCCGCTCGCGCTTATCGCCGACGGCAGCCGCATGGCCGATGATCTCGTGCGCGGCGCGCAGGCCGCCCTCAAAGCCGCCGGGCGCGATGACGTTCCCACCTTGCACATCGAAGGCGGGGAGAAGGACTACACCAAGCTGATCGCCAAGCTGCAGACGGCAGGCACGGCTGCGGTATTCTTCGCCGGGTTTCCCATCGAGGGCGGGCTTCTTTTAAAGCAGATGCGCGCTGCCCACCTCAACGCCGTCTTCCTCGGCAGTGATGCGCTGGCCAATGGGCAGCTGGCGGAGACGGCCGGCACTGACACACTCGGGACGCGCGCACTCCTGCCTCACGATCTCGCGTCCGACGTAGCGCAGACGACCCAGCGCGACCGCTTCGCCCTGCAACGGCCGGCAGCCCCCCTCGCCGCCGCCTACGCCGCGGTCGAAGCCTGGGCAGCGGCCGCCGCCAAGGCGCAGTCTCTCGACGCAGCACCCCTTGCCGCGGCGCTGCAAGGCGGCACCTTCGACACCGTGCTGGGCCCCATCGCGTTCGACGACAACGGCGACGCGCACGTGCCCTCCTACGATATCGTCGAATGGAAGGACGGCGCCTGGCGCCCGCGGCCGTGAGCCGCCCATAAAAAAGGCAACCGGCGCTGAGGCGACGGCTGCCCAATCAAGTTCGCTGCCCGAACGGCAGCAGGCCAAAAAACTTAGTCGCGTCCCTGCGAAGCGGCCATGCACTCGGCCATCAACCGCTTCTCGATGAGCGCCAGATCCTCAGGCACCTTCATGCCGGCCTGCCGATAGCGGCCGATCTTCGCCTGGACCTTGGCGTAGCATTCTCGCGGGTCGTCGGTCTCCTCGAGCTCGACATTGAGCTCGGCGATCTCACTTTGCATCTGGTTCGGCATCACTCGTGTGCCCTCTGTTCCTTCGTTACCTTAGCGTCGTTCCGTGGCTTCGTTCCGCGTCCTGCCCGGTTCTTCCGCACCACCATTGTCGACCGTAGTAGAGTCCATTAGCCCGACTTAAGTAACTTTCTGTTTCAATAGTCGTGCTTTCAAGAGTAGGCCTACGATTCCCCACGTCACGTGACAATGTGTCCACAGTCGTCGGGCGACGGCGGGCGCGCCATGAGCAAATTCATTGTGGCGCGATTTAGACAGAGCTCGCGTTCTATTGCTGCGACGCAATGCTTGCTTGTGTGCGTTGCAGCACCGCCACGCGGTTCCCTGATCTGCAACAGAAGTTTGCAGCAACATTGCTTGGCAGCACACTTTCCGCAGGCTTCTCGCGGTGCGCCAATTGAAGGGCCGATGCCCCTCTGCTACCGCTGCAGCTCATTCTGACGAGGCCTCTATGATTCCCCGTTACAGCCGCCCCCAGATGGCATCGATCTGGGCGCCCGAGACCCGCTTTCGCATCTGGTTCGAGATCGAAGCCCATGCCGCGGCCGCCATGGCCGAGATCGGCGTTATTCCCAAAGACGCAGCCAAGGTCATCTGGGACAAAGGTAGCAAGGCCACCTTCGACGTGGCCCGCATCGACGCCATCGAGGCCGAGACCAAGCACGACGTCATCGCCTTTCTGACCCACCTGGCCGAGCTGGTCGGGCCCGAAGCGCGCTTCGTGCATCAGGGGCTCACCTCCTCCGACATCCTCGACACCTGCTTCAACGTGCAGCTTGTGCGCGCCGCCGACCTCTTGATCATTGATCTCGATCATCTGCTGGCCGCGCTAAAAAAGCGCGCGCTCGAGCACAAGATGACGCCCACCATCGGCCGCAGCCACGGCATCCACGCCGAGCCCACCACGTTCGGCCTGAAGCTCGCCTACGCCTACGCCGAGTTTGCGCGCGCGCGTGAGCGCATGCTGGCCGCGCGCAAGGAGGTGGCGACCTGCGCGCTCTCGGGCGCCGTCGGCACCTTCGCCAACATCGACCCGCGCGTGGAGGTCTACGTGGCGGAGAAGATGGGCCTGACGCCGGAGCCCGTCTCTACCCAGGTCATCCCCCGCGACCGCCACGCCATGTACTTCGCCACGCTCGGCGTCGTCGCCTCGTCGGTGGAGCGGCTGGCAACCGAGATCCGCCATTTGCAGCGCACCGAGGTGCTGGAGGCGGAGGAGTTCTTCTCCGCCGGCCAGAAGGGATCCTCGGCCATGCCGCACAAGCGCAATCCTGTGCTGAGCGAGAACCTCACGGGCCTTGCCCGCATGGTGCGCGCCTATGCGCTCCCCGCCATGGAGAACGTGGCGCTCTGGCACGAGCGCGACATCTCGCATTCCTCGGTCGAGCGCATGATCGGGCCCGACGCCACCGTCACCCTCGACTTCGCGCTGGCGCGCCTCACCGGCATCATCGACAAGCTGCTCATCTATCCCAAGGCCATGCAGGCCAATCTCGACAAGCTCGGCGGTCTGCACAATTCCCAGCGCGTGCTCTTGGCTCTGACGCAAGCCGGCGTCAGCCGCGAGGACGCCTATAGGCTCGTACAGCGCAACGCCATGAAGACCTGGGAGGAAGGCCGTGACTTCCTCACCGAGCTCAAAGCCGACAAGGAGGTGACGGCGAAGGTAAAGCCGGCCGAGCTCGAGGCCATGTTCGACCTCGGCTATCACCTCAAGCACGTCGACACGGTCTTTGCGCGCGTGTTCGGCACCAAATGAAAACCGTAGGCACCTTGTTATTTCCCGGCTTCGAGCTGCTCGACGTGTTCGGCCCGCTCGAGATGTTCGGGGCGCTGCCTGAGGACTTTACCCTGCAGACGGTTGCAGAGACCGCCGGCGCGATCGAGAGCCGGCAGGGACCGAAAGCGATCGCCGACGTCGCGCTCAGCCAGGCCAAGCCCTACGACATTCTCCTCGTCCCTGGCGGGCGGGGAACGCGCCGCGAGGTCGACAACTCGATCCTCATCGATTGGCTCAAGCAGCATGCTGAAGCGTCGGGCACCGTCGCCACCGTCTGCACCGGAGCCGCGCTGCTCGCGCGCACCGGCCTGCTCGATCAGCCGCAAGGCCACCTCCAACAAAGCCTCCTTTGCCTGGGTCGTGTCGCAGGGTGCGAACGTCGACTGGCAGCCGCATGCCCGCTGGGTCGTCGACGGCAAGTTCTACACCTCCTCGGGCGTGTCGGCCGGCATGGACATGGCGCTGGCGCTCATTGCCAGCGTGCTCGGACCAGAGAAAGCGCAAGGGGTCGCCAACTACGCAGAGTATCGCTGGATCAACGATCCCAATGACGATCCCTTCGCCGTACACTATGATTTGCAACGGGCGGCCGACGCCGACTGATTCCAGAAAGACGGCAAACAATGGTGAACTTGGGGGGTGTGCGCGATTCCGCCGAGTTCACGCGTCGGCTTGGCATCACGGTCGGGCTATTGATCGCCTACCGGCTGGGGACCTTCATTCCACTGCCGGGGATCGACCCCGAGGCGCTCGCGCAGCTGGGCGGAGTGGCGGAGCGGATCTCGATTTTCGCCCTCGGCATCACGCCTTTCATCACCGTTGTGATCCTCGCCGAGCTGTTGAAGGTGCTGGCCCCGCGCGTGCGCCGCTGGGAGCTCGCCGAGCCGCGCAACCGGGACAGGCTCAATCGTATCGTCGTAGGTCTCGCCTTGCTCGCCGCCGCGGCGCAGGCCTCGGGTCTTGCCCTCGCGCTCGAGGACGTCAAGAGCCTCGTCGAGCAGCCGGGTACGGCGTTCCGCCTCACCTGCATCGTGACCATGGTCGGCGGCGCCGCCATCGTCATCTGGCTCGCCGACCAGATCACGCGCCACGGGCTCGGCAGCGGCGTCTGGGTGCTTCTCGCCACCGCTTGGATCGCGACTATCCCATCGCACACCGTCGGCATGTTGCTGCAGTATCCCTGGGAGGTCGCCGCCCTACAGCTCATCCTCGGATGGGGCATTGCCGCCCTCATTCTCGCTAGCATCGTGGCGGTCATCCTGGCGGGCATTCGCACCACCGAGACCGCGGCCACGAGCCTTTGGTCGCTGCTGCTCGCCGATTCTGTGTGGCCCTGGCTGGTCCTCGTCGTCGCTCTGATCATCGGCGGCGGCGACGTGCGGGCAGCAGGCTTCTGGACCAATCCGGCCAACCCGATCCTTCTGCTTGTGCTCGCAGGCCTCGTCGCGTTGTTCACGCACCTCTACGTGCGCTCGCTACACATGGCCGGCGCCGCCGGTCCGGCGATCGCGACGAATGTTCTGGCCAGCGCGCTGGCGGCAATCGTCGTCGCAGACATGATCCTGCCGAGGTATTTCGGGTTTGTCGTGCCTTTGAGCGGCCATCTCATCATCATCGCCGCGTTGGCGATGAGCCTGCTCGTGCGCTGGTGGCAGCCGCCGTTTGAGACGAACGGCAAGACTGAGTAGCTCAGCCTGGCGGGCACGCAGCCGGAAGCGCTGACGTCACGCCTTCCAGTTCGAGCAACTTGCAGTAGGTCTCCATCGTCTTCCCGCACACGTTTTCACACGGAATACCGTCGTGGTCACCGTCGCGTTTGCTCTGACCACACACCGTGAGCTTGTAGTGCGCCTCGGCGCAGCTGCTCATCTTGCTGCAATATGTGTCGGCGCAGTCGAAGGCATAGGCGCTGCCAAATCCGCTCGCCCAAACGGCAAGGACGACCCCCCGAACCCATATCTGCGAAAACGTGCCCACCGGGACAGCATAAGCGCACGACCGCGCGGTCCGGGCGCGTGCCCGCCAACATCGTTACTTGCAGCTGGTCGTAAGGTGTTAGGGCGTGCTCGGAAGGAAAAAGCTTAAGCGCGCCGAAACGGTCTGGATCTTGTAGTCGGCATCGAGAATTGGCGTGCCGAAGCCGGCGCCGCGCCCGACCCCGCAAGCTGGACACGTGATCGTCTCGCCGTCCAGATTGAGCGCGACATAATCGTAGGCAAGGCCCAACGCGATGCCGGGATAGATCATGTATTCGCTGCCGGCTCCGATGGTCCAACCGTTGGCCCACGTGTCCTTGGAGGCCGTCGTTCCGTTGGTAACGTCTCGTAGCGTCAGCTCGACGTCACCGCCCGTCCAGCCGCCGCGGCCGTAGACGAGCCACCTGTCCCACGCGTAGCCGACACGCCCCGCAACCGTCGCAAGCCAATTCACCTCGGTGCTGAAGCTGTCGAGTGTCGGGAAGAAGGGGCTGGCACGCGTCTGCGAAAGGTCAGTCGCCGTCGCCGCCAGCTCGAGCCCCACGACCCAATGGTCCATCTGATAATTGTAGCCACCGAGGATACCGCCTTCGACGCCGCTTGCGTTGAAGCCGCTGTTGGTGCCGACGACGGTGGGGCCGAGCGTATTGAAGTAGTTGGCGACGTCCTGCGTCCAGTCGATGTCGCTCCAGGCGCCGCCGAGCTGTCCGCCGACGTAGGCGCCGGACCAGATGGCTGGCCCTCGCGATGTCATTCGGGCTGCAGATTGCACGCCGTCCGCGGAGGCGCGCGCGCAACCGAGAACCAGCAGCATTAGTGCCATGCCGCCGATTGACCTGGCCGGCATGGCAGCCACCGTCAGTCCTCAGGCATGAACAGGTAGCTGGCGCGCGCCATCACCGCGTTGATCTGGGCGTTGCCGGAAATCGCCTGCGGCGCGCCTCCATTGACGATGCCGATCGGGCACAGCGGACATGAGGCCGCCGTGCTCAAATTGAGGTTCGTGTAGTCGTACTCGACGCCGAGCACGATGTTCGAGTGAGTGATGAACTCCAGGCCGCCGCCGAGCGTGTAGCCGTCGACGAACTCGTCCGTGCTTGAGGTCACGCCGGTGGCGCTGTTGACGAGGGTGAGGCTGGCGTTGCTGCCCGCCCAGCCGCCCTTGCCGAAAAGCAGCCAGTGGGACCACGAGTAGCCGATGCGGCCTTCAACCGTACCGAGCCAATCGATCTTGCTAGTGAAGGTATCGGTCGCGGGAAAGAAGGGGCTCGTTATCGACTCGGAGAGATCGATGCCCGAGTAGGACAGCTCGATGCCGAACACCCAGTGTCCGACCTGGGCGTTGCCACCGCCGATGATGCCGCCACCAAAGCCGCTCGGTCCGAAGCTCACCTCGGTTCCGAAGGGAACGGCACCGCCGTTGGTGAACACGTTCGCGTCCTGGTTCCAGCCGATGTCGCTCCAGGCGCCACCCAGCTTGCCGCCGATGTAGAAGCCGGTCCAGTCGGTCTGGCCTTGCAGATCGGTTGCACCGACCACGTAGGGCCGCGGTCCGTCGGCCGATGCCAGGCCCGCTCCGACGACAACGAGTGCGGCGGCCATACCGCCGATCGCGACGCGACGCTTTGCGAAGATTCGCATACCTCAGCTCCCCCTGCTGGCTGCGACGCGCCTTTCGGCATACGAATCACCGTGGCAGTATACTTGAGCCGCCGCGGTGTGCCTCACTCTTCCGTCAGTGCGCCACGCCGTCCACCGTTCAGCCTTGCCGGATCGAATCACCCCTCGCGATGCGCACCTCCGACGTCGACATTGTCATGGTGCCGGGCTGGCAGGGATCGACGCCGGAGCACTGGCAGTCGCGGTGGGAGCGCAACCTGACGACGGCGCGGCGAATCACGCTTGACGATTGGGTGGGGTCCGACAAGGATCAATGGGTAGGCGCGGTTATCACCGCGGTGACGGCCAGCGCGCGCCCGGTCGTGCTCGTGGCGCACAGCCTTGGCGCTATTGCCACTGCGCATGCCGGCCTGAAGCTGCCGCATGGCGCTATTGCAGGCGCTTTTCTCGTGGCTCCCGCCGATGTCGAGAATGCGGGCATCATGGCCGCCGGCAGACGGGACTCGCCTGGCCCGAACCGGGCCTCGGCTTCACTCCCGGTGCCGCGCGAGCGCCTGCCCTTCCCCTCGATGCTGATCGCCTCCGCCGACGACCCCTATTGCCGGCTCGAGCGCGCGCGGCACTTCGCCGCCGGCTGGGGATCGGAGCTCGTGGAGGTGGGTCCTGCCGGCCACATCAACGCCGAATCCGGGCATGGCCCCTGGCCGGATGGGGTGCTGAGATTCGGCCGCTTCCTGGCAGGCCTTAAGGCCTGACGGCGAAGGGGCCGTTACTTCCCGGCCTCGATCTCGGCCACCGCCTTGGCCAGGAACTCGCCCATAACGGCGCGGATCTCGGCATCCGGAATGGTGACCCCGCCGTCGTCGAAGTCCTTGCGAATCTTGCGAAAAACGTCGTCGTCGCCCTTTTCCTCGAGGTCGGCGCGGCGGACCGCCTTCACATAATCCTCAAGCGCGGCGCCCATGATACCGAGCTTGGCGGCGGCCCATTCCGCCAGGAGCTTGTTGCGCCGGGATTCGGCGCGGAACTTAAGGTCCTGATCGTGCGCGAATTTCTTCTCGAACGCCTGCTCGCGGTCATCAAACGTGGTCATTTAGCTCTCCACCGGGGGATCTGGCGGGCCCCTCAGAGGGGGCTCCAGGTTGCAGCTACGAGGCGCCAAAAGGCGGCGGTTGGGGCAGCCATAGCCCGGGCCCGAGCCCGGATCAATGACCTGTCTCAGGCCTCGGCGGCGCGGCGTCCTTTCCGATCCTTAAGATTGTTTCCAAGCCCCGGTTCGGCTAATGTCCGACCAAGCGAGCCGATCCCCTACGACGCCGTATCCAGATAAGAACATGCCATGTTTTCAAAGGCTTGGCTCTTACCTGTGTCGTTGTCCTCCTCGCAGAACTCTTAGAACTCTAAAGGCAAAGGACCAAGGCTCAATGAACAAGCGGCGGCGCATCTACGAGGGCAAGGCCAAGGTGCTTTACGAAGGACCTGAGCCCGGCACGCTCATCCAACATTTCAAGGATGACGCGACCGCGTTCAACGCCAAGAAGCATGCGCTGATCGAGGGCAAGGGCGTCCTCAACAACCGCATCTCCGAATACATCTTCATGCGTCTCGGCGAGATCAGCGTGCCCACGCACTTCATCAAGCGCCTCAACATGCGCGAGCAGTTGATCCGCGAAGTGGAGATCATTCCGCTCGAGGTCGTCGTGCGCAACGTTGCCGCGGGCTCGCTGGCGACGCGGCTCGGGCTGGAAGAGGGCATGCAGCTGCCGCGCTCCATCATCGAGTTCTACTACAAGGACGATGCGCTCAACGATCCGATGGTGTCGGAAGAGCACATCACCGCGTTCGGCTGGGCCACGCCGCAAGAGATCGACGAGGTGATGCAGCTCGCACTGCGGATCAACGACTTCCTCGTTGGCCTCTTTCTCGGCATCGGCATCCGTCTCGTCGACTTCAAGGTCGAGTTCGGCCGCCTGTGGGACAACGAGCAGATGCGCATCGTGCTCGCCGACGAGATCAGCCCCGACTGCTGCCGTCTGTGGGACATCGCGACCTCCGACAAGCTCGACAAGGACCGCTTCCGCCGCGACCTCGGTGGCTTGCTCGAGGCCTATCAGGAGGTGGCGCGCCGCCTCGGCGTGTTCTCCGGCAACCGCCCGCCGAAAGGCATCGGGCCGGTGCTCGTCGCCTCCAATCCGGCCGCCAACGGCAAGCCGAACTGACATGCGGCATAGGCGGTAGGCAGGCGTAGCGAACTGCCGACTGCTGCACTGCCTATTGCCCGGAGCCATGATGAAAGCCCGCATCCGCATCACCTTGAAGCCTGGCGTGCTCGACCCGCAGGGCAAGGCCATCGAGCACGCACTCGGCGCGCTCGGCATCGACGGCGTGGCGGATGTGCGCCAGGGCAAGTACATCGAGGTGAAGCTCGATGAGACGAGCGAGGAAAAAGCCCGCGAGACGGTGGAGCGCATGTGCAAGGACCTGCTCGCCAACACCGTGATCGAGAACTACTCGTATGAGCTGTCGTCCTGAGATGCCGGCACGCGCACGGCGGCATGGCTGGCCGGTGTGATGGTTCCGGCGGCCGCCATGGCGCAAGCGACGAGCCCGCCGACCATTGAATGCGCGACCGGCTTCGACGGCCTCAAGACTGCAGCGCTGGCGCTCCCGAGTGCGCAAGCCAGCCAGGAGGGCGGCTTCGACAAGGTCACGCAGGCGCTGCCGGAGAAATGGCGCGTCGAGTTCTTCTTCACCACGCGCTGGCACCCGGCCTATCCGGCCGTCGCCATCCGCACCTCGCGCAAACAGGTGACGGGCGTCTGGACCGCCGACAGCAAGGCGTGCGGCTATGGCGATCAAGCGCAGTTCGCCGCCCTTGTGGACGATATGAAGGCGAGCGACAAAGCGCTCACCGACGCCTCGCGCGCCGAGGTCGAGCGCAAGAAACGGGATCGCGCTCGCCGCTGGCGCCCGGTCCGTGATAACCGAAGGCATCATCGTTAGAGACAACCCATGCTGCGCGCCTCCGTCATCGTCTTCCCCGGCTCCAACTGCGACCGCGACATCAAGGTCGCGCTCGAGAGCCGTGACGGGCTTTCCTGTCAAGATGGTGTGGCACGGCGATGCCAGTCGTTCCCGCCTCCGACCTCATCGTGCTGCCCGGCGGCTTCTCCTACGGCGACTACCTGCGCTGCGGCGCCATGGCCGCGCACTCGCCCATCATGCGCGACGTCGTCGCCAAGGCCAAAGCCGGCACGCCGGTGCTCGGCATCTGCAACGGCTTCCAGGTTCTGTGCGAGTCCGGCCTGCTGCCGGGCGTGCTGATGCGCAACGCCTCGCTCCGGTTCATCTGCCGCGACGTGTGGCTCAAGGTCGACAACGACAAAACGGTCTTCACCAAGTGCTACCGCAAGGACCAGGTGATCCGGCTCCCCGTGGCGCATGCCGAAGGCAACTATTTCGCCGATGCGGAGACGCTCGACCGGCTCGAAGAGGAAGACCGCGTCGTGCTGCGCTACTGCGACGAGGCCGGCGAGGTAACGGACGCCGCCAATCCCAACGGCGCCCAGCGCAACATCGCCGGCATCTGCGACGAGACGGGGCGCATCCTCGGCCTGATGCCGCACCCCGAGCGCCTGTTCGAGCTGGCGCTCGGTGGCTCGGACGGCCGCCGCGTCATCGAGAGCGCGCTGTTGAGTGCGCTGGAAGCCACCGCCTAGAGCTGTGAAACCCTTAACCGCCCGGCAGTGAACACCTGGTGTCCGTTTGCGGACCAAAGGGAACATTGGCGCAAAGGTGCGCAACTTCGCCTTCTCCTCCGGTGGGCGCCATCGCTCCATCCATCAAAAGCGCTCGTTCTGTCAGCGGCACTCGGCTGCGACCCGATCCTTGATTGCACTCGCGAACTTTTGGCCGCCTTGGGGGTTGAAGTGGCCGTTGTCGACGAAATCTGCGTCCGTCCACGGCACCTGCAAAACCTCCTGCAGGAAGGGCGACCCCGCTTTCTCGGCGGCGTCCGCCAAATCCGCGTTCATCATCCCCATCAATTTCTTTGCGTCCCGATCCTCGATGAAGGGCATCCACCCATAAGGCTCGGCCGCAGTGAGCTGAGCGTAGTTGAGAACCTGAGGAACGAATATCGCCTTGACGCCGAAATGCTGCGCAATCATAGCGATCAATGCGATGTTCTGCTTGTAGATGTTTGAGAGGCGCTGATCGTATTCGTGGCTTATCTCGCCCTTGAGATCTATCCCGGTTTGCCCCACGTGCTGCAGAATCGAGAACAGGGCGGACCGCCTCGCAAGAAGCGTGGAGGGTGTTGTCAGCCCCAGGTTATCGCGCTGCGCCAGAAGATGAAAACCTGAATAGTCCGGTTTGAGATCGGCTTTGTTGTTATTTCTGAGATCGTTCCACCCCACGTAAAACACGGCGCATTTCTGACCTCCGTCGCGAAAATCAAACAAGGTTTGGATGAGGTGTTCGACGGTCGAGTAGCCGGGCACTCCATGATTTTCAACGGCATATTCGGGACCCAACAGCTCAGAAAGCCGGGATGTCCAAGTCTCGGTGTCATCCTCTATTCCTTCGTCGTAGGCCGTCGATCCGCCGTAGACTGCAATCACCTTTGGATCCGGCACTTTATCGATGTTGATCGTGCGCCGCAGATGATTGTCCGTGTGCACCCTCAACCCATACTCCCCCGGCCTGGGAATCCCTTGCAGCAAAGGATGCGGGGTAAATAGGCTGAGGGTCCGGGGAGGAATCGGCTTGAACGGCTCCCCGGTAACGTAGCTGTGCAGCGAGTGCGCCATGAGCTCGATGGTGAGGATGCACATTAGGGCGACGACGAGCCAGGCTAGGCGGCGAAATAGCGAAAGAAGGCATGCAGCGAGGGCGAGAACAAACCAGAGCAACTGGTAATTTCGCAGCTCGACGAGGAGGTCGCGCTCTAATGTGTCCGCTTCCATGTTGCCAAGGAGAAGCGTTGTCTGAGCCAAATTCACCAACAAGGCGATGGATGCGAAGGCGAGAATGACGGATGCGGCGCCCCAGATAAGGCGCTCGATACGGACCTCAGCAGCGGCGGTCGGCTGACCGCCTGGAACGTGCACATTCATGCGATCATCCATCGATTGCAGCTAGTCGGTCGGAACGGAATGCCGGTATTCCTCGTCATGTCTTTGGGTTTGCTTGGACTTGTCGAGAACAGAATTACCAACGACGAGAGTTTCCATTCCCGTGCCCATGAAGCAGCGAAATGCATCCTCGGGGGTGCAGACGATGGGCTCACCGCGAACATTGAAGCTTGTGTTCACAAGGACGGAGCATCCCGTACGCTGCTTGAAGGCTGAAAGAAGCGCGTGATAGCGCGGATTGGTCTCTGAGTGCACCGTCTGGATGCGCGCAGAGTAATCGACGTGGGTGACGGCCGGGATATCGGAGCGAACGACATTGAGCTTGTCGATACCGAAGAGACCCTCCTCGTCCGCCGTCATGCCGCGCCGCCGATCCTGCTTTACCTCCGCGACTTGCAGCATGTAGGGACTGTCGGTATCGATCTCGAAATAGTCTGCAACGTCCTCGCGCAGGACCGAAGGGGCGAAGGGCCGGAAACTTTCGCGGTATTTGACCTTGAGATTGAGGGTCTTCTGCATCGCAGGGTTACGCGGATCGCCTAGGATCGATCGGCCGCCAAGCGCGCGGGGTCCAAACTCCATCCGACCTTGAAACCAACCGACAGCATGGCCCGCTTCGAGGGCATCGCACGTGCGCTGATAAAGCTCCGCGTCATCGGGTATGGTGGTGAACTCGGCCCCCGCAGCGGCCAGCCGCCTTTCGACCTCGTCTTGAGAAAATTCAGGTCCGAGATACGCGCCCTGCATGGCGTCGAGCGCGCCGTTCAGCTTACGCGGCTTCCCCAGGTGCTGGTGGTACGCGGCGAGCGCCGCGCCGACCGATCCGCCCGCATCGCCTGCCGCCGGCTGGATCCAGATGTTCTTGAAGGCACCGTCGCGCAGCACCTTGCCGTTGGCGACGCAGTTCAGTGCAACGCCTCCGGCAAGGCACAAGTTGTCGATCCGATACGTGCGCGCCAGATCGCGCGTGATTCGCAGCATGACCTCGTCGGTAACTGCCTGCACTGAGGCGGCGAGGTCCATATGATGCTGCGTGAGCGGGCTCTCGGGATCGCGCGGCGGCGCACCGAAGAGATCGTGGAACTTGCGCGACGTCATGGTGAGGCCGGTCGCATAGTTGAAGTAGCTCTGGTCGAGCCAGAACGAACCGTCAGGTTTGAGGTCGACGATGTTGTCGAGGATCAGGTCCGCGTACTTGGGCTCACCGTAGGGCGCAAGGCCCATAACCTTGTACTCGCCCGAGTTGACCTTGAAGCCGGTGTAGTAGGTGAACGCGGAGTAGAGCAGGCCGACGCTGTGCGGCCACATAATCTCGCGAACGGCCTCGAGCGAGTTTCCGCGACCGATAGCGACCGACGCCGTGGTCCATTCACCCACGCCGTCCATGGTGAGCACGACGGCCTCCGCAAACGGCGAAGGGAAGAAGGCCGATGCGGCGTGACTCTGATGATGTTCGGCGAAGAGAATCTTGTCCTCGACCTTGCCACTCGGCGCGTATTCTTTCAGCGCTTTTTCGAGGTTCGGCTTTTGGAGAAGCTTCTCCTTGATCCACACTGGTATCGCCATGCGGAATGAAGGAAAGCCCTTCGGCGCATTGGCGAGGTAGGTCTCGATCAATCGCTCGAACTTGATGAGCGGCTTTTCGAAGAACACCACATGATCGACACCGTCGAGATCCACGCCGCCCGCGTGCAGGCAGTAGCGGATCGCCTCGGCGGGAAAGCCAGGGTCATGCTTCTTGCGGGTGAAGCGCTCCTCCTGTGCGGCAGCAACGACGCGGCCGTCCTCGACCAAGGCGGCAGCGCTGTCGTGATAGAAGGCCGATATGCCCAAAAGGCGCATGGATCCTCGGCGGTCCGTTTATCGAAGTCTGCCTGGCGCTTTAGAAGACCGTGTAGATGAAGGGCGCCACGGCCGATCCCTGCGCCAGGATCAACAGGCCGCCGAAGACCAGAAGCACGATCAATTATCGGCGCCAGCCACCATTTCTTGCGTGCCGACATGTAGGCAATGAATTCACGGGCCAGTGCGACCATACAAACACTCCTGACTAAACTAGCTTCCGGCACGACCTCACACTCAGAACTGGTTCTTCATGGAACCAGTAGCGGGCCCGGCGGTCTCGCGCTCAATCCAATAGCTTGCCGCTTCCCGATTGCGCCGCAGCCTCAACGGGTCGCTCCAGATGCGAACCAGGAAGCCTGCCGGCACGAAGACGAAGATAAAGAGCGCGAACATCACCAGGGGGTTGACTATCCGGTGCAGCAGGAGCCCGAACTTGAACCAGAGGATGTTGAGCGGTTTCAGAAGGCGCGGCGCGAGGAGGCTGATGACTGACAACGCACCGGCCGCGGCGAGGGCCCACCACGGCGCCACTGGATGGTGATGCCAGAGAATGGCTAGCACGAGAGCTACGCCTGGGAACACCAAACCCGTAGAGCGCTCGGAAGGTGGCTTAACTTTTCCCGTTGCAAAACTTTCATGAAAATTGCCGGGCATGGCAATTACCTTATCCCCCCGAGGTTCACCCCCTTTTGCTACTCAACGCACGACCTATTGGCAGAACTAAGGCCGTTTCCAGCCCCGGCATCCGGACTTCTCCGCATCGCGTTTTCGACTTGTTCCATCTCGAATGGTAAATCCGCTATGGATCATTGGCGCGCGCCAACCCATCAGCGACTTTGACTGGTTTCCCCCAAACAGCTGACGTGACTGGCGACGGTTTCCGCGTCCCCCATGACGGGAGGGCCGACTTCCGCTTCTGGGATCTTGCGCCGATCGTCTGGCAGGCAGGGCAGCCGTTGCTCGCGTCTGCTGGTGGCCC
>CAVZNR010000051.1:0-9656 GCA_963776675.1 uncultured Alphaproteobacteria bacterium | reverse complement strand
CGCTGCCCATCGGCCTGCGCAAGGCAACGGTGGAGGACGTGCGCGATGCGCTCGCCGAATGCACCGTAGCTGACAAGATAACGAGGGCCGTAGAGACCCTTGACGTGTTCCCAGAGTGGAATGCGGAAGCTGTCGAAAAGCGACAATCGTTTTTCACGAAGCTGGCAGTCAAAGTGTGGGACGTGCATCCAAACGAGTTGCTGCATCTCTGCCAACTCCGCGATCACAAGATCACCGACGGCGAGAGCCATCGCGGCCGCCCGCGGGGCGGCGTGAACTGTTCACTCGGACTTATCATCGATGGCAAAAAGCCGACGAGCGACGCGGAAGTTAATGGCTCTGGCGGCCACGCACCTCAGGCTCAGTCGCGACGTCCTAATCTGTGCCGGGGGCCAGAAGATGTATACTTTGCCGCTGCACTGTGCCCGCACTGCCTCCGGGCATTCCCCGTTGATCCAGTCGTCATCAAGGATGCGCACGTCTTCGGGACGAACTGTGCCCTCGACAAGGGGAGGCCGCTCGCGCCAAGGCGCCGCTGCGAAGAGCGCGTCTATCCGCTCCGCGAGATCGGGGCGATAGTGCTTGACTAGTTCTGCCGCGAGACTACGCCCCCGGATCTCATCTTCGGCGGGGTCACCTGCAACCGACCAAAAGATGGCCATGAAGCCGACGGCCGGAGGATCATAATCCTCGTCTTGTTCGCCACTATCTTGATAAGCGTTAGCCCAGTCACAAATGTCCCGGGCGATCTCGTTGATGGCAGCTTCGTAGGCAACCATTGCCTCGTCGTATTCTTCGTCCGTCATTGCCATGCGCCGCACCCCATAGTCGGCATTTGCCACGGCCGCGATATTGGGCGCCGTCGTACAAAACGAGAAGTAGGACTCGCAGACCACTCTTTATATTATGGACCATCGAAAACCGGACCCACTCCGGCAGGACGCTTCTTTGACGCAAGTTTACGCACATTATCAGCCCGCTGAGCTCTGACGCCAAAGCCTAGCCGCTGCGTGTTCGTGACGCTTGAGTCCGCGTTTTTTTGGCATTCGTGAAACAGCCGCAACGTCCGCCCGAGAGATATTCGCAGCCAAGCGAGCTAGAACGCACTCAATCAGTACCTGCACTCGCCCGGGGCAAGAAGCCTCGGAACACGGAACCCCGGTCTGGCAATCTTTTTGCAATGATGTCGCCGCCGCTCTTACGAAAGAAGCTTCGCACATTGGCTAAGCCGAGGCCCGTACCTTTGCTCCCAGGTTTTGTCGTGAAATACGGTTCGAAAATTCTCATCGAAGCTTCGTCTGGAATCCCAACCCCCGTGTCAAAAACTTCAAGCACCACGTACTGACCCGGCCTGATAACCTGAGCGTCGCCTATTCGTGCTTCCGAGGTGCTAATGGCCTTGTTCCGACTAACAACGACGATCTGACCACCATCCGGCATTGCGTCACGCGCGTTCTTGACGAGGTTCATTAACGCCATTTCAAGCTTCGACTGATTGGTCGAAACAGTCCAAAGGTCGGGTTCTCGGACGACGGCAAATTCGACTTTTGACCCAAGTATTGGCACCAGTAGGTGGGCGAGATCGAAAACAATTTCACCAACGTCAAGCAGAGTTGCATTACAACTCCGCCCGCCGGCAAAGTCCACAAGCTGGTGAACTATATTTGAGGCTCTCTGTATATCCTGATAAATGCCGTGAACCTGCGGGTAGGTTGGATCGTTCGTCTTAGTGAGCGCCAAGAGGCTCTCGGTTCGACCCATTACGCTCGTCAGGACGTTGCCAAAGTCGTGAGCGATCCCGGCGGCCATCCGAATGGCTAGATCGTCATCACAGCCTTGAATTGGTTCTGACCTAGCTTCGAATGCCGTCGCGCTGGATGTCATGGTCGAACCGCTTGCTTATTGATGAATGGAAAGAATGTTTCTCCGCTCCAATTAGTCTCATCGCTGGCGGTTTGCTGCAAGGGATAATTGGTTAATCGTGTCAGATGTTAAGGCGAACGGCCTACGATCAAGAATGAACGCACAACCTGTCTACTCTGGTTGTAGCTGCGTCAGTCGATGCGTTTGGTGTGGCTAATCACAATTCTCGTTGGCGAAGAATGCCGGCACCACTCCATTTCGACTATTCCGCCCTCTCGCACTCGAGAATCTTTGACGCGCCAACAGCTCCCTTCATCAAGCCGATCGCGAACAACATGGCGTAGCTACCAACGCCCTGAAGTCTTCACTCATCACGTCTTGGGGCGGCGCATCGAGGCCTGCGAACCGGGTGAATCCTAATGAGCGCTTTCGCTTTGCGGACAAGGCGATGTCGAGCGCCCGCATCGCCGTTCCGCTGCAAGCAGGCGATAAAACGCACCTAGCATGATTGAGTGCCCCAGCCCCCAAGTCTTCCGGTACTGATCGCCGATTCCCGACGAGGGCCGGATGCTCGCGGAGATGGGCGACCCGACCTTTGAGCTCGGAGAATCAGCTTGCGGTCGCCGGTATTCGACGCGCTCAGGATGCGCTGGGCCTTGACCGCGTTGGCGCATTGATGACCACGACTGAGGCGAGCCTCGATCGCCCGGAAGAGATCATCGACGAGTATCTTCGTCTTGGGCTCGACGGGATCTTCCTAAGACCTCTCTCGCCCTACGGCTTTGCCGTCAAAACCAAATGGATCTGCAGGGTACGACGCCAAGCGATGGCTTGCTTTCTATGAGCGTGGACTTCGGCACATCCTTCGGATCAACGAGGAGGGCACGCACTTTCCCGAGTTCTATGCCGCCATGCTGCTTCAGCGGATATTGAGTGACAGTCCCTTGAGTTGGAGATTTGGCGGATAGAGCGCCTCAAGTTGCCTTGCAGCCCAGCGTCGCAGGATCGCGGCGTCCTCGGGCGAATTGTCCAGCAAGTCGAGCAGCAGCGCGAGAACGGCCTTCTGCCTAGCGCAAACCCGAGAGGCCCGCTGGCGCCCATCCGCGAGGCGAGGCTAGTCTTTCACGGTCTGCGAAAGTCGGCCGTCGTGATGCTCCTAGAGGTCGGCTGCACCACAGCGGAGGTACAGGCGATCACCGGCCAGTCGATGCAGATGGTTGAGCACTACGCCAAGCAGGTAAACCAGAAGAAGCTTGCAGCAGCGGCGATCCTCAAATGGGAGAACGCGCGATGAACCGAGTTTGTACAACGGTGCCTTTGGCCTTGTACAACGCTCGCGGTCAGACTACCTAACTCATTGAAAACATTGGTGAGCCCGGATGGGATCGAACCATCGACACCCTGATTAAAAGTCAGGTGCTCTACCCCTGAGCTACGGGCCCTATTGACGCGTGCTTGTAGTTGGCACGGCCAGGGCGGTCAAGGTAACGGCCCGCCCCTTCCCCCGCCATGCGCCCTGTGCACGCGATCGTTGCGAAATCATCCCTCGGCCAGGAGCGGCGGTTGCTCTATTGAGGGCGCACCATGGACGACACAGCACACTCATCGCCGCCCGCCAACGGGCCGGCACGCCCCGCGCTGACGCCTGCACCAGGCGCCGCCGGCTCGGGCGACCGCCTCAAGGCGGTCGGGTTCCTGCTGATGGCGCTCGTCCTGTTCTCAGGACTCGACAGCACGGCCAAATACCTTGGCACGCGAACCGATTTGCCGATCGTGCAGATCGTCTGGGTGCGCTTTGCCGGGCAGTTCCTGGTGATGCTGACCGCGCTGAGCGTGCTGCCGCTGTCGGGACTCTTCGGCACCCGCAAACTCGGCTGGGAGCTTTTGCGCTCGCTATTGATGGTCGCGACGACGGCGTGCAACTTCCTGGCCTTGCAGCACCTGCGCCTCGATCAAACGGTGACGGTGATCTTCCTCGGGCCGCTGATCGTCGCGCTGCTCGCCGGGCCTTTGCTCGGAGAGTGGGTGGGCTGGCGCCGGTTCGCCGCGATCCTCGTGGGCTTCACGGGCATCCTGATCGCTGTGCGCCCGGGCTCCGGCCTGCATCCTGCCTTCGCCTACGCGTTTGGAGCCGTGCTGGCCTTCTCCGGCTTCGTGCTTCTCACCCGCTATCTCGCGGCCTTCGACAAGCCGCTCGCCATGCTGTTCTACTCGATCCTGCTCGGCACATTCGCGCTGGCGCCGTTCGCACTCTGGCAGTGGGTGTGGCCACAGTCGGTGTTGGAATGGGTGCTGCTGGCGGGGATGGGAACGCTCGGCGGGGTTGGCCACTACCTGTTCATCCACGCCTACAGGCTGGCGCCGGCGCCCATCGTCGCGCCGTTCCTCTACCTGCAGCTCTTGACCATGGTGGGCTTCGGCTACGCCGTGTTCGGCCAGGTGCCCGATGCGTGGACTTTTGCGGGTTCGGTAGTGATCATCGGCTCAGGGATCTACCTCATCCACCGCGAGCGCGTGACGAAGACGCCGGTGCAGCCGATCGACCCGATCTAGGCCTCGGCGGCGAGGCGACGCTTGGTCTCCTCGGCCCAGGCCGCAAAGCGGCCTTCCTCGATCGCGGTGCGCATCGCGGCCATCAGCTCCTGGTAGAAGACCGTATTGGCCCACGACAGCAGCATGGCACCGAGGTACTCGCCCGATTTCACCAGGTGGTGCAGGTAGGCGCGCGAATACTCGCGCGCGGCCGGGCAGCCGCTCACGGGATCGAGCGGCGCAGGGTCCTCGGCGTGGCAGGCGTTGCGCAGGTTGACGCGGCCCGCCCACGTGAACGCGAGCCCGTGGCGGCCATTGCGCGTCGGCAGCACGCAGTCGAACATGTCGATGCCGCGCCGGACCAACTCGATGAGGTCCTCGGGCGTGCCGACCCCCATGAGATAGCGTGGCTTGCCCGCCGGCAGCAACGGCACCACGCCCTCCAGCGTGTGCAGCATCACCTCGTGGCCCTCGCCCACGGCGAGACCGCCGACCGCGTAGCCGGGAAAATCCATGCCGACCAGCGCCTCGGCCGAGCGGCGGCGCAGGCTCGGCGTCGGTGCCGCCCTGCACGATGCCGAACAGCGCCTGCCCCGGCGCGGCGCGCGTTGGCGAAGGCCGCGTGGGCGCGCTCCGCCCAGCGCAGCGACAGCTCGACGGAGCGCTCCACTGCGGCCGGCTCCGCCGGCAGCTCCACGCACTCGTCGAGTTGCATCTGGATGTCGGATCCGAGCAGGCACTGGATCTCGACGGCACGCTCAGGGGTCAGCATGTGGCGGGAGCCGTCGATGTGCGACTGGAAGCGGACGCCGTCCTCGCTGATCTCGCGGATCTTGGAGAGCGACATCACCTGAAAGCCGCCCGAGTCGGTGAGGATCGGCCCGTCCCAGCGCATGAAGGTGTGCAGGCCGCCCAGCCTTGCCACGCGCTCCGCGCCCGGCCGCAGCATCAGGTGGTAGGTGTTGGCGAGCACGATGTCGGCCCCGGCAGCCTTCACTTGCTCGGGGTACAGTGCCTTGACGGTCGCCGCCGTGCCGACCGGCATGAACGCCGGCGTGCGCACGATCCCGCGCGGCGTTGCGATCTCGCCGCGCCGCGCCGCGCCGTCCTGCGCGAGCAGCCGAAAACCGAATTTTTGCACTGACGCGTCCCTGGATTCTAACTCTTCCCTCCCCCTGGCGGGGAGGGGTCGGGGGTGCGGCGGCGCTGATCCATGCGTGCGGGTCATTGGCGTCGACGACGGTTTCCGGAGGTGGCGTCGGTACCCCGAGGCAAGCGGAACTCCAAGCTCCTCACCCCACCCCTAACCCCTCCCCATCGAGGGGAGGGGAATTGATCGGCGTCAGCCACGCTCTGGAAGGAAAGAGCAGGCAGGCGTCGCCGTAGGAATAGAAGCGATAGCCCGCGGCAACGGCGTGCGCATAGGCCGCCTTCATCGTAGCGAGCCCGGAGAAGGCCGCCACCAGCATAAACAAAGTCGAGCGCGGCAGATGGAAGTTGGTCATCAAAAGGTCAACGGCGCGGAAGCGATAGCCGGGCGTGATGAAGATGTCGGTCGGCCCCCGGAAGGGCTCGATGGCACCGCCCTGCGCCGCCGTCTCGAGCAGCCGCAGCGAGGTCGTCCCTACGGCAACCACGCGGCCGCCGCGTTGACGCGCTGCGCGCAGCGCCGCCGCGGTCTCGGCGGATACCTCGCCCCACTCGGCGTGCATCTTGTGTGCGCGCGTGTCCTCCACCTTGACGGGAAGGAACGTGCCGGCGCCGACGTGCAGCGTCACGAAGTGGCGCTCGATACCGCGCGCATCGAGCGCGGCCATCAGCTCCGGCGTAAAATGCAGCCCCGCCGTGGGGGCCGCCACGGCGCCATCGTGGGCCGCGTACACCGTCTGATAGTCGCGCCGATCGATGTCCTCAGGCGGTCGCCGCGCAGCGATGTAGGGCGGCAACGGCATCTGCCCGACGCCGGCAATCGCCGCGTCGAGGTCGGGGCCCGAAAGATCGAAGACGAGCTCCACCTCGCCGTCTGGCCCCCGTGCCGCGACGGTCGCGTCGAGCGCACCGGCAAGACATACGTTGCCGCCATGGCCGAAGTGCAGCCGGTCGCCCTCCTTCAAGCGCTTGGCCGGACGCGCCAAGGCGCGCCAGCGGCTGTCGCTGCACCGCTCGATCAGCGTGACCGAGACCTGCGCCTCGAGCTCGCCGCGGCGGCGCACGCCGCTGAGTGCCGCGGGGATGACGCGGGTATCGTTGAACACCAGCGCATCGCCGGGACGCAAAAAGCCCGGCAGCTCGCGCACGATGCGATCCTCGCACCCACCGTCCGGCCCGACCACGAGGAGGCGCGCAGCATCGCGCGGGCTTGCGGGGTGAAGCGCAATGCGATCCTCGGGAAGCTCGAAATCGAACAGGTTGACTTGCATCAGTACAGGCGGACGAGCAGCGCCCCGCCAAGAAGCATGACCGCTCCCGCAATGCGGCCAAGCGAGATCTCGCGCACGACCAGATCAAAAGCGCCGATGCGGTCGAGGGCCATGCCGGCGATCAATTGACCCGCCACCACGAAGGCCATGGTGGCCGCCGTGCCGAGCCTCGGGGTGAGAAAGATCACGGCGGTGACGTAGGCCGCACCGAGAAGGCCACCGCCAACGAGCATCCAGAACGGCGGTGCGCGCCAGGCAATCGAGACGCCTTCCACCTGGGCCATGGCCAAGGCGATGATCACGAGCACCACGGTGCCCGCGATGAACGACGCCAACGCCGCCGCAACCGGCAATCCAAGCGCGCGGCCAAGCTCGGCGTTGATCGGTGCCTGAATGGCAATGAAGGCGCCGGAGACGATCCCCAGTAGCGACCAGACAAGCCCCATCATCACGGCGACCTCATCTCTACACACCGCGCCCACGCCGGCCGGCGACCCTCTGTAAACGAGCATGCCGGTTGGTGAAAGGCCACGGGGGGCGCGCGTCAGCCGCGACTGGTAAAGACTTCCCACAGGCCGGCCGCCGACAAGACGAGCCAGCCGATGATCATGGTCGAGCCGCCGGCGGGGGCCGCCATGGGAAACAGCCGGGTGCCCCAAAAGGTGCGCGCGGCAATGTCGCCGCTGAACAGCGAGACCCCCACCAGGAGGATCAGCGCCGCCAGCAGAAAGACCGCCGGATGCGAAGCGCGCATCGCGATCGCCACGATGGCGAGCGCGGCAGCGGCGTGCATCAGCAGAAACTGCGCCGCCGGCGTCAGGGCGGAGAGGGCAGGCCCGTGCGCCCCCGCGGCCGCCAGCGCCACGCCGGCGGCCCCGGCCAGACCGGCATAGACGGCGAGGGCCGCGGCCGCCTGCATCACAGTCGCCGTCTCCATCGCCCGCCCCTTACGCTGCGTCGGCGGCAACCTTCACAGAGACCATCTTGTCGGGGCTCTGCACCGGCTCGCCGCGTTTGATCTTGTCGACGTTCTCCATGCCCTCGATCACCTTGCCCCACACCGTGTACTTCTTGTCGAGGAAAGAGGCGTCATCGAACACGATGAAGAACTGCGAGTTGGCGCTGTCGGGGCTTTGCGCGCGTGCCATCGAGCAGACGCCGCGCACGTGCGGCTCGGCGTTGAACTCGGCCGCGAGGTTCGGGTAGCTCGAGCCGCCGGTGCCGGTACCGTTGGGGCAGCCGGTCTGCGCCATGAAGCCTTCGATGACGCGGTGGAACGGAACGCCGTCGTAGAAGCCTTCTCGCGCCAGCTTCTTGATGCGCTCGACGTGCTGCGGCGCGAGGTCGGGCAGAAGCTCGATGACGACGCGGCCTTTGGTCGTCTCGATGATGAGCGTGTTCTCTGGATCGGCCATAGAGGGCTCCGTTTGTTGGGGGTTCAATCTCGTTGGTCCGGTGCGCCAATCGCGCCTCGGGCGGTCGGCTGTCAACTCACGATCGGCTTGCCTGCCTCACGTGCCAGCACACACCGGCGGGGTCGATGAGGTGGATCTCGCGGCCCCATGGAAAATCGGTCGGCGGGCGTGCAAGAACGCCGGCGAATTTGCCGCCAAGCTCCTTGGCCTCAAGCTCGGACCAGTAGTGCTCCAGATCGTCCACCTCGAATGTAATCATCTGGTTCTTTTGCCAGTCCGGGACGTCGATGTCCTGCAGCATAAAGTAGGCATTCCCGAACCTTAAACCAGCAAGCCCGTCGCTCTGCCAGGCGGTTTCAAAGCCAATCTCGGCGAAAAAGCGCAGCGCTTCTCCGAAATCCGGTCCCGATGGAACGAACGGATAGAGGGTGGTGGCACGAGACTTCATCACGCGCGCAGGTCAGCTTGCGTCGGATTTTAGATAGACTTTCTGCATCACGTCGGGAATCGGCGGCGGCTCGCCGGGCGCAATCTGATCGACGTGGTCCATGCCCTCCACCACCTCGCCGAAGACCGTGTACTGGCCCGTGAGCGAGCTGCAGCCGGTATCGTCGAAGCAGATGAAGAACTGCGAGTTGGCGCTGTTGGGATCCAGCGTGCGCGCCGCCCCCACCGTGCCGCGCTTATACGGCTCCTGCGAAAACTCGGCGGGCAGGTCGGGATAGTTGGAGCCACCCGTGCCGGTGCCCGTCGGATCGCCGGTCTGCGCCATGAAGCCCTTGATGACGCGATGGAACTTGATGCCGTCGTAAAAGCCTTCCTTGGCGAGCTGCTTGACGCGCTCGACGTGCTTGGGCGCAAGGTCCGGGCGCAGATTGATCAGCACCTTGCCGGTTTTCAGCTCGATGACGAGCGTATTGCTGGAATCGCCGACTTTGGGCTCATCCGAGCAGCCCCCAGCCAATACGCAAAGCGCCAGGGCGAGGCCTGTGATCAAGCGCATCATGCGTTCTTCCCCTCGTTTCGTGCATTATTGTCTCGGGCGCGCTGCGGGCGGCCGCTTGGCTGCAGTCTTATCACGTCTTGCCAGGGGGATCGCAACCCATGCGCAATTTGCGCTGCAGCGAAGCCTAGTGTGACGATCGAGAAATTCGTCTGTATTGGCGGAGAGGCCCCGAGCGAATTTCTCGATCCGAATCACACTAGCAACCCTATGATTCTAGTGTCCCTTATTATTCCGAAGTTCGCTCCCGAGACCAGCATCGAGCACAGGCGAACTTCGGAATCGGGACACTAGCTGCGCGCCTTCGCCTTGGCCTTGAGGCGCTGCGCTACGGCCTTGGAAACGAAGGGCGACACGTCGCCGCCCATCAGCGCGATCTGACGCACGAGATTGGCCGCGATGTGGCGCAC
The DNA here is from genome assembly GCA_963776675.1 of uncultured Alphaproteobacteria bacterium. Lineage (GTDB taxonomy): Bacteria > Pseudomonadota > Alphaproteobacteria > Rhizobiales > Hyphomicrobiaceae > Hyphomicrobium_A. Next base: position 13 of record CAVZNR010000051.1, on the reverse strand, counting down.
GCCCGGCGAGGCC
>CAVZNR010000050.1:0-116483 GCA_963776675.1 uncultured Alphaproteobacteria bacterium | reverse complement strand
TCGTGCTCGGCTACACGCTGTTTCACTTCTTCGCCAAGACGAAGCGCAGCCTCAATAGCTACCTGAAGCTCTATTGCCTGGCGTACGGCTTCATCATGCCGCCCTACGCGATCTACGACTACGTTGCGCGCGGACTGCTCGGCAGCACGGGGCTATCCTCGTTCATCGCCCAGAACCCGACGGACGAGCAGATCCTGTCGGTGCCGTTTCTGGTCTCGTTCGTTCTGACTCTGCTGATCTGGGCCTACTTCATCGCCATCCACAAGCGCTTCTGGGGCATGTCGGTGTGGAAGGCGGGCGCGCTCTACTCGGTGGCGTCGCTAGGGTCCTACCAGGCGGCCTACTGGATCATGTACTTCGTTGGCTACTATGTCGCCATGGTGCTGATCCGCATGGGCCTGGTGACCGTTTGAGAACGCGAATGCGCGTCTCAGGCGGCGACCGTGGCGAGATCGGCTTCGACCGTCCACGGCCCCGATCTGCCGCCGTCGTGGGCATGCCGGGCAAGCAGCGCCTCGAACTCTTGCCGCGGAATGGAGCGGAAGCCCATGGCGTCGATGGTGGGCGTGAAGTCCTTGCCGTCATTCAGCACGTAGCCCCACTTGGCCAAGTGATGGTTGAACACGGCAAAGCCCATCTTGGAGGTGTTGCTGGCGCGGCTGAACTGCGATTCAGTGAAGAAGATGCGACCCACGCTGAGCCCGTAGCCGCCGCCGACGAGGTCGCCGTCGGGGCTCCAGACCTCGAAGGAGTGGGCGTGGCCCTGATCGTGAAGCGCCGCATAGAGCCGCATGATCTGCGGCGTGATCCAGGTGAGCCCGCGCGGGCGCCCCGGGCGCGGGCCGGCGCAGGCCTTGATCACGTCGTCGAAGGCGGCATCGAAGGTGACGCGGTAGGGCGATTTCTTCATGTCGCGCTTGAGGCGCTTGGCGATGTGCTGCTCGCCCAGGAACAGCACCATGCGATTCTGACGCGTCCACCACTTGAGGGGGCCGATATGGCACCAGGGGAAGAAGCCCAGGCGCGCGGCGGCCAGGATCGTCTCGGGCGCGGCGTTGCGGGCGACGCCGGCGAAGGTATCGGGGCGCGGGTGCGTCCGTTCCGGGTCGGGCACCACTGTGCCGCCGCGGGCGATGTCGGCGAGCATAAGTGCTGTGAGAAACGGCAGGTCGGCGATGCGCTTGGGGTGGCAGGCGTAGGCCGTGCCCATGAGCCAGCGCTGGGCGGTCTCCGACGCCGTCTCCCGGAACAGCTGATCCCGGCCGCCGTTGCGCGTTTCCGCGCTCCGCGCGGCGAGACGGGCTGTGATCGGCATCTCTACGTTGGCCAAGGCCCAGACTCCCAGGTCTCTCAGGACTCCCAAGTCGGGCGGCGCGTCGCTATAAAGCCCGCCCGGACGGGGCGAGACTGCGCGTCCGGGCCTTACGAAACTGCAAATTCGATCAAACACGCCGCAACCCCGCGCGGGGCCGCAGCTTCAGGGCCGTTAACGCTATGACCGACACCGTCCTCATCATCGATTTCGGCAGCCAGGTGACGCAGCTGATCGCGCGGCGCGTGCGCGAGGCCGGCGTCTACTCGGAGATCGTGCCCTTTAATCGCGCGGAGGATGCAGGCGAGCGCCTGAAGCCGAAGGCGGTGATCCTGTCGGGGGGGCCGGCGAGCGTGACCGAGATGGGAACGCCGCGCACGCCCGAGTGGGTGTGGAGAAGCGGCCTGCCGGTGCTCGGCATCTGCTACGGCGAGCAGGCGATGGTGAACGAGCTCGGCGGCGGCGTCGAAGGCGGGCATCACCGCGAGTTCGGACGCGCCGATCTGGAGGTGGTCGAGGAATGCCGCCTGTTCGACGGCGTCTGGCCCAAGGGCACGCGCGACCAGGTGTGGATGAGCCACGGCGACCGCGTCACGCGGCTCCCCGACGGCTTCAAGGTGGTGGGCGTGTCCAAGGGCGCGCCGTTCGCGGCCATCGCGGACGAGGCGCGCAACCTCTATGCGGTGCAGTTCCATCCCGAGGTGGTGCACACGCCGCGCGGCGCTCAGCTGATCTCCAACTTCGTGCACCGCATCGCCGGACTGGCCGGCGACTGGAGCATGGCGCACTTCCGGTCCTCCGAGGTGGCCAAGATTCGCGCCCGCGTCGGCAAAGCGCGCGTGATCTCGGGGCTGTCGGGCGGCGTCGATTCGGCGGTGGCCTCGGTGCTGATCCACGAGGCGATCGGCGATCAGCTCACCTGCATCTTCGTCGACCACGGGCTCATGCGCGAAAACGAGGCCGAGGAGGTCGTGAGCCTGTTTCGCGGGGCCTACAACATTCCGCTGGTGCACGTGGACGCGCGTGCACGCTTCCTCGACGCGCTACGCCGGCCGGGCCGACCCGGAGGAAAAGCGCAAGATCATCGGCGGGCTGTTCATCGACGTGTTTGACGAGGAGGCGCGCAAGCTCGGTGGCGCGGAGTTTTTGGCGCAAGGCACGCTCTATCCGGACGTGATCGAAAGCGTGTCGTTCACCGGCGGGCCGTCGGTGACGATCAAGTCGCACCACAACGTCGGCGGCTTGCCGGCGCGCATGAACTTGAAGCTGGTCGAGCCGCTGCGCGAATTGTTCAAGGACGAGGTGCGCGCACTCGGCCGCGAGCTGGGCCTGCCCGAGCATTTCGTCGGGCGCCATCCGTTCCCAGGGCCGGGGCTGGCAATCCGCGTGCCGGGCGAGGTGTCGGAGGAGAAGCTCGCCATCCTGCGCCAGGCCGACGCCATCTATCTCGACGAGATCCGCTCGTCCGGGCTCTACGACAAGATCTGGCAGGCGTTCGCGGTGCTGCTCCCCGTTCGCACGGTGGGCGTGATGGGGGACGCGCGCACGTACGATTTTGTGTGCGCGCTGCGCGCGGTGACCTCGACCGACGGCATGACGGCCGACTACTACGATTTCAGCCACGAGTTTTTGGGCCGCACGGCGACGCGCATCATCAACGAGGTGAAGGGCATCAACCGCGTCGTCTACGACATCACCTCGAAGCCCCCGGGCACGATCGAGTGGGAGTAGAGAGTGTCGCACTCATGAGGCCGCGGCGCTTCGCTTGGGCCGGCGGACCACGCGCACCTTGCCGCTGTTGCCGCCGCCGCAGAAGAAGCGATCGCCGCCGTCGGACTCGAGACCCGATACGATGATGCCGACCGGCATGTCGAGCTGTTCCAGAACCTCGCCGGTCTTCGGGTCGATGTGGCGCAATTCGCTCTCATCCCCTTCCCAAGTGCCGTGCCAGAGCTCGCCGTCGATCCAGGTGACCCCGGTAACGAAGCGATTGGACTCGATGGTGCGAAGAATCGCCCCGGTTTCGGGGTCGACTTGATGGATCTTGCGGTTGCGATGCTGCCCGACCCAGAGCGTGCCTTCCGCCCAGGCCATGCCGGCGGCGCCGCCCTCGGGCGTCGGAATGCTGGCAATCACCTTTCCGGTTTTCGGGTCGACCTTTTGGATGCGGTCGCCGAAAATTTGGAACAGGTACTCGCCGTCGAAGGCGGTGCCCGCCTGGGCCGGGACGTCGATTGCGCGCACGACCTTGCCGCTCTCCGGATCGAGAGCCCTCAGGTTGTCTCCGGTCGCAAACCAGACGTGGCGACCGTCGTAGGAGACCCCGTGTACCCCTTCGACACCCGGGAAGGGTCCGTATTCGCAGAGGATTTCGGCGGCTGTTCGTTTCATTTGGTTATCCCAATGTCCAGCGTGGCGAACGTCTTGATCGGCACACTAGCCATTCGGCAGTGGCGCTGGGAGTAACAAGGTTGTCGGGAATCCCGGGACGGGCGGGCTCATCCAACGCCGCGCGCGTCCGCGACCAAGCGCCTGCACCTTGCCCGCCGTTGCCAGCGCATCGAGCGCCCGCTGCACCGTGCGCTGGCTGGCGCCAAGTGCAAGCGCGAGGGCCGAGCTCGACCACGATTCTCCGTCGGCGAGAAAAGCAAGGATCGCCGCATGCGCATCCTCGACGGGGGGCGCCAGCACGACGACCTTGCGCGCGCGGTGCGGAACAAGCGCAAACCCTTGCTTCGTCGCGCTGACGCCGGCCAGCGGCCGCAGCATTCTACGAAGCCGCCCGATCTCGACCCGCAACCGTGCGCGATGCGATTCATCGGCATGCTTTGCCCGGAAGGCCCACTTGACGAGCGCGTCCCGCGACACGTCTCGGGGCCACGCCTCGCCGAGCGCGCGTGCAAGTGTGAACAACACCGGACGGCTTTCGAGTGAGACGATCGTGCGGGCGTTGCGAATGACATGCCGGCAGGCGTCCACGACGAGCGCCTGCGACGCCAGCAACGCTTCGACCTCCTCGAGCAGCAGAAGTGTTTCCTTGCCATCCGCGAGCAAACGCGCCGCGGGCGTGCTCATGACAGCGGCGGCGCTTTCGACCTCTGCGGTCAGCGCAGGGATACGCGCGTGGCGCGCGGCACGCTTGGCACGGCCGAGCGCGGCGCGCGCCGGTTTCGTACGGAGCCGTCGTAACGCGATGCCAGCAACGACTAGCTCGTAGGCGGCCCGCGACGCGGGCGGCAACGCCGCGGGGGCGAAGCCTGAGAGCAGGCGCTCGGCCTGTTCGAGGCGGCCGATCAGAAGGAGGTAGCGGATCTCGAGATAGCGCGCGTGCGCGGCGTTTACGCTGTCGCCGTGCGCTTCGAGCGTCTGCCTTGCTGTGTCGAGGGCCTTGGGGGGCCAGGTGAGGTCGCGCGAGACGAGCGCGATCTCGGCCTCGGCGATGACGCATCTCGCGCGGGCCACGGCTTCTTTGGGGCCGAAGGCGCGCGCCGCGCTGCGCAGGAGTGCCCGAGCGCGGCCGAAATCGCCGAGCTGCGCCATGGCGATGCCGCGCAGTGCGAGCGCAGGCGCATCGTCGCGCAAGGCGACCCGGTTCAGCGCGCCAAGGGGATCACCCGCCGCGAGCGCACGCGCCGCAGCCGTGACTATGGAGTCCATTTAAATCCCGCCACACTTGTCACTCTCACCTCTGCGTTGAGCGGCGGTAAATCTATCTCATGATCAACGCCCGGCAAGCGCCGGCCCACGACAGGAGAGACGCAATGACGATACATATGACGGTATCACGCGACACGTGGCTCGAGGCGCGGCGCGATCTGCTCGCCGCCGAGAAGGATCTGACCCGGCGCAGCGATCAGGTCGCGCAATTGCGCCGGCAGCTGCCCTGGGTCCGCATCGACAAGGGGTACACCTTCGATGGGCCTGACGGCCGGCAGACGCTCGCCGATCTGTTCGACGGTCGCCACCAGCTCCTGGTGCAGCATTTCATGCTCGCGCCGGGGTGGGAGGAGGGTTGCCCCAGCTGCTCCTACATGGCCGACCATACCGACGGCATGACTGCTCACCTGGCACATCGTGACGTCACGTTCGTGGCGGTATCACGCGCGCCGCTCGCCGAGATCGAGCGCTTTCGCCAGCGCATGGGCTGGCAGTTCAAGTGGGTGTCCTCGTACGGCACCGAGTTCAACTATGACTTCGGCGTCAGCTTCACGCCGGAACAAGTGGCCAAGGGCCGGATCAATTACAACTACGGCAAGTGGTCGCTTAAGGGCGAGGAGTGGCCTGGTGTCAGCTCATTCTACAAGGACGACGCGGGCGATGTCTTTCACACCTACTCGACCTACGGTCGAGGCGTGGAGGTCATGATGGGAACATACCGCATGCTCGACCTCACACCGAATGGCCGCGGCGAAAGGGACGACACCATCTACAAGATGGAATGGGTGCGTCACCACGACCGCTACGAACCCGAACCGGTCGCGAAGCCGGTGTCGGCCGACGCTTCGTGCTGCAAGGCGCACGCGTAAGGTAGCCGATCATGAGCAAGGCTCACATCGTGAATGAGGCCCGGATCGGCGGACGTGTCGGGAGCGGGGATGCCGCCACTCCCGACGCGGCCGGTTTGCTCAGCCTTGCCGCTGCACCGACTTTCGCGGCCATGGCGCTGTGGACAGGTGCCTTCGGCGGACAGTCGGACATACTCTGCACAAGCGCGCAGGGTGGCTCGCCGCTCGGTGGCATGACGCTGATGTATCTGCTGATGAGCGCCTTCCATCTGGCGCCGTGGCTGAAGTTGGCCTCCAGCCGCCCAAACACTTAGAGCGACATGCGCTCCAGAATGGGAAGGCGAGCGAGCTCTCCGGACTGACGCGCTCGGTCGACGACATCGTCATCGGGAAAACCGCCGAGCCGGCCAAGGTCACGGATTTCGAGCGCCGGCCGTCGCTTACAAGCTCTCCGTCGAGGAGCAGACGCCGCCCGGGATCAACACGCCCTACGGCGGCGCCAAGCTGGCGCGCGCCGCGACCTGGCCTGCGCTGAAGAACCTGTCCATGTTCTCGCTGCGCATCAAGTTGGTGGTTCCCGGCGGTCGCTTCGAAACCCTGGCCGGGTGATCCGGAAATTGCGCACGACATACAGAGGGTGGCGTAACCCCGCGGGGTATGCGCCCCAAACCCGAACATTTGGAGCGACAAACTACAGTTATCATTTTCCATCTCCAGCTCCCTCGATTGTCCGCCGCCGGAAGGTCCGCATAACAGCCTGCGGAGCGCGCTGGCCGGCGTGCTCAGAGGAACCAAAATGAGCTGGAAAGCGCTGATGGTCGCGACACTGCTAGGTCTCCAATCGCTGGCGCCCGACGACGCAATGGCGCAAGCGCCCCAGAGAGCGCCTCACGGAACGCAGCCCATCAAGGTGGCGGCGGTGGACTTCGTGCCGGCCTGGGGCGATCTCGACGGCAACGTTCGCCGGCTGGCGCAGGCCGCTGAAAAGGCGGCGCAGCAAGGCGTCGACTTCGCCGTATTCCCAGAGGCCGCGGTCAGCGGGTATCTGTTCTCCGATCCTGAGCAGATCGCGCCTTATCTCGATACCATTCCGGGAAAGACCACGGCCGCGCTGGCGCCGATCCTCAAGCGCACCGGCATGTACATGAGCGTCGGCATCGCCGAGCGCGATGCTGAAACGGGTGTGCCCTACAATGCAGCCGTGCTGCTGGGGCCTGAGGGCGTGATCGGCAAGTACCGCAAGAACGGGCTCAATCCGCAGGACCAGAAAGTGTTCGCGCCGGGCAATACCGGGGTGGAGGTGTTCGACACGCCGCTCGGGCGCATCGCGCTGCTGATCTGCTACGACGACACCTATTGGCAATACGCGCGGCTCGCCGCCCTGCGTGGCGCACAAATCATCGCGTGGCACTCGGTGTCCGACCGCGTGATGCCGGGAACGCCCGCGGCCGAGGCGACCGGCAATCATTCGACGGTTGCGAACGTGCAGTACATGAGCGCCCAGAACGGGGTGTGGGTCGTCGGCGCGACACGCAGCGGCATCGAGACCAATCCCATCACCGGCGGCAAGCTCTACTACAATGGCGGGTCCAGCATCTGGTCGCCCGAGGGCCGCAAGCTCGCTCAGGCGCCGGTGGTGCCGCCGGAGGTGCTGCCGCCAGGCCTCAACGGCATCTTCACAGCGACGATAACGCCGGCCGAGGCCGACAAGGTCCGCGCCGCGCGCTTGGCGCTGCGAAACCCGGAACTCTACATGCCATTGCTGGCGCTGCATCGCAGCCCGGTGGACGACAGTGCCACCAAGACCGCGCGCCAGGTTTCCCTGACCGGTGTGCAGTGGCCCGAAGGGCCCTCGCGCCTGGACAAGACACAGCCCGCCGAAGGCGAGCTGATGGTTTTGCCGGAGCTCTCCGGCCTTCCCTCCGGATTGGGTGCCGATGCGATCAAGGCCCGCGCCGAAAAGCAGGGCGGGGCGTTCGAGCAGGCGCTTGCCGCTTCGGCGCGTGCCGGCAACGGGTACCTGGTCGGAAGCTACCCCGAGCGTGACGGCGATCGCGTGTTCCACACCGTGGCTCTTGCGGGTCCCGAAGGCACCATACTCGGGCGCTACCGGGTCACGCATCCGGCCGCCGCGCACGCCGCATGGGCAAAGCCGGGAGACAAGCCCGTCGTCGTGGCAACGCCGCTCGGCCGCATCGGATTGGCATCGGCCGGTGAGCTGGCGGTGCCGGAGCTGGGTGGCATGTACGGTGCGCTCAGGACCGACATTCTCGCGGCACCGGCCGGCGCGCCCGCGCCGCTCAAGGTCGAGATCGATGCCGCCTTGTACGCCGTGGCCGATCCGCCGACGGGCCGCGCCGACTTCTTTCCCTACGCCGCGGCCAAGCAGAACCAGGTCTGGCTGGTGAGCGGCGGGCGGCGCACGGGCGACCACACCGCGGCTGCAATTTATGGGCCCGAGCCGGTCGTCTCCACCCCCACGCTGACGGCTGCCGCGGGCGAGGATGCGGTCCGTTACAAAACGGTCGTGCCGGCGGCGGGAACCTGGATCAATCAGGCCCAGCTCATCGACGGCCAGCAGGCCATATGGTTCGTGCCTCTCGTGCTTCCCGACAGCAACGGCTGCCTGCAGCGCTGGCGCCGCGACGGCGTCGGAGAGATGGCGTGCCAGCCGGTCAGGTCGAACTGAGATCAGTCCGTTAAGCGTTCGCTTACTGCGCCTTCTAAGGGTTCATAACGCTTTTTGGCGGAGACTATGCGCCGCGGTTGTACAATGGAGAGTCGCCACATGGCGGGCACGCACGTCTTCCACCTGAGCAAACTGAAGCCGCAGTTCGCGAGCGCGCTTGGATCGCGCGCCGCGGTGACGCGAGAGAACTTTCCCATTCTGGAGCGCATGTCGCTCTACCGGCTCGTGCTCAACAAGGGCGCCTTTCGCGAGCCCCACTGGCATCCGAACGCAAACGAGCTCGGCTATTGCCTGAAAGGATCGCTGCTGGTCACGATCTTCGGCAACGGCAACGAGCGCCACGCCTTCACGATCGGGGAAGGCGAGATGTTCTTCGTGCCGAGCGGCTACGTGCACGCGATCGAGAACATTGGCGCGTCAACGGCCGAGGTCTACATCTGCTTCAGCCACGAGGCACCTGAGGACTTCGGCATGTCGGGATCGGTCGGCTGCATGAGCCTGGAGGTGATGGGCAACACTTGGGACGTGAAGGCGAGCGAGCTCTCCGGGCTGACGCGTTCGGTCGACGACATCGTCATCGGGAAAACCGCGGAGCCGGCCAAGATCACCGATTTCGAGCGCCAGCCATCGCCTTACAAGCTCTCCGTCGAGGAGCAGACGCCGCCCGGGATCAACACGCCCTATGGCGGCGCCAAGCTGGCGCGCGCCGCGACCTGGCCTGTCCTGAAAAACCTCTCCATGTTCTCGTTGCGCATCGAGGGCACCGGCATGCGCGAGCCGCATTGGCACCCGCAGACCGCCGAGTTGGGCTACGTGATCGACGGCCGCGCGCGCATGACCGTTCGCGGCCCGACCACGAATGTGGAGACCTACGAGCTGCAAGCGGGAGACATGTACTTCATCCCGCGCGCCTACCCCCACCACATCGAGAACCTGGGCAACGAGGAGACGCGCTTTTTGGTGTTCTTCGATCAGGCCACCGGCGGCGACATCGGCTACACCGGCGGCCTGTCGGCGTTCCCCTCGCGCATCGTTGCGCCGACCATCGCGGCCCCTGGCGGCACGATTCCGCCGTTGCCGTCGACGCCCGACGACCTGCTGATCGTGAAGAAAGCCAACCCCGTCGTCTGACCTTCGACCTGCCGGCCCAACGTAACGAAAGGCTTTCGCGCCGCGAATGAGCCGGTGAACCCTTCACCGCATGCGCGCGAGGCCACATGAAATTCCTCATCGATTTCCTGATCAACGGCCCTGAGCGGCTGTCCGCCCCCTTTGCCTGGCTGCCTCCGCTGTTTGCCCGCCTCGTCGTCGGCTGGGTGTTTTTGTGGACCGGCTGGAGCAAGCTCAACAATCTCGACCGCATCACCGAGGCCTTCGTCTCGTGGGGCATTCCTGCTCCGCACATTCTCACGCCGTTCGTGTCGGGCGTGGAGCTCGTCGGCGGGGTGCTGCTGCTGCTGGGATTGTTCACCCGCATCGCCGCGGTGCCGCTGGTCATCGTCATGATCGTCGCCGTCATCAGCGCCAAGTGGGGACAGGTGGATTCGCTCGAAACGCTGCTCGGCTTCGAGGAGCTGGCCTACATGGCGCTGTTCGGCTGGCTTGCCGTCGCGGGCCCGGGGCCGGTGTCGGCCGACCGGCTGTTGCAGAGCTGGCGCGCGCGCGAGGCTTAGACGTCGAGCCCTCCCCCCAAAAAAAAGCCCCGCGGGGGAGCGCGGGGCTTGAGGTGCGGGAGTGGAGGCAGGTGGAGGTGGGTGCAAGCGGCAAGTGCAGGAGGCGGTTGAATTCGATGAGGGGAGAATGCCGGCAAGGCCGCGTCCCGCTGTTCCCGGCGGTACAGGGCGTTGATTTCCGTCAGACGCTGTCGGACGGTGGCGGTGCAGCTGGTTCGCGGCGTCCGAGGGAGGGACTTGCGCGGGACATGTCAGAGCAAATTGGGCGAGGCAGCACGTCAGTCTCCATACGCTCCTACGAGGCAGAAGACGCAGACCCGCTGTGCTCGATCTTCTTCGAGGCTGTGCATGAGGTAGGGCGGCGCCACTACAGCGAGGAGCAGTTGCGCGCCTGGGCGCCATGCAAGCCGGATCCCGCCCGCTTCCACGCCCGCGCAAGGGATGGGCGCATCCTGCTGGTTGCCGTCGATGACCGCGCCAGCCCCGCGGCCTACGGCGAGCTGGAGCTGAACGGTCACATCGATCATCTTTATTGCCGGCCGGATATGGTCGGAAAAGGCATCGCCTCGGCGCTCTACGATCAGCTCGAAAGCGAAGCTGTCAGACGCGGGTTGAAGCGACTGTTTGTCGAGGCCAGCGAGGGGGCGCGTCCGCTTTTTCTGCGAAAGGGTTTCCGAGAGATCGAGCGGCGCGAATTCCTGCGCAGGGGCACGCTGATACACAACTATGCCATGAGCAAAGCACTCGAGCCAGCCACCTGACGGCAAGCGTTGCGGCGTTGGCAAAAAAAAGCCCCGCCGGGAGCGGGGCTTGAGGTGCGGGAGTGGAGGCAGGTGGAGTGGGTGCAAGCGGCGAGTGCAGGAGGCGGTTGAATTCGATGAGGGGACAATGCCGGAATAGGCCCCGCCCCGCTGTTCCCCACGGCACAGGGCGTTGCATTTTCTGAGCCCCTCCCAGAAAGTGCCGGGATCCTGCGGACCGGAGACAGCTGATGATTGGAAAGATGCTCGCAGTGGCACTGGCGGTGGCGTTGGCGGCTAAGCCGGCCCTGGCCGGCGAATGCGCACGTGCCAATAGGGACGGCGCGATCGCCGAGGGGCACCTGATCCTCCGCGATGATGCTCTCATCCTGCAAATGCCGCAGGGCGTATGTCTCAAAGGCGACGACGAAATGGATAACGTCGAAGAAACAACAGAGCTGCACGTGTTCGGGGCGAACGATGCCGTGCACGGCGCCATCGTCAAGCTCGTAGGCCAAGACGTGCACTTGCGAGGTCGCTTCATGGGCGCCCATACCCAGCATCATAAGGCGCCGATCCTCATGGAGGTCAGCGAGGTCGACGTGCCTTGAGGCTTGGCCACGGCCCGCAAAAAAAGATGCCCCCCAGCCTAGGGGGCTGGAGGGCGAGGCGCCGGCCGGGGTCCCGGGGGGACGGGACGGGGGGACGAGGAGGCATCCGGCCGGAAGCAGTGGGGGTGGTGGTTCGGGTCTCCTTCGATTCGATCGTGGCTGGTCGGTGTGTGGTCCCTGTTTAGGGCGTGGGCGCCAAGAGCGCTGTTCCCTAGGGAACAGGGTGGAAAAAGGCCTTACTCGGCGACGTCGTCGAGAACGTCCTCGACATCGACGCCCAAGGTCTGGCGCGCGATGCTGGAGGCTGCCGAGACGGCATCGCCCAGCTCGTCGTCTCCACCGAGATAGCCAGAGGTGGCGTAGCTGCAATCGTCGCAGCCGTAGTCGCTGTCCTCGTCGTAGCTGCCGGGCAGGTAGGCGCCGTAGGGCGCGAACAGGTGGTGGCCGCCGGCCTGTGCGGCTTGGACCGCACCGAACGTTGCGACGAGGGCGACGGCGCCGGCGATCAGCGTGGATTTGGTTTTGGAAAGCATCTTTCTATCTCCTCTCGAGAAAAACGCGCCGCAGAAGCGGCGCGTCCTTGGGGCGAGGCGGTGTGCCGATCAAGGACGGCCGCTCTCGAGGAGGACTAAGTAGAGATACGGAGGCCGTGCCGCTGTTTCCGCGGGAACAGGGCTCGCTGAGAAGCGAAAAGGCCTAGTCGCGCGCGGGCGCGGCCGGCTCGAGGATCGCCAGGATGGCGTCGGCGTCGGCGTTGAGCGGCAGGCGCTTGAAGTCCGCCTCGACGTCGAGCGCCTTCTCGAGCAGCCGGTGGAACTCCTCGCGGTTGAGCTCCACGGTGCCGAACTGGCGCAAATGGTCGGTGACGAACTGCGTGTCGAGCAGCTTGAACCCGCCGTAGGCGAGGCGCGCCGCGAGGTGCACGAGCGCAATCTTGGAGGCGTCGCGTGCGTAGGAGAACATGCTCTCGCCGAAGAAGGCGCCGCTGAGCGCGACGCCGTAAAGCCCGCCCACGAGATGGCCTGCGTCCCACACCTCGACCGTGTGGCAGTGACCGAGATCGAACAGGTCGCGATAGAGGCTGCGGATGCGCTCGTTGATCCAGGTGGAGCGCCGCCCCGGGCGCGAGGCCGCGCAGCCGTCGATCACGCCCTCGATGTCGGTGTCGATGCGGACGCTCAAGCCGGTGGTGCGCAGCGTGCGGGCCAGCCGGCGCGGCACGTGCACGCCGTCGAGAGGAAGGATGCCGCGGTGCTGCGGCTCGATCCAGTAGAGCGCCGGGTCGTCGGCGCTCTCGGCCATAGGGAAGATGCCGCAGGTGTAGGCCTTAAGCAGCACCTGCGGCGTGATCTCTATGACGATGTCGTCTCGCGACGCCATATGGGTCCAGCAGGCTCCAGAACTCAGCGGCCCTGCCTCCGGGGCCGGTCTCCTCAACGTTCTAGAGTGGGAATTTACAAAGAAATCGTCAATCACCCGCTACCGCGGCCATACTATGGCTTGGCTAGGTATTTCTCCAGCCAGTGGATGTCGTAGACACCGTTGGCGATATCGGGCTGGCGGATCAGGTCGTTGAAAAGGGGGATCGTGGTCTCGATCCCGTCGATGACGAACTCCGACAGCGCCCTTCGCAGCCGCATCATGCACTCGTTGCGGGTCTTTCCGTGCACGATCAGTTTACCGATGAGGCTGTCGTAGTAGGGCGGGATGCGGTAGCCCTGATAGACGCCGGAATCGACGCGCACGCCCAACCCACCGGGCGGATGCCAGTAGCTGATCTGGCCCGGCGAAGGGCGGAAGGTGCGCGCGTTCTCCGCGTTGATGCGGCACTCGATGGCGTGGCCGGAGAAGGTAATGTCCTCCTGGCGGTGTACGAGCTGGGCGCCGGAGGCGACGTGGATCTGCTCCAAGACCAGGTCGATGCCGGTGATCGCCTCGGTGACAGGGTGCTCCACCTGCAGCCGCGTGTTCATCTCGATGAAAAAGAACTCGCCGTCCTCGTAAAGAAACTCGACGGTGCCGGCGCCGCGGTATTTGATCTCGCGCATGGCGGCAGCGCACGTCTCGCCGATTTTGGCGCGGGCGGCCGAATTGAGCGCGGGCGAGGGCGCCTCCTCCCACACCTTCTGGTGGCGGCGCTGCAGCGAGCAGTCGCGCTCGCCCAGGTGAATGGCGTTGCCCTGGCCGTCGCCGAACACCTGCACCTCGATGTGGCGCGGGGTCGTGAGGTACTTCTCCATGTAGACTTGGTCGTTGCCGAAGGCGGCCTTGGCCTCCGAGCGCGCAGTCGACAGGGCGATGCCCAGGTCAGCGGCCGAGTGTGCCACCTTCATGCCGCGCCCGCCGCCGCCGGCGGTGGCCTTGATCAGCACGGGGAAGCCCATGGCCTTGGCGACCTTCATCGCCTCGGGCTCGCTCGTCACCGGCCCGTCGGAACCCGGCACGACGGGGATGCCCAGGCGCTTGGCCGTCTCCTTGGCCGTGATCTTGTCGCCCATGATGCGGATGTGCTCGGACGTCGGTCCGATGAAGGTGATCTGGTGCTCCTCCAAGATCTCCGCGAAGCGGGCGTTCTCCGACAGGAAGCCGTAGCCGGGATGCACCGCGTCGGCGCCGGTGATCTCGCAGGCGGCGAGCAGGCGGGGAATGTTCAGGTAGCTTTCGGAGGCGGCCGGCGGTCCGATGCACACGCTCTCGTCGGCGAGACGCACATGCATGGCGTCGGCGTCGGCGGTGGAGTGGACCGCGACGGTGGCGATGCCAAGCTCCTTGCACGCGCGCTGAATGCGCAGCGCGATCTCACCCCGGTTGGCGATCAGGACCTTGTCGAACATCTTGGTTGGGCATCAGGCACGGGGCACTAGGCAATAGTATGGGAGCGTTCGCCGATCCCTATTGCCTATTGCCGGTTGCCTAGCGCCTTGCTCCTTTATTCGATGATGACGAGAGGCTCGCCGAACTCCACCGGCTGGCCGTTCTCGATCAGGATGGCGGTGACCTTGCCCGAGTGGGGGGCGGGGATCTGGTTCATGGTCTTCATGGCTTCGATGATGAGCAGGGTGTCGCCCTGGCTCACACGCGAGCCGATATCGATGAACGCCGGCGCGCCGGGCTCGGGCGAGCGATAGGCGGTGCCGACCATGGGCGACTTGACGGCGCCGGGATGCTTGGCGGGATCGTTGACCGCGGGCTTGGCCGGCGCGGCCGCGGGGCCGGGGGCGCCCGAGGGTGCCGGCGCCGCGGCGACCGCCTGGTGGACGGTGACGGTGCGCGCCACGCGGACCTTGAGCCCGCTCTTCTCGATCTCGATCTCGGATAGGCCGGTCTCATTCAAGAGATCGGCGAGCTGGCGGATCAGCTGCTGCTCGGGGCCTGAGCCCGCGCCCTGGTCCTTGCCGCCAGCCTTGTCTTTGTCACGATCCGGGGCCGTCATGCGTCGCTGTCCCTTTCTCTGCGGCCTTGCCGTCTTGCGCGGCCTTTCCGCAGGCCGTTTGCCGCCCTTAGCCACGGCTATTGGCTGACAGCGTCTCTGCCATCGCCTCGAGCGCGAGCTCGTAGCCCTTGGGACCGAGCCCGCAGATTACGCCCTTGGCTGCCAGCGAGACGAAGGAGTGCTGCCGGTACTCCTCGCGGCGGAAGATGTTCGACAGGTGCACCTCGATCACGGGAAGCTCGGCGGCCTGCAGCGCATCGAGAATGGCGATCGAGGTGTGCGAATAGGCTCCCGCGTTGATGATGATGCCTTGCGCTTTGTCGCGCGCCTCCTGGATCCAGGTGACGAGCTCGCCTTCGTCGTTGGATTGACGGAAGTCGATTGAGAGCCCGACCGCCTTGGCGCGCGCCTTGGCGCGCTTCTCCACGTCGGCGAGCGACTCGTGTCCGTAGACGGCGGGCTCGCGCAGTCCCAGCATGTTGAGGTTGGGTCCGTTGAGGACGTAGATCGGCTTAGGCATGAGTTTCTTGACGCCGCCCGGTTGGCGCCGGGCCCGGCGATGGCCCGGAACGGAGAGAGCAAACCCTCTACCAGCTTTTCCGCACCCGCGAAAGAGTGGCCGACCCCCTCAAACGGCGGTGCAGCCGGGGCACCCGCGTGCAGCGGCAACCCGTCGGTCGGGTGCCTCAGCAGTAGGAGCAGCCCTTCTTGCGCAGCTCCGTCACGTTGGTTTCGAGCTGCTGGTAAAGATCGTCGGGAGCGCCGGGGATGGCACGGTCGCCGATGAGGAAGTGGGGCGTACCGTTGACGCCCATCTTCTTGGCGAGATCCTCGTCCCGCTTGATCTCGGCCTTCACCTCGGGCGAGGTCATGTCGGCCTTGAGCTTATCCATGTCGAGGCCGAGCTTCTCGGCGATCTTCAGGGCGGCCGCCTCGTCCATGTGGCCCTTGGCGCCGAGCATGGCCTTGTGCAGCTCCCAGTACTTGCCCTGCTTCTTGGCGGCCAGCGCTACGTGCGCGGCCTGCTCGGAGCCCTTGGAGAGGATCGGCAGCTCCTTGAAGACGACGCGCACCTTGGGATCGGTCTCCACGAGCTTGGTGACGTCCGCAAGGCCGCGCTTGCAGTAGCCGCAGTTGTAATCGAAGAACTCGACGACGGTGATGTCGCCGTCGGGGTTGCCGGCAATCGAGGCATCCGGCGCGCGATAGATCTCGGCGGCGTTGTCGGCGATGGCCACCTTCAGCTTCTCGGCCTGGTCCTTTTCCATCTTCTCTTCGAGTGCCGTCTGCACGTCGAGGAAGATCTCGGGGTTGGCGACGAGGTAGCTCTTGATGATGTCCTCGATCTGCTTCTTCTGATCGGGGCTAAACGCGGCCGGCTTGGCCGTCGGGTCGGCGGTCGGCTGCGACGGAGCCGTCGTGGTTGCGACGGCTGCCGTCTCCGCCTCCGCGACCGGGGTGGTCACGGCGGCCCTTCCGATCAGCATGAGGGCGGCGATCGCGGCGACCGCCGGCACGGCAAGCCACACCACCTTGCGCTGGGCGAGGGTGTGCAGGAGGCTTGGGCGGGGGGAGGTGGACATTGAGCGAGCCTTTGATTCTTCAGGGTGCGTTGCTTAGGGGGCATTGGTCAGGGGTTGGCCGTGCAATAGCAAATGTGCTGGGCCCGGCGCAATCTCAAGTCTGCGGCTTGAAGTTGATGATATCGTCGTTCTTCAACCACTCAGGCGATCCCGACCGCAGCTGCGTCTGGGCGCGCTTGGCGAATGTCTGCGCCTGCTTCAAATTGCCCTCCAGAAAATAGGCCTGCGCGATCATGGCGTCGGCCTCGGGCCGTTTACCCTGCTTGTAGTAGCCGGTGGCGAGCAGCCGGTAGGCCCGCGAGTTCTCGTCGTCGACGAGAGACTTGCGCAGAAGCGCCACCGACTCGTTAACGGCGGGCGCCCCTTCCAGGCTCTGCAACGCACTGGCGAGCTGCACCTGGATGAGGCTCGCGTCGGGATCGAGCTTCAAGGCCTGACGCAGCGAGGGGATCGCGTCGCGCATCTTGCCCGAGCGCATCAGCAGGTCACCTTTGACCTCCCAGAAGTAGGGGTAGTCGGGACGATCGCGCAGCAGCGAGTCGACGTCTGCAAGCGCGCCCTCCAGGCTGCCCGGTCCGCCCTGGAAATACCGGGCGATGGCGCGGGCGTAGCGGGCGGGCAGGGTGTTGTCGGTCATCGGATAGCGATTGAAGACGACTTTCGGGGATTCCATGTAGCCCGAGAGCTTGGCGCGCATCAGGTCGTGGCGCAGCTGCAGCTTCGGCGCATCCTTGTTTCCATAATAAGGGCTCGACTCCACCAGCTTGCGCAAGCGCGCCAGGCGTTCGGTGGAGAGGGGATGGCTGCGGGCGAACGCGTCCTTGTGGGCGTCGGAGATGTACTCCTGCTGCGCGAAGCGCTCGAACGTCACGACCATGCCGCGGCCCGATTGCTTGGTCGCGTTGAGGAAGGTGAGGCCCGCCTGGTCGGCAGCCGACTCCTGCTGGCGGCGCTCGGCCATGAGCGAGCGCATGACGATCTGGTTGCCGCCGTACATGATGCCCTGGCCGGCGTTGCTGATCTCGTTGGCGTTGCCGCCGCCGGAGACGCCGCCGGCAACCATGAGGCCGATGCCGAGGATCTGAGCGAGCAGGGCGCGGGTCTGGTCCTTGGCGACGCGTGCGCGCAGGGCGGCCATGTGGCCGCCGGTGATGTGGCCCGTTTCGTGGGCGATCACGCCGATCACCTCGTTGGGCGTCTCCGCCTGCATGAGCGTGCCGGTGTGGACGAACACGTTGCGCCCATCGAGGACGAAGGCGTTGAACGCGTCGTTCTGTACGATGCGGATCTTGATGCGCCCCGTGCCCAGGCCGGCCGCGCGGAATATCGGCTTGGAGTAGTCGGCGAGCAGGTTCTCGATCTCGGTGTCGCGGATCAGCGGCAGCCCTTGCGCCTTGGCCGGCACACTTGTGCCGAGCACGGCGGCGGCGCAGAAGCCGCACAGGGCGGCGCGGGCGATCGACTGAGAACTTTTTTGCATTGTCTTGAAGGCAATCGTCATCTGCACCGGGCCTTGCTTTAGGACAAGGGAAGCTTTTGACGCTGAACTTGGACCCTAGTTGGGGATGCTTGCCCCGTCAACGCAAGCCTAGCCGCGAAAAACGGCGCGTCCTATAAGCGTCTGTCGCGCGGCGGTAATGTACGCCGAGAACCAGGAATCTGCGCGTTTGCTAGCAGGATGACCGGGCAGGAATGCGGCAAGCAAAGGCCTGCGGCAGTTAAGACATAGATCAGGGAATTCGGGACGCGAGATGGCGGAAGACGTGGCATCGGGCCGGCTCGCGGGCGCCCAATCCCTGGTCGGATCGGGGTCGGCGCGCAGCGGGATCGAAAGCTTCATCGTGATGGATGTGATGCGTGCCGCCGCCGCCCTGGAGGCGGCCGGGCGCAGCGTCATTCACATGGAGGTGGGGCAGCCGGCGACGGCGGCACCGCGGGCGGCGCGGGCCGCTGCCGTGCGCGCGCTCGAAAGCGATACGCTCGGCTACACCATGGCGCTGGGCACGCAAGCGCTGCGCGCGCGCATCGCGATGCTCTACCGCGACTGGTACGGGGTGGAGGTGCCGGTCGAGCGCGTGGTGGTGACGACGGGGTCGTCGGCGGCGTTCGTGCTGGCGTTCCTGGCGCTGTTCGACGTGGGCGACGCCGTGGCGCTGCCGGCGCCGGGCTACCCGTGCTACCGCCACATCCTCAGCGCGTTGGGCCAGCGCGCCGTGGCGATCCCGACCGGGCCCGAGGGCGACTGGATGCCGACGGCGCAGGACGTGACGCGCGCAGTCGAGCAAGACGGCGCCAAGGGCCTGCTGGTGGCGAGCCCCGCCAATCCGACCGGCACCATGCTCACGCCGGAGCGGCTCGCCGAGCTTGCGGCGGCGTGCAACGCGCACGGCGTGCGTTTCATCTCCGACGAGATCTACCATGGGCTCACGTATGAGCGCCCAGCCGACACCGCGTTGCGGCACTCCGACGAGGCGATCGTCGTGAACAGCTTCTCCAAGTTCTTTTCGATGACGGGATGGCGCATCGGCTGGATGGTGGTGCCGGCGTCGCTGGTGCGCGTCGTCGAGCGTCTGGCGCAGAACCTCTACATCTCCGCGCCGGCGATCGCGCAAGTGGCGGCGCTGGGGGCGTTCGAGGCGATGGACGAGCTCGAGGCCAACCGGCGTGTTTACGCGCAGAACCGCGCGCTGCTGCTGGAGGAGCTGCCCAAGGCGGGGTTCTCCAAGTTCGCGCCGGCCGATGGCGCGTTCTATCTTTATTGCGACGTCAGCGACATGACCAACGACGCGCTGGCCTTCGCCAAAGCCATGCTGGAGGAGAGCGGCGTTGCCGCGACGCCGGGCGTCGATTTCGACGCCGAGCGCGGACGCCGCTTCGTGCGCTTCTGCTACGCGGGCACGACCGCCGACATGGCGGAGGCCGCGCGCCGCCTCAAGGCGTGGTCGGCGCCGCGGCGCCAGGCCTGAGCGTCCGCGCGCATTACCAAATCGCAACATGAACGACGACGGATCGGACCGCCTCGGCGCGTTTCCAGATTCAACAGCGGCGCGAGAGGCCGTCGCTGGCAGTGCAATCAGGAGAGACACATGAACAAGTTGACACGTGCGCTGGCCATTACGCTTTTGGCCGCCACTGTACCGGCTGGAATTGTATTGGCGCAGCAGGCCGACGAGCCGTCAGGGCCGCCGGTTGCAGAGGATCGCGATGGTCCGCGCGGCCCGTCGCCGGAGGTGCAGTCGCGGCTCGAGGACGGACGCATCGCCATGGCAAAGGCGGCACTCAAACTGACGCCGGAGCAGGAGACGCTTTGGGCGCCGGTCGAGGAGAAAATCCGCGCCGACTACGCCGAGCATCGCAAGATGCGCGAGGAGTGGCGCTCAAAGCACGAGGAGCGGCGTGCAGAGCGCGACAAGGATGGCAAGCGTGAGAAGCTGGCGCTGCCCGAGCGCATCGAGAAGCAGAGCGAGCGCATGGCCGATCGGGCCACCAAGATGAGCGAGCGCGCGAGCAAGACCAAGGCGTTCGCCGAGACGGTGAAGCCGTTCTACGCCTCGCTGTCGGACGAGCAGAAAGAGGTTGCCAATCACGTGCTGCGTCGCTTCGCCCACAGCGGTGGCGGTCGGCACGGGCACGGCGGTGGCCATCACGGACGCCGTTGGGCGATGATGGGTGGCGGCCACGGCAAGAGCTGCAACTAGCCTCGCCTGACGTCCAAACGCCAAAGGGTCGGAGCGTGTCTCCGGCCCTTTTTCGTGTACGCTCAAACTTTCGGCGGCAGCTCCAGCAGCACGTCGCCGCGGCCCTGCCAGGCAATGCAATAGCCCGCCTCTACGAGCTCGGCCACGCAGTCGGCCTCCCAGCGTGGCCGCCACGTGGTCTCCATGTACAGGCGCCGCGGCCAGAGGTTGCGCGCGGCGGTTTTTATGAACGGTACAAGAGCGCGGTCCTCGTAACCCTCGATGTCGATCTTCAAGGCGTCGATGCGCTCAAGGCGCGCTTGCGTCACGATGGCGTGCAGCGTCGTGACGGGGACGGTGGTGCGTTTTGCGCCATCGCGCCCCACCTCGTCGGCGAGGCTTGAATGCCCGCGCCGCTCCTCGTCGACGAACAGAGTGGCGGATCCCTCTTGGGGACCGACGGCCGTCTCGAAGATATGGATGTTGGCAAAGCCGTTGGCGTGCACGTTGAAGCGCAGGCGCTCGATCATCTCGGGCATGGGCTCGATCGCGACGACGCGGCCGCCGGCGCCGACGCGGCGGGCGGCAAACAGCGAATAGGTGCCGCAGTTGGCCCCCACGTCGACGAACACGTCGCCGGGCGCAAGCTCGGAAAGAATGATGTCGCGACCGCTGCGATCCTGCCGGGCGCCGGTGAACACCAAGCCCCACTCGGTGTAGTTGTCGCGCGCCATGCAGCGCATTCTGAGCCCTTCGATCTCGACGTCGAAGCAGGGCTGCATGCCGCTCACGGCGCCGCCGACGACACGGCGCAGCGCACCGCGCACGACGCGGTGGCGCGTCAGGCCTATGCCGACCGCGGCGAGCCCGCGCGGTTTGTAGTGTCCCCAGTCGTGAGTGGCGCCGATGGCGGGCATGAGCGTGTCTCTTTGCAAGCAAGGATGGGCCCGTGTGGAGAGTCTTATTCCGGATGCTCCGGGCTTGTCTCGACGTGGCGCCCGGCTCTCAACATGAAAAAAGGCCGGAGGCGAAAGCGCCTCCGGCCCGTGATGTTCGACGAGACGTGTGTGCGGCCGATTATTCGCCGCCGAGCCGGCGCTGCCACCAGCCTTTGCGCGCCGGCGCGGCCGCGGTGTCCTCGGTCGCGACGTCGCCGGCCGCAGCGCTGTCGCCGGCCTTGCTGCCGACCACGATGCGCTCGATACGCGGCTCGCTGGCGCCAGCGCGATGACGTGACCGCTTGGGCGCAACAGGCTCGGCCGTTACGGGTGCATCCTGGGCAACCGGCTCGGGCTCAGGATGGGGCTTGTCGTGGATCTCCTCGCTGGCGTGTGCCGGCGCAGACTTGCTCTGGCGGCGCGGGGCCCGGACCTTTTCCTGTGCGGTGTCGGCACCGTTGCGTGCGGGCTCGGGTGCAATGTCCGCGTCGCGGGATGGGGACGCTTCGGCAGGCTCGGAGCTGTGGGGCGGCTCGAAACTGTCGCTGGGCTCGTAGCTTTCGCCAGACCGGGAGCCCTCGCTGGGGAACCCGACGTCGGGCTGCTCGTCGCCACCAACCCGCGCTTCCGCTGCGCGACGCTCGCGACCGCGGCGTCCGCCGCGCCGTCCGCGCCGGCGGCTGCGCTGTCCGCCGCGATCCTCGCCGTTGCGCGGCTGCTCGCGCGCCTCGTCGTCGAACTCGCCGCGTGCCTCGACCGGCGCATCATCGCCGCCGACGGATTCGACATCGTCCTCGTGCGCTTCCATGGCGCGGTCGGGGGCGTGGTCGGAATCGCCCCGCCAGTCGTCGGATGCACCAGCCTCGGGCCGGTCTTCGCGTCGGCCGCCTCCGCGCCGGCGGCGCCGGCGGCGGCGACGCGAGCCGTCACCTTGCTGATCTTCCGCGTCGGGGCTACGCGCAGGCTGACGCACTGCGATCGGCTCATCGGCCTCCGTGCCCTCGTCGGATTCGTCGAAGCCCCAGTCCATATTGACGGCGGCGCGTTCGACGCGACGCTGCGGCAGTGCGGGGGCTGCACCCTTCTCGATGGTGAAGTTGGCGCCGGCGAGCTTGTCGGTCCCCATCACCGTGATGGGAAGCCCGTGACGCGTCTCCATGTCGTTGATGAAGGGGCGCTTGTTGTTGAGGATGTAGAGCGCCACCGACGGCGTCGTGCTGGCGACGAGCGGAGTGCGCGCGCCCGCCATGATGGCGTCCTCGAGCCCGCGCAGCACCGCGAGTGCCACCGACTCGGTGGAGCGGATGATGCCCGTGCCCTGGCAGTGCGCGCACTGCGAGGTGGAGCCTTCGAGCACGCCGGTGCGCAGGCGCTGGCGCGACATCTCGAGCAGGCCGAAGTGGCTGATGCGCCCGACCTGGATGCGGGCGCGGTCGTGGCGCAGCGCTTCCTTGAGGCGGCGCTCGACCGCCCGGTTGTTGCGCTTCTCCTCCATGTCGATGAAGTCGACGACGATGAGGCCTGCAAGATCGCGCAGCTTCAACTGGCGCGCGATCTCGTCGGAGGCTTCCAGGTTGGTGTTGAGCGCCGTCTCCTCGATGGAGAACTCGCGCGTGGATTTGCCGGAGTTCACGTCGACGGCAACGAGCGCCTCGGTCTGGTTGATGACCAGGTAGCCGCCGGAGCGCAGCGTGACGTACGGGCTGAACATGGCATTGAGCTGGCTCTCGATCTTGTGGCGCGTGAAGAGCGGCTCAGGCTCCTGGTAGAGGTTTACGTTCTTGGCATGGCTCGGCATGAGCATGCGCATGAAGTCCTTGGCGTCTTTGTAGGACTCCTGCCCGGCGACGATGACCTCGTCGACATCCTTGTTATAGAGATCGCGGATCGAGCGCTTGATCAGGTTGCCTTCCTCGTAGACGAGGCTCGGCGCCTGGCTGTGCAAGGTGAGATCGCGCACGCTCTCCCACAGACGCAGCAGGTACTCGAAGTCACGCTTGATCTCCTGCTTGGTGCGTGCAGCACCCGCGGTGCGGATGATCAGCCCCATGCCCTCGGGCACCTCGAGATCGGCGGCGATCGCCTTGAGGCGCTTGCGGTCCTGCGGCTGGGTGATCTTGCGGGAGATGCCGCCGCCGCGCGCGGTGTTGGGCATCAGGACGGTGTAGCGGCCGGCCAGCGACAGATAGGTCGTGAGCGCTGCGCCCTTGTTGCCGCGCTCCTCCTTGACGACCTGCACCAGGATCACCTGGCGGCGCTTGATGACCTCCTGGATCTTGTAGCTGCGCGGACGCCGGCGCGGACGCGAGGGCAGCTCCTCGAGGGCATCCTCGCCCGAGCCGACCTGCTCGACGCGCTCGGCCTCGGTGGAGGCGCCGTTGGCCTCGACCTCTTGCACGCCGTTTTCGCCGCCGTTTTCGCTCCTGGCCGACTCGGCGCCGGCTTCGGCCCCGGGCTCGTCGCCATTGGACGCCTCGGCCATGTTCTCATTGGCGGCGAGGTTCTCGTCCTCGTTTGCCGCGCTCTCGGGCGCGACGAGGCGGTCGTCCGCCGGCATCGAGGACTCCGCCATCGTATGGTGGTGCGGCTCGTCGCCCTCGTCGTGATTGGGCCCGCCGTCACCACCGGCGTCGTCGACCTCCTGGTCATGTTCGTGGTCATGATCATTGTCGTGATCATGGTCTTGGTCATCGTCGTGATCGGCGCCGGCGTGGTCGCGGGGCTCGTCGCCGTTCTCGGGGCCGCGCGAGCGATTGCGGCGGCGGGCCATGGCCTCGGCGCGCGCATCGACGGCGGCCTCCTCGGCCGCTTCAGCCGCAGCCTCCTCCTCGATGAGGGCCTGACGGTCCGCCATCGGGATTTGGTAGTAGTCGGGATGGATTTCGTTGAAGGCAAGGAATCCGTGCCGGTTCCCGCCATACTCGACGAACGCCGCCTGCAGGGACGGCTCCACGCGCGTCACCTTGGCGAGATAGATGTTGCCGCGAAGGAGCTTGCGCGCGGCGGATTCGAAGTCGAACTCCTCTACCCGGCCTCCACGAAGCACCACGACCCGAGTTTCCTCCGGGTGCGTGGCGTCAATAAGCATCTTGTTGTTGGACATGTGTGCCGATCCTTGGCACGCCTGCGGGGCGGACTGCCGCTCCCGGTCACAAAGCCTGACGGTATGAGACCGGTGCCGACGCGATGCCGCTCTCGGGCGCGCGCGTTTGTTTGAAGAGAAAAATAAAGTGAAGGGGTGATGGCTGCGGCACGCAGTCCTCTTGGGCCGACCAAAGCCGACCGTGCCCCGCGGCGCTGATCCATGCGCGCAGGGGCCTCAAGACGACACGTGCTCACGGTGTGCATTTCAAGACTTCCAGTTGATGGGAGACGCCCGCCCTTCCAAGGACAGGGTCCGTCGATGTACTCCCGTCGGATTGAGCGGCGGGGACGTTGGTCCCGTCGGCTCAAATGGCCTTCCTTTCTTTGGGCGCGCGAGGGGAGCGCTGCTGCTTTGAATTGCTAGAGTCGCAAATCAGTTGGTGGTGATCAGATGTCTCCAGAGCCGCCAAGCGCCGGGCCAAAGCCCTGCCCATCTAGGGAACTCGGGGCGGGTACAACCGGGCGCTCGACGATCATTGATCGTCGTCTGCCAAGGTTTTGCTCTTCGGGAGCGGCGATCCGGCGGGAACCCGGGGGCGACAGGCCCTTATGCGGTGTTCTTGCGGCGCACACATGCTCCCGCCGAGGGGGGACCCCAGCAGCAACAAACCAAATAAGTACGGGTTCACCGAGGGCCTTGCAAGCGTGTTATAAGTGCCGCGCTGCCGGGCATCCCAGTCAACTCTCCACAAATTTAGGGAGATTCGACCAAGATTTCGTTAAATTTCACAGGGACATAGAGCGTCAGGGCGGTGGCGCACAAACGGATCGGGGTCGATGCAACTCATGCGGGGGCGAATGACGTGGGCACCACTGGTCTTGGGGCTGGCCATCGTCCTCCTGCCGGATGCTGCGGCCGCCGCTGCGGGCCCGCGAGCCGACGCTGGCTACCCGTCCGTTGCCGCAGCGCCGTCTTTTGTATCTCCCGCTGAGGTTGCACGCCCTTCCAGCCGGCGGTTGCGCGTTGCCGAGCAGCGCACGACGACGAGCGTGCATCGCAAGAGCGCGACGGTGGAGGCGCGGCGCGCCGAGCTCACGGGCACCAAGCAGCAAACGACCTTCAGTCTCGATCTGAGCGCCGGTGTGCCGGCGGAGGTCTTCACGCTCGCCAATCCCTATCGGGTGGTCGTCGATCTGCCCGACGTGACCTTCCGCCTTCCCGACGGCACCGGCCAGGATGGCAAGGGCCTGGTGACGGCGTACCGCTTCGGGCTGCTGTCGGCCGGCAAGGCACGCATCGTTCTCGACACCAAGACGCCGGTGATCATCCGCAAGGCCGAGATGACGGCGCGCGGGCACGGCGTGCGGCTCACCGTGGAGCTGGTGCCCACGACGGCGCAGGCGTTCGGTGCCGGCACCGGCGGGCAGCGCTCAGCGAGCGCCAGCGCCAAGCCCGACATCGAGGAAGGCTCGGTCAAGAAGCCGAAGGATCGGGTCAAGCCGGTCATCCTCATCGATGCCGGGCACGGCGGCGTCGACCCGGGCACCCAGAGCCCGCACGGCGTGCCGGAAAAGAAGGTGGTACTGGCGGTCGCCAAGCAGCTCAAGGCGCAGCTTGCGGCGGGTGGCCGCTATCAGGTGTACATGACGCGCTCGCGCGACGTGTTCGTGTCGCTCGACGAGCGGCTCAAGAGATCGCGCAAGCTTGCCGCCGACCTGTTCATTTCGCTGCACGCCGACGCGATCGCGCAGAAGAATTTCGCCAACACCGTGCGCGGTGCCACGGTCTATACGCTTTCGGAGCGCGCCTCCGACGAGGCGGCCCGCCGCATGGCCGAGAAAGAGAACGCCTCCGACGCCATCGCCGGCCTGGAGACGGAGGAGTACGAGGAGAAGAGCCAGGTGCGCTCGATCCTCATCGACCTGCTGAAGCGCGAGACGGCCAATTTCTCCGCTGATTTCTCCAACACCCTGGTCAAGCGACTGGGCAAGACCATCGTGCTCTCGCGCGACCCGCAACGCTCGGCCGCATTTAAGGTGCTGCGACAGGCGGACACGCCCTCGGTGCTCGTCGAACTGGGCTACATGAGCCATAAGGACGACGAGAAGCTGCTCAGCTCCGCCTCCTGGCAGAAGCAGGTGGCGGCATCCATCGGGGGCGCCGTCGACTCCTATTTCTCCAAACGGACGGCGCGCGCACCCTGAGACCGCCGTCTCAACGTTATCTAAACCTGAACGAGCGACGACTTGATGCCACAATCCATGCTATGGTGCCTCGGTCGCGGCGGCGGCTTCTTGTATCGTGAAGGCCCGCCCCGATACGCCCGATCCACGGACTAGAGGTTTATGCGCGCCTCCTTCCCTCCGCAGCAACCGGCGCCGCCCAGGCGCAGGCGGCGCAAGAGCCTGCTCCTGAGCTTCCTGGGCTTCGGGTTCGCGGCTGCCGTGGTCTTGTTTATCGTCGGCTCGGCGGGCGCCGGCTTCGTCTTGTGGAAGTTCTCCCAGGACCTCCCCGACTACGAGAGCCTTGCCAAGTACGAGCCGCCGGTGATGACGCGCATTCACGCGCACAACGGCGCGCTCATTGCCGAGTACGCACGTGAGCGGCGTATCTTCGTGCCCATCAATACGATCCCGAAGCGCGTGATCGCCGCCTTCCTGTCGGCGGAGGACAGCCGCTTCTACCAGCACGGCGGCGTGGACTTTCAGGGTATTGCGCGCGCCGTCTTCAAGCTCGTCCAGGACAAGATCCAGGGGAGGTCGCGTCGCGTCGAGGGTGCGTCGACCATTACCCAGCAGGTCGCCAAGAACTTCCTGCTGACGAGCGAGCGCTCCATGGAGCGCAAGGTCAAGGAGGCGATCCTCGCCGTCCGCATCGAGCGCACGTACTCGAAGGACAAGATTCTCGAGCTCTATCTCAACGAGATCTACCTCGGGATCGGCGCCTATGGCGTTGCCGCGGCGAGCTTGAGCTACTTCAACAAAGAGCTGCGCGACCTCACGATCGAGGAGGCGGCGTATCTGGCGGCGCTGCCCAAAGCTCCCAACAACTATCACCCGTTCCGCAAGACCGCGGCGGCGATCGCCCGTCGCAACTGGATTATCGGCCAGATGCGGGAGAACGGCTACATCACCGAGGAGGAGGCGAAAGAGGCCAAGGCGAAGCCGCTGGGTGTCAACCTCCGCCCGACGGGTGCGCATATCTTCGCAGCCGAGTATTTCGCCGAGGAGGTGCGGCGTACGCTGCTTGGCGCCTATGGCGAGGACAAGCTCTACGGCGGCGGTCTGTCGGTGCGCACCACGCTTGATCCGCGCCTGCAGAAGATCGCCCGCAAGGCGCTGGTCGGCGGGCTCGTCGCCTTCGATCGCCGCAAAGGCTGGCGCGGGCCGGTCAAGAAGATCGACATCGCGGGCGACTGGGGTGCGGAGCTGAGGGCCATCGACAGCCCGAATGACATTCAGCCTTGGCGGCTGGGCGTGGTGCTCAAGACGGACGCGACCAAGGCGGTCGTCGGGCTCAACCCGGAAAAGCAGCAGGACGGTACGCTCGTCGACAACCGCGAGGCGGTTGAGATCGGCTTTGACGAGGTCAAGTGGGCCAAGCCCCCAGGCAAGCCTGCGCCCAAGGCCGTCACCGACGTGCTTGCGCCCGGCGACGTGATCTACGTGGCGCCGAAGGATCCCGACGACCTGGCCGGCGTTTGGTCTTTGATGCAGATTCCGGAAGTGGGTGGCGGCATCATCGCGCTCGATCCCAACACCGGCCGCGTGCTGGCCGACGTCGGCGGGTTCTCCTTCGACCGCAGCCAGTTCGACCGCGCGATCCAGGCGAAGCGCCAGCCCGGCTCCTCGTTCAAGCCCTTCGTCTACGCGGCCGCCATCGACAACGGCTACAAGCCCACCTCGATCGTGCTGGATGCGCCCATCGAGATCGAGCAGGGCCCAGGGCAGGACATCTGGAAGCCGGAGAACTACGAGAAGGAGGGGTCCGCTGGTCCTGCGACGCTGCGTTTTGGCATCGAGCATTCGCGCAACCAGATGACGGTGCGGCTCGCGCAGGATCTGGGCATGCCGCTCATCACCGAGTACGCGCGCCGCTTCGGCATCTACGACGACCTACTCCCCGTTCTGTCGATGTCGCTCGGCGCCGGCGAGACGACGCTTCTGCGGCTTGCCACCGGCTATTGCATGATCGCCAACGGCGGCAAGCAGGTGCGCGCGACCTTGATCGACCGCATCCAGGATCGCTGGGGGCACACCGTGTGGAAGCACGATCAGCGCACTTGCGAGGGCTGCAAGGCCGAGGCGTGGGAGGGCCAGGACGAGCCGGTGATCCTAGACGACCGCAAACAGATCGTGGACCCGCACACCGCCTATCAGATCACCTCGATCCTCGAGGGCGTGATCCAGCGCGGCACGGCGAAGTCGCTGAGCAAGTTGGGGCGTCCGCTCGCCGGCAAGACCGGCACCACCAACGAGGAGAAGGACGCCTGGTTCCTCGGCTTCGCGCCTGACCTCGTGGTCGGCGTGTTCGTCGGCTACGACACGCCCCGCCCTATGGGCAAAGGCCAGACGGGCGGACGCGTCGCAGCGCCGGTATTCGGCGCCTTCATGACAGAGGCGCTCGCCGACACGCCGCCGTCTCCGTTCCGTGTCCCGCCGGGCATCAAGCTCGTGCGCGTCGACCTGCACACGGGCCTGCGTGCCTCCGCCGACGACTCCGACAGCATCATGGAGGCGTTCAAGCCCGGCGAGGAGCCGGACGACGCCTACTCGGTGATCGGCCTGACGGGCTCGGCCGACGCGGCGCCGACCGAGGATGTCTATCATCCCACGCCTGCGCGCACGCCCACGTTCGGCGCCGGCCGCGGCGGATTGTGGTGAGGCGCTGCATCGCACCTTAGCGGCGTCGGCTGCGTTTACAGCCGCGTTCTTGCCCACTATATCAGGCCCTCAGTTCCTGAAATCACTTCACGACCCGGAGGCAGCCATGCGTGCCGAAACGCAGAAACACGTCGATTCCATCAAAGAGGCGCTCGTCCTTTTACGGAGGCATCTTTGACTGGGATACCGCTGAAATGCGGCTCGCTGATCTCAACAAGCGAGCCGAGGATCCCAATCTGTGGAACGACTCCCGGGCGGCGCAGAAGGTCATGCGCCAACGCCAGCAGCTCGAGCGCTCGATCGAATCCTACAAGCGCCTGGAGAGCGAGCTCGACGACAGCGTCACGCTGATCGAGCTCGGCGAGGAGAGCGACGACAAAGCCACGATCGCCGAGGGCGAGACGGCTCTCAAGAAGCTCGACGAGGAGGCGCAGCGCCGCAGCGTGGAGGCGCTGCTCTCGGGCGAGGCCGACGCCAACGACACCTATCTGGAGGTGCACGCCGGCGCCGGCGGCACCGAGAGCCAGGATTGGGCCTCGATGCTGGCGCGCATGTACATGCGTTGGGCGGAGGAGCGCGGCTACAAGGTCGCCGTGATCGAGCAGAGCCCGGGCGAAGAGGCCGGCATCAAGTCGGTGACCATCGAGATCAAAGGCGAGAACGCCTACGGCTGGCTCAAGACGGAATCGGGCGTGCACCGGCTGGTGCGCATCTCGCCCTATGATGCCAACGCGCGCCGGCACACGAGCTTTGCCAGCGTGTGGGTCTTTCCCGTCGTCGACGATGACATCGACATCGACATCAACGAGAGCGACTGCCGCATCGATACCTATCGCTCGTCGGGCGCCGGCGGCCAGCACGTGAATACGACCGACTCCGCCGTGCGCATCACGCACTTGCCCACGGGCATTGCGGTGGCGTGCCAGCAGGAGCGCTCGCAGATCAAGAACCGCGCCATCGCGTGGGCGATGCTAAAGGCGCGGCTTTACGAGCAGGAGCTGAAACGGCGCGAGGAGAAGGCCAACGCCGAGGCCGCGGGCAAGACCGAGATCGGCTGGGGGCACCAGATCCGCTCCTACGTGCTGCAGCCCTATCAGCTGGTGAAGGACCTGCGCACCGGCGCGCAGAGCACCAACCCCGACGCGGTGCTCGACGGCGACATCGATCCCTTCATCGAAAGTGCGCTGGCGCAGCGCATCAAGGGCGGCGGCCCGGTCGAGGTGGAGGATCTGGAGTAGGGACCTACCGGCGGATCGTCGTCGTGTAGAACTTGGCAGGGTCCTCGCCGGCCAAGATGCGGCATGCTGGGTGGGTGGGGTCGCGCTCGGCGCACTTCTTTTTCAGCTCAGCGCAGCCCGCGTGTGCCGGATCGCGAACGCAGCTCTGCGCCGTCATACCGTCCATATAAGACTCGAACGCGTGGGGCCCATTGGGCTGCGAATGGGTGTAGCCGATGGCTCCGCCGTAAATGACGAGGCCCAAAAGCCAGATTCCGAACGTCGACACCACCACCCAGATGCGGTTGGAGAGGCCGACCCAGCGGCTGCGGATGAGGCCGAGAACGAGAAACAGGAACCCGCCGAAGAGGGCTGCCGTCGAAAGGATCTCGGCGGCGTGCTGCAGGCGCATCAGGTTTTCGTAGGACATCCTTACGCCCGGTCGATGGTCTTGATGTCGGTGAAGACGATGTCGGGGTTCTTCTCCTGCGTCCACGACAGCGCGAACGCCGAAGGCGCCAGATACACGTGATCGCCGTCGAGGTCGGTGGCGATCTCGGGCCGGTGCGATGCAATGAACTTGGTCAGCACGGCGGGATCCGCTGAGCTGATCCAGCGGGCGGTGTCGCACGGGGCGACATCGAACCCGACGGGAAGCCCATATTCCTCTTTCAGCCGGTCGGCCAGCACGTCGAGCTGCAGCGCGCCGATGACGCCGACGATGGGCGGCGTGCCGTCGACGGGGGAGAACAGCTGCACCACGCCCTCCTCGGCCATCTGGGCGAGCGCTTCCTTGAGCTTGCGCGCCTTGATTGCGTCCTCGAGCCGGATGCGGCGCAGGATCTCGGGCGCAAAGCTGGGGATGCCGAGGAAGCGCACGTCCTCGCCCTCGGTCAGTGCGTCGCCGATGCGCAGCGTGCCGCGGTTGGGGATGCCGACCACGTCGCCGGCATAGGCCTCCTCGACGAGCTGGCGGTCCTGGGCGAAGAAAAACTGCGGCGTTTGCAGCGCCATGGTTTTGCCGGTGCGCACGTGCTTGGCCTTCATGCCGCGCGTGAGGCGGCCCGAGCAGACGCGCATGAAGGCGATGCGGTCGCGGTGGTTGGGATCCATGTTCGCCTGGATCTTGAAAATGATCCCGGTCATCGCCGCCTCGCCGGCCTTGACGGTGCGCGTTGCCGCCTTGCGGTCGAGCGGCGGCGGCGCGTAGGCGACGAGGGCATCGAGGATGTCGCGCACGCCGAAGTTCTTGAGCGCGCTGCCGAAGTAGACGGGCGACAGCGCGCCGTGGCGGAAGGCCTCGAGGTCGAAGCGCCCGCACGCGTCATTGACGAGCGCGATCTCCTCGCGCCAGCGCGCCGCCTCGTCGGGCTCGAGCAGCTCATCGAAGAGGGGATCGTCGGGACCGGAGACGGGCTGGCCGTCGGGCGTCTCGTCGAGGCGGCGGATGCGCGGCTTCAAAAGATCGTAGGTGCCGCGGAAATCGCGGCCCTTGCCGACGGGCCACACCATGGGGGCGGTATCGAGCGCCAGCACCTTCTCGATCTCGTCCAGGAGCTCCAAGGGCTCGCGCGCCTCGCGGTCGAGCTTGTTGATGAAGGTGATGATGGGGATGTCGCGCAGGCGGCAGATCTCGAACAACTTGCGCGTGCGCGCCTCGATGCCCTTGGCGGCGTCGATGACCATGATGGCGGAATCGACGGCGGTGAGCGTTCGGTAGGTGTGGTCGGAGAAGTCCTCGTGGCCCGGCGTGTCGAGCAGGTTCAGAACCGCGCCGCCGTACTCGAACGTCATCACGGAGGCGGCAACAGAGATGCCGCGCTCGCGCTCGATCGCCATCCAGTCGGAGCGGGCGCCGCGCTTGTCCTTCTTGGCCTTGACCTGGCCGGCGAGCTGGATGGCGCCGCCGAACAGCAAAAGCTTCTCGGTCAGCGTCGTCTTGCCGGCGTCGGGGTGGGAGATGATGGCGAAGGTACGCCGGCGCTCGATCTGGCGCGCGAGCTCGCCCGCGGCCCCACTGGGCGCGGCACGCTCTTGCGTCATCTCCTCAGCTGCTCCGGTCTCGTCCTGCATGGTCTCCCAGTCTCTCAGTCGCTGCTCGGTCAAAGGGGTGCTGCGCCCGCAGGAGCTAGCGGTTTGGGGGCAGAAGTACAAGGGCGGCCGGTAAAGCTTGACCGATCGAGCATATTTGTCTTCCCTCGCAAGGGCGATTTTTGAGGGGCTCGGCCAATGAAATGCCTGATCACCGCCGATCTCCACTACACGCTGAAGCAGTATGACTGGGTGCTCCGTGTCGCGCCCGATTTCGACATCGTTATCATTGCCGGAGATCTGCTCGACATCGCCTCCACCGTCGACGGGCGGGCGCAGACAGTTGTCGTCTTGAACTACCTCCGGCGGCTCAAGACGATGACGCGCCTCTTCGTTTGCTCCGGCAATCACGATCTCAATTCTCACAACGCCGAGGGCGAACGCGTGGCCAAGTGGTTCGCCAAAATCCGCAGCCTTGGCATCGCCGCGGACGGAGATTGCTTCGAGATCGACGGCGTCTTGTTCACGATCTGCCCGTGGTGGGACGGTCCCTCGACGCGCCAGGCGGTGGGGGAGCTGCTTGCGCGCGATGCCGCGAAGCGGGGCAGCAAGCGGTGGGCATGGGTCCATCATGCGCCGCCGTCGGGATCGCCGACCGCCTGGAGCGGCCAACGCTTCTTCGGCGACGACGCGCTCAAAGGTTGGATCGAGACCTACCGGCCCGATTTCGTCTTCTCCGGCCATGTGCATCCATCGCCGTTCGTCGACGGCGGATCGTGGGTCGACCGTATCGGCGACACCTGGGTGTTCAATGCCGGCCGCGAGCTTGCGCCGGAGCCGCCGCACGTGATCCTCAACATCGAGGAAAACGAAGCCATCTGGCTATCGACGGCCGACGGTCAGGAATCGAAGCTCGACGCGCCGCTGGCGCATCCGCTGGCGAAGCTCAAAGGGAGGCCCGCCTGGCTTTAGAGACGGGGATCGGTCTCGCGGTCCGAACCGCCGGGCTTGAACCCGGGCTCCTGCTGATGCAGCAGGCTCTCCAACACCGCGTCGACCATACCGAGATGGGTGCCATGCTCTGCGAACTGGCACTTCAAGTCGGCAAGGTATCCTGTCGCGAGATGCAGCCGTAGCGCCAGCAGCTTGCCGATGTGCCCCATCATCTCCGGCGCGGAGGCGAGAAAGCTCTCGGCGTCGTCGATCTCGTGGAGGCGGCTCGGCACCAGCGCCTTCACGGTCGCGGTATGGGGGGCCCCGAGCAGGATCGCCATCTCGCCGAACACCGCGCCGGGATCGGACACCGTGGCGACCTCCACGTCGTTGCGCAGGATCTGCAGCTCGCCTTCGATGAGAATGTAGAGCTTGCCCGACGTTGTGCCCTCGACGAGGAGCACGTCTCCCGGCTCCGCCCGCACTTCCGGCAATTCCTTGCAGCAGTCGAGAACGTGGCTCATGTCTCTTGGAGACTACGGCCTCGTGACAAGGTTCCAAGCTCCAATTGTCGGCAAATTGCTGCCTACGGATTGGGCATTCAGGAGCCATTGGCGGGGTATGCCCGCTCCACGGGAGCAATCGCGTCGTCTGATGTGGGTCAGAAACGGAAACTGTCAGGCGACCACGACGTTTTCAGACACGTCGTCCGACAGCTCCAATCGTCAGCCGGAGAAATCCATCATGTCGACCCGCACCTATATTGCAGCGATGCTGTTCTTGATGATCAACGCCGTCGTGTTCGGCATCGGTGCCGTCGCGGTGCTCTCGATCCCATCCTTGAACGCGCATGCTGCTTTCTGGCTGCCCATCGTGGTGGTGGCGAGCTTCCTCATTTCGCCATTCATCGCCTGGGCGATGGCACCGACGCTGCGGCTCAAATGGCAGCGCCGCCACGTCTAGGGCGCTCGCGTGTCGTGCGCAAATTGCGATTTTGCCGAGCCGCGCTCCGCCGGGGGTGCAGGCAAACGATCAGCGCGCAAACGGAAACCGCGATCAGGACTCCTGCGACCAATGTATAAGTTTGCCTGATTTGACAGGAAGAAGTGGCAAGCGCAGGGTCGTTTTATTCCCGATCGCGCCCCCCATGAGAAGCCGCTGCCAGCGGCCGTGCCGGGCTTCGGGTAAGGAGGACATCATGGTTGGATCACATAGGGGCGGCGTCTACGCCGGGCTCCTGGCGGCGGCCTCTGCGCTCGCCATGCTCACACCTGCCTACGCGCAGCAAGAGATCGAGCAGGGCAAGGCGACGACCGGAACGAGCGCGCCGGCCACGTCGGTGTCACAGGATCAGCTGAACGCGGCGGCGAGCGACACCAACAACTTCCTGCACACCAACGGCAACTACGACCAGACCCGCTACTTCCCGGGCAAGCAGATCGATACCTCCAACGTCGGCAAGCTGCATCCCGCCTGGATCTTCCAGACGGAGGTGAAGGAGTCGCTGGAGACGACGCCGATCGTGGTCGACGGCGTGATGTACGTGACGACGGCGTTCAACCACGTCTATGCGCTCAACGCCAAGACCGGCGAGGAGTACTGGCACTACAAGCACAAGATGGGTCCCATCACGACCTATTGCTGCGGCCCCAACAACCGCGGCGTCGCCGTCTACGGCGACAAGGTCTACATGGCCACGCTCGATGCCAAGCTCGTCGCGCTCGACGCCAAGACGGGCAGCCTGCTGTGGGAGACCGAGATCGCCGACCCTGAGCTCGGGTACAGCGAGACGATGGCGCCGACCGCAGTCGACGGCAAGATCCTGATCGGCACCAACGGCGGTGAGTACGGCATCCGCGGATTCGTGCGCGCCTACGACGCCGAGACCGGCAAGCTCGTGTGGAACTTCGACACGATCCCCGAGGACTTCCGCCGGCGTATGGGCGACGCATGACGCCACCGGCAAGGACATGCATCGCGATATCGCGGCCGAGAAGGCCGCGCTGAAGAAGATGGGCGATCCCTACAAGACGCTCGGCGGCGGCGTGTGGCAGAACCCGGCGGTCGATCTCAAGACCAAGCGCATCTATTTCGTCGTCGGCAATCCTTCGCCCGATCTCGACGGCGCCATCCGTCCCGGCGACAACCTCTATACGGACTCGCTCGTTTCCGCTCGATCTGGAGACCGGCAAATACGTCTGCCACTTCCAGTACATCGCGCACGACGTGTGGGACCTCGACTCCGTCAGCCCGCCGATCCTGGTCGACGTGAAGGACAAGGACGGCAACACGGTTCCCGGCGTGATCCATGCCGGCAAGACCGGCAACGTGTACGTGCACAACCGCGACGACTGCAGCCTCATCCGCTTCTCCGAGCCGATGGTGGATCAGACCGGCATGTGGACCTTGCCGACGCCCGAAGGTGCCAAGATGCTTCCCGGCGCCAACGGCGGCGTGGAGTGGTCGGTGATGGCGGTCAACCCTGAGCTGGCGCTGACCTATGCCGTCAACCTGCACCAGCCCATGACCTACCAGGTCGAGAGCTCGCCCTATCCCGACGGCAAGCTGTGGCTCGGCGGCGCCTTCAAGGTGATCCCGGACCTGGAGAGCTTTGGCAACGTCACCGCCCTCGACTACAACACCGGCAAGATCAAGTGGCAGAAGAAGACGCCGCTGCC
This sequence comes from uncultured Alphaproteobacteria bacterium, assembly GCA_963776675.1. Classification (GTDB taxonomy): domain Bacteria; phylum Pseudomonadota; class Alphaproteobacteria; order Rhizobiales; family Hyphomicrobiaceae; genus Hyphomicrobium_A. The sequence continues at coordinate 80,495 of CAVZNR010000050.1, read as the reverse complement.
GATGATGGGCGGCGCGCTGACCACGGCGGGCGGTCTCATGTTCACCGGCGAGGGCGACGGCTGGTTCCGCGCCTACAACGCCGAGAACGGTGACGTGCTGTGGTCGTTCTTCGCAGGTGCCGGCGTCAATGCGCCGCCGGCGTCCTACTCGGTCGACGGCAAGCAGTACGTCGTCGTCGGCGCGGGCGGAAACACGCAGATCGACTTCAAGCGCGGTAACAACATCATCGCCTTTACGGTCGACTGAAAGCCTGTCACCTGCTTAGGGTGACTTGGAACGAAACCGAGGGGACGGGGCTTAGGTTGAGCCCCGTCCCTTTTGATGTCTCCTGGAGTTCGCCACCATGAAACTGCTTCCTGTGCTTGCCGCGTCTCTCTTCATGAGCTCGGCCGCGCTCGCCGCCGGCAACGTGGAGGAGACGGCGCAGATCTGCGCCGGCTGCCATGGCGAGGAAGGCGTCCCGATCGACAAGACCATCCCCATCATCTGGGGCCAGAACGAGGGCTATCTCTATCTGCAGCTGCGCGACTTCAAGAAGGGCTCGCGCAAGAACGATCAGATGGGCCCGATCGCGGAGTCGCTGGAGAAGGACGACATGAAGGCGCTGGCGGCCTATTTCACGAAAAAGAAATGGCCAGACCTGCAGCAGCCCTCCGCACCCAACAAAGTCGCAGCCACGGCCGAGCAGACGATCCAGTCGATCGGATGCAAGGGCTGCCATCTCGGCCAGTTCCAGGGCGACGGCACGACGGCGCGGCTCGCCGGTCAGCAGCGCGAGTATCTGCAGAACACGATGCTGGCGTTCCGCGACCACTCGCGCGGCAACAATCCGGGCATGTCCGACCTGATGAACGCCGCGTCCCCGGACGCCCTCAAGGCGGTTGCGCAGTATCTGGCGGGCTTGCAGATCCTCGGCAACACGTACGGCCGCTAGCGCTTTAGTTGACCTCGAGCTTTGCACGCAAGCTTGCGTCGGACGCGAGATCGGCGGCGGTCTTTCCTTGAATATCACGCAAAGTCTTGTCGGCACCGCGCGCCAGCAGCAGCTCCACGGCCGCGGTGTGGTTGAGGCCGGCGGCGATCATCAGCGCGCTGCGTCCGCGGTTGTCCTGCTCGTTTAGCTTGGCACCGCGGTCGATCAGCAGGCTCATGAGATCTCGAACGTCGCGCGTCCCGGCCGCATCGGCATGCCCGGCAGCCCACATGAGCGCCGTTAGATTGTTGCCGTAGTGCGCGTTGACGTCGACGCCATGCTCGAGCAGGAGACGGACGACATCCGGGAAGCCGCGTCCGCCGGCGTAGCAGATCGGGCCCTTGCCGGTCGCGTCGACGACCTTGGGATCGGCGCCGTGGTCCAGAAGCAAGCGCACCAGCTGCTCGTTGCCCATGTAGGCTGCCGCCGCGATCGGCGTCAGACCGGTGCGGCCGGGCAGGGTGAGGTCGGCGCCGTGCTTCATGAGCGTATCCACGATGGCGCGGTTGTCCTCCTCGGCCGCCAGGAACAGCGCGGTCGAGCCTTCGAGGTTGCGCGCATTGATGGGGGCGCCGCGCGCTAAGAACAGCTCGACGATGTCGGCGTGCCCGGCGCGGGCCGCGCGTGCGAGCGCCATGCGGCCGAAGCGGTCGCGCGCTTCGAGCGAGGCGCCGTCGTCGAGAAGTTTGCGCGCAAGATCCAGGCAGCCCTTGTCGGCGGCGGCCCACAGCGCGTTGTTGATCTCGATGGGTCCCGCACTGCGCGCGATCTGCTCGTAAGCCTGCGCCTGCTCCTGGCACGCACGTATGTTCGCATGGGCGGCGCTTGCCCCCAGGGCGAGAGCCGCCATGGCGACGCCAAAGCGCAGAGACAGTTTGGGTGTAGGCAACCGCAGCTCCTCGGATCCGGGCCCCATGCTGACGCGTCGCGGGCCCCGGCGCAACCAGGGCGCCGGCGCTCTCGTGATTGCGCGCGTTTCAGGCGGACCCGGCGCGCACCGGCAGCGCCACGAGCGCACGCAGGCCGGGGCGCTTGCGCCAGCGGATCTCGGAGGCATCGACGGCCAGCGTGAGATCGGGCCAGCGGTCGAACAGCACGCGGATCGCCTGGCGGCCTTCGATGCGCGCCAGCTGATGGCCCAAGCAGAAGTGGATGCCGGTGCCGAAGGCGATGTGGCGGTTGGGCTTGCGCTGAAGGTCCAGCTTCTCCGGGCACGTGTTGGCCACGGGATCCATGTTGGCGGCGGCCAGCATGCCCATGACCTTCTCGCCTTTGGTGAGTGTCACGCCGTCGATGGTAATGTCGTTCTGGACGTAGCGCGGCTTGGTGAACTGCACCGGCGATATGAAGCGCAGGAACTCCTCGGTCGCGAGATCGGCGCGCGACCAATCCTCCTGCAGCCAGCGGCGCAGGGGCGGATCCTTGAGGAGCTCGAACGCCGAGCCGCTGATCAAGTGCGTCGTCGTCTCGGTGCCGGCGAACAGCAATAGGAACACCATCGCCACGATCTCCTCGCGGCTGATCGGTGCGCCGTCCTTTTCCGCGGCAACGAGCTCGGCGATCAGGCCGTTGCCGCCGTGCCGGCGCTGGGCGTCGATCTGGTTTTCCAGATAGCGCTTGATGGCGGAGATGGCGGGGATCATCAGCGCGAAGCCGAGAGCGTTGGTAATGTTGACGGCTCTGTCCGCCCAGGTCGTGAACTTTTCCCGGTCGGTGAGCGGCAGACCCAAGAGCTCGCAGATGACCGCCAACGGCAGTTTACGCGCATAGCGTGTGACGAGGTTGGCGGGGCTGCCTTGCGCAAAGAGCTCGTCGGCAAGCTCCTTGGCGATCTCGCCGATACGCGGCTCCATGTCGAGGATGGCGCGGCGGCGGAAGGCCTCGTCCACGATGGAGCGCAGCCGCGTGTGGTCGGGCTCGTCGAACGTGAGCATGTTGTTGGCAAGGCTCAGGAAGACGCCGGGCAGCCACCAGGGGGCACCGGCGACGCGGCCCTCCTTGCGCAGGGTGAAGTTGGCGCTGTCCTTCAGGACGCGCCCGGTCACCTCCTGCGTCGTCGTCAGCCACACGGTGCCGATGATGGGGAACTTGACTTGAACCAGCGGGCCGAGCTGGCGCAGCCGCTTGATCTCGCCGACGGGGTCTCTGAAGAAATCCTGCCCCGTGAGGTTGGCCATTGTGCTCATGACGTGGTCCTCGCGAATGCGTGGAGTGTCCGACTTCGAGGTAGGGATCAATTGCGGCGAGCACCATAGTGACGCCGCGGAAATCGTACGCTGCGATTGTTACAGTCTTTTCAAGCGCGTGCCGGCGTGAGCGGTCGCGATGCGAAGCCAAGGATGACGATGAGCCCGACAATGGGGATCGCCAGGCACCAGAACGAAGCGAACAGATAGCCGTAGGCACCGACGATGACGCCGAGTGAGAAGGTGCAAATGACCGGTGCGGTGCGGTTGAAGCGCGCGCGCGCTTCCGCGCTCAAGCCCGGCACGCCGCGGTTCATGTCGACAAGGTCGACGGAGACCTGCGTGAGGTTGATGGTCATCACCGTGGTCGGCGGATGCGCGGGAAAGATGACGCGGCAGATGGCGTTCTGAATGGCCATGGCCGCCACGCCGAACTGCGCCGCGGTGATCGAGCCGATGGCGACCGGATCGGTAATGGGGGAGGCGGCAAGGCCGACGCCCATGCAACCGACGAGCATCGCGATTTCAAACATGAGGCTTGCTTGGAATCCGGAACGCCCCCTGCGCTCGCAGGCCAGCACAAGGAGGCGTGTCGACGCCGCCACGAGCACGAACATCGGAATGGCGATCAGCTCGGCGATGAGGCGCCACGAGTGCGTGACGATTTCCTGGCCGATGACGACGAAGTTGCCGGTGAAATGCGAGGTGAACAGGCCGAACAGCGCCACGAAGCCCACGACGTCGACGATGCCGGCGATGAAGGACAGGGACATCGTCAGAAGCAACGCGGGCTCGATCGGCTTGAGCGGCACCTCTTCACCGGTCATGTGCGGTCCCCCTGGCACTCCTCATGTTGGGGTATCGCCGAGGGGAAGTGCGTGCAAGCCCGAAGGGCTTTCCGCGTCGTATCCACAGCTGCGAATCACCGCATAGTGCGGCCGAAACACGGCTGCTGCGAAAAGTCCACAGCAAACTTGCCCCGCCACGTGGACTGAGGACCCCGAATCAAAGTAGCGAATAGTGCTGGCGTTGCGGAACAGCGGGGGCTTAAACCAATGCTGCCACAAGGTGCTGCGAGGACGATTGGCGCCTACCAGTATGCGGTCATGCTGGCAGTCACAGGTCTGGGAGTTGTGGGGGCGCCCTGGTGGATGGCCCTCATCGCGGCCGTTCTTTTGTTCGGCTCCACCCTCTTCGAATATTCCGACGTGCAGTCGCGGGCGCTCGGACCGCAAACATCGGCCGTGGCCGGCGGTGCTGTGCTGACGGTTGCCGCCATGAGCCTGGGCTTCGCCACGGTCTGCTACGTGGGCGGAAGCATGCTGGCCACGCTCATGCTCAAGTGAGCGGCGCTTAAGCAAACTCAAAGACAGCCGTCGCCGCGCGCCGGGCCGCAACCCGATAGGCTTCCATGGCCAAAGCGAGCCGATACGCGTCTGCGCTGCACGAGGTGGTACTGTTCGCGATCTCGCTCTTGCTCGTGGCGCTGGTGGCCGTCTCGGTCGCGAGCAACGCTTTTGTGCTGTTCCTCGCCATCATCGCCTCGGCCGGAGTCGCCACCGCCCTCATCCGCTGGCTGTTCCCCGAGGCGCCGTTCTTCGCGCTGACCTTCGCCAACCTGATCGCGCTCTACGCCTCGATCTTCTCCTTTTTTATGGAGGAAATGTTCGGGCTCATAGGGCCGGCGGTGGCGGGCATCGGGTTCAGTCTGCCCGTCCTGCTCTTTCTCGTCGGCTGCTGGCTGCGGCGCGCCGACGTGCGCGCCGTCGTCGACAATCCGAACCTGCGCGGCGGGCGCCTGCTCTACCGCGCGCTCCTTTGGCTGCTGCCGGTATTGGTGGTCGGCGCCGGTGTGCTCGTGCTGTCGGTGGTCGACGCGCCGCTCGTGAACAACAACACGGCGTTCCTGATCGCCATGCTGCTGATCGGCCTGATCGTGCTCGCTGTCAGCCGCAACGTTGCGATCTTTCTCGTCGATGCCGGGTTGCTGTTTGAGGAGTTCTTCCACCGCATGTCGCGATTGGCGGTGCCGGCCTTCGCGTTCCTGACGTTCTACTCGCTCCTCGTCGTCGTGTTCGCGTCGATCTACTGCATCCTGTCGCAATACTCGCCGGATATGCACTTCCGCGTCGCCAACGTGGCGCGCACCCTCACCTACTCGGAAGCAATCCATCTCTCTATCACCACCATCTCAACGGTCGGCTACGGCGACATCGTGCCGGCGAGCAACGCCGCGCGCGTGCTCACCACCATCGAGGTGATCTGCGGCGTGCTGTTGCTGCTGTTCGGGGTCTCGGAGCTGCTGGAATACACGCGCGAGCATCGCCGCGAGCACGGCGGCCACGATCGGGAGCGGCATTAACGGGGCGCCGGTGCCGATATTGCCAAGCCCGCGCAACGGTGTCAGACCTCCGGGTCGCTAAACCCCTAAAGGTGCACGACCTCCGGCCATGGCGCAGGGCAAAGCCACTCGGGATCATATGCAAGGCGGGGAGCCTCAGGGGCCCCGGCTCGAGCTGCTCGAAACAGCAGGGTTCGACGACTACGCGCTGCTCGACTCCGGGGCGGGCCGCAAGCTCGAGCGTTTCGGTGCGGTCGTCGTCGATCGGCCCGAACCGCAGGCGCTGTGGCAGCCGCGGCGCGACAAGCGCACGTGGGACAGGGCGCACGCGGTGTTCTCCGGCTCGGATGAGGAGGATAAGGGCCGCTGGCGCGTCGACAAGCAGGTGCCCGAAAGCTGGCCGGTCAAAGTACGCGGTGCGACGCTGCTATGCCGGCTGTCGAGCTTCCGCCACATGGGCCTCTTTCCCGAGCAGCTGCCGCACTGGATGTGGATGCTGGCGCAGCTCGCCAAGATCAAGGACGAGCCGCCGCGCGTTTTGAACCTGTTCGCCTACACGGGCGCGGCCTCGCTGATCGCGGCGGCGGCGGGCGCACAGGTGACGCACGTCGATGCGTCCAAGAAGGCGATCGCGTGGGCGAAGGAGAACCAGGCGGCGTCCAAGCTCGGGGCGGCCCCGATCCGCTGGATGCTGGATGACGCGCAGAAGTTCGTCGCGCGCGAGGTCCGCCGCGGCAAGACCTATCACATGATCCTGGTCGACCCGCCGAAGTTCGGGCGCGGACCCGACGGCGAGGTGTGGGACCTGTTCACGCATTTGCCGCCCCTGCTCAACGGCTGCACGGCGCTGCTCGATCCTGAACGCGCGTCGCTGGTGCTGACGAGCTACGCGATCCGCGCTTCCTCCCTCGCCTTCGATCAGCTCACGCGCGAGGTGCTGGAGGCGCGCGGCGGCAACTTTGCGAGTGGCGAGCTTGCGATCCGCGAGTCCGACGGCGGGCGCCTGCTGCCGGCGTCGCTGTTCACGCGGTGGACCTCATGACGCTGCGTGAAGGTTCTCCGGCACCCAAGCCGATCACCAGCCTGCAGAACGAACGCGTCAAGGCGATCCGTGCCCTCGAGATGCGCAAGGTGCGCAAGGAGACGGGTCTGTTCGTTGCCGAAGGGGCTTCGATCCTCATCACCGCGCGCGATCGCGGGTTCAAGCCGGAACTGCTCGTCTATCGCGCGGGCTCGGCGACCGGTGGTGCAGCACGCGGCTTGGTCGACTGGGCGCTGAAAGCGGGAGCGGAGGTGCTGGAGGTCTCCGAGGCGGTGCTGGCCAAGCTCGCCTCCAAGGACAACCCGCAAAGCATGCTCGCGGTGTTCCGCCAGAGCTGGGCCGAATTGCCCGACGCCAAGAAGCTGCCGCGCGCCGACCTCTGGGTGGCGCTGGAGGAGGTGCGCGATCCCGGCAACCTCGGCACCATCGTGCGCACGGTGGACGCGGTTGGCGCGGCGGGAGTCATTCTGATCGGCGCGGCGTGCGATCCGTATTCGCGCGAGTGCGTGCGCGCGACCATGGGCTCGGTGTTCGCGGTGCCGCTGGTCAAGACGACGCGCGAGGCGTTCCTCGATTGGCGCGCAACCTGGCCGGGCGACGTGGTCGGCACGCATCTCGACGGCCGCGCCGACTTCCGTAAGGCCGCCTATAAAGCGCCGACGCTTTTGGTGATGGGGAGCGAGGGGCCGGGCCTGTCGGAGCCGGTGGCGGCTGCGTGCTCGCAGCTCGTCAAGATCCCGATGGCCGGCGGCCTCGACTCGCTCAATCTGGCGGTGGCGACGGCGCTGATGCTGTATCAGATCCGCGGCCCCCATCTGACGCTGTGAACCATGCGCATTGAATATCATCGCACCCTGATCGCCGACACAACGCGCAACGAGGCGTTTCGGCGCGCACTCGCAAGTGTAATCAAGCCGGGCAAGACGACGGTCGCCGACATCGGTGCCGGAACGGGGCTGCTGGCGCTGATGGCGGCGAAGCTCGGCGCGCGCGAGGTGTTCCTCTACGAGGTCGCCGAGGTGGCGGGCGTCGCGGCGAAAGTTCTCAAAGCCAACCGCGCGCGCAACTGCCACCTGATGCCGTGCCATTCCACCGAGATGCAGGATCCGCCCAAGGTCGACGTCGTCGTCTCCGAGACGCTCGGCAACTATCCCTTCGAGGAGCACATCATCGAGACGCTGAACGACGCGCGCCGCCGCTTTCTCAAGCCCAAGGGTACGCTGATCCCGCGCGCCCTGACGCAATTCGTGGCCCCCGTCGTCTCCGACCGCATCCATCAAGAGCTGAGCGCATGGGACGGCTGCGGCTTCGACCTGGCCTTCGCCAAGGCAATGAGCCTCAACAACATCTACGTGCGCACGCTTGTGCCGAAGGAGCTTTTAGAGGGGGCAAGCGGCGCCAAGGCGTGGGACACGATCGACTTTGCGGCGGCCAACCGCTCAAGCCGCAAGGGAACGGCGCGCTGGCGGTTGGCGGCGCCGGCCACGATCTACGGCTTCGTCACGTGGTGGCAGGCGGAGCTGGCAGCCGGTGTCATGCTGTCGACGGCACCGGGGGCACCACGCACGCACTGGGAGCAGCTCTATTTTCCGGTGCTGGAGCCGATTGCGGCAAAAGCCGGCGAGACGGTGGGGATCGAGCTGCGCTCGCGCACGTCGTTGGAGGCGGGCACGCACGTTGCGTGGACGGCACTGCATATCGACGCCAAGGGGCGCGAGGCCTCGCGCCAGGCGCTCAATCTCGATAAAGGATTTCTTCCCTGAACGGCGGCTAGCTAGGGCTGCAGCGCCTGCAAGGTGGCGGCGATGATCGCCGCACCGATGGCGAGCGTCGCGATCCAGGCAAACGCCGTGCGGTGCCGTGCCTGCCGGCGCTCGCGCCGGGCCGTTTCGAGCCACTCGGCCGATGGCGGCGGATCCGTGTCCAGGTTCTCGCCGAATGCCTCCATCAACTGATCGATGGGCGCGATGAACGCGGGCGACGCCGGCGCAGGCGCAACATCGAGCGAGGGCAGTGGCGGCGGCAGGGGCGGGGCTGCGGCGCTGGCGGGCAGGTTGCCGGGCAGCTCGGCATAGGCGGACTCGACCCGCTCCAGACGCTTCATCAGCGGCCGGCGCCGGCTCGCCCGCGCGATTTCTTGGACGAGGTAGCGCTCCAGCTCGGGATCATGGGCCTCTTCCGGCTCGGCCGCCGCCTCTGCGCCCTGAGGAATGAAATTCCATGGCGTATCGGTTGGCGGGAGCGCGTCTAGCTCGGACCCGGACGCCCGCTCCAGCAAATCGCGGCTGATCGGGTCCAAATCCAGGTCGCCGGTGCCGCTTGCCCGCGCGAAGGACGCCGCCGACATGAGGGGATCACCGGAAAGCTGAGGGAACATACGCACGACGCACCTCTCGACGTACCACCACCTCTGATGGTCCAATTGCCGGCGAATGCTGCCGGCCAAGCTCGGTATCGTGGCCAAGTCTCGTCGTCCGGGCGCGCGCAAGCTGGCGATGTGGCGCCCGGCGCCCAGATAAACCCGACGGTGATGGCCACAGCGTGGCAATAGTGGCAATAGATGTGGATGTTTGGAGGCTAAGCAGGGGGAGATGACGCCATGCTGGTGATGGTGATCGGGCTCGTGGTGTTTTTCGCGATCCATTTGGTCCCGTCGAACGCCGCGCTGCGCGACGGCCTCGTCGCACGTTTCGGCGACACGGGATACAAGGCCGTCTTTGGGATCGTGTCGCTGATTGGCCTGGTGCTGATCGTCGTGGGCTTCGCCAAGCTACAAATGCATCCCGGCAAGAACCCGCAGCTGTGGGTGCCGCCGCTGTGGTGCCGGCACATCGCGCTGGCGCTGATGCTGCCGGCCATGATCGCGCTGGTCGCGGCCTATGTGCCCTCGCGCATTCATACCGCGCTCAAGCACCCCATGCTGGTCGCGATCAAGCTGTGGGCACTGGCGCACCTCCTTGCTAACGGCGACCTCGCCGCGCTGGTTCTGTTCGGCAGCTTTCTCGCCTACGCCGTGTACGACCGCATCTCGGTGAAGCGGCGCAGTGCGCTGGGCCCGCTCGGGACCACGACGGGACCCTGGTTCAACGACGTCATCGTCATCGTGCTGGGCACGGCGCTCTACGCGGTGTTCGTCTTGTGGGCTCACCAGTTCCTGATCGGCGTCTCGCCGCTGTCATGAGCGAGGGGGCAGCCGGCCGGCTGATCGGCATTGCGGTGCGGCCCGCCTACCGCGCGCCCATGCAGACGCTGGAGCGCGCGCACATCGCGGTCGGCGGTGGCGTGGGCAGCGACTACAAGGGCGCCAAGCATCCTCGCCGCGGCGTCACTGTGCTGGCGCGCGAGGCGTGGGAGGCGGCGCTTGCCGATCTCGGCGACGATGGCGGAGACGATGACCTTCCCTGGACGGCGCGGCGCGCCAACCTGCTCGTCGAGGGCGTCGAGCTGCCGCGTGCGGTCGGGGGTGTCGTGCGCATCGGCGCGGCCGTGCTGGAGGTGACGTATCCGACCACGCCGTGCAAGCGCATGGACGAGGCGCGCGCTGGTCTGCTGCGCGCGCTTTATCCCGACTGGCGGGGCGGCATCACCTGCCGCGTGGTCGAGGGAGCCGAGGTGGCGCTCGGGGACGCGGTCGAGATTCTCGTGTCGCCGCCCGAGCGCAAGCGACGGCTGCCTGGCTGAGGCCCGTCAGCCTGGGCTCAGTCGTACTGATACTCGCGGTCCTCCGAGCGGTGGCGTGCGCGCCACGGCTCGATCACGAACTCGGTGCGCTCGCTCGATTCACGGCTCAGCGGATAGTCGGAGATGATGAAGGAGGAGCCGGGCTTCATGAGCTCGGCGATCTGCTCCCGCGTCTCCTTGGGGATGTCGATGCGCTCCAGCGCGCTCGCGGCATCCGCGTCCTCGCCTGCGGGCCGGACGAAGACCTCGTCGTCGTGACGCCGACGCTTGCGCCGCGGCGGCTGCCTCTCGCCCGATGGTGGCGTGACGGTGACGGCGGTCCAGCGCATCGCCGTTCCGCCGTCCTTGAAGGCGGTGGCCGTCAGCACGTGGGTGCCGAGCGGCTCGTCGGGGTTGGCGATGTTGACGGGCACGTCGATGACGCGCGCAAAGCCGAGCTTCGCGATGAGACGTCCCGTCGAGCGGCTGATGAACACGGAAACGGGATTGTCCTTGCGCTCTTCGATGATCTCCGCGGCCGCCAGCGCGGCCTTGGCGCCGGCCAGCGTCTGCGCCGCCGTCTTGGAATCCTCGCGAGCGACCTTGCTCACGTTGTCGGCAGCCTTGGAGGCGGCGATCACCTTGGCGATGTCGTGCTTCTTCTTGGCGGCGAGCGACTTGGCGGCGCGGGCCTCTTGGGCGAGATCGAGAACCTTGCCCTCCTCCTCGAGCTCCTCGGCCTTTTTCTTCTCGAGCTCTTCCGGGGCGAGCGCTTTGACGTCGATGCTGGCCATCTTGCGCGTCAGCGATTCGAAGCTCTTTTCCGCCCTGTCGGCCGTGCGCGCCGCCTTGCGCGCTGCATCGGCGGCGCGGTCGGCCGCGCGACGGGCCTTGCGGATGTTGTCCTTGGCTTGGCGCGCAAGGTCGGCCGTGACCTTGACGTAGTCGTCGGCGGAGACCTTGCCCTGCTCGGCGACGGTGATGGCAGCCGCCATCTCCTCGCGCAGCGCGGCCCGCTCGGCGGCGGCCATGGCGCGCGTGCGCTGCTTGGGTGCGATCTCGGCCGAGGCCGCCGTGATGCCGATGACGTTGGAGACGCCGTTTCCGTTGGCCTGCTCGTCGCCGGGCGGCAGCGGCGCGATAAGATGCGCGTTGTCGAACTCGGTCGGCGTCAGGTCGTCGTCGGTGACGATGACGCGGGCACCGATGTCGGTAATGCCGAACAGCTTGCGTGCAAAACTGTAGGGCAGGCGGATGCAACCGTGCGAGGCGGGATAGCCGGGCACGACGCCGGCATGCATGGCGACGCCCGAGTTGGTGACGCGCTGCATGAACGGCATGGGCGCGCCGCCGTAGAGGTTCGAGTAGTGGTAGCGGTTCTTTTCCAGGAGGCTGAAAATGCCGGTCGGTGTCCGATGCCCGGCCATGCCGCTGGAGATGGGCGATTTGGCAAGCGTCTTGAGCCCGTCGTAGATGGTGACGGTCTGGCTCTTGAGCGCCACGACGATCACCAGCGGGCCGCTGGGCACTGGCAGCTTGGAGGTGGGATCGGCTTCCTTGGGCTCGACGAAGTGCGGCGTCGCCCGGCGGCGCGGCTGCGCCTGCCAGGGCGCCGGGCCCTGGTTCCATCCGCCCCACGGAAATATCTGCGCCTCAGCCCGCTCCGCCGTGCCGGCGAGGAGGAACGCCGCACCGACGAACACAGCCGTCACGAGACCTTTGCCGGCAGCGCCCGGCGACGATTTTCTCATGTTCTGCAATTGAGCACCCGTCCGCACTTGAGAGCGTCTCTCAAAGAAGCACACTATATGCTGGTTTTAACCCTAAATCTTCGTTAGCAGGAATGCCCGGCGGCACGCCTTTTTTCTGACCGCGGCAGCGAAGCCACAAGACGGTGCATAAGCACCCTACACTGGCCGATTTGAGGCAGCCTTAACCGGGAGTCGCACAGACGCGACCCCGCCAAACCGAGTATGCTTCTTCGATGTCCGTCCACAGCACGCAGAAGCGCCTGATGGCGCCCGATATCACGGCCATGAAGGGCAAGGACCCGATCGTGGCTCTCACGGCCTATCACGCGCACACCGCCGCGATCGCAGACCGCTATTGCGATTTCCTGCTGGTGGGCGACAGCCTTGGCATGGTGATGCACGGCTTTGAGACGACGGTGCCGGTGCCGCTCGAATTGATGATCATGCACGGCCGCGCGGTGGTGCGCGGCGCCAAGCGCGCCCTCGTCGTCGTCGACATGCCGTTCGGGTCCTACGAGGAAAGCCCGTCCGTCGCCTTCCGCAACTGCGCGCGGGTGATGAAGGAAACCGACTGCGGTGCGGTGAAGATCGAAGGCGGGCGACGCATGGCCGAGACCATCCGCTACCTGATGGAGCGCGGGATCCCGGTGATGTCTCACATCGGCCTGACGCCGCAATCGGTCAACGTCATCGGCGGCTTCAAGGCGCAAGGGCGCAGCGAGGAGCAGTGGGCGGCGATCGAGGAGGATGCGCGGCAGGTGGCCGAAGCGGGGGCCTTCGCGGTGGTGCTCGAGGCGCTGACCGAGCCGCTGGCGCAGCGCATCACGGCGGCGATCAAGATCCCCACCGTCGGCATCGGGGCCTCGAGCTCCTGCGACGGGCAGATCCTGGTGTTGGAGGATATGCTGGGCCTGAGCCCGCGGGTGCCGCGCTTCGTCAAGAAATTCGGCAAGATCGGCGAGGCGATCGACGATGCGGTGCGGTCGTATGCGGAAGATGTGCGCTCACGTGCTTTTCCAACGCCCGAGCACACCTACGCCATGAAGGATGCTGCGGCGAAGCCGGCGAAGACCGCCAAGGCCCGGTCGGCGGCGCGCAAGGTCACGAAAAAGCCGAAAAACCTAAGCAGCAAGGCTTAATGGGACGGTTGCAGGCGGAACCGCTAAGGCCTTGACCGATCAATCCCTTGCGTGCGGGATGCCGTCGGCTATTTATGCGGGGTCCAGAAGCCCCCTCGAGACGGGCCTCTGATAAGAAACGCGCCAAGACTCAGGGGCTGGTACCGGCATGGCACATCAGGACGACGGCTTCCTCCGCGAGGTTGAAGAAGAGATTAGACGCGAGCGGCTGGAGAAGATCTGGCGGCAGTATGGGACCTATATCCTCATCGCCGCTGCGTTCATCGTCTTCGGCGTGCTCGGCTACAAGTATTGGGAGAACTCCCGCCTCGCCGCCGCTCAGGCCCTGGGCGCGCGTTACGAAGGCGCGCTGCACCTCATGTCGGAAGGCAAGGATGGCAGCGCCGCCAAGGAGTTCGAGACGCTCGCGCAGGATGGATCGGCCGGCTATGCAACACTGGCGCGGCTGCAGCTCGCCGGGACATTGCTGAAGGAAGGCAAGAAGAGCGAGGCGCTCAAGGCTTACGAGGCGCTGGCGGACGATGCAGCGGCCGATCCCTTGCTCAAATCCTACGGCGCGTTGCAGGCGGCGGGGCTGCGGCTGGGCGAGGCAGACTTTACCGAGATGCAGAATCGGCTCAACCCTTTGATGGGAGACGAGAGCCCCTGGCGCTTCAGTGCGCGCGAGCTGTTGGGACTCGCAGCCTTCAAGGCGGGCAAGAGCGACGAGGCGCGGACTCTGCTCACGCCGCTGCTCGTCGATCAGAAGACGCCGCAGTCTATCCTCGACCGAGCGCAGATCGTCATGGCCGAGATCACGACGGCCGAGATCGTCAAGAAGGCGGGCGACGAGCCGAAGACGCCGGCCGCAACGGCGGCCGAGAGTTCGCCTGCGACGAGCACGCCGGACGGCACCAAGAAGGAGTAGGGGGACCAGCATGAGGGGTGGGACGTGGCGCATCGGCCTGGCGGGCACGACCCTCGCGGCTCTTGCCGTGCTGTTGTCGGGTTGCGCCGACGGCCCGACGCTGCCGAAAATGGCGGACCTCAACCCCTTTGCCGAAAAGGTCGTGCCGCTTCCCGGCAAGCGCATCCCGGTGATGCAGTCCAATAACAACGTGGTCACCGGCGAGCTGGCGGACGCCAGCGCACCGATCCTCCTACCGCCGGCGCAGCTCAATCAGGATTGGACGCAACCGGGCGGCGTTGCCAGCAACGCGCCGGGCAACCTCGCCTTCAATGGTGCCGCGCAAGAGGCGTGGAGCACGGATGCAGGGACCGGCTCGGGCAGCTCCGGCCGCGTCACCGCGAGCCCCGTCGTCTATGCCGATCGCATCTTCGTTCTCGATGCCGAAAGCAACTTGGCTGCTTTTTCCACCTCAGGCGGATCCGCCCTGTGGCGCGTGGCGCTCAAGCCCGAGCGTGAGAACGCCAGCGGCGGCTGGTTCTCGCTCGGCGGCGGTGGTGCAGGCGGCGGCTATGGCGGCGGTCTCGCCGTCGACAACGGGCGGCTCTATGCGGCGACCGGGTTCGGCAACGTGGTCGCGCTCGATCCGCAGACCGGCAAGAAGCTGTGGGAGAAGCTGTTGGAGGCGCCGGTGCGCGCTTCGCCGACCGCGGCCGCCGACAAGGTGTTCGTCGTCACGCTCGATGGCCGCTTCTATTGCCTCGCCGGCGCCGACGGCGGCGAGCTCTGGTCGGCGCGCGGGCTGCCGCAGCAGGCGAGCCTCATCAACAACGCGAGCCCGGCGATCGAGGGCGACATCGTCGTCGTGCCCTACCCCTCGGGCGATCTGGTCGCGCTCAAGATCGCGGACGGCTCGCCGGCGTGGTCGGAGAGCTTGACGCGCACGCGTACCACCTCGGAGATCACGGCCATGAGCGACGCGGCGCGTCCCGTGATCGACAACGGCACGGTGTTCGCCGTCGGTCACGCCGGGCGCATGATCGCGACGCAGGCGGCGACGGGCGAGCGCAAGTGGTCGCTCAACATTCCCGGCATGCAGCCGCCAGCGGTTGCCGGCGGCAGCGTCTTCGTCGTCGATACCAACGGACAGCTGATGGCGATCTCGCGCCAGGACGGCAAGATCCAGTGGACCGCCAAGCTGCCGGGTGCGGCGTGGTCGGGGCCGACGCTCGCCAACGGCTCGCTGTGGCTCGCGTCCGCGAAAGGCGAGCTGGTCGGCGTCGAGGCGGCGACGGGGCGCATCCTGACGCAAAAGGATATTGGCACCCCCATCTACATCGCGCCGGTGGTGGCCCAGGGCCGCATGTACATCCTGACGGACTCAGCCAAGCTCATCTCGCTCAATTAGCCGGCTGCGGCGCCTTTAGGCGCCGTTTGGCGGGCTACTCGCCCGCGCACCTATCATCGCCTTTACGAATGCGCGATAAGAGCGGCTTCGTGTGCCGCCAATGAACCCTGTGACATGTCCCCCAAACCCGTTATCGCCATCATCGGCCGGCCCAACGTCGGCAAATCGACCCTGTTCAACCGGCTGACGGGCAAGCGTAGCGCGCTCGTCTCCGACATGCCGGGGCTGACGCGCGACCGGCGCGAGGAGGAGGCCGAGATTGCCGGCCACGAGGTGATGCTCGTCGACACCGCCGGTCTCGAGGAGGGCAAGCGCGGCTCGATCGCAGCGCGCATGCGCGAGCAGACGGAGACGGCGCTCAGCGAGGCCGACCTCGTGCTGTTTCTGCTCGATGCGCGCGAGGGCGTCACGCCCGACGACAAGGTGTTTGCCCGCCTGGTGCGTGCCGCCGGTCGCCCCGTCATTGTCGTCGCCAACAAGTGCGAAGGCCGCGCCGGCGAAGAAGGCTTCTATGCCACCTACGAGCTCGGCTTCGGCGAGCCCGTCGCCATCTCGGCAGAGCACGGCGAGGGGCTCGGCGAGCTCGCCGCCGACATGCTGGCGGCGCTCGGCCTCGGCGAGGCAAAGTACGGCGACGACACCGACGGCGAGGAAGCGCCCAAGCTCGACCGTCCGATCCGCGTTGCCATTGTCGGGCGCCCCAACGCCGGCAAGTCGACCCTGGTCAACGCGCTGTTGGGCGAGGACCGGATGATCACGGGCCCCGAGCCCGGCCTGACGCGCGACGCGGTGGCGAGTGATCTCGCCTGGTCGGGCCGCAAGATCCGCCTGTTCGACACCGCCGGCTTGCGGCGCAAGGCCAAGGTGACGGGGGTCGCGGAGAAGCTCTCCGCCTCCGACGCCATACGCGCGATCAACTTTGCCGAGGTGGTGGTGCTGCTCATCGACGCCGAGCGGCCCTTCGAGCATCAGGACCTCACCATCGGCGATATGGTCACGCAGGAAGGGCGCGCTCTCGTCGTCGCCGTCAACAAGTGGGACCTCGTGGAGGACAAGCAAAAAACGCTCAAGGAGCTGCGCGAGACTTTGGCCGATCGGCTCTCGCAGGTTCCCGGCGTTGTTCTGGTGCCGGTCTCGGCGCTCAGCGGCCGCGGGATTGATAAGCTCGGACCGGCCGTGCTCTCCGCCTACGACACGTGGAACAAGCGTGTGTCCACGCCCGACCTCAATCGCTGGCTCGAGGAGGCGGTGGGGCGCCACTCGCCCCCCGCCGTCAGCGGCCGGCGCATCAAGATCCGCTACATGACGCAAGCTTCCGCCCGTCCGCCGACGTTCATTGCCTTCTGCTCGCGCCCCGAGGATCTTCCCAAATCCTATGTGCGCTACCTGAGCAACTCCCTGCGCGCCGCGTTCGCACTTCCGGGCGTGCCGCTGCGCTTCAACTTGCGCAAGGGCGAAAATCCCTATGCGCGCAAGCGGCGTTGAGCGTTGCGTTTTGCGACGTGTGAGGCGCGCCAGTCACTGGTCACCCCACGATGGCTGCGTTACGCTCAGCGCTCGCGCGCGAGGCGTGAGCAAGCGTGCCCGATTGTTTGGATCGCGCACGCTTATGCAACCATCATCGTCGCTATGCTTATCGCCGCCGCACCTATGCCCGACGCGCATGCGTACTCGGAGCGGGTGAGGCGCAAATACCTGAAAAGGCGCTAGCACAGCGCCTTTCTGCTCGCTATCGAGTGGCGGAAAGACAGCGGACGGGAGCAGCGGCGAACCCGAAGATGCCGCCAAGCTCACCGTCCGCACGGACGACAGCCGCACGTCTGGCGCCGTTCCGGACCGCTACAGTTAGGTGCGCTATGCTAATGACGCAAGGTCTTTTTTGCGTTGAGAGCGCGTGTGCGATTTCCGCGGTGCAGCACGCATCGTTAGAGTTGCGCGAAGGGCGAACGGATGGCTGATCAAACGCAAACGAGGACCGAGGTCCTCTTCTATCACTTGGAGCGACAAGGCCTCGAAAAGGTTTTGCCGACCCTGGTGGAGAAGACATTGGAGCGCGGATGGCGCGCGGTTGTGCAAGCGGGCTCGGAGGAGCGGCTCGCGGCCATCGATCAGGCGTTATGGACGTACAAGGACGATAGCTTCCTCGCGCACGGCAGCGCCAAGGACGGCCACGCGGCCGATCAGCCGGTCTATCTGACGACAGGCAACGACACGCCCAACGGCGCCGGCGTGCGCTTTCTCGTCGACGGTGCGGAGGCCGACGCGTTCGAAGGGTTCGTGCGCATCGTCTACATGTTCGACGGCAACGACACCGATGCCGTGGCGCGCGCACGCACGCAGTGGACCGCGGCCAAGGGCGCGGGCTGCCCCGTCACCTACTGGCAGCAGAGTGCCGCCGGGAAGTGGGAGAAGAAGGGCTGAGACGTCCATTCCGATGCGTGCGCTAAGATGCGCAGCGTTCGCATAAAATCCTTCCCTTTTTGTCAATCCCCGATTGAGGCCTCTCAAAGGATCGTGCGCCATCAGGCGGGCGCATCGACTGCGGGATGCAGAGCTCCATTCGATCAGGGAAGGAACGACGCAATGCAAATTGCGCTGAGGACGTCGATGTGGGGTGTGCTGCTCGCCGGCGCGCTGGGATGGAGCGCAACGACCGCTGGCGCGGTGCCGCAAACGCCGAGTCTCTCCGATGCCGAGACGAAAGACATCGCCGCGGAATCCTACGTCTACGCCTATCCGCTCGTGCTGATGGAGATGACGCGCCGCGTGATGACCAACGTGGCGCGTCCCGACGCGCGCGGTGCGCCCATCAATCAATTCCATCACATGCGCTCGGTGCCCGACGCGCATTTCACCGACGTCGTACGCCCTAATGCCGACACGCTCTATTCCACCTTGTGGTTCGACGTGGAGAAGGAGCCGCTGGTCGTGCACGTACCGGACTCGGGCGCGCGCTACTACCTGATGCCCATGCTCGACATGTGGACGGACGTGTTCGCCTCTCCCGGCAAGCGCACGACGGGAACGCGCGCGCAGACGTTCGCCATCGTGGGACCGGACTGGCACGGAAAGCTGCCCTCAGGTGTGCGCGAGATCCGCGCGCCGACGGCCCAGGGCTGGCTCATCGGGCGCACGCAGGTCAACGGCAAGCTCGACTATCCGGCCGTGCACAACTTCCAGGACAAGATCACCGCCGTGCCGCTGTCCGCCTACGGCAAGGCGTACACGCCGCCCGAGGTCAAGGTCGACGCCGGGCTCGACATGAGTTCGCCAGCCGAGCAGGTCGCCAACATGAGCCCGCAGACGTTCTTTGAGGTGTTCGCCGCGGCCGCGCGCAAGAACCCGCCGCACGCCAACGATTATCCGATGCTGGCGCGCATGCAGCGCATCGGGCTGGAGCCCGGAAAGGCGTTCGACTTTCAGCACGCGTCGCCGGAGGTGCAGGATGCGCTCAAGGCCGCGCCGGAGGCAGCGCACCTGCGCATCGACAAGGCGGTTGCGCGCGGCAGCCGCATCGCCAACGGCTGGGCCATGCCCGTCAATCCCATCGGCACTTATGGGACCGACTACGCCAAGCGCGCGGGCGTCGCCCGCTTCGGGCTGGGGGCCAACACGCTGGAGGACGCGTTCTATCCCTCGATTGGCGGGCGCGTGTCGGGCGTGCCGCTCGTCGGCGACAAGCGCTACGTGATCCGCTTTCCAAGTGGCAAGCTGCCGCCCGCGCGCGCCTTCTGGTCGGTGAGCGCCTACGACGACCGGCAGCTTTTTGCCGACAATCCGATCGGGCGCTACGCGCTGGGCGACCGTGACCCGCTCGTCTTCAACGCGGACGGCTCGCTCGAGCTCTATCTGCAGCGCCAGAGCCCCGGCCCCGAACACGAGGCCAACTGGCTTCCGACGCCGAGCGAAGGGCCGTTCAGCGTGACCATGCGGCTCTATTGGCCCAAGGCGGACGCAACCGACGGGATCTGGAAGCCGCCGACGATCGACGAGGCGCCGTGAGCGGTCCATGCGCCGCCGTCCGTCCTCCATCTTGACAGCGGACCGCCAACGGCGCTCAAGCGTCGGCCATGAACTATCGACACGTCTATCATGCTGGAAACTTCGCCGACGTCCTCAAGCACACGGTGCTGGCGCTGGTGATCGAGCACCTCAAGCTCAAGCCGGCGCCGTTCCGCGTGATCGACACCCACGCCGGCATCGGCGTCTACGATCTGGGCTCGGAGGCGGCGACGAAGACCGGAGAATGGCGCGAGGGGATCGGGCGCATTCTCGATGCCGGCGCAACGTTGTCGCCGGAGGCGGCCGCGGTGCTCGCGCCTTATCTGGACGTGGTGCGCGCCCTGAACGGCGATGGTTCGCTCGCGCGTTATCCGGGCAGTCCGCTGCTCGCCCGGCACCTGATGCGCGAAGGCGACCGGCTGGTGGTCAACGAGCTGCATGTGGAGGACCGCGCCGCGCTGGCAAAGCTCTTTGCGCGCGATCGCGCCGTGAAGGTTCTGGGTCTCGACGGCTTCACCGCGCTCAAGTCGCTGCTGCCGCCGAAGGAGCGCCGCGGCGTGGTGCTCGTCGACCCGGCCTACGAGGTGGCGGGAGAGCTTGCGCGGCTGGTCGACGGCTTGAAGGAGGTGGAGCGCCGCTTCGCCACCGGCACAATTCTCTTGTGGTATCCCATCAAGGACGAGAAGCCGATCGCGAGGTTCCGCAGCCAGATCGCCGAGCTTGGCCTCGCCAAGGCGCTCGCGGTGGAGCTCCTGGTGCGCAAGCCCGACGACCCTGCGCGTCTCAACGGCGCCGGCCTCATCGTCGTCAACGCGCCGTTTACGCTCTCCGCAAGGCTCGGCGCATTGCTGCCCGATCTGGCACGGTTGTTGGCACAGGGACCGGGCGCCGCGTTCCGGCTGGAGACACTTGGCCGCGAGCGTTCAGCCGTTAGCAAGGACGAAGATAGCAGGGGGCCCGTTTGATCTTCAGCCCCTTGCACAGGGGTGGTTTTTCCCGGATATTCAAGGTGCTCGGGCGGACAGTCGACCCGACGGAGACTTTGCATAGACCAAGAGACTCACGCGCGCATGCCCCTCTCACGCGCCTTAGCCCCCTCCCGAACAGCGAAGAGACTCCCGAGCCAGCGGTGCCGGCCACGCTCGAGCCGCGCCGTTGTCGATAAGTGTGGACTTGAGGAGAAGTCGCGATGCGCCAGAGCGGCACAGTAAAGTTCTACAACGCCCAGAAGGGCTTCGGTTTCATCAAGCCCGACGACGGCGGCAGCGACGTGTTCGTGCACGTGACGGCCGTCGAGCAGGCCGGGATCGGCAACCTCGACGAGGGCATGCGCATCTCGTTCGATACCGAGCCCGACAAGCGCGGCAAGGGACCCAAGGCGGTCAACCTGCAGGCTTCGGCCTGAGTCGGGACTGAAGCCGCGGCGTCACTCGCAGGCCACGGATCCCCAGAACATTTATGCGTTGCCCCGCTTCCCCGGTGGGCAAGCCCGAGCGCATGCGGCAAGCTTTCGCCGTTGCGCTTTTGCCTCAGGGGAATCCAGCAATGAAAATGATCCATCGCACCGTCGCCGCCGTCGCGGCTCTCGGCGTCCTTTCGCTCGCTTGCGGAACTCCAGCCGAGGCGGGACGTTGCTTCAGAAAGGGCAGCTCGGGCACCAATACTTCGATGTCCGGCGCCAAGTTCCAGGCGTACGAGGCGCTGCTGCAGTCCTTCGACTGGGGTGTGTGGGCGTCCTACATGGCGACGGGGTCGACACCCGGCTACAAGGTCAGTCCGCACTACACCTGCAAGACGGGCGGACTGGGCTACAACTGCCGCGCCGTCGCGACGATCTGCAAGACGTCGTAGGGCGCCGGACGCGAGGAGCGTTGCCTGCGGGTGGACTGCAACCCGGTCCGCCGCTGGTTAACGATTCCCTCGCACATGGTGAGGATGATACGGCGGCGTAGGGTTTCTTCGAGTTGCCGCCTGGTGGAAGAAAATCGCGCCGCTGCCCGCGTTTCTGGGCCGCGGCCGGGGCGGAAAGTTGCGTGGAAAGACGTGTCAAGGCGTGGTCGAAGGGTGACAAGAGGCCGGCAAAGCGCGTTTTTGACCATTGTTTTGCGAGCCCGCCACCCAATTTCCGCTAATCTCCGCCTCGCACGTGCGGGGTGGAAGAAAAAAAGAGGCTATCGGGACATGAGCCGTTCACTCGTTCGCTTGGGGTTTGCCGCTGGCGCGGCATTTTTGGCCGTGGCGGCCATGGACGGCATTGCGCAGCAGGCTGGGTCCACCGGCTGGGGTTCGGGCGCCTGGGCCGGCGAAGCCACGCTGGAAGCCAAGCCGCGCCGTCGCCACGCCCGCCGTCGTCCCCCGCAGGGCTCGACCGCCGAGGAGATCGCCCGCTACTTCCAGCTTTACGGCGGTTATATCGACCCCGCGATCAACAAGCAGTCGCAGGGCGGTCCGTTCGACAGCGGTTTCTTCTTCGATTCGGGCATCGGCCCCAACGGCGGCGATTCACCCTACATGAACTGACGGGCGAACCGTCGGCGGGGCGGCCCATTGGGCGCCCTGTTTCGGCTATCATTGTACTGCACATAAATCGCAGGGTGGGGCGCTAGGCAGGGTCTGGCGTACCCGCTATAGCTTGTTCGAATCGTCATTTTCGAACTGTGCCGTTACCGTGCCGACTGGGGGCTCCAATGCGCGCTACGCTCAAATTTGCGTCAGCCTTTGTGCTCATAGGTTTTGCCATGGGCGCCGCTCCGCCGGCGCAGGCCGCGTGTAAGCGTTTCGGCTTTACGGTCAACGACTACGGCAAGGATGGCCCCATCCGTGACGCCAAGGCGCTGCTCGACAAGCACATCCAGACCTGGGCCGGCCAGCAGGGCATCAAGGACTACACGGTCGGCAAGAAGGACGTGAGCTGCGAGCTCTTCCTGAACTTCATCGTTTTCGACGAGCATACCTGCACGGCCAGTGCCAACGTCTGCTGGGGCGCCGATCGTGCCAAGGCCGGCAACGATGGTGAAAGCGCGGACGGCTCGCCACCCGCACCCGTACGCAAGGCGGCAGCCAAGAGCGCACCCGAGACGAGCGCTCCGGAAAAGGCAACGCAAGAGGCGAGCAAGAAGCCTCATCGCCCGATCGCCTCCGAGATCACGCTGGACGGACGCGACGTCGGCCGGCCGCAGGAAGATACGGAAAGCGCCGAAGCGCCGGCGGACGACAACGGCAAGACCGCTGCCGCCGCCGCGGAGGAGAGCAAGCCGTCGGAGGCCGCGGCCACTGAGCCCGCCAGCGACGACAAGGCTGCGCCCGATAATGGCGATCCGCTGAAGATGGCCACGCCGACGGCACCGACCGAGCCGAGCAAGAGCGCGCATACCGAGCTTCCCGCCGCGCCACCTGCCGGTCCGGGGGTCGTCGAGACGGGCACGCTGCCTGCTGGAACGGCGCCCGCTGCCAGCGCGCAGGAGCAAGATGCCGAGCCGCCGGTCGCCGCGCTGAAGCCGCCGGAGAATCAGTCGGCCGCAGCCGCGGCAGCCGCCGCTGCCGCAGCCGCAGCAGAACGTGCCGCCGCCGCCGCCGAGACCGCGGCAGCCGCCGCCAAGGAAGCCGCAGCCGCGGCGATTGCCGCCGGCGCCAGCAGGCGCAGCGCGGTGGTGCCGCCGCTCGACACGGGAACGTCTGTCGCGCGCTAGAGCGAGAAGCTCAGCGCGTCGCGACGAGGCGGTCGAGCCGCAGGCGATGGCGCTTGTCGGTCAACAGAAGCAGGCCGGCGAGCGCGCCGAAGAACGAGCCGAGCGCCGTGGCGCTGGCGATCAGGAACATGATCAGCACCTGATACTTGGCCGCCTCCACCGGGTCGGCGCCGGCGAGAATCTGTCCGGTCATCATGCCGGGTAGCGCCACGATGCCCGTCGTCGCCATGGAATTGAGGATCGGCATCATGCCGGTGCGCAGCGCCACGTGCAGCACGCCGCTCATGGCCTCGTAGCGGTGCGCGCCGAGCGCAAGCCGCGCCTCGATGGCGGCGCGGTCGCGGTGGGCGGTCTCGGTCAGTGTGTCGAGCACCAGGCTGAGCGCGGTCATGGTGTTGCCGAGCACCATGCCGAGAATCGGCAGGATATAGCGCGGTGCGTACCAGGGATCGGGGCCGATGATCACGCCGACGCCGAGCGTAGTGATCGTCAGGCCGACAAACAGCAGGGTGGCAGTGCTCAAGCCCAGCACGTGCCAGCCGGCGATGCGGCGGTGCTGGCGCGTGGTGACCTCCACTCCCGCCGCGCCCACCATGACCAGCGCCATGAGCACGGTCCACACCGGCGAAGTCTGGCCGAATATGAGCTTCAGCACGATGGCGACGAGTGCCAGCTGCACCACCATGCGGACGGCGGCGATGGTGAGGCTGCGCTCCAACTCCAGGCGGAAATACCACGAGATGCCCGCGTTGATGGCGAGCAGCGCCGCCGCCAGCACCAGATCCATGGGCGTAAGTGGAACGTAGCTCATGCTCATGCTGCGTGCTCTCCCGTGGGCGCCGGGTCGGTAGTCTTGGGCAACAGCAGGCGCGCGTGCGCCAGCCTCTCGATCTGGCTGGGGTCGTGGGACACGAGCATGGCGGTGCCGCCCGACAGGATGTGAAACCTGACGAGCTCCTCGACGAGGGCAGCCGATTGCGGATCGAGCGCGGTGGTCGGCTCGTCGAGCAGCAGGACCTTCGGCTCGTCGATCAGCGCACGCACGAGGGCGAGGCGCTGGCGCTCGCCGGTTGAGAGCACCGCAAGGGGCCGGTCGAGCAAGCTTGTATCGAGGCCGACCGAGCCGAGCAGCCGCTCAAGTCGCGCCGCCTGCGGGAACACGGGACGCGCGGTATCGGTCCACCACGCAGGCTCGGCCCCGCAATAGCGCACGTGCGTGCGCCATTCCGGGGCGGCCATCTCGTGGCGCTCCGCGCCGTCGAGAAAGACTTGCCCGGGGGCGGGCTCGAGATCGGCGATGGCGCGCAATAGGCGCGACTTGCCGATCCCCGACGGCCCCTCGACGGCGAGACATTCGCCGTCGGCGACCTCGAAGGTCAGCGGCGGCAGGTCGCCGACCTGCAGATGTTCGACGCGAAGCAAGAGAGCGCCTCTTGGAGGCTGGAGATATGTCGACGGCGAGCTTTAGCAAGCAAGGCTGAGCCGACGCCAGCGCAGCGTCGCCCGGGTTCGTTGCAGACGCCGCGGCGCGCGGTGCGCCGTCTCAGGTTTACGGCTTGGCGGACAGCAGAATGTCGGCGCCGTCCTGGAGCACCTCCAGACGCATGCCTGCGGTCGCGGCCAGCCGCCATGTGTAGTAGGCCTGGATGGTCATGGCATCGAGCGGGGGCGGATGCTCGCCGGCGATGAACTCGTTGAGGTGCTGGGGCGGCCTGGCGTTGGTGCCGCGGCAGCGGATGAGGAAGCTCGGGTTTTCGAGCGAGCCCACCATCTGCACCTCGATGTCGCCGCCACGGGGCAGCGCTGTGACCGAACTGGCGACCAGGTTCAGCAGGAGCTTCACCTTGTCCTTGCCCATGTGGCCGGGAACGGTGCGCCAGATGAGGTTGTGCTTGCCCTTGCCGATGAAGCCGCGCGAGATCTGCTCGGCGGTGCCCAGATCGATCATGGCCCCGGCCGATCCTGCGGCGCCGAAGGCGAAGCGGGCGAACTGCAGCCGCGCCGAGGCCTGCTCGGTGACGTTGCGGATGACGTCGAGAGCGTAGTTCTTGGCCTCCTCGTCGTCGTCCTCGTCGAGAATTTCCAAGCCGTTGTAGATGGCGCCAACGGGGCCGATTACGTCATGGCATATTTTGCTGGAGATAAGCGCGGCGAGCTCAAGGTCTGTCGGAACGGCGCGTTGGCCCATCGATGTCCCCTTTGATGTCGCATGTCCGAACGACGACGGCTCGGGCGCCTTCGGCGTCAGGTGCGTCGGGCCCGAGCGGCATGGGTTGCTTGCGAAACAATCGGTTCTTTTGATACACGCGCCGGACATGCCTTGCAAAGGTCTGCGACCGTCCTCCACACACCTCCTTATTTTTGTTGGGCTACTTGCTGAAGCAGGACATGTTGCATGACGCGCGCGAGCCTTATGAAAGGGGCTGCGCGCGCGAATCACAGGAATCGAGAGGCGGATGAAAGCCACAGATTGCCGGCATCTGGTTGAAGGTCTCCTGCCCGCGGTGCTCGCGGCGGGGCGTATCGAGATGCACCACTTCGCGGCCGGTGTGGCCGTGGAGACCAAGGCCGATACCACGCCGGTGACGGTTGCCGATCACGAGGCGGAGGCGGTGCTGATCGAAGGCCTCGACAAGGTGGCGCCGGGTATTCCCGTCATCGCCGAGGAGGCGGTCGCCGCCGGGCGCGTGCCGAAGATCGAGGATGCCTTTTTCCTCGTCGATCCGCTCGACGGCACACGTGCCTTCATCAAGCGCAGCCCCGAGTTCACCATCAACGTCGGTCTCGTCGAAGGAAACCGCCCGGTATTCGGTATTATCTACGCGCCGGCGCTCGACGAGCTGTTCGTGACGCTCGCGCCCGATGAGGCGATGGAGGTGCGCATTACGCCCGATGCCAAGGCCGCGCGCCTCGACGATCTGAGCCTCAAGCGGCTCCACACGCGCCAGCCCGATGCCGGAGCACTCGTCGCGTTCGCCAGCCGCTCGCACGCCGCCCAGAGCACGGAGGCGTTCCTGGCGCGGCTGCCGATCGCGGAGACGCGCAAGGCGAGCTCGTCGCTCAAGTTCTGCCTGATCGCGAAGGGCGAGGCCGATCTTTATGCGCGCCTGGGCCAGACCAGCGAGTGGGACACGGCCGCCGGGCACGCCATCCTTGCCGCCGCCGGCGGGTGCGTGACCACGCTGGAGGGCGACCCGTTGCTCTATGGCAAGAGCTCGGGGGGATTCGCCAATCCGCACTTCGTGGCGTGGGGCCGGAAGTGCCTGCTTTAAGGCGATAAAACTGCGCGGTGCGGTGGGGCCAAACTGCCGCATTCGCGCCACTTCAGATCGCCAAATCGGCCACACTTTCGTAACACTTTAAGTCGAAGAATTTTCAAATTGGTGGCGACTTGCGGAGCGTCCGCTGGGCCCCATGCAACCAATGGATCTCGCCATGCCGCAACTCTTTCGCGGAGTTAGGTCTGTGCTCGCCCTGGCCGCCGCGACGGCGCTCGGCGCAACCCTGCTTGCAGCGCCAGCGGGTGCGCAGGACGACGGCTACAGCGCGCCCGGCGACGAGACGGCGGCGCGTGCGCCCTATCGGCCAAGCGGCGTCTACAGCGAGGACGACAACTACCGGCGCTATGACGGCGGCGGCGCGGCGGTGTCGCCGACGCCACGCGGCCCGGAGGAGTCCCGGGATCCCGGCGGCTACGGCGAGCCTTATCATCCGCCGGGCGAAGCCTACGACGGACGGCGTGACGGGCCGCCCGAGGACGGCACGTTTTCGCAGAACGAGGTGCTGGAGGCAGGCCACCACTTCTTCGGCTCGATCAGCAAGGGATTGGCCGAGGTCGTGGAGTATGCCTTCCGCAAGTCGGGACGGCCCAACGGCTACATCCTCGGCGAGGATGCGGGCGGCGCCTTCGTTGCCGGCCTGCGTTATGGCGAGGGCACGCTCTACACCAAGGATGCCGGTGTCCACAAAGTCTACTGGCAGGGCCCTTCGATCGGCTACGACTTCGGCGGCGAGGGCTCGCGGACCATGGTACTGGTCTACAACCTGCGCGATCCCCTCCAGATCTACGACCGCTACGCCGGCGTGCAGGGCTCGGCGTATTTCGTGGGCGGCGTTGGCATCCAGTACCAGACGCATGGAAATGTCACGCTTGCCCCGATCCGGGCCGGAGTGGGCCTGCGCCTAGGTGCCAATGTCGGGTATTTGAAGTATACCCGCAGCCCGACGTGGAATCCGTTTTGAGTTGGCTGGAGCCGAGGAAAGAGGGCCGGGGTGGAGACGAGGCGTGTGCCCGATTTGCGCAATTTGCTCGCTAGCAGGATAATCGGCCCCGGGGGGCTCGGGCTGCCAGTGCGCGAGGGTGTCGAATTGCGTTGCTATTCCCATTCGAGGACGCACGCGTGATCAGCATCGAGATGGTCATGCTGGTCGGGCTTGGCTTCCTCCTGGCGGCCCTGCTGACCGTATTCTTGTCGCCGCTCTACCGCCGCCGCGTGACGCGGCTTACCACCGATTCAATCAAGCGCTCGATGCCGCTCACCGAGGCGGAAATCCGCGCCGACAAGGATCGGCTGCGGGCGGAGTACGCCATTCGCATCCACAAGCTCGAGACCAAGGTGGAGGAGTCGGCAGAGGCCGCCGCCCGCCAGATGGTCGAGCTCAACCGCCGCGACGCCGCCATCAGCAACCTCGAGGGCGAGGTTTCGCATCAGCGCACGGCGCTGGAGGAGCACGAGAACGCACGCCGCGTGCTCGAGCAGACCATCATGGACCGCCTGCCCAAGGTCGAGCACCGGCTCGCCGAGGCACGAAAGCTGCTGTTCCAGCGTGACCGCGAGATCGTCGCCTTGAGTCAGGGCAGCGAGAAGCAGGCGCGCGCGCTGGAGGAAGCGACCCAGATCAATACGCAGCAGACCGACGAGATCCATCGTCTGAAGGCGGCGCTCAACACGCGGGCGGCGCGCAATCGCGAGGGGATCAACGATCCGCGCTTCGAAGGCGAGGTGGCCCTGCGCACCGAGATCGAGGTGCTTCGCTCCAAGACGCGCAATCAGGCGGCCATGATCGCGCGGCTGCAGGCGCTGGTCGTGCGAGCCGGTCCGGCCGCCGAGGCCGCTGCCGGCCACGAGGAGGCTGCGGGCGAGAACGGCGCGCACGAGCCGAGCCGGCCGGCGAAAGTCGTCGGCGGCAAGCGCAGGGGCGATGCGGCCGCCTTGAAAGGGGTCGACACCAACGGAGTGGGCGAGCCGCCCAGGCAGGCGGATGCGGCGGTCGAGGCCGAGCTGCGCCGCTTGAAGGCGGCCAACCAGGATCAGGCGGCCGAGGTTGCGCGTCTCAAGGCGGCACTCAAAACCTACGAATCCGCCGACAAGGACGACCGCGGGATCAAGGACAGCAAGATTGCTCTGAAGGCCCGCTTGAGCGCGATGCAGGCGCTTTCGGATGAGCAGGGCGGCACCATCCAGTCGCTGCGCGCCGAGGTCGCCGCCGGCAACGAGCGGCTCGCGCGCCAGGCCGCATACTTCATGGAGGAGATGCGGCGGCTGGGGTCGGGCACCGTCCCGGCCTCCGGGCCTGGGCGCAAGGCGCCGCCCGAGCCCGCCAAGCGCCCGCTGGTGGAGCGCATCAACGATCCGCGCGTTGCGCGTCTGGTTCGTGCCGGTGGTGCCGCCAGCGAGGACGCACAGAAGGGCAATACCAATACCGGGCGCGTCAGCGGGTTTCTGAAAGCGCTCGATGGCGACGGCCCCGAGGCCGAGCCCGGCAGCGCGGCAAAGGGCGAGGGTGCCGCCAAAGCCGAGCCGGCGAAGCCTGCGCAAGGAGCGGCCCCGGCCAAGCCGTCGCGCAAGGCGCGGCTGCTGGAGCGCATCACGGGGCTCGATAAGAGCTCCGCCTGATCGCGCGGGGCTCTAGGTCTTCTTTTCCCGATGACTTTGCAGCTCAGGCCCCCTCGGGAGGCCGCTTAGGGCTGCGACATGGCGGCAGCGGTGAGCGACGCCACGTCGAACTGCGGCTCGAACTCGCTGGGGTCCTTGGCCGCGCGCACGCGCCCGTCGAACTGGGCGCCCTCGGCGATCACAAGGTTCTTCTGCACGATGTCGCCGTCGATATGGGCGGAGGCATGCAGCGTCACGGTCTCGGCGCGCAGCGCGCCCTTGACCTCGCCATGTACCGCGATGTTGCGTGCGGTAATGGTGCCGGTGACCTTGCCCGTGTCGCCGACGGTGACCTCGCTACCATTGATGTCGCCGACGATCTCGCCCGTCACGATGAGCGTGCTCTTGCACACCAGCGTGATCTTCTGGCCGATGATCGACAGATCGGGGCCGATGACCGACGCCTGCTTGTTGCCGGGGAGAGGTCCCGAAGCCAGGCCGGGGGACGTCCGCATGGGGGAGTCGGGCCCGGTGGGGCGTGCTTCGGGGAACTTGGGATCGGGGTTCAAGGTTCGGCCAAACACTAAAATTCTCCCTCGGATGACGTGCGACCCTGGTGATGGCCGGACCTGACCATGCGCAAGTGGGATAATTATGTCTGTCCAGCGCGAGGCGCAACCCGCGGTGGACAAGGGCTATGCTACGCCATAAGTCCGCGAAAGCGCACGAAAAAGAGCCGGCACAATCGTCGCGCAGGCCCACGAAAAACCCTTAAGGAAGATTGCCCCTAGCGGGGGATCCGCAGATTGACGAAGGGAGCCTCGACGTGGACGCTGCCGCGGTTCACCTCGACGTGCGCGGCGGGCGCGTCCACCACGACGGGGCCGCGCGTGTCGACGTAGGCAGCGGGCGCGTCGACCACCGTTCCGCCGTCGCGATCGTGCCGATAGGCGCGGCGCGCGTCGTCGATGCGGACGATCGGCGAGGGGCCGATTGCGGCCGACCGGGCGGCGGGGACGGCTTGCGCAGCGATGGTGCCGGCCAGCAGCACGCTGCCGGCAATCAAGAGACGTGAACGGACCTTATGCACGATGAAGCCCTCCTCGGTTGCGGCCGGAGTGTCGGTGACCGGAACAGAGGGATCAATCGCGGACGCGCGACAGGGTTTCGGCTCCCCTAATGGGCCGAACGACGCATCGTGCTCCAGCGCCAGCAAAACGCTTCGGCAGCGAGCTGCCTATTTGCAGACGTCGATCCACGACAGGCAGGTGTAGCCGCTGCCGTCGGGCTTGCACTTGTAGCGCTCGTTCTTGAAGTTCGTCTCCGGGAGCGGCCAGTTGCCGTGCTTCTGCGAGACGATCTCCCACGCCTGGAAGCGGGCCATGTCCTCGGTCCAGGCCCAGCCCTTGCCGCGTCTGGTGACGCAGCCGGCCTCGGCAGCCGACGCCAGCAGCAACGCCGCAGCGCCCAAGCCCAACACGAGGGCGGCGAGTTTCATTTTCATGGGACTTCTCCTCACCCGTTTGTACCCTGACGTTTTTTGCCTAGGCCGGGAGTCCCATCGCGACAAGGTCGCGGATGCAACACAGGCGAGGTATTCGGCAGGAGAGCGGGCAAGCGGGCCGCAAATAGGCCTAGAGCTCGCGGGTCAGGAACTGGGCGCGGCCGAGCCCGAACGACCAGTCCTCGTCGGTGCTCTCGACGATGGAGACGACGAGGTCGGAGGGGGCCACGCCGCAGCTCTTTTCCAGCTCCGCGGCAAGGAGCTTGTAGAAGGCCTCCTTGGCGGCGCGTCCGCGCGGGCGGCTCGTCACCTGCAGGAAGACGACCTTGTCGGTGCGCTCAATGCCGAGGCCCGTGTCCTCGATGATCATGTGACCGCGCTTGTGCTCGGTGACGATCTGGTAGCGGTCGCGCTCCGGCACTTTGAAGGCAGCGAGCATGGCGCGGTGGGCCGCGTCGAGCAGGTCTTTCAGCTCGTCGGCGGAGCGGCCCTCGATCAGGTCGAAGCGGAGAAGAGGCATGGGCTATGACCTTGTTTGTGTCGGACCCGCTCCGGTTCCTTACCGCAGCGGGTCCAACAGGCGATCGTTGCGGGTCTAGTTCCAGCCGGCTTCCGCGTCGCACTCGGCGCGCTCGGTCGGATGGGCCTCTTCCCATTCAGAAATGGACTGCGTCTCGTCGGCGGCCATCTTGTTATTCATGCAGACGCAGTACTTGCGCACGACGTCCTCTCCTGCGCCTTCCCGCTTATTGTCTGCGATGCATTGGTTGACCCATT
Organism: uncultured Alphaproteobacteria bacterium; assembly: GCA_963776675.1. Lineage (GTDB taxonomy): Bacteria > Pseudomonadota > Alphaproteobacteria > Rhizobiales > Hyphomicrobiaceae > Hyphomicrobium_A. Next base: position 49,260 of record CAVZNR010000050.1, on the reverse strand, counting down.
GGACGTCCTCGTCCGATGCCGGCGGCGCCGGACGCTACGCCCTGGCTGGTTTCCGACTGGTATCGATTGGATTTACCATCAACTCAGAGCGGGATAGTCGATGTAGCCCTTGGCGTCACCCGCGTAGAACGTGTCGGGATCGGGCTTGGCGAGAGGGGCGCCCGAGCGCAGGCGCTCGACGAGATCGGGATTGGAGATGAAGGGGCGGCCGAAGCAGATGAGGTCGGCGAGGTTCTTGGCGCGCGCCTCGATGGCCAATTCGAGGTCGTAGTTGTTGTTGGCCATGTAGAGGCCTTTGAAGGCGCGGCGCAGCTTCTGCAGGTCGAACGCGCCCGGCGGGTGGCGATCGCCGCCAGTGTCGCCCTCGATGACGTGGATATAGCTGAGCCCGAAGGGATTGATCTGGTCGATCAGCGACAGGTAGACCGGCTCGGGATTGGAATTGCCGATGTCGGCGAACTTGGTGAGCGGCGACAGGCGGATGCCGACCTTGTCTCCACCCCAAACCTTGGTGACCGCCTCGACCACCTCGACGACGATGCGCGTGCGGTTCTCGATCGAGCCGCCGTAGCGGTCGGTGCGCTTGTTGGTCTTGTCGGAGAGAAACTGCTGCAGCAGGTAGCCGTTGGCGCCGTGGATCTCGACACCGTCGAAGCCCGCGTCCTTGGCGCACTGCGCCGCATGCGCGTAGTCGGCGACGATGCCGGGGATCTCGTCGGTCTCGAGCGCGCGCGGCGTCACCAGATCCTTGAAGCCGTCATAGGTGTAGGCCTTCTGGCCCTCGGCGCGCACCGCGCTCGGCGCCACGGGGAGCACGCCGCCCGGCTGCAGATCGGGGTGGGAGACGCGCCCCACGTGCCACAACTGCAGAAAGATGCGCCCGCCCTTGTCGTGCACGGCTTTGGTGGTGAGCTTCCAGCCTTCGACCTGCTCTTTCGACCAGACGCCGGGCGTGCGGATGTAGCCCTTGCCCTGTGCGGAGATGTTGGTCGCCTCGGTGACGATGAGGCCGGCCCCGGCGCGCTGGCCGTAGTAGGTCGCCTGCAACTCGCCCGGCACGCCGGCATCGTCGGCGCGTGAGCGCGTCAGCGGCGCCATGACGATGCGGTTTTTGAGCGTGTAGGGGCCGAGCTGGACGGGATCGAACAGGTCGGTGGTGGCAACTGCGGCGGCAGAGGCTTGCGCGGTCATGGAGGCTCCTGATCGAAGAGGCTTTGGGTGAGCTTCCGGCGATCTGGGTGCCCCGCGGTCCGATGGCAAGGCCCGCGCGGCGGATTGGCGCTAGGCTCGGCCAAAAGGCCAATTCGGGAAAAGCGAAGGGCCGCAGAGCGGCCCTAGGAATCCATGAGAGCAAAGCAAAGGGGCCGCCCTGAGGGCGGCCCCCGTGAGACTTCGGCGGCGAATTGAGCGGTTGTTGCGCTCGGCCGCTTTGCTGGCTTCAGGCCGCCACCATCAGAGGCAAATCCGGCTTGAATCCCAGCGACCGCGACGTCGCCGTCCTCAAGATCCCACTAGACATCGGATCACCTCCTTTCGATTGTTGAACGATATCGGCAGCTTGGCATGATTTGCAGAAGTTGCAAAGTTACATATTTGCAAGGCGGGCCCGAGGCTTAAGAGGCGATGAGCGCGCGTGCACCGTCGTTACAACCCGTCACGCCTTGAGCGGAGCGGCAAGTGCCGGCCAAGGTTTGCGCCTCTCCTGTCGGCCATAGAAGATTGCAGCAGCCAACGGCAGGCCGAGCAGCCAAATGTCGCCCCCTGTAATCTTGACAGCTCGTTTCAACTTGGGTTTGCTGCGGCCCTCTGTCGAAAGATCATCTCAAACGAGAGGAGCGCCGATGCTGCACACTCGCTCTGCGCGGCTTATGAGCCGCGGCACCCGCGCGCTCTGCCTTGCTGTCTGTGCCTCGGTGCCCGTCGCGACCGTGCCGGCGATTGCTGCCGACCCGCACGAGGTCACCATCGAGCTCAAGGATCACAAGTTCTCGCCCGCCGAAATCAAGGTTCCGGCAGCGAACGCGCGATCACGCTCACGGTCAAGAACAACGACGCCATGCCCGAGGAGTTCGAAAGCCATCCTCTCGGCGTGGAGAAGGTCATCGCCGGCAACGCCAGTGCCACAATCCGACTGAAGCCGCTGGACAAAGGCACCTACGCCTTCGTCGGCGAGTACCACGAGGACACGGCCAAGGGCACGTTGATCGCGGACTAGAATAGCGGCCAGCTCAGCAGGCTGGCTTAGAAGATGGGGGCCCCGTGCTCGCAGCACTCATCATCGTTTTTCGTGAGGTTCTCGAAGCCGGCCTCATCGTCGGTGTCGTGCTCGCCGCCTCGCGCGGCGTACCCGGGCGCGGAAGCGCGGTGGCGCTGGGCGTGCTCGTCGGGCTCGCCGGCTCGGCGGTGGTAGCGCTGTTTACCGCGCAAATCTCCGATGCCTTCTCCGGCCGCGGCCAGGAGATCTTCACGGCCGCGGTGCTGCTGCTGGCAGTGGCGATGCTTACCTGGCACGTCGTGTGGATGTCGCAGCACGCCCGCGAGATGACGGCGCGGCTGCGCGCGCTCGGCCAATCGGTGACGGAGGGCAGTGAATCCGTGCTGGTGCTCGGCATCGCCGTCGCCGCCGCGGTGATGCGCGAAGGCAGTGAGGTCGTGCTGTTCCTCACGGGCATCGCCATGCAGGAGCCGGGGCAGGCCACCGCGCTGGCGCTCGGCTCTGCCGGCGGTTTGGCGTTGGGCGCGGCGGTTTCGGGCATCGTCTACACGAGCCTGCTGGCGGTGCCGCTGCGTCGCCTGTTCACCGTCACGGGTGCACTCGTCACGCTACTCGCAGCCGGGCTCGCAGCCGAGGCGATCCGGCAGCTGTCGAACGCCGGGCTGATCAACGTGCTGGATCGCCCGCTGTGGGACAGCTCGTGGCTGTTGGCCGAGAACGGCTGGGTGGGCCGCGTCCTGCACGTCTTGCTCGGCTACATGGACCGGCCGACCGGCGCCGAGCTCTTGGCGTACGCGCTGACGGCGGGCGGCATCCTGCTGCTTGCGTCCTGGCCGCGGATGCAGGCGCACGTCGCGGCCCAGGGCAGCGCCCGTTAAGGAATTAGTACCTCGTCCGCGTAGCACCATTTCCAATCTTCCCCCGGCTCGATCGACTGCACGATCGGGTGCTTGGTGCGGTGGTAGTGCTTGGTCGCGTGCTTGTAGCGCGAGGAATCGCAGCAGCCAACGTGCCCGCAGGTGAGACAGAGGCGCAGGTGCACCCACTCGGCCCCCATCTTCAGACACTCCTCGCAGCCTTGCGTGTTGGGAGTGACGGCGTGGATCAGCTCAAGATGGCTGCACGTCTCGGACATTCACGCTCTCCATTCGTGTTGACGCGTTTGCATGCGCATGAGCGCGCCTCACCCCGCGACGATGCGCGTGGTGTGCATCTTGTCACCGGCTGAAAAGTTCCCGCACAGCGATTGCGGCGGTGTGCCGGGGTCGCAGATGTCGCCGTTGCGGATCGGCTGAGGGAAGACGACGACATAGAGACCGTTGCCCTTGTCGAACAGACGCGCATCGCCGACGCGGCTCAGCACGCGCCCGCTACAGCTGATCTTGATAGCTTCTGCCCCCTCGGGCGTCGGCGCCTTGGGCGGGTTCTTGCAGAAGCTGGCAAGCGTCATCTCCGGCGCGCCACTATCGCGGAAGCGCGCGGCCGTGCTGTTGGGGTCGAAGTTGGTGACGACGGCGCCGGTGGTCTGGCCCTGGGCGCAGCCGCCGAGGACGGCTGCGATGGCCGCTGCGATGAGAAATGCGCCTGCCGGTTTCTGGTGGGGCATGGCCGATACGCAAAGGACAATACGCTACCGCCGCCCGGCTCCGCCTCTTCGTGCCTTTCAGCGGCGGACGGTCAGAGCAGCCTTTCCCCGCCAGCGGCCTTTGTCAACACGTGCGTTCCAAGTGCCTCGGCCCGTTGATATCATCGGTTAATTCGCATGCGCACGATATGCTCGCCATTGCTGGCGGGGAACTGGGCCATTGCGCTCACTTGCGCTCGGGCGCGGCGTGCATTTCGAGGGCGCGCCCGATGCCGGCGAGCAAGCTTCCGAGCGCGAACAGCGCCATGACGATGATTTGCAGATCGTCCTCGACCTTCTCCTTGGAGAGCATGTAGTTGGCGATATTGGCGTCCGCGGTTTCGAACTTGTCGATCACCGTGTCGCGCTTTGCTTCGGTGGTCTTGAGTTGATCGGCGGGCGCATTCATGAGTCGCAGAAGCGCCAGCTGATTGTCGTAGGCGGTGCGCGACAGCACCTGGGCATTCTGCTGCGAGCTGAACGCCACCAGCCGCCAGTTGATCTCGCGATTGAGCGGCTCCAGATAGAACAGCTGGATGCCGGTCGAGCCGAGCAGCAGCACAATTCCGATCAGTTCCGAGACCTGATAAAACTTGAACCTCATAACGCGATTTCCCCCGTACCATTGGTCGGTGGCCGACCTTACGGCGTCTTGGCCGCTGCATAAACCCGGTGCTCGCGTTAAGCGAATGCTTGCCCGTGGCTGCTATGCCTCACGGGATCGGAGGTACCAGAATGGGCAAGACAGCGAGCGACGGCTTTCTGATCCGCGCGATGCGGCCGGAAGACATTGCGATGGCGGTCGACTGGGCCGCCGCCGAGGGCTGGAACCCGGGCCTCGCCGATGCCGACTGCTTTGCCAGCGTCGATCCGGGCGGGTTCCTCATCGGCGAGGTGGACGGTGAGCCGGTTGCCGTGGTCTCCGCCGTCAACTACGACGATCACTTCGCCTTTCTCGGCTTCTTTATCGTGCGGCCCGACCTGCGCGGCCACAGCTACGGGATGCAGGTATCGCAGGCCGCGCTCGCGCACGCGGGCGCGCGGAGCATGGGCCTCGACGGCGTCGTTGAGCAGCAGGACAACTACGCCAAGTCTGGGTTCGCACGCGTCTACAACAACATCCGCTATGGCGGCGTGCCGATGGGCCTGCGTGCCGCCAGCGCGACCGTGCCGCTGTCGGAGGTGCCCTTTGACGCCATCGTCGCCGACGACGCGCGCGTTTTTCCGGCGACGCGCCCATTCTTTTGGCTGGCTTGGCTCGGCGCGCCGGGCCATCGCGGCAGCGCGCTCCTTCGCAACGGCAAGCTCGTGGCGTGGGGCGTCATCCGCCCCTGCCGCAAGGGCCGCAAGATCGGCCCGCTCGTCGCAGATGACCGCGAAGGTGCTGAGGCCGTATTCTCGGCGCTGGTGGGAGACAAGGGCGGCGAGGTCTTCCTCGACGTGCCGCAGCCCAACAGCGCTGCCGTTGCGCTCGCAACGGAGCACGGGCTCACCCCGGTGTTCGAGACGGCGCGCATGTATAGTGGGCCCGTGCGCCCGATCGCACTGGAGCGCATATTCGGCGTGACAACGTTCGAGCTGGGATAGCTCTCGGGTTAACGGTAGGGGGGGACGTGCGCCGCAGGCAACTCGCGACAAGCCTGATGCTCTGCGTTTTCGCACTTGGAGCGGGATCGGCCGCGCTGGCGGACGGCTCGTCCAAGCCGCACGGCGAAGGCGGCCGCTTCGCCGTCTACTACTCCGATCATCAAGAAGTACAATAAAAGCGGCGAGCGCTTCCGCATCGAGGGATTCTGCCGCTCGGCCTGCACGCTGTTCCTGTCGATCCGCAACGCGTGCATCGACCGCAACGCATTCCTCTCATTTCATGCGGGGCCGGACCGCAAGACGCATAAGTGGGTGCGCAACTCGAGTTCCACCCGGGCGATGCTCGCCGCCTACAAGCCGGCGCTACGCCGCTACCTGGTCGACGGCCACCACGTGGACTCAGCGACGTACTTCACCATGAAGGGTGCGACGCTGATCGACAGGTTTGGATATGCTGAATGCCCGCCGCCGAAGCCGGACCTGCCCGTCAAGCGCGACCCCTAACTCACGGATGAATGCGGCTGATCTTCGAGCCCTCGAGCGTCAGGTTATACATGAGGCCCTTGGGGTCGAGGATGAAGCCGATGACCGGGCTCGTGATTTTGTTGGTGTCGATCGAGCCGCCGACCCCCAGCGTGACGATGGCGACGGAGGCGTCGGCGCCGATCTTCCATCCGGCGGTTCTGCGAAACTGATCGAGCGCTTCGGGCGTCATGAACAGGATAATGACGGAGCGCTCCTGCACGCCGAGCTGGAAGCCGATCGAGGCGGAGACCATGTTGTAATAGTCGACGGTGCGGCCGTGGATGCGCAGCGCGCCCTCGCCGTACTCGCCGCCGATCCCGAAGCCGGCCTTGACCACCGAGGGAAACACGAGGATGCCGACGGCCTTGTGGGCGAGCTCCTCTGCGCCGCGTATGTTGTAGAAAAAGCGGTCGAGCGTCTCGTTGACGCCGCCGTCGATCTCGCGTGCGGAGGCAGCGTGCGTGGCCGGCGCTGCGCGGCCAACAGAGCGATCAGACATAAGAATGCGATTGAGAGCAGGCGCGTCATCTTATTGTTCCCCCGTGGTTTCTCGTCTATCAGTAGGTCGCCTGCGATCATGGCGAAATTGGATATGCGAGAATGGCGTTTTCGGTGCTGACGCGGATTTACTGCGCATTTGAACGTTCAGAAACGGGGTTCGGGGTTCCATTAGCCGCTTGCTCAGGCGAAGATCCACACGGATCTTGGCAAGCTACTTCCTCGCCTTCTTGGATCCACATAGACCTGGCTGCCCAGCTCGCGGAACCTGGCGCTCATCTGATCCATCCGCCGCCTGCCGCGCGGCGGCGTGCGCCGGCATCGGACTCCGGGTCGACCTGCGTCGTCTCCTCCGCGATCTCGACCGCCTCCTCGTTGAGACGTGCTGCGTAGTCGCGCACCTGTTGCGTAATTTCCATGGAGCAGAACTTCGGTCCGCACATGGAGCAGAAGTGCGCCACCTTGTGCGCGTCCTTGGGCAGCGTCTCGTCGTGGAACTTCTGCGCGGTGTCGGGGTCGAGCGACAGGTTGAACTGGTCCTGCCAGCGGAACTCGAAGCGCGCGCGGCTCAAAGCGTCGTCGCGCAACTGTGCCGCCGGATGCCCCTTGGCGAGATCGGCGGCGTGCGCGGCGATCTTGTAGGTGATGACGCCGGTCTTCACGTCGTCGCGGTCGGGCAGGCCTAAGTGCTCCTTTGGCGTCACGTAGCAGAGCATCGCCGTGCCGAACCAGCCGATCATGGCGGCGCCGATGCCGGACGTGATGTGGTCGTAGCCGGGCGCAATGTCGGTCGTGAGCGGACCCAGCGTATAGAACGGCGCCTCGCCGCATTCGGCGAGCTGCTTGTCCATGTTGATCTTGATCTTGTGCATGGGGACATGCCCCGGCCCTTCGATCATCACCTGGCAGCCCCTATCCCAGGCGATCTTGGTCAGCTCGCCCAGCGTCTCCAATTCGGCGAATTGCGCGCGGTCGTTGGCATCGGCGATCGAGCCGGGGCGCAGGCCGTCGCCCAGCGAGAAGGAGACATCGTAGGCTCGCATGATGTCGCAGATCTCCTCGAAGCGCTCGTAGAGGAAGCTTTCGCGGTGATGGGCTAAGCACCACTTGGCCATGATCGAGCCGCCGCGCGACACGATACCGGTGACACGGGTTGCGGTGAGCGGCACGTACGGCAGGCGCACGCCGGCGTGGATGGTGAAATAGTCGACGCCCTGCTCGCACTGCTCGATGAGGGTGTCGCGGTAGAGCTCCCAGGTGAGCTTGACGGGGTCGCCGCCGCACTTCTCCAACGCCTGGTAGATCGGCACCGTGCCGATGGGAACGGGCGAGTTGCGCAGGATCCATTCGCGCGTGGTGTGGATGTTGCGCCCCGTGGACAGATCCATGACCGTGTCGGCGCCCCAGCGGATCGCCCAAACCATCTTCTCGACCTCCTCCTCGACCGAGGAGGTGACGGCGGAGTTGCCGATGTTGGCGTTGATCTTCACCAGGAAGTTGCGGCCGATGATCATCGGCTCCAATTCGCCGTGGTTGATATTCGCCGGGATGATGGCGCGCCCGCGCGCGATCTCGGAGCGAACGAACTCCGGCGTGATGTGCGCTGGGATGGCGGCGCCGAAGCTCTCGCCGTCGGCGAGCGCCGCGTGCGCGCGCTCCAGCGCTTGTTTGCGGCCCAGGTTCTCGCGGTGGGCGACGTAGATCATTTCCTTGGTGACGATCCCGGCGCGTGCATACTCAAGCTGCGTCACCGGCTTGCCGGGAAGGCCGCGATAGGGCTTGGGCTTGTTGGGGAAGTCGCGGGCGAGATGCGTGCCCGAGACGTTGCCGTTGTCCTCAGGTTTGACCTCGCGCCCGTCGTAGGCCTCCACGCAGCCGCGTTCCTCAACCCAGGCCGCACGGAAGCGGGGCAGCCCCCGAGCCACGTCGATGGCGGCGCTCTCGTCCGTATAAGGCCCGGACGGGTCATAGACGCGGAAGGGCGGCTCTCCTTCGCTGAGCGCAATCTCGCGGAAGGGCACGCGCACGTCGGCGTGGCCTTCGGGCGCGTCGTAGACCTTCGCGGAGGCCGGCAGCGGCCCCGTCGTGACCTTGGGCAGCGCCAGCTCGGAGTTACGCGTTGGCTTGTTCATGGCCTCACCTTTGCTGCTTGGTGGGAACTGAGACGGCGACGATCGGACCTAAGGAAAACCCGAAGTCGTTGCGGTTGATGTCGGCGGCGTAGAGGCGGGAGATGACGCCGTCCAGATAGAGCGCGTTCGGTGTCTTCAAGACGTCGCGAAACACGCGGGCGAATTGGTAAAATGTGACGGGATCATCGGCGAGCACGAAAATCACGCTATCGCCCTTCACGCCGACTCCGTTTCGCCGATGGCGCGAGGTGCTGCGCTTGAGAAAACGCGGATGCAGCTTGCCGTCAATTACCAGCATCGGACCCGATTGCGTGGCGAAGATTGTCTTGGGTTTGCGGCGTGCGAACGCTTTCGTCTCGAGAACGCCTGCGGACTTCTTGGTGACGTAGAATACGCCGTTCGGCTTCATGCTGAAATTGCCGGGGCCGTCGGCAGTTGACAACCGGCTGAGCTCGCGACCGTGCTCGACGTAGAGGCCCACGGGTGAGCGATCCTCATGATACATGCCCGCATTCATCGCGAAGACCAGCCGCCGGCCGCGCTCTTGCACTGCATCGCGAACACGCTCGAACTGTCCGAGCGTCGCGCCAGCGCGATCTCTCAGGAATAGCTCGATGCCATCGCGTGCGCCGAAGGTGCAGATCACATAGCGGCTGACTTCGATTGTCTCACTCCTGCACGCGGCGTGACACGCGGCGGCGCCCACGAGCAGCGCCACGGCCGCCATGCCAAGTCGAGAGATGTGCTTGAGCGTGCGGGCGATCATCTGATCTTTTTCTTCGGGCCTCTTGAGGAACGGCAGGCGCGTCAGGCGCGCGGCACGTAGCCGAAATAGGTGAGGACTGCGCCGAGCGCGATGCACACGATGGCGGTCGTCATGACGATGTTGGTGTTGCGGCCGTAGTGCGCGGCGCGGGCCGCGACCAGCTTCGGGGCGATGATGCGCACCGCGCCCTTGACGAGCGCCAGCCAGCCCATGACGGTGATGATGACGGGCCAGCGCCACTCCCAAACGTTGTGGTACGCGACGATGAGCAAACCCAGCACCAGCGCCGTGGTTCCCGCCATGTAGATCGAGAGCGGGCTCGCGCCGAAGTCGACGACGAGGCGCCGATAGTGTTCGAGATTTATGAAAATGCCGACGCCGACGACGAGAAGCAGCGGCCCGATAATTCTTGCCAGAAGGATGGACGTGTCCATGTTGCCTCTCCTGCCATGCGCTGTCGCGACATGCGCCTTGAGCAAAGGATGTGGGCAAGAAGGCAAAGAGACGTTTTCGATACTCCCGTCCCTTCGCCGGCATGACCCGGATCAGGTCCTAAGGGTGCTCGCACGTCGGCAGCAGCGCGATCTCAGCCGGATGCCTCCGGCGCCCCTCGGGAACGACAGCAGTGTGCGCCGTCCTCGGGCGCGGTGCAAGAGCAAGTCGTGCAGGTCTCAGAAGCCCATGTAGCCGACGTAGCAGAGCCAGGCTCCGATCAAACCTTCCACGACGCCCACGCCCGTGAGCAGCCCGCGCTTTTCCAGCATCGCGGCGCCCATGGTTCTTACACTGTCGGGGAAGATGATGCGGAAGGCGCCGCCGACGACCGACAACCAGCCGAAAATGGTGATGACCACCGGCCAGCTGCCGACCCAGACGTTGTGGGTGAGCACGATGGCGAGGCCGCCCAGCAGCGTCAGGATGCCGGCGAGAAAGATGAGGCCGCGGTGCTCCAGAAAGTCGGCGGCCATGTCGCGCATGTTGTCCTGGTTGACGAGCAGTGCCGCGGACATGGCGAGCATCGTTGGTCCGATCAGCTTGGCGAGAAATAGAGACGTGTCCATAACTGTGGTCTCCTCCCAATATTTCGTGTTGAATGATTAGAAGTGTGAGCCGAATGCCGGCGCCGCAGATCAGAGCATGCGACCATCAGTGAAAAAGAAAGCCAGCATAGTGGTCTTGGCGCTTACGGTACTGGCAACGCTCGCGGCTGGCTACTATGGGTGGCGGTATTGGCAACTCGTCAGCGATGGCACGGCGACGACCGCTCTTTCCGTGCAGTTGGATCGTCGGCTGTTAACGGGCAAGGATATGACCGGTCTGCCGTATCGGTACTCTGCTAGCTACACGTTCGCCAACCAAAGCGGAAAGGTTTACACGGCGCGGCAGGCAATCGACCGGAGCACGTACGAGAAGCTTGCGCAACGCGCCGCCGATGCCCCTGTCGTGATCTATTACAGCCGCTCAAATCCCGACGTGAATGCCATCAATCAGCACGCCTCACGCAACGTGTCGATCATCCTCGGCTTGATTGCGCTGCTTGGGTGGGGCGTCGTCCTTGTCCGCAAGATGAGTGGATAGGCGCGCGCGTTCCATTACGCTGCCGCGCGCAACGCGGCACTATCCACCCAGCCCATGATCTTGTCGGTGCTCGGCGGCTCGCCCTTGCGCAGGATGCGCTGTCCCTCCGGAGAGGCCGCGAAATGCAGAACCGCTGCGCACAGAGTGGCGCGATCGGCCGCGGCGACGGCGGCTGCATCCGTGTAGCCGGCGCCCACGAGGAGCTGCGCGTGTGTGCCGCGCAAGCCCGGCACGTCCATGACGAGGCGCGCTTGCTTTTGCCACACGCTGATCGTTGCCGCCGTGACGCTGCGCTGGCCGAGCGCTTCGGCCGTCTTGGCGGGCTCGGCGGCCAGGAACTCGCCCACCGTGAAAATGCCGATTTCTGCGAACCATTCGGCGGAACGGGGCCCGATGGATGGCGCTGCCTCCAGATCGTCTGATGCCGAGAGGTGCGGACGGGACGCCGTGGGCCTGGCAGGCGGTGGTTTCGGCGTCGGCGCTTTGGGAGTTTGCACTTTGGGGGCAGCGGCGGGCCGCGCCGGCGGCACCGGTGCGGCGTCGGCCTTGGCAACGCGCTTGGCGCGCGCGGCGGCTTGCCTGTCGGCGGCGGGTTCGGCGACCTGCAGCGCGTAGAGGTCGCGCACCACGCGATCGTCCTCGGGCAGCGTCGCCTCGACGCGGCCCGTCGCCTGCAACTCCTCGAACATGGCATGCACCAGGGCGCGATCCTCCGCGTTCGTGAGTCGCTTCTCGATCCATTTCGAGGGGATCTGCACCGTCGCGAGAAAGCTCTCGAGCGTCAGCGAAACCGTCGGGCGGCGTGACGCCGCTCTCGGCGAACGCGCGCTCGAGGATTTCGGCGAAGCCGGCCGAGGCGTAGACCAGCAGCTCGGCGATGATCCCGCGCGCCGTCTCGTCGAGTCCCGACGGTGGATCGACGACGCCGCGATGAATGTCGTAATGGGCGATGAGCTTCTCGTAAGATGCGTTGGAAGTCTCGGCGCCGCGACAGACCATTTCTTTGAGCCACGTTTCGCCCGGCGGCACGATCGCCTTGCTGAGCCCGCGCCGTGCGCGCCCGAGCCTGGCGAGCTCGTCATAGGAGCGGCTGATGCTCCATTCGCACGCGCGATGGATGGCGTTCTCCGCCTCCGACTGCGCGGTATGGAAGGGCTGGATGGGGTCGGTGTAGTAGTGACTCAGCACGCCCGCCGCGTACGCTGCATCGCGCCACGCCTCGCTGCGCAACGCTGCGAGCAGCTTTCCATACCAGGCGTCCGCTTTCTCCGGCGCGCCGCCCCAATAGTCGTCGCGCACGTGCAGCACGTGGTTGACGAAATCCTTGAACTGCTTGTCGGGAGCTTTCGAGCCCTCGAGGTAGGCTTCGGCGTGCTTCAAGACCAGATTGCGCCAGCGCTCGGCGTCCGGACCTTGCAGGCGCGAAAGCGCGTCGAGCGCAAGCTTGTGATGGGTGCCGTTGGCGTGGGCGGCGTAGATGATGCGGTAAAGGAGGCTCATGCCGACGCTCCCTGCGGCTCCTGGGTTTGCCGCGGGAGGCTAGGCGAGTTGCTGGGCCGCGCAAACCGCGCTGGGGCCCGCAAGGAGCATGTTATCGGGGATTAAACTGATCAGCGGCCTTCGCGCCACCAAGCGAGTGCAATCAGCAGCAAAAGCGCCGACAGCGCCGTGAAGCCGGTGAACAGCGGCGTGAGCTTGACTCCGCGCGTGACGTAGGCCTCGCGGTCCTTAAGGCCGAGCCAGCCCGAGCCCGCCAGCACCTTGGCGTTCGCCAGCATGGTGACGCGCGGCACGTCGACGGAGGAGGGGTTCTTGCGGGCGGCCGCGGCCGAGGCGGACGTCCAGAACACGCCGCCGCCCGTGGCGTCGACGAGCGGCTCGAGCTTCTTGTCCGTCGCCGTCACCTCGCTCATCTCTATGGGATCGTCGATGCCGGCGTGGGCGACCGCGGTGAGCTCGCCCGTGTCCGCCTTGGTCTGGGCCTTGTAGAGCCCGGGGATCTTCACATCGACGGTGGTGCGCCACACGCCCGCGCCGGCGGGCTCCAGCGTCACTTGGCTCGTCTCGCCGCCAGGCGCCGACAGGGTCACGGGGCCGACCTTATCGTCCATGGAGCGGCGCTCGAGCGTGAGCTTCAGTCCCTTGGCGGACGCGAGCAGGCGCTCCTCCTCCAAGTCCGGCTCCTTCATCAACCAGTGCGACAGGCGGCGCAGCAGATCGCTGTGCGGGCCGCCGCCCTCGTAGCCGCGTGCCCACAGCCAGGCCTGGTCGGAGGTGAGAAGCGCAACGCGCCCCTTGCCCTTGTGGTCGAGGATGAGCAGCGGCTTGTTCTTGGCGCCCTCCATGAGGACGCGGCCGTGGTCGGGGATCACCTCAACCTGGCGGAACCAGCGGCCCCAGGTGGGATCGGAGTTCTTGGTGCCGGCGCCGGCGAGGTCCTCGGTGACCGGGTGCTTGCGCCCGTCGTCGGAGAGCTTCGCCTTGAACGGCTCGGACAGCACGCGCGTGGTCGGCGTGGCCGGCAGCACCGGCGACAGCGGCGTGCGGAACAGGCTCAGGTTGCCCGCATAGTCGTCGCCGGCGGCAACGAGCAGCGCGCCGCCGTGTTCTTCCACGTAGCGCGCGATGTTGTCGTAATAGGGCAGCTGCAGCAGGCCGCGATGCTGGTAGCGGTCGAAGATGATCAGGTCGAAGTCGTTGATCTTCTCGGAGAACAGCTCGCGCGTCGGGAAGGCGATAAGCGACAGCTGGTTGATCGGCGTGCCGTCGTGCTTCTCAGGGGGACGCAGAATGGTGAAATGCACCAGGTCGACGGCCGCGTCCGACTTCAAGAGGTTGCGCCAGGTGCGCTCGCCGGCGTGCGGCTCGCCGGAGACGAGGAGAACGCGCAGGTTCTCGCGCACGCCTTCCGCAGCGATCACGGCGCGGTTATTGGCGGGTGTCAGCTCACCGGGCGCGGTGTCGAGCTCGACCTCGAGGATGTTCTGGCCCGCGTGCGGGAACGGCATCTCGATCTTGACGGGGCGATCGACGGTGGTGGTGATGCGCTCGTCGTCGCGGCCTTCGCGGCGCACCTTCAACGTCACGACCTCGGAGGCGTCGCGCTCCTTGCCCGCCTCGCGCACGGCGACCTCGATGTCGCGCGATTGGCCCACGATGCCGTAGCGCGGCGCTTTCAGGACTTGGATGCGGCGGTCGAACTCGTCGGGCGCGCCGGTGAGGAGGGTATGGACGGGCGCATCGAAGCCGAGGGCCGAGGCCTGCTTGGGCACATCGTGGACCTCGCCGTCGGTCAGCAGGATGACGCCGGCGAGTCGGTCGGGCGGCGTGTCGGCGAGCGCCTTGTTGAGGTCGGCGAAAAGCTGCGTGCCGGGCGTGGTGGTGTCGCCCGGCCGCGAGGCCGGCACCCACTTCACCTCGAGATTGGGAATCTTACCGAGCTTGGATTCCAGCTCGGCCTTGACGGCGGCCGTCTGCGCCTTGCGGTCGCCCAGTGTCTGACTGGCGCTCTCGTCGACGATGACGAGGGCGACGTTGGCGAGGCTTTCGCGCTGCTCCTCGCGCAAGGTCGGGTTGGCAAGCGCGGCGATAATGGCGGCGAGCGCGAGCGCGCGCAGGAAGGCGCCGCGCGAGCGGCGGATGAAGAGATAGCCGACGAGCAGAAGCGCGACCACGACCGCGCCCCAGAACAGGGGCGCCGGCAGCACAGGCGCGAAATCGATCGACCAGCTCATCGCTTAGTCCTCATTGGCCGAGCCGCTCCAGCAGTGCCGGCACGTGCACCTGGTCGGCTTTGTAGTTGCCGGTGAGCGCGTGCATCACGATGTTGATGCCGGTGCGGAAGGCCATCTCGCGCTGGTCCTCGCCGCCGCCGACGGTTGGGTAAAGGGGGCGCCCGCGCTCATCCAGCGCCCATGCGGCGGCCAGATCGTTGGGCGTCACGATGATCGATGTGACGCCATCGGAGACGCGCGCGCGGCGCTGGCGACCCTGCTCGTCCTCGAGTGCCTCGACCCAGAGCTGTCCGCCATCCCAGCGACCGGGGAAGTTGCGCAACAGGTAGAAGGCCTTGGTGAGCACGTGGTTCTCGGGCACCGGCTCCAGACGCGGCACGTCGAGGCGGCCCAGAATGCGCTGCAGCGCCGCCTCACCCTGGCCCGAGATGGCGCCGCCGGCCGAGGTGCCACGGCCGTAGTCCTGCGTGTCGAAAATGATGAGGCCGCCCTGCTTCATGTAGGCGTCGATCTTGGCGAGCGCCGGCTCGGGCAGCGGCTCGGCGTCGGGCAGCACCGGCCAATAGAGCACGGGGAAGAAGGAGATCTCGTCGGTGAGGATGTTGACGCCCATGGGCCGGCCGGGCTCGACCGCAGTGCGCACCGCGAGCAGGCGCCCAAGACCGTCGAGGCCAAGCCGGCTGATCTCGTCGACGCTAGAGTCGCCAGTGATCACGTAGCCGAGTGTGACCTTGCTCGTGGCCTCGATGGCCCGCTCGTCCTCCGCCGCGGTGCTGCGCGCGCTCTCGCCGGCCATTTCCGCCGCCGGTTGCGCGTGCGCCGTCGGCGCGGCCGTCAGCAGCGCTGCCGAGCCGACGAGGAGGGCGGCAAGCGTCGCGGCGGTGGCCGGCGCGCTTGGCCGCGGCCGCCCGATGCTCCAGCCGCTACGCTGCAGCAGGATGACGGCGATGATGTCGCCGAACAGTAGCGCCAGCGCGGCAAGCAGCAGCCATGACTTCAAGGGCTTGGCGCCCTCGCTCTCGTAGCTCATGCGCTCGGCGCCCGCGGGCAGCGAAGGCAGCGGTGTAAGCATGCTCTTCGCTCCCAGAACGTTGACGGCGCGCGGCACACCGCCGGCGCCGTAGTAGCCCGGCGGATGATCGAGGCTCGGGACGAGATCGTGGACCTCGGCACCGGGCACCGGCTGGGCCGTGGGCGGCGGTGGCTTCAGAATGCCGAAGCCGTCGAGGGTCTGTAGCGGCGGCAGAACGGCAGGCGCGTCGGCAGAGGTTGCGGCCTGCGTCGACGCACCAGCGTCGTCGGTACCCGGGGAGACGCCGGTGCCGAGCGCGGAGATGCGGCGCAGCATCTCGACGAACAAGCCCGACAGCGGCAGATTCGACCAGTCGGAGTTTGCGGTGACGTGGAACAGGATGATATCGCCGTTGCCGACTTTGCGCGCGGTGACCAGCGGCGTGCCGTCCGCAAGCCGCGCCCACACTGAGACGTCGGGGCCGAGCATGCCGGGATCGGCCAGCACCTGGCGGTTGACGGTCACCTCCTTGGGCACGGTCAGGCCGGCGAAGGGGCTCTTGTCCTCAAACGGTGCCAAGGGTTGCGGCGTCGACCATGACAGCGCGCCGCCGAGCGCGCGGCCGCCGACGCGCAACGGTACGGGCAGCAGCTCGTCGCCGCCGTTCTCCAGGCGCGGACCTGCGAAGCGAACGAGCACGCCGCCGCGCTTCACCCAGTCCTCGACCTTGCGTTTGGCCTCGCCCGTGAGCGTGCCGATGTCGGCCAGCACGAGCACGCTCGCGTTCTCGGCGAGCGCATCGTTTATGCCGGCCACGAGGTTGGAGCCTTTGGGCTTGACCAGCTCGGCGTAGGGCTTGAGCCCCTTCTCGATGTAGTAGTGCGGCGCCAGCAGAGGCTGTGACTGCTCGCGGCTTTCGCCGGAGATGATCGCCACGCGATGCCATTGCGAGCGGGCGTCGAGCAGGCTTACGGCGCCGGCCGAGTGCTCGCCCGCGATCTCGACGCGGGCCACCTGATTGCGCAGCTCCAGTGGCAGCTCCAGCGGCACGGTCGTCTCGCGGTCGCCAGCCGAAAGGTGGAAGGGAACTTCGCCCAGCCGTTGTCCGCGTGTCGAGTAGCCGAGCGCGAAGCCATCGCGTACCGGCCCGTCCGCGCGCACGATGCGCACCTCGAGCTTGCCGCTCTGACCGATGCCGGCGGACGTACCGAGCGCTTCCCTGCCGCGGCCGCTTTCGATGACGGCGAAGGTGCCGCCCTTGGCGATGGCGGCGAGGCGCTCGGCGAACGCTGCAGCCTTGCCGTCGTGGTCGATGCCGTCGCTCAGCCAGACCACACTTGCGATCCCCGCCTTGGATTCGGACAAGGCCTCCTCGAGCGCCTTGGCGGCTGCTTCGCGGTCGGGGGCGAAGGGCTGCGGCAGCAGGGCCGCCGCGGTGGAGCGGGCCTCGCCCGGGGCCTCGATCTTGGCTTCGAGCGTCTTGGCGGTGCGCGCCGTCGGCACCACGACGACGGCCCGGCTTTGGCCCTCGGCCTGGCCGATGACGCGCTCGATCATGTTGGCGCGCTCATCCCAATGGGCGGCGCTTGCCCAGTCGTTGTCGACGACGACGGCGACCGGGCCTTTGCCGTCAAGCGCCGCCTCCTGCGAGGGGTTCAGCACGGGCTCGGCCAGCGCGAAAATGATCAGCGCGGCGGCGAGCAGGCGGATGAGCGTCAGCCACCACGGCGATTTGGCCGGCGTCTTCTGCTGGTTCTCGATGCCGGTGAGGATGCGTGTCGGCGGGAACGTCACCTGGCGCGGGCGCGGGGGAACGGTGCGCAGCAGCCAATAGATGACGGGTAGCGCAACGAGCGCGGCGAGCAGCCAGGGATTGAGGAAGGCCAGTGCGCCAAAGCTCATGGCCGGACCTCGCGCAGGCGTGCTTCTTGCGGACGCGCCTCGGGCTCGGCTTCGGACTGGGCGGAGCTCTGCCAGCGATGATCGCCGTCGCCGCCCTGCAGCCGCATGATCAGCGTCAGCAGCGGCTCGGCAGCGGAGCGGTCGGTGTGGTGCACGAGGAACGACCAGCCGAGCCGTTTGGCCAGCTCGGAGAGCTCGGCGCGGTGCGCCGCGAGCCGTTCTTTGTATTGCTCGCGTACGCTTTGCACGCGGTCGGCGACCCAGCGTTCCTGGCCGCTCGGGCTCAGGAACTCGGTGCGTCCCTCGTAGGGCAGCGTTTCCTCAGCCGGATCGAGGATCTGCACGAGATGCCCGACGGCACCGTCGGCGGCGAGCGCCTCGATGTGGGCGCGCGTCTCAGCGAGCGGATCGAGAAAATCGCTGAACAGCATGGCGCCTGAGAAGCGCTGAAGATGCGTTTTGGGCGGCTGGCTGGCGAGCAACGCCGGTGTCCCCTGGTGCGCCAAGATCGCCTCGGCGATGCGTGTGGTGGCCTTGCGGCTGGCCGTCGGCTGCGTGAGGCCTAAAACGGCGACGCGCTCGCCGCCGCGCACCAGCAGCTCGGCGGCCGCCAGCATCAAGACGATGGCGCGCTCGCGCTTGGTCGTGTGCGAAAGATGGCTGCGGAAGTCCATTGACGGCGACAGATCCGGCCATAGCCACACGGTGTGCGCCGCCTCCCATTCGCGCTCGCGCACATAGAGGTGGTCGGAGCTCGCCGAGCGGCGCCAGTCGATCTGGCGATAGGTGTCGCTGGGGCCGAACTGGCGGAACTGCCAGAAGGTCTCGCCGGGGCCGGCGCGGCGGCGCCCGTGGATGCCGTGCGCGACTGTCTGCGCGATGCGTTGCGCCTCGATCAGAATATTGGGCAGACGATCGGCGAGGCCTTGGGCTTCGCGTTCGAGTGCGAGGACGCCGCCCCCTTGGGCGGAGCCCCGGCGCGACTGCAGGGTGGCGTTCGCCATTCCCTACTCCACTGCGGTGACGAGCCGGGCGATGATGGCGCTCAAATCCTGACCTTCGGCGCGCGCGGCGAAGGTGAGGGCCATGCGGTGCTTGAGCACCGGCTCGGCGAGCGCGAGGACGTCGTCGACGGAGGGCGCGAGCCGCCCATCGACCAATGCCTTGGCGCGCACGGCGAGCATCAGCGCTTGGCTGGCGCGCGGGCCCGGGCCCCAGGCGACGAAGCGGTCGGTCTCCTCGCTGGCGCCGGTGCCGGGGCGTGCCGCGCGTACGAGCTTGAGGATGGTGTCGACGACCTTGTCGGGCACGGGGATCTGGCGCACGAGGCGCTGGATGCTCATGAGCTCGGCGCCGGTGAGGATGGACTCCAGGTGGCGCTCATCAGTGCCGGTGGTGGCAAACAGCATGCGCCGCTCGGCGAGAAGGTCGGGGTAGGTCACGTCGATCTGCAGCAGGAAGCGGTCGAGCTGCGCTTCAGGCAGCGGATAGGTGCCCTCGTGCTCCAACGGGTTCTGCGTCGCCAGCACGTGGAAAGGCGTGGGGATGTCGTAGCGGGTGCCGGCGACGGTGACGTGATGCTCCTGCATGGCCTGCAGCAGCGCCGACTGGGTGCGCGGCGAGGCGCGGTTGATCTCGTCGGCCATCAGCAGCTGGGTGAAGATCGGACCCTTGACGAGGCGGAACGAGCGCTGCTTGCCGGGGGTGTCCTCCAAGATCTCCGAGCCGATGATGTCGGAGGGCATGAGGTCGGGCGTGAACTGCACGCGCTTGGCGTCGAGGCCGAGCACCTTGCCGAGCGTCTCCACGAGCAGCGTCTTAGCGAGGCCGGGAACGCCGATCAGAAGCGCATGTCCGCCCGACAGGATCGTGATGAGCGAACGCTCGATCACTACGTCTTGTCCGAAGATGACGGAGGCCGCTGCCTTGTGGGCGCGCTGCACACGCTCGGCTGCCGCCTCGAGGCGGGGAACGATGTCCGCGTTCGTCTCGGTTAGGGTGCTCATGCAGTCTCGCTTATGGCTGTTGTGGCCTGCAGGTTGGCAACTTAAGGAAAATATGAACAAGAACGATCACGGGCGCGGTCCTAACGGTCAAGTGAATGTTACGTTAGATTGGGGTCCGCGCGATGGGTTATCCCCCTTAGATATTGAGGCAATTTGGCCCTGGGGACCAAACCCGGATGCAAGGCACGGAGGCGGATTTGGAGCGTCATAGCGGCGCGCTGGAGGGGCTACTAAAGCGCGGGCGCCAACGCACGCCGGCGCCCGTTGAAGGTTGGCAACCGCCCTATTGCGGCGACATCGGCCTCAAGATCCGCGCTGACGGCACCTGGCTCTACCGCGACAGCCCCATCAGGCGGGAGGCGATGGTCGCCCTTTTTGCCAGTGTGCTGCGCAAGGATGCCGACGGGCGCACCTATCTGGTGACGCCCGCCGAGAGGGTGGACGTGACGGTCGAGGACGCGCCGTTTCTCGCCGTCGAGATGGAGGCGCAAGGAAAGGGGCGCGCACAGACGTTGATCCTGCGCACCAACGTGGACGATGTCGTGCGCTGCGGATCCGAGCACCCGCTGCGATTCGCCGAGCAGGCGCCTAGCGGCGGCTTTAAGCCCTACGTCTTGGTGCGCGGACGTCTGGAGGCGCTGCTGGTGCGCCCGCTGGTCTACGAGCTGGCAGAGTTGGCAGTTGAGGAGACGCACGACGGCAAAACGCTGCCCGGCGTGTGGAGCGACGGCGTCTTCTTCCCGCTGCTCAGTGCACCCTGAACTCGGCGCCGACGAGGCGCAGCTCGGCCGGCGTCACCAGCCTGCGATGTGCAACCGTGACCTTGTAGAGCTCGCCGTCCAGCTTTGTCGCCCAGAAGTCGAGAAAGCCCTTGAGCTTGGGAAAGCGCGGGTGGAGATCATAGTCCTGCCAGATGTAGCTTTGCAGCAGCGCGGGATGATCGGGCAGGCGGTAGAGGATCTCTGCCGTCGTGAGACTGTAACCTTTCAAGAGCGCGGAAAACTCCGGTGCTGCCATCGTCTTCTCCCCCGGTTGAAAGCCGAGCCCTTGCGAAGCTCGACGTCCAAGACTCGAAACCACGTGACTAATGATAATTAAGACGACCCCGCACACAACGAATTTTTCGCGCGCGACCAGCGTGTTAGCAGCCTCCATGGAGAGCTGCTGACAACGCGCCGCCGTCGGACAAGCTATGATCGGGCCATGATCGAGACAGCGCTGACGAGCTTCACCACCTTTTTTGCCACCATCGGGCCGGTGGAGACGGCGGTGCTGTTTGCGACGCTCACGCCCAAAATGGCGCGCATGGAGCGGACCGCGATCGCCCTGCGTGCGACCGCGATCGCAAGCAGCATCCTGCTCGTTTTCACGCTCCTGGGTCAGCCGCTGCTCGATCGTCTCGGTGTGACCATCCCGGCGTTGCAGACGGCCGGAGGCATCATTCTTTTGCTGATCGCCATCGACATGATCTTCGCCAAGCCGACCAGCGCCTTCAAGCTGACCGAGCCCGAGGACGTAGAGGCGCAGACCAAGGACGACATCGCCGTCTTTCCCCTGGCGACGCCGCTGCTCGCCGGCCCGGGCGCTATGAGCGCCGGCATTCTGCTGGCAGCCAACGCCGACGGAAATCCGCTGGCGCTCGGGGTCACCATCGCCGGGCTCGCCGCCGTGATGGTGATAACTCTGGCGCTGCTCCTGATCTCGCACGAGCTCAACAGCGTCATCGGGATCACCGCGCAGCGCGTGCTGATGCGGGTCTTCGGCATACTGCTGGCCGCCATTGCCGTGCAGGCTGCCTTCAACGGGCTCGCCGCCAGCGGCCTGCTCGGGCCCGGCGCCTGAAAAAGCCTCAAACCCGCACAGCCGTTAGCCGCCCATTAACCCGCCCGTGTCCAGAATTGGGACAGTCGCGTTGCGGCGTTGCGGAAAGGCGTTTGTCCCCATGTCGAGTGTGTCCTGGTTGCGTGCAGGCCGCTGCTTAAGTCTGCGTGGTGCAGGAGCGCTGAGGCGGCCGGCAGCGCTCCTCCTAAGCCTGATGCTGGGCGCATGCAGTACGGCGGCGCCCTCGATGCAATCGACGAGCTGGCTGTCCCCGCAGATCCCGCCGGGCGCGAGCCCGGTGCCGCCTGTGTCGGGCAGCACGCGTCCGCTCGTCGAGATCGAAGGCGATGGCGTCGAAGGTCAGCTGCCGCCGCGGCGGCGCGCCGAGGACGTGCCCGACGATCCCAGCGAGCCCTTCAGCCCCAATTACGGCGCGATGCCCACCGCCGAGCCACAGGCCCAGCCGGAGCAGGCGTGATCGCCTAGCGCAATTTGATCCGCCCACGCTTATATAAAGTGGGCCTCACATCACCGGGGCCGAACGGCGGTGCGCATGCGACCCAGGATCAATGCTGCAACCCTCGCCGCCACTCTGGCGGTGGCTGCGTCACTCGCGTCGGGTGGCGCTGAGGCGATGGCATTCGCGCGGGCGCAGTCGCCGAGGGCCGCAACCGTTCCTGTGGTGAGCAGCGGCGCTCACAAAGGCATTGGAGGCCGCTATGGCGGCTTTAAGAATGGCGGTATCCCGGGCCCGAAGGGCCTCGACAGGGGACCATCCTTCAATTCCCTGGCGCCGCGGGGAAACGCACGCAAACAGCCCTATCCCTACCGCTATTATGAGGATACCAGCCGCGGCAACTACGGCTGCCAGCGGTACGCGAAGCGGGCGATAGACACCAACAACGAGAATTGGTGGCTGCGCTATCGGGCCTGCACCGAGGTGGGCGAGGACTGAGCGCTCGCAGGCGCCTGGGAACTCCCTCTGCTCTCTCGCCGTTCCCCCTACATAGTTAATGCATCCTTACCTACATAGGCTGGGTGGTGCCGCTCGCGCCGACGAGGCCGCGCCGGGGAAGCCGAGGACGAGCACGCGCCCGCTGCCGGGATGTCCTGGCAGCGCTGCTAAGGAGGTAACGCGAGATGAGACATGGTGTGGTGGCAGGCGCCGTCGCGGCGGCGGCTCTGCTGATGGCAGGGGCGGTACCCCGAGCGGCCGACGCGCTTCCTGTCGCAAACGCAAAGCTTCAAGTGAGCCCGAACAGCGGTGTGACGCTGGTGAAGCGCGGTGGCGGACACGGTGGCGGCCACGGGGGTGGCCATCACGGGTTCCGTAGCGGCGGTGGGGGCCATCGCGGCCTTGGCGGCCACATTGGAAAGCACTTCGGGGGCGGCGGCGGTCGCCACCATCACCGCGGTGGCGGAATCCGCGTGTCCCCACGCTACTATGGCTACGGCTATGCGCCCTACTATTACGGCAACTATGACTCCTACTATGACGACGAGTGCGCGTGGCTGCGCCGCAAGGCCAGGCGCACCGACAGCTCCTATTGGTGGCGCCGCTACGAGCGTTGCCGGGACCTCTACGACTGAGGCAGAACCGAAGGGCCGGAGCGATCCGGCCCTTTGCTATTGGGGCGCCGGCGGCGTGCATTTGCGGCTGGCGCAATGGGTCGGACGCGGGCAGACTCCGCCCATGGCGACCCGCATGACGCAACCCGGCACCGATATCTCGATCAGCCGCCTCACCGAGATCGCCGACAAGGACACCCTGATGCCGGCACTCGATGCCATCTTCTTCGAGGCGAGTGCCACCAAGTCTTTTGCCAACCCGAAAGAGCGCGCCGCCTTCCGTGAGCGCTGGCTCGGCCGCTACCTCAGCGGCGAGCCGCAGTGGGCCTACGTGGCGCGCGATGTCGGCGGTGCGGTGGTCGGCTATCTCGTCGGGAGCATCGATGATCCGCGCCACAGCGGCCGCTATGGCGATGTCGGCTACTTCCTCGACTTCGCCGAGTTGACCGCAGATTATCCCGCGCATCTCCACGTGAACCTTGCTGAGAGCTACCGCAATCGCGGCATCGGCGCGCAGCTTATTGGAGAGTTTGCCGCCGATGCAGCGCGTGCGGGCGCCGCCGGCATGCACGTCGTCACAGGTTCCGGCTCCCGCAATGTGCGCTTCTATGAGCGCAACGGCTTTAGCGAGCTGGCGCGCGCCACCTTCAATGCGCATGAGGTGGTGTTTCTTGGCCGCAAGCTTGCACCGCCAGAAACGGCTTGATATCGCCGTCCCAGCGGCGATGATGAAGGCGAACGTTTCCGAAGAGGGATGCATGCCGAAGGCCGAGGTCCGCAAGGCGCCAAGCAACGCGCCGGCCATTCTGATGTCGGGCGTGCACAAGTGGTTTGGCGACTTTCATGCCCTGAACGACGTCTCGCTCGAGGTCCGGCAGGGCGAGAAGATTGTCATCTGCGGGCCGTCGGGCTCGGGCAAGTCGACGCTCATCCGCTGCATCAATCGCCTGGAGCCGCACGACGAAGGCCGCATCGTCGTCGATGGGCACGAGCTGACCGGCGACCTGCGCCAGATCGAGACCGTGCGCTCCGAGGTCGGCATGGTGTTCCAGCAGTTCAACCTGTTTCCGCATCTGACCGTGCTCGATAACGTTTGTCTCGCCCCGGTGTGGGTCCGCAAGATGCCGCGCGCCAAGGCCGAGGTGCTCGCCATGCAGCTTCTCGATCGCGTGCAGATCGGCGCGCAGGCGCTGAAGTATCCAGGCCAGCTTTCCGGCGGCCAGCAGCAGCGCGTGGCGATCGCGCGCTCGCTCGCCATGAGTCCGCGCATCATGCTGTTCGACGAGCCCACGTCGGCGCTCGACCCGGAGATGGTCAAGGAGGTGCTCGACGTGATGACTGAGCTCGCAATCCAGGGCATGACCATGCTGGTGGTCACGCACGAGATGGGGTTCGCGCGCGCCGTCGCTGACCGGATCATCTTCATGGACGAAGGGCAGATCGTGGAGGATGCCGCGCCGACGACGTTCTTCGACAGCCCGCGCTCGGAGCGCACGCGCAAGTTTCTGTCGCAGATTCTGGCCCATTGAGCCGAGGAGCCAACTTGATGCGGCATGCAACCGCGACCGTCGCCCTGGCCGCCGCAGCGCTGTTTGCGTCGGGTGCGCAGGCCGCGACGCTCAAAGAGGTCAAAGACCGCGGGGAGCTGCGCTGCGGCGTCAACATCGGGCTCGCCGGCTTCAGCGCGCCCGACGACAAGGGCGAGTGGCAGGGCCTCGACGTCGACTTCTGCCGCGCGGTCGCCTCGGCGATCTTCAAGGACCCGACCAAGGTGAGGTTCGTGCCGCTCTCGGCCAAGGAGCGCTTCACGGCGCTGCAGTCGGGCGAGATCGATCTTTTGTCGCGCAACACCACGTGGTCGATGAGCCGCGACACCGAGCAAGGGCTCAACTTCGTCGGCGTTACCTATTACGACGGCCAGGGCTTTCTGGTGAGGAAGAGCCTAGCCATCACGTCGGTCGCCGATCTGGCGGGCGCCAGCATCTGCATGCAGACCGGCACCACAAACGAGCTCAACGTCGCTGACTACTTCCGCACCCACAAGCTGACCTACAACCCGGTGGTGTTCGAGAAGAACGAGGAGGCGATCTCCGCCTACAATCTCGGCCGCTGCGACGCCTACACCACCGACTCCTCCGGTCTCTACGCGCAGCGCATCAAGCTCGCCGATCCGGACGCCAACATGGTGCTGCCCGAGATCATCTCGAAGGAGCCGCTGGGGCCGGCCGTGCGCCAGGGCGACGACGAATGGGCGAACCTAGTGCAATGGACGCTCTTTGCCTGGCTCAACGCGGAGGAGCTGGGCGTGGCGCAGGGCAACGTCGAAGAGATGCTGAATTCCGCCAATCCGGAGATCCGGCGCCTTCTGGGCGTCGAGGGCGACTTCGGCAAGGGGATCGGCCTTTCCAACGATTGGGCCTACGAGATCGTCAAGAACGTCGGCAACTACGGGGAGTCGTTTGAGCGCAACGTCGGCAAGGGCTCGCGGCTCAACATCGCGCGCGGCTACAACCGGCTGTGGACCCAAGGCGGGCTGCACTACGCCCCGCCCATCCGCTGAGGGAGCTCCGGGGGATGGCCAGCACGAAAGCAAAGCCCGCACGCTCGTTTCTGAGCCGCGACTGGCTTTATGATCCCAAGACGCGCGGGCTGATCTTTCAGATCGCGCTGCTCGTCGCCGTCGCCGGGCTTTTCATCGAGATCGCGCTCAATACGGCGGCGAACCTCAAGGCGCAGA
This sequence comes from uncultured Alphaproteobacteria bacterium, assembly GCA_963776675.1. GTDB lineage: Bacteria > Pseudomonadota > Alphaproteobacteria > Rhizobiales > Hyphomicrobiaceae > Hyphomicrobium_A. Next base: position 23,554 of record CAVZNR010000050.1, on the reverse strand, counting down.
ACATCGCTACCGGTTTCGGCTTTCTCGATAAGCCCGCCGGCTTCGATATCTCGCAGACGCTAATCCCCTACGCGAGCACCTCCACCTACGGCCAGGTATTCTGGGTCGGCCTCACCAACACGCTTCTGGTCGCTGTCCTCGGCATCGTTTTGGCGACGATCCTCGGCTTCGCCATAGGCTTGGCGCGCTTATCGCCCAACTGGCTCGTAGCAAAGCTCGCCACCGTCTATGTGGAGACCGTGCGCAACGTCCCGCTGCTGCTGCAGCTCTTGGCCTGGTATTTCACGCTGCTGATCTCGCTGCCTTCGCCGCAGGCGAACTTTCGGCTGCCGCTGGGCATAGGGGTGAGTGACCGCGGCCTCTATCTGCCGGCGCCGGTGTGGGAGCCGGGGCTAGGGATCGTATTGCTGGCGGTGCTTGCCGGGGTTGGTGGCGCGGTGGCGATCTGCGTATGGGCGCGGCGCAAGCGCCTGGAGACGGGCATGCAGGTACCGGTCTTTTGGTATGCGCTCGCCTGCGTCGTAATCCCGCCGCTCATCATGTTTCTCGTGCTCGGACTGCCGCTGTCGTTTCAGGTGCCGACGCTTGGCCGCTACAATTTCGAAGGCGGCCTCGTGCTGCTGCCCGAGCTGCTGGCTCTGCTCTTGGGGCTGACGCTCTACACCGCAGCCTTCATCGCCGAAATCGTCCGCTCCGGCATTGAGGCGGTGCCGCGGGGGCAAAAAGAGGCCGCGCGTGCGCTGGGTCTGCGCCCCTGGCAGGTGCAGCGTCTCGTCGTCATTCCGCAGGCGATGCGCGTCGTTATCCCGCCACTGACCAACCAGTATCTGAACCTCACCAAGAACTCCTCGCTCGCGGTCGCCATAGGCTATCCCGACCTCGTGTCGGTGTTCGCCGGCACCGTGCTCAACCAGACCAACCAGGCCGTCGAGGTGATCCTGATCACCATGGGCGTCTATCTCGGACTGAGCCTGCTGACCGCGCTCGGCATGAACTGGTTCAACGCGCGCATGGCGCTGGTGGAGCGCTAGGCGATGGATCTTCGCACACATGCGCTGCGCACGGGGAGCAGGGCCGGCGATTGGTCCCGCGCCAATCTGTTCTCCTCGTGGGGCAACACCGCGCTAACGCTGCTGTCGCTTGCCATCATCTGGCTGGTCGTGAGCCGCTTCCTCGATTGGGCGCTATTCAGCGCGGTATTCTACCGGCGACGACGGCGCCGCCTGCAACAAGCCGGGAGCCGGGGCCTGCTGGCCGTTCATCGCGCACAAATTCGGGCTGTTCATGTACGGACGCTACCCGGACATGGAGCGCTGGCGCATCAATCTGACCTACATCCTGGCGCTCGCCGGTCTCGTGCCGCTGATGATCCCGCGCGTGCCCGGCAAGCTGTGGCTGTCGATCTATCTGCTCGCCGTATTCCCCATCGTGGGATACGTGCTGGTGACGGGCGGCATCTTCTGGTTGCCGCACGTACCGACGCAGCTGTGGGGCGGGCTGTTCCTGACGCTGGTCGTCGCCTCGGTCGGCATCGCCGCGTCGTTCCCGATCGGCATCCTCCTGGCGCTGGGGCGCCGCTCCGAGCTTCCCATCGTGCGCTGGGTGTCGATTGGATTCATCGAGTTCGTGCGCGGCGTGCCCCTCGTCACGGTCTTGTTCATGGCCTCGGTGATGCTGCCGCTGTTCCTGCCGCCCGAGGTGACCTTCGATAAGCTCTTGCGCGCGCTGATCGGCGTGGCGCTGTTTTCGGCGGCCTATCTGGCCGAGGTGATCCGCGGCGGCCTGCAGGCGATCCCGCGCGGGCAATACGAAGCCGCCGACGCGCTGGGGCTCTCCTACCCGCAGAAGATGGGTCTGGTGGTGCTGCCGCAGGCGCTCAAGCTCGTCATTCCCGGCATCGTCAACTCGTTCATCGCGCTATTCAAGGACACGAGCCTGGTGCTCATCATCGGGCTGTTCGACCTGCTCGGCATCGTGCAGCAGTCGGTCTCGTCGGACGCCAAGTGGTTCTCGCCGCAGACGGCTGCCACAGGCTACGTCTTTGCCGGCTTCATCTTCTGGATTTTCTGCTTCGGCATGTCGCGCTACTCCGCCTTTCTGGAAAAGCGTTTGGCGAGCGGTGATCGGCGCTAGTTGGTCGAGAAACAGACAAAGCCGCCATTGAACGGTGTCGGCGCAAAGCCGGCCTGGAATGTGCCGGCCGGACAGACGCATTGGCCGTTGGCGGGGCTCGTCACGACGAGGGCGCCGTTGACGGTGCACTGGAGCAGGCCGACCTCGGAAAGGGCCGGGAACATCGGTGTGTAGTTCTCCGGGTCCTCGGTGCGGTGGCGTGCCATCAGCGACTTGTCCGCGTTGGGCCCGAGGTAGAGCTTGAGCCCGCCGGTGATGCGGTTGTAGGCGTCCTCGCCGAAATCCGCCTTGGCGAACAGCGAGACCGGCGAGCCGAAGGCGCGCATGAGGTACTCGATGCCAGCTGCTCGCCAGGCTCGTCTCGTTGACGTAGCGATAGCCGCCATACAGCTTGAGGTCGTCGATCGGATAGTAGGCGAGATCGAGCTGCCCGAAGACGTGGTCGTCGTCCGGGTCGAGCACTCTGACGCCGCCGATCGTGTTGGGAATCGCGACGCTCTCGTAGCCGCCGAGACCGTCCAGCGAGAAGCGGCCGAGGTAGAGCTGGATCTCGGTGGCGACTCGCCAGATGTCGATCTCGTTCCAGGTGTGGTAGCTGCCGTAGAGCCCGAGCAAGTAGCTCGACGGATCGCGCGTAAAGAGGTGCAGGCCGCCGCCGCCCATGGTGTCCTCGTCGATGCGCCCGAGCGCCCCGTCCGCCTGCAAGCGAACGAATGGCCCAGGGGCACCGTGTAGCTGCCGAGCGCCAAGCGCGGCCTGGTCCCCGTCATACTGGCCGCCCTCGAGGCTGAGCTTGCCGTTGGGATCGGAGACGGCGGGGCCTTCGGCCGACGCGACAGGGGTACCGACACGAGGACGGCCGCCAGAATGGCGTTGCGGAGATGAGCCATAAGATTTTTCCGAACTTGCATTGCGGGAGGCAATGGCCGATTCGTTGCGTGATTCGCCGTGCCCAGGCCCGAAGCAGTGAGAGTTGTTCACCAAATCGAACCGCTATCCCCGCTAAGGAACAACTGGCGAATCCGACGTTTACGGATCAACGCGGGCGTTACGCCTTAAGTTCACGGCCGGTCCGCAATGCCATTTCGGGCGCGCCTGCGACCTGTATATTCTCCGCCGCGCGACAACAGTGACCGGGGCCGGCTTTGATGCACATCTTGTGGCGCGGCGACAGCCTCCAGCGATTGCGGCTCGTCTCGGGACTGATCCTGTTCGCGTTTGTGCTTACGCACTTCCTCAACCACGCGCTGGGCCTCTTCAGCGTGGATTGGATGCAGGACGTGCAGCAGTGGCGCTGGGCGGTGACGCGCTCCTGGCCGGGGACCGTGGTCCTCCTCGCCGCGCTCGTCACGCACATGGGGCTCGCGCTCTACAAGCTCGCCGGCCGCGCCACGCTGCAGCTGCCGCGCTGGGAGTTCATCCAGGTTGCGCTGGGCCTTTCCATTCCATTCCTGCTGCTTCCCCACATCGTCAACACGCGCGTCGCTTATTCATTCTTTGGTGTGAACGATATCTACGTCTACGAGCTGGCGCGGCTGTGGCCGGCAAGCGCTATCACGCAAAGCCTGCTGCTGGTCATCGTCTGGGTCCACGGCTGCCTGGGAATTCACTTCTGGCTGCGTCTTTACGCGCCCTACCGCCGCGCCATGCCGTTGCTTCTGGCGATCGCCATCGTGGTGCCGATCGCGGCCCTCGCCGGCTTCATCGTGGCCGGCCGCGGCGTCGCCTCGGCGATCGAGGTGCCGCGCGTGTTCGAGAGCCTCAAGGACGTAACGCATTGGCCTTCGGATGCGGACGGCGCCAAATTGGTGTGGCTGCGCACGCTCGCCCGCATCGAGTTTGCAGGTATCCTCGCCGTGGCGCTGGCGTGCATTGTCTGGAGCTATCTGGCGCGTCTGGTGGGCCCCAAGGTGACGATCGCCTATTCGGGCGGTCCCACCATCAAGGTCCCGCAAGGGCCGACGCTTCTGGAGATCAGCCGCGCCGCCAAGGTGCCGCACGCGTCCGTCTGCGGCGGGCGCGCGCGGTGCTCAACCTGCCGCGTGCGCATCGACCGGGGCGCCGCCACGCTGCCGGCACCGACGTTTCCCGAGAGCGTGACGCTGGGATCGATCGGCGCCCCGCCGAACGTGCGGCTCGCCTGCCAGATCCGCCCCTCCGAGAGCATGGTGGTGACGCGGCTGTTAAAGGCGTCGAGCACGGGCCCCGAGGCAGCGGAGCTGGAGGAGAGGGATTCCGGCGGCGTGGAGAAGTCGCTTGCCGTCATGTTCGTCGACTTGCGGGACTTCACGAGCTTTTCCGAAAAGCGACTGCCGTTCGACGTCGTGTTCGTCTTGAACGAGTTCTTCGGCGTGGTCGGCTCGGCCATCTCCGAGCACGGCGGCTGGATCGACAAATTCCTGGGCGACGGGCTCCTCGCCGTGTTCGGTCAGACAGCCGGCGTCGAGATCGCATGCCGTCAGGCGCTGCGCACCGTGCGCGCCATCGATCTCGCGCTCGACCATGTCAACGCCAAGCTCGAAGCCGAGATCGGCCGCCCGCTCGAGGTCGGCATCGGCGTCGATGCCGGGCCTCTGCTGCTGGGGCGCATCGGTTACGGGGAGGCCGTCGACTTCACGGTGATCGGCAACGCGGTCAACGTGGCGAGCCGGCTCGAGTCGCTGTCGAAAGAGAAGGGCTTCCAGGTGGTGATCTCGCGCGAGGTGGCGCGCCAAGCCGGCTGGGAGCCCGTCTCCGAGGCCATCATGCAGGTGCCGGTGCGCGGCGTCGCCGATCCGGTCGAGGTGATCGGCATTGCGCGTGGGCGCGATCTGCCTGCCAGCATCCTCGCCTTTACCGACGATGAAAAGCAAAGGCCCATGGCTTGGACCATGGGCCTCTGGGGTGGCGCCTGAGGTTGGCGCCCGTACCTCTTTAAACGCGTTGCGTCTCAGTCGTCGTCGCAGGGGAAGCTCACCACCGCGTCGAGGTAGGGTACGTCGATTTTGCAGTTGCCGCCCTTGGACTTGCGGAAGTTCAAAGCCTCGGCGATTTTGGCCGCGGCCTTGCCCTTGTCCGCAGACTTGCCTTTCGGCTCGTCGGACTTGTCGTTCTCGGGCGCGGCGGCCTGCTTGTCGAAATCGGACTCCGGTGCCTTCGTGTCGGCATTGGGCTCCGCCTTTGCCTCCTTGTTGGCGTCGGCCTCTGCTGCAGGCTTCGCCTCTGCCTTCATCTCGGTGCTGGTCTCGGGCTTGGCCTCAGCGGCTTCCTTGGTCTTTGCAGCAGGAGCGGCCTTGGCCTCGGTGGCGCCGGTCTTGGAGCACTTCTGCAGGTCGGCGGGCGCGCGCTTCCAGGTCATGGTCTCGCTCAGCCACTTGATGCCGGCGTAGCCCGTGACACGCAGGGTGTCGGGGCCGGTGGGTTTGATCTCGACGTCGAACTTGTCGTCGCGATCGGGATCGTAGATCCAGCCGTTGTCCCAGGTGCCGCTGCCGACGGGCTTCACGTCGCCGATGATCTGCTCACCGCAGCCTTTGGCGTCCTTGGCGTCCTTGACCCAAGCGACGTAGCCGCAGAGCTTGCCGTTGCAGTCGGTGATCTCGACGGCGCCGCGACCGGTGTGGTCGATCCACACGCCGAGCGGGCTTTCCTCGGCGCGCGCCGCGCCGGCCGATAGGATCGCAGCGGCGAACGCGGCCGCGGTCAGGGCTGTTGCGTTGATGCGCATAGGTCACCTCAAAAAATGTTCGTAGGGCCTCGATGAGATTGTCTTGAGCGTGCGGGATCGAGCCTCGTACTTTCCCGCGTGGCGCCAATGTCCCGCAGATTGCGGCATAACGCTGTTCCGCGCGGAACAACGCCGCGACGTGTCCGCGCGTTCCCGTTAGCGCACGGCGGCATGTGGCTGCAAGGATACGCTTTTTTCTAGTGCTTCACAAAGGCCGAGGCGCTGATCACGCTGAGCGGCCCGCCCTTGGCGGGTGCGTAAAAATGAACGTGACTCAAGAGCTTAGCGTTCTGCGCGCTCCAGGCATGCACCCGCATGGACTCTTCGTCCCAGGTCTTCGTCGGGCGGCCGTCCTAGCCGCGCCACCAGGGCTGCCAGCAGCGCCTCCTGCGGGGCCTCGGCGGGCACCAGCAGCGAGCAGGCAATGTTGGTGGATTTGGCGAAGGCTGGGGTGGCCTTTTTGAAGGCCTCATCCGGCTTTGATTGCGAGGCGGTGAGGATGAGCTTGGCGCCATGATCGTGGAAGCTCCAGGCGTAGAGCTTCTCGGCTGGAACCTGTGGTTGATATTGATCGAGCTCCTTGCCCGTGATCTGGGCGAATTCGCCGAAGCCGGCCGCCTTGGTGATGGCGTCGAGGTCGGGAAGCTGGCTCAAGCAGAAGAAGTCGAACATCGCCACGGTGCGTGCCGGCCCTTTCTCCTTGGGCAGGTCCAGTGCGGCGGCCGGGCCGACGAGCACGAGCGTGGCGGCGATCACAAAGAGGAGGCGCAAAGGGTGGGGGCTCATGCAGCTCTCCGACGCGCGCGCTTTTTCGGCGACGCTCCTGCGCGTGCCTCAGCGCGCGGTTTTAACGCGTGGCAATGGGCGGTGTCGGCTGCGAGGCCGGAGCAGCGGACAGGACGGGCCACGTGGTGATGTCCTCCGACCACCGCTTCTCCGCGATCATCTTGGCCTGCTCCTCGCATGTGGGCGGCTGGCGATTGACCCGCGTCCACACTTCCGACGAGCCGAAGATGGGCAGAAACATATAGCCGCTGACCTTCACGTGGTTGGAGCCCAGCACCTCAGCCTTGCCCGAGAAGCTCATGCCGTGGTCGGGCACATAGACGGTGCCATCGCTCCAGGTGCCGTCCTGTTGCTTCTTGAAGCCGTAGACCACCGTCATGCCGCACACGAAGCGCGATTGCAGACGCGGATCGGGATTGCGGAAGTCGCGCAAGGGTCCGCCATCGGCGCCGCGCGGCTTCCTCAGCCAGGCGACCTTGCCGCAGCGGGCGTTGCCGCATCGGCCGATGTTGAGAAGCACCTCGCCGTCGGAATCCATCCAGTAGCCGTCGAGGCTTTCGCCGGCCCGCGCACCGACGCTCGCGGCCGCGATGGCGACCGCCGCCACGAGACAAAGTCCAAGCCCCCGCAAGTGCCTGCTCATTCCCGTATCGTCCTCCTAACGCTCCCATGCGCCGTGTTTGGAGGCGCTATGCCCCGCCAAATGGGCGCGAGTTTGTCGCTCCCCTTGATTCGCCAGCATAGCAGGCGCCGGTGAGGGGGAGCGCGGCGCGCCGGCATCACTCACGCCAGAAGTGCCGCCACCTGGTCCCCGATGGCGAGCGAGGAGGTGAGCCCGGGGCTCTCGATGCCGTAAAGCGCCACCAGCCGTGCCACCCCGTGGTCGGCGGCCCCGTGGATGGCGAAATCCGCGACCGGCGCCCCCTCGGGGTAGATCTTGGGGCGGACCCCCACGTAGTCGGGCTGCAGGGCGCCGTCGGGCAAGCCGGGCCAGTAGCGGCGGATCTCGGCTTCGAAGCGGGCGCGCCGGGCGCCGTCCGCGTCCTCGAAGTCGTAGCTGACGGTGTCCTTCCACTCGATGTCGGGTCCGAACTTGGCGCGCCCCGCCACATCGAGCGTCAGGTGGACGCCGAGCCAGGCGCCTTGCGGCATCGGATAGACGAGGTGGTGGAAGGGCGCGCGGCCTGAGAGCGAGAAGTAGTGCCCTTTCGCGGGAAACGTCTCGGGCACGACGTAGCCGGGCTTGTAGGCCAGCGTGCGCCCGAGCGCGGTGGCGCCGAAGCCGGCGGCCAGCACCACGTTCTTTGCGGTCAGGAGGCTCGCCTCGCCGGCGCTGTCGATGGCGATCTCGAAGCCGCCATCGGCGCGCTGGGCCAGCGATGAGGCGCTGGTGTTGAGCACCACCTGGCCGCCGCGCGAGGTGAGGTGTCCTTCGAGCGCCAGCATGAGGCCGTGGCTGTCGACGACGCCGGTCGACGGCGAAAGGTAGGCGGCGACGCAGGCGACCTCTGGCTCGAGCGTGCGGGCCTCCTCCCCCGTCATGCGGCACAAATCGTCGACGCCGTTGGCGGCGGCCGTTCTGGCGATCGCTTCGAGCTTGGCGATCTCGGCCTCCTGCGTGGCGACGAGCAGCTTGCCGCAGCGCGTGTGCGCGACGCCGTTGTCGGCGCAAAACCGATAGAGCTGCTGCTTGCCGGCGACGCACAGCTTGGCGCGCAGGGAGCCCGGCGGATAGTAGAGGCCGGCGTGGATCACCTCGGAGTTGCGTGAGCTCGTCTCCGAGCCGATGCGGTCGTGCCGTTCCAGCACCAGCACCTCCTGGCCCTTGAGCGCCAGGGCGCGCGCGATCGCCAGGCCGACCACACCGGCGCCCACCACCACCGTCTCAACGTCCGTCGCCACGCCGCCGCCCTTTCAGTCCGTTGTGCCGGTTGATTTTCCGAGAAGAGTTTTCCACAGGAGTGCTGCCGCAACTGAACGCTCGCAATGTCGCGAATCCTGAATAGGGTGCATCGGCCCCCGCACGGCCGTCGCCGCGCGGTGTGAGACGCATGGAGGCTCTTATGGCATTCGTCACTGGTGATGTCGTTCCGGTCTCAGGCGATGAACTCCCGTTCAAAGTGATTTTCAAGCAGGGTGAGACCGTTCTCACCGAATGGCTGGTGGAATCGAAGGAGGACGGCGAGGCTCAGATCGTCGAGACGCTGAAAGGCCTTGTCGACGACGAGGAGGAAGAGCTGGAGGAGGAGGACGCCTGACATCCAGGCGCTTTTCCACAAGCTGGCAGGCAGCGATTTGATGCCTGCCATACGTCGGGTGTGCAGGGGCAGGAGGCGAGACGCGCCCCTGCCCCTTGCGCTCTGAACAAAAAGGGAACATTCTCGCTCATTCATGCGATTCGCGTTCGTTCATACGGCCGACTGGCAGATCGGCAAGCGTTTCGGCGCGTTCCCGGCCGAGAAGGCGGCAGTGCTGCGTGAAGAGCGCCTGCGCGCGGTCGACCGGGTGGCCGAAGCCGCGCACACGGCCAGAGCGACGACGGTGCTGGTGGCCGGGGACGTATTCGACTCCGAGACCGTATCCGACGCCGTTATCGGAACGCTGCTCGCGCGCCTTAAGGCGCATCCCAAGCTCACCTGGCATCTCCTTCCCGGCAACCACGACCCCGCGCGCGCCGGCGGCGTGTGGGAGGCGATCGTCGCCGCGGGTCTGCCGGCGAACGTCGTCGTGCACACCCAGGCGCGCCCTGCCGAGTTGAGCCCCGGTGTCGTTCTGCTGCCGGCGCCGCTCTTCGCCAAGAGCACGAGCCGCGATCCGACGCAATGGATGGATGCGGCCGCAACGCCTCCCGGCACGCTGCGCATCGGCCTCGCGCACGGCTCGGTGCAGGGCTTCGGCAGCAACGGCGAGGCCAACGTGCCGATCGATCCGGCGCGCCCGAAGGCGGCAAAGCTCGACTATCTCGCGCTGGGCGATTGGCACGGAACCACCTCCATCTCGGAGCGCGCCTGGTACTCGGGCACGCCCGAGCCCGATGGCTTTCGCGACAATGCGCCCGGGCATGCGCTGGCGGTCGCCATCGAGGGGCCGGGTGCCGTGCCGAAGGTGGCGCGCGTGGAAACGCGGCACTTCACTTGGGCAAAGCGGCAGAAGAACGCAGATGGGCTCGGGGCCATCGAGGCCGAGGTTGCCGCGCTCGGCAGTGCGGCCTCGCGCTGGTTGATCGACCTGCAGCTCGACGGGCTCGCAACGCTGGGCGAGCGCGCCGCCATCGAGGCGCGCCTGTCCCAGCTCGCCAGTCAAGTCTTTCATCTGGAGGCCGACCTCGCCGGCCTGCACACGCAAACCACTGAGGCCGATCTCGACGCGCTCGGCTCAGGCGTGCTGGGCACCGTTGCGCAGCGTCTGAAGACCGAGGCCGAAGGCGGCGGTGCGCAAGCGGAGGTCGCCGAGCGCGCGCTGCGCAAGCTGTTCGCGCTCGCGCGCCGCATCGATGCGGGAGGCGCCTCGTGAAGATCAAGGCGATCCGCTTGCACGAGGTCGGCCGCTTCCGCGAGCCGATCGCGCTTGAAGGCCTGAGCGGCGGCCTCGACGTGCTTGCAGGCCCGAACGAGCTCGGCAAGTCGACGATCCTCAAGGCCCTGCGCCGCGCGCTCGCGTTCAAATACAACTCAAAGCACAAGGACCTTGAGGAGTTGCGCCCGTACGGCGGTGGCGCGCCACTGATCGAGCTGGATCTGGAGATCGACGGCAAGACGTGGCGCCTGCGCAAGCGGTTCCTCTCCTCGCCGTCCGCCGAGCTCAAGGAGCTGTCCAGCGGCGTGATCGCGCGTGGCGGCGACGCCGAGACCGAGCTGGCCAAGCTGTTGAAGGGGGCAAGTGAGGCGGAACGGCTGGGGCTGCTGTGGGTGGATCAAGGCACCTCGCATGCCCCCGTCGTTCCGGCGGACAAGGCGCGCGGCGCGCTGCTTGCCACCATCGAAGGCGAGGTCGAGACGGTTGCCGACGGCGGCGTCGCCCGCGCCGTAGTGGCATGCGTCGAGGCGGAGCTGGCCGAGTTTGTCACCAAGAAGGCCGAGCGCCCGACGGGCCGCTACAAAGATGCGCTCACGCAGCGGGAGAGCTTGCGCGCCGAGCTGAACGGCGCAGAGGTGCGATTGCAGCGCGCGCAAGATCGTCTCGATCGTTTGCAACAGGTGCGCGAGCGTATCGCCCAACTTGCCGACCCCGCGGCAGCCGCGGGTCAGGCCGAAGCTGCGACTGCCGGCAAGCGCGCTCTGGAGGAGGCAGGAACGGCGCGCGCCCAGCTGCGCCGCGCCGAGGAGACGATGCGGGCGCACCAGGAGACGTTCGAGGCGCGCAAAAGCGCGCTCGCCGATCTGGAGGGCAAGCTTGCCGACCTCGCCAAGCTCGAGGCGCTGTCGGGTGAAGAGGCGCCGAAGATCACGGAGCTGACCGGAAAGGCCAGCGAAGGCGAGGCGCATGAGCGCAGCTGCCGGCAGCGGCACGAGGATCTCAAGGTCGCGCTTGCCAAGGCCGAGCGCGAGCGCAAGGCGATCGAGGCGGCCGCGCGCTTGCAGGAGCTGTCGCAGCGCCTAGCGACTGCGCGCGCGGATACCGCCGAGCGCGAGCAGCTCGCCCAAGCGCTTGCCGGCAACGGCGCGCAAGAGAAGCTTGTCGTGGGCGTCCGCGCCGCTGCGGGACGCATCGCCACCATCGAGGCGCGGCTCTCGGCGGCGGCCCCCACGATCGCGATCGCGTATGCACGCGGCGGAAAGGGCAAGATCAAGGTCGATGGTCGCGCGCTCGCAGACGGCGAGACGCTTGCCCCCACGCAGCCCGTTGCGCTCGAAATCGAAGGCATCGGCGTCGTGACGGTGGCGCCGGGCCGCTCCGAAAGCATGGCCGAGGACGAGGCCGACCTCGCCGCCCACCGGGCGCAGGCGAAGGAGCTGCTGGGGCGCATCGGCGCGGCATCGCTCGATGAGGCAGAGCAGCGTCTGGCCGAGCGCCGTGATGTTCAGGGGAGACTTGCCGAGATCGGAACGCGTCTGGAAACCCAGGCACCAAAGGGATTGGAGCGGCTGGAGCAGGCGCATGCCGAGCTTGCCGCGCAATTGCAGGGTTTCGATGCAGGCGCGCGGACCCAAGAGAAGGTCGAGGCGGCTGCCCGTGATCTCATCGATGAGCTGGCCGCCGCCGAAGCAAAGCTCCGCGAGGCAACGGCCGCGCATGCGGCCGCGCGCGAGGCGCTGATGCAGGTGGCGGCCCGCAGCGACGCGCGGCGTGCGCAGATCGAGAGCCTGACGTCGAGTCTCGGTGACGAAGTCGCACGCACGACGCGCCACGACAGCGCTGTCGCTCTGCTTGCCGAAGCCGAGAGCGCACTCAACAAGGCCGTGCGCGACCATCAAGCGTGGCGAGAGACGGCTCCCGACGACGCGCGCTTCGCCGAACTCAAAAGTGCGGCAGAGACAGCCGAGGCGACACGTGCGAAGGCAGAACGCGAGCTCGTCGACCTGCGCCGCGTCGAGGCTGGAATCGAAGGCGAGCTGACGGCAGACCGCGACGAGGACGTCGAGTCGCATGTGGCGGAGCTCAAAGAATCGTGTGCTCTGGCCGAAGCGCGCGTCGCGGACCTGGAGCAGGAAACCGCCGCTCTGCAGCTGCTATTGCGAGAGCTGACAAAGGCGGCGCAAACAACGCGCGATCGCTTTGCCAAGCCGGTCATGGATCGGCTGGGCCCCTATCTCGATCTTGTCTTTCCCGATGCGCGCGCCCACCTCGGCGACGGCTTTGCGCTCAATGCGCTGGAGCGGGCCGGCGGGGTGGAGGATCTCGAGCGCCTGAGCCAGGGGACGCAGGAGCAGCTCGCGGTGCTGGTGCGCCTCGGCTTCGGACGGCTCTTGGCCGAAACCGGCGCGGCGGCACCGCTGATCCTCGATGACGCGCTCGTCTATGCCGACGACCGGCGCATCGAGCGCATGTTTGATGCGCTGAAGCTGGGAGCCGAAAGCCACCAGGTTCTGGTGCTCACCTGCCGCGAGCGCACGTTTGCCACGCTCGAAGGCAACCGCGTTGCGATTGGCGCCTGGCGTCCGGATTGAGGGGCGAGGGCCGGACTCTTAGCCGAGTCCGAAGCCCGTGCCGTTGAGTGCAGGAATGTCGGGCTTGGGCACGCCGGCGGTGGGATCCTCCGAGCGGCGCGACTTGCCTTCGAAGAAGGCGCCCTGCTCGATGGCCAGCGCCTGATGGTAGATATCGCCCTCGACGTGGCTCGACGACTGCAGCATGACGCGCTTGCCGCGCACCGATCCCATCACATGGCCGCGCACGACGATCTCCTCGGCGACAATGCCTCCGGTGATGCGCGCCTTCTCCCCGATCACCACGTAGGTGCCGTGGATGTCGCCCTGCACCTCGCCATCGACCTGCACCTCGCCCTTCGACGTCAGGTTCCCGTGGATGATGAGGTCGGGCCCGATGACGGACGGGGTGTTACGCTCTGCGCCACGGCCGAGGCCCAAGGGCCGGCTGCCGGGGCTGGTAGGTGATGTCGACGACAAGCTGGGGCTCACTTTCTGCGGTTCCGATTCCGATCTCTTCAAGTTCGGCAGCATAAGCTTCCACCTCCGCTCTTACGCGACAGACGCAACGATCCCGGCTTTTTTTGGGTGACGCGGCCACGCTGTCCACTTTCGTGGCCAGATGCTCCCCCTTGTCCAGTCCCAACTAGCACGTTTCAACCTGGGGGTCACTGGCCGCGACGGGGCAAATTGTCCATTACTTGGGCACCCTTAGCTCGTCAGCGCGCGGACAGCCTCGAGCACTTCCTCCGCGTGACCCGGGACTTTCACTTTTCTCCAGATCCTGGCGATCTTGCCGGCGCTGTCGACGAGAAAGGTGGACCGCTCGATCCCCATGTACTTGCGCCCATACATCGATTTCTCCACCCAGACGCCGTAAGCCTCCGCCGCCTTGCGCTCCTCGTCGGCGAGGAGGCGCACGCCCAGATCGTATTTGTCTTGGAACTTGCGATGGCTTGCCGGGTTGTCGGGAGAGATGCCGAGCACCTCGGCGCCGGCCCTTTTGAACGCGTCGGCGAGGCAGGTGAAGCCTTTGGCCTCCGCAGTGCACCCCGAGGTATCGTCCTTGGGATAGAAATAAACGACCACCGGACGGCCCTTGAGTCCGCCGAGCTTAACTGTGTTTCCGTCGGCGTCGGGGAGCGCAAAATCAGGAGCTTTCTTGCCGTCCTCAAGCATGGATCAGATGCCTTTCTTTTGTCGCTTTTCCCCGTGCACGTGGACGCCTCGCACGGGTCCACACGGGTCGATGAGGGGGAGGCTTAACGGCCTGCAAGAGGCTGCGCAAGGCAGCCGCCCCAACGAAGCTCGACGGGGATTCGCGCGGCGTTGAGCACCGGGCAAAGTTTACGCACGGGACCTAGAAGGCCCGGCGAAGATATTGATGTCCCGGCGCGACGGCGAGGGGGGTATTGGGGAAGTCTCTCGTCGAGTCGTACTGCGTCCCAAACTGGGTCTCTGAGCTCTAGGGGCTTTTGTTGCACACGACAGGAAGACCGCTTGGCAGGCCTGGGCCGGAACACGCGAACGGCGCAGAACAGGGCGCGCCTTTCGGGTCGCGGCTGGCGTTCGTGACGGCCATCGGCGACCGCGCGCTCCATTGGGTGGGGCGCTCCGTTTTCTGGCTCGCTCCCGTGGCCATGCTGATGGTGCTCATCGGCGGCATGGGCTACGTGCGGCTGCGGCACGGGCCGATCTCCCTCAAGTTTCTGGTGGCGCCCATTGAGCAGGGCATCGACGCCGAGCTCGACGGCACGACCGTGAGCATCGACGACGTCGTGGTGAGCCTTTCGGGCAGGGGTGGGCTGGAGTTCCGGCTGCGCAACTTGCAGCTGCGCGAGCCCGACGGCGACGTGGTCGCGTCGGCGCCGCAGGCGGCTGTGGAGCTGTCGACCGCCGCCCTGTGGTTGGGGCGCGTGGTGCCGGCGCGCGTCGAGCTGATCGAGCCGCGGCTCTTCCTGTTCTATTCCGACGGCGGCGGCCTCTCGATGAGCTTCTCCAAGCCCGTAGAGGGCACGCTGGAGGATAAGCCGCTGGAGGTTCCGGTGCCGCAGCGGGTCTTCCCGCCGACGGCACAGAAGGCCCCCGCGGCCGCACCTTCCGCAGGGCCCCTGAAGCGCATCGATCTGGCCCGCGCCGTGGCCGATATGTCGGCGCGCGCTCGCAAGCGACTGGATGCGAGCTCCTATCTGAAGGAATTCGGCCTGCGCAACGCTACCGTCGTGCTCGAGTATGCCGGCAAGTCGACCGAGTGGCGCGTGCCGGTCCTGGCCGTCACGCTCATGCACGGGCGCGCCCGCAGCATCATCTCCGGCAGGGCGACGATCGCCGCGGGAGCACGCCCCTGGCAGCTCACGTTCGAGACGGACGAGCTCGAAAGCGAGCGCACGCTTCGTCTCAAGACCACCGTCAAGGATCTCGTGCCGCGCAGCCTCGCGCCGGCAGTGCCGCAGTTGAGCCTGTTGCAGGCCTTCGACATGCCGATCGGAGGCGAGGCGACGCTGCAGTTGTCGACCGACGGCGACATCCAGGCGGCGACACTCGGTCTCAACATCGGGCATGGAAGCCTGCGGCTTCCGGCCCTGCCCGAGGCGCCGATGGAAATCGAAGCGGGGTCCTTAAATCTCTCCTACGACGGCTCCGCCCAGCGGGTCTCGCTTGCATCCTCGACGCTGCGTTGGCGCGGCAGCCGCATCACCATGGCGGGCACGCTGGAGAACGAGCACGCGCAGGGTGATGCCTCGGCCTGGGTCTACCGTCTCAATGCCACTGAGGGTGTGTTTGCGGCAAACGAGTTCGGCAGTCCGCCCGTGTCGCTCGAATCCTGGAACGCCAGCGGACGCATCATCCCGCAGCGCGGTGAAATCCAGCTGGCCGACTTCAATCTCAAGGCCGGCGGCGCCGAGATCGCATTGAAGGGTGACCTGGTGGCGGGCGTCGATCCTGCCAGCACGCGGCTTGAGGGAACCTTGAGCCCGATGCCGTTGGCAACGCTGAAGGCGCTCTGGCCCAAGGCGGTCGCGCCCGGCGCGCGAACGTGGGTGGGAGAGAACATGTCGCGCGGCGACGTTCTGGGCGGCACGTTCAGCTTCGCCAGCGGCGCCGACGGCAACCAAGGTCCGGACGCCCAGGCCAATCCGCACCGCCTCTCGCTCACCCTGGACGCGGCGAACCTGGAAATGGAAATCATCGACAACATGCCCCTGGTGGTGGCGCCCAGGGCGGTGACGCGTGTCGAGAACGATCGGCTGGAGATCACAATTCCCGAAGCGGCGATCGCATTGGCTCCCGACCAGATGCTGCCGTTGACCGGCGGCGTGTTCACGGCGACCGACATCATGGGCGACGTTCCGATCGGCCAAATCAGTTTCGCCTCGCAGTCGCCATTGGGGATGGTGCTCGAGGTGCTGAAGCGCTCGCCGCTCACCGTCATGCAGGAAGCGGGGATCCCGTCCGAAGGTATCGACGGAAAGTTCGCGGGCCAATTCAAGGTCACGCTGCCGTTGCTGGCGGACCTTCCGGCAAGCTCGGTCAAGGTGGAGGGCAAGGCCAAGCTCAGCGACGGGCGCGCGAAGGGGCTGATCGGGCCCTACAACGTGCAAGGCGCGAGCATCGACCTCGACATCACCGAGAAGGCAGCCGACGCGAGCGGCGAGATGCTGATCAACGGCGTGCTGGCGAAGCTCAGCTGGCAGCGCATCTTCGACGCCCCCATCGACAAGCAGCCGCCGATGCGCATCACGGCGTCGCTCGACAACAACGACCGCACGCAGCTCGGTCTCGACGTCAATCACATCGTGCAGGGCGAGGTGCCGGTGGAGCTCACGATCACGCGTGGGCCGCGTGAGGCGCCGGATATCCGCCTGCGCGCCGACCTTTCGAGCGCCGATCTCGTTTTGGAGAACGTATCCTGGCGTAAGCCGCCGGGGCGGTCCGCCACCCTGCAATGCGACATCGTGCGCGGCCGCGACGACAGGATGGAGCTGCAGAACTTCAAGGTTGTCGGCGACGACGTGGCCATCGAAGGGTGGGCCGCGATCGGTGCCGACAATCGGCTGCGCGAGTTCTACTTCCCCGACTTCTCGCTCAACGTCATCACGCGCATGGAGGTGCAGGGCACGCTCGGCAAGGATAACGTTTGGAAGGTGAAGGCGCGTGGGACCACTTTCGACGGGCGCGACTTCTTCCGTTCGCTGTTTTCGCTCGGCCAGCTCGCCGGCAAGCGTCCCAAACCGGAAAAGCCCCGCGACGGCATCGATCTCGAAGCCGAGATCGGCACCATCATCGGCTTTTCTGAGGTGTCGCTGCGCGGTGTGAAGCTCAAGCTCGCCAAGCGCGGCGAGAAGCTCACGGCACTCGACGTGCGCGGCACGCTCGACGGCGGCAAGCCGCTCGCGGTGGTTTTGCGGGAGGAGAAGGGCGAGCCGCGCAAGCTCCTGGCGGACTCGACCGACGCCGGTCAGGCGTTCAAGCTGATCGACTTCTATCCCAACATTCAAGGCGGCCGCGTGCGCCTCGAGGTCAACATGGACGGCAAGGGCGCGGCGGAGAAGACCGGCGTCCTTTGGGTGCAGGACTTCCGCATCCTGGGTGACCCCGTCGTCTCGGAAGTGTTCAGCGGCGCCGACTCCGGCCAGCCGGGCACATCGGGATCGCGCGAGCGGGGGCGGCGCATGGTGCGCCAGGTGTTCGAGTTCGACCGCATGCGCGTGCCGTTCTCGGTCGGCTACGGGCAGTTTGTGATGGAGGAATCCTATCTTCGCGGGCCGGTTCTGGGCGCCTCGATCCGCGGCAAGATCGATTTCAAGATGCACCGCGTCAACCTGGGCGGCACCTACATTCCCCTGCAGGGCCTCAATGCCGCCTTGTGCGAGATCCCGTTGGTTGGGGTGATTATCACGGGTCCCAAATGCGAGGGCGTGTCGGGCATGACGTTCGCCATACAAGGCCCCATGGATCGGCCGCAGGTGATCGTCAATCCGCTCGCCATGCTGGCGCCCGGCATCTTCCGCGAAATCTTCCAGATGACCAATCCCAATCCGAAGGTGCAGCGCCGCGACGAGCAGCCGACTCCGGCCTCCGAGGAAGCCGTGCGCCCGTCGGCTCCGGACGGACCCTCCGATACGATCGACGGATGGAACTCGCAGACGATCGAGAGCCCTGTGAAGAAGCGATAGCCCCCGCGGACCCCCGAGGCCGCGCGCTCACACGGGCTTCAGAAGCACGTGCTTCTTCTTGCCGAGCGACAGCTTGATGACGCCTCCTGTCGACGAGTCGCGCGGATGTCAGCTGCGCCTTCTCGTCGGTGACGGCTGACGTCGTTGACCTTCAGGCCACCGCCCTTGATCTGACGCCGTGCCTCGCCGTTCGGGATTTACGAGCCCGGCCTGCACGAAGGCCGTCAACACGCCGATGCCCTTCGCAAGATCCGCCGTGACTGATCTCGACCGTCGGCAGGTCCTGCGCCAACGCGCCCTGCTCGAAGGTCGTGCGCGCGGTCTCGGCGGCCGCTTGCGCCTTGTCGCGGCCGTGCAGCACCGCCGTCGCCTCGGTCGCCAGCACCTTCTTGGCCTCGTTGATCTCCGCGCCTTGTAGGGCTGCGAGCTTGGCGATCTCGTCGAGCGGAAGCATCGTGAACAGCTTGAGGAAGCGCGCGACGTCGGCGTCCTCGGTGTTGCGCCAGTACTGCCAGTAGTCGTAGGCCGACAGCTGCGCCTCGTTGAGCCACACCGCGCCCGAGGCCGTCTTGCCCATCTTGGCGCCGGACGCCGTCGTCAGCAGCGGGCAGGTCAGTGCGTACAGTTGGTCCGTGCCCATGCGCCGCCCGAGATCGATGCCGGTGACGATGTTGCCCCATTGGTCGGAGCCACCCATCTGCAGGTTGCAGCCATAGCGCCGCGCCAGCTCCACGTAGTCGTAGGCCTGCAGCAGCATGTAGTTGAACTCGATGAAGGACAGCTCCTGCTCGCGGTCGAGCCGAGCTTGGCCGAATCCATCGTCAGCATGCGATTGACCGAGAAGTGGCGCCCGACGTCGCGCAGGAAGTCGATGTAGTTGAGCGGCGCCAGCCACTCGGCATTGTCGACCATGGTGGCGTCGGTCTTGCCCGCGCCGAAATGGAGGAACTTGGCGAAGGCTTGCTTCATCCCCTCCTTGTTGGCATCGATCTCCTCGACGGAGCGGATCTGGCGTGTTTCGTCCTTGCCCGAGGGGTCGCCCACGCGCGTGGTGCCGCCGCCCATCAGCACGATCGGTTTGCCGCCGCACTTTTGCAGCCAATGCAGCATCATGATGGAGATGAGGCTGCCGACGTGCAGCGAGGGCGCGGTGCAATCGTAGCCGACATAGGCCACGACGCTGCCCTTGGAGCTGAGCGCATCGAGCCCCGCCGCGTCGGAGCATTGGTGCACAAACCCGCGCTCGGTGAGGATCTTTAAGAAGTCTGATTTGAGATTGGCCATGACCCGGGTATTGACGTTGCGTCGCTGATGGCTCCGCCGGCCAATGCTGGGGGCGGTGGCCGGGAACATGCACAGGAAGGGCTCCATGAGCAAGCTCAAGCGCGCACTCGGCCTGATGAGCGGCACCTCCATGGACGGCATCGACGTGGCGTTGCTGGACACGGACGGGGACCGCGCGCTGCGGCATGGGCCGGCTGCGAGCACGCCATACCCCGCCGAGATCAAGGTCGCGCTGCGCGCCGGCCTCAAAGAGGCACGCAGCCTCAAAGACCGCGCCGACCGGCCGGCTGAGCTGCGCGCGCTCGAGCAGGCGCTGACCGAGCTCAACGTCGAGGCCGTCACGCACTTTCTGCAGGCAAACGGCGTCGAGCGCGCGAGCGTCGATCTCATCGGCTATCACGGCCAGACGGTGCTGCACGATCCGGCGCATGGCATGACGGTGCAACTCGGCGACGGGACGCTGCTGGCGGCGCGCACCGGCATCGACGTTGTTTTCGATATGCGCGCCGCCGACGTCGCCGCCGGCGGCCAGGGCGCGCCGCTGGTGCCGGTCTACCACCGCGCGGTCGCCGCCCACCTCGACGAGCTGCCGGTGGCTTTTCTCAACATCGGCGGCGTCGCCAACGTCACCTGGATCGGCGCGGACGGTCGGTTGCTGGCCTTCGACACGGGCCCCGGCAACGCGCTGATCGATGATTGGATGCTGAAGCGCACAGGTGCTGCCCACGATGCCGACGGCGCGCTCGCCGCGCGCGGCCGCGTCGACGCCGACGCGCTGACGGCGCTGCTGACCAACGGCTATTTCGGCGCTCCCCCGCCCAAATCGCTCGACCGCGACGCGTTCTCCTCGGCGCCGGTCGAGGCGCTGTCGACCGAGGACGGGGCGGCGACGCTCACTGCCTTCACGGCGGCGTCCATCGGCAAGGCGCGCGAGCACATGCCGCGCGAGCCACGCACCTGGATCGTGTGCGGGGGTGGTCGCCGCAACAAGACCCTGATGAGCATGCTCGCAGGCCATGTTTCCAACGCCCTCGTGCCGGTGGAGGCGATCGGTCTCAACGGCGACGTGATCGAGGCCGAGGCCTGGGCCTACATGGCCGTGCGCTCGAGCTTGGGTCTGCCGATCACCTTTCCGGAGACGACGGGCGTCGCGACGCCCCTGACCGGTGGCGTGCTCGCCTGCGCCTCCCGTGAGATCTAGGGCCGCGCCGCGTCGCAGCGACGAAACACGCCGCATCGTCACCTCTGCCCCCCCAGCGGGGAGAGGGTGCGCGTTGAGCAAGCCTCGCAGGGTCATACACCCGCGCCTCCCTTACCCGTCATCCCGGACGCATGAGTGCGGAGCACGAGCGCGATCCGGGATCCAGCAAGAGTGTCGTCGCAGACACCGCTTTTCTTTGTTTCAAGTTCCAATGTGCCTGCGGCGCTCCTCATGCTGGGTCCCGGCTCTACGGTTCCCCTCGGATCAAGTCCGAGGGTCGCTTGGCCGGGATGACGGGTGCGTGGGTGCGGCGTCTCCATTTCTTCACCTCTCCCGGGGGAGAGGTCGGAAGCGAATGCAAATGAGCTTCCGGGTGAGGGCGTAGAAATACTTCCGGCGTCGTAACCCCCCACCCGCTCGCCCGCCTGATGTGCTCACGACCCTCTCCCGTGCCATGCGAAGCATGGCTCCGCCATGACGGGGAGGGGAATTGGCGTGCACCGCTATCCTCGCGGGCGTCAGCCCCGAGGGTTTGCGAAAGAAAGGGAGCGCGGGCGCCGAAGCACTGCGATCCTGTTGCAACAAATGGGGCAGCTCTTCAGCGCCCGCGCCGGTTGCTGCCGTGCCGAGGGTGCGGTCACATCGTCAGCGGGCTCATCGGTCCGGCTCTGACAACCTCGGCCAGAGCCTCTCGCGTCCAGGACCTAGAGCTGCTGCGCGCCTCTCTCAAGGAGCGCCGCTGCGCGACGGGCGTCCGTGCAAGGTGTTGCCACCAATGCACAGCCTCGATCCGCGGCCCCGGAATCCGAGGTGAGCTACCTCGCGTCAAACGCCCGCGACGGTACGAACGCTGCCTCATCCGGGTCACCGCCCCCGCCCCGCAAAGCCGCTCAGCTCCCGAGGACCCAGCTGACCGCTTGCGCGCCCGAGGATGACACCGAGTTGAGCACCTCTAGCCTCGTGGGGCTCAGCGTCGACGCCTATTGCACGGCACGTTCAAATTGCGCGATGCGGAACAAGGTGCGCGTGGCAACGAGACTTGGAGGGCGACGGTGGTTCTTAGAACCGGTAATTCAGGCCTCCGCGAACGACATCGAAGGAGTTGTCGAATTTGGCCGTCACAAACCCGTTGCCGGTAGACGGGCTCTGCGCGACGAGCTTGATCGTCTGACTACCAAGGTCCACATGCAAATATTCGCCCTTGAACGTGATGTGGCTCCCCAGGGCCCACTCGAAGCCGCCGCCAGCCGTCCAGCCAGTGGAGGTCCGTGAATTGGAGTCTGCGATGCAGATGTTGTTGCCGACGCAGGTAAAGGCCAGATGGATGAAACCCATCAATGTGGTTGGTAAAAATACTAGTGTTGGCGATGTTGGCACTTACCTCGGTCCGACCGTAAGCGAAACCGCCGGTGCCAAACAATAACAGGTCTGGAGTGGCGAGGTAGCCGAGCCGTCCGCGCACCGTTCCGAACCACTTCAAGTCTTGCTCCGAAGTGAGGCGATAGTCGAGTCAGCTGCTGCCATTGACCCCCGCTGCGGAATCATCGCCTTGCACCCCGGATTGAAAATCCGCTTCAAGGCCTGCGACCCATCTTGCAAATTGCCAGTTGTAGCCGAGCTGACCGCCGCCGACGAAGCCGCTGTTGGAAAGGTGTCGCGAGTACGAGCTCGTATCGAACGAAGTCGTGCCGGTGAAGACCGCATTGAGTGGGACGTTACCGTTGCCGTCGCCGGGGTCGCCCGCATAGAGGACGGAATTGTCACTCCAGCCGTAACCGGCGTTGACCCCGGCGTAGAAGCCCGTCCAGTTCGAGCCTTGTAACCCTCCGCATGCACGGAGCCCGCGATCAGGACAAGGAGACTGGCAAACCAACCGAAACGCTGAACATTGTACATTGCGGAGACCTTAGTGGAACTCTTACTGCACCACCCCTGAGTTTATCGACGCCCCGGCACCGAGTTTGTGTTGGTTGAGCTACATCCAGGCGCCATTCGTGAACAGCATTTTTAGGCAGGGTACTGCCGGTCGCAGCGAGCTGTTTATGAGTTCACGGCCGAGCGTGCGAAAGGCGGGAGCTTGCCTTGATGGAAGCTCCTGGCCCCGAGCCGAC
The DNA here is from genome assembly GCA_963776675.1 of uncultured Alphaproteobacteria bacterium. Classification (GTDB taxonomy): domain Bacteria; phylum Pseudomonadota; class Alphaproteobacteria; order Rhizobiales; family Hyphomicrobiaceae; genus Hyphomicrobium_A. The sequence continues at coordinate 1,070 of CAVZNR010000050.1, read as the reverse complement.
GACAGCTACTGCATCAGATCGCGCAGCGTCTGCTCGAGGCCAAGCGTGATGCGCGCGAGCTTGTCGTAGTCGACCTTGTCGGGCGTGTCGGTCGCCTTGTGATAGTGCGGGTAGCGAAAGAGCGCGGTGTCGGTGATCATGATCCCCGGGTAGCCGAACTGGGCAAACGACCAATGATCCGACCAGCCGACGCCATCGAACTGGTCCGGCGCTGTGCCGCCGATGGTGGGCAGCTCGGTGTGGCGGCGGAAGGGGCCGAGCACCTCGTGCAGGAAGCCGCGCCCGCCCGGCAGCGCCACGAAGGCGATGAAGTTGGCCTTGTCGGGAAAGAAGAGGCCGAACGGCGGGGGATACTTCTGGCTGCCGGGCGCATCCGAGAAGCAGCCCAGCGTCTCCAGCGCGATCATGCCGGCGACGCGCTCGCCCCGCTCCTTGAGCATTTTGGCGTATTGCCAGCTCCCCATGGTGGGCGAGCGGTCGTAGGGGGGCTCCTCGTTGACGAATAGAACGAGGCGCAGGCGCTTGTCCTTGGGCGTCACGTCTTTTAGCAAACGCGCGAGCTCGACAACGGCGGCAGCACCTGTGCCGTTGTCGTTGGCACCGGGCGCGATGCCGGCGGAGTTGTAGTGGGCGCCGACGACGATCGTCTGCGTGTCTGGCCCCGCGGCTTGCGGCTCGATCACGACCTCGATGTTGCGGACGGGCTTTCCTTCGGTGTCGAACACCTGCGCCCGCGGCTCATAGCCGAGCGTTTTCAGCTCCGCCTCGAGGTAGGCGGCCGCCTTCTCCAGCTCGTCGTAATAGACAACGTTGTGCGGCGTGCTCGCGATCGCCGTGACGTGGCGCTGCAGGCGCTCCGCCAGATCCTTTTCTGCAGGCGTCGGGCCGGGCACGGGACCGGCAAAGCTGTGGCCCGGCACGCCCAGCATGTACCAGGCCGTAACCGCCGAGAGCGCGGCAAATGCGAGCAGAATGCCTGCTCCCCACACGATCACGGTCTTCCTCACGATCGCATCAGCCTCTCGTATGAGCGCCGTCAGTCCTCGGCCTTCGCTGCCCCGCCCTGCTCC
>CAVZNR010000049.1:0-322011 GCA_963776675.1 uncultured Alphaproteobacteria bacterium | reverse complement strand
CGCCGCCCCAGCCGCTTGGCCACGGCGCCCGTCGTGGCCGGTTCCGAAGAAGGGATCGAGCACCACGTCGCCCGGCTTGGTGGATCCGATCAGCCCGCCGTGCAAAGCGCTTCGGGCTTCTGCGTCGGGTGCGCCTTGCGCCCGCCCGTTTTCCTTGAGGCGTTCGGGGCCCGAGCAGATCGGGAACAGCCAATCGGAGCGCTTCTGCAGATTGTTGTTGAGCGCCTTCAGGCTCCCGTAGTTGAAGGTGGCGCGGGCCCGTTGGGCGCGGGAGGCCCAGACCAGCGCCTCGTGGGCGTTGGTGAAGCGCTTGCCGCGGAAGTTGGGCATTGGGTCCGCCTTGCCCCACACGACATTGACCTGGATCCAGAAGCCGAGGCGTGCAGCGGCGAGCGCCGAGACGGAAGATGTCGTGGTAGGAGCCGATCACCCAGACGGCGCCGTCGGGCTTCAGCACGCGGCGGCATCCGTGAGCCAGGCGCGCGAGAACGCGTCGTACTCGGCGAAGCTCGCAAACTTGTCCCAGTCGTCGTCGACGCCGTCGACGCGCGTATTGTTGGGGCGCATCAGGTCGGCTGAGAGCTTCAGATTGTAGGGGGGGTCGGCAAAGACCAGGTCGACGCTGGCGGTGGGAAGGCTTTTCAGAGCCTCGAGGCAATCACCGACGATGACGCGATTGGTCGTGGAATTGGAACGACGCAGAGCCATGGACGCAACTTTCAACTTACTGGAACTGACTGACGCGACCGCGAGCCGGCAATGTAAGCGCCGCCAGGATCGCTACTCGGGACGCCAACCATAGACAGGCGCCAGCGAGCTTGACCAGCGATTTAAAGGTAGTTGCAGCAACGCGACGCATGCGCCGGCACGTTTTGTCAGCCGGCCGTGCTGTCTTCCAGCACGAGCCCCAACGCCAGCTGCACGGTGCGGAACGAGCGGCGGTGATGCACCGTCACGCCGAGGCGGCGGATCGCATCTTGATGCTCTGCCGTGCCGTAGCCTTTGTGGCGTTCGAAGCCGTAGCCCGGATGCTTGGCGGCGAGCGCGATCATTATTCTGTCGCGCGTCACCTTGGCGATGATGGACGCGGCCGCGATCGACAGGCAGCGCGCATCGCCCTTCACCAGCGTGCGCGCCTCGCAGCCAAGCTTGGGCGCGCGGTTGCCGTCGATCACGGCGAGCTTCGGCGTTGTGGGGAGCTGCGCCACCGCCTCGGCCATCGCCCACATGGTCGCGTAAAGAATGTTGTCGCGATCGATGCGCGTCACGTCGGCGATGCCGACGCCGACGACCGATGTCGACTTGATGCGGCGGTAGAGGACCTCGCGCGTATTCTCGTCGAGCACCTTTGAATTGTTGATGCCGTCGGGAATGCGCTCGGGATCGAGGATGACGGCGGCGGCCACGACGGGACCTGCGAGCGGTCCGCGGCCGGCCTCGTCGACGCCGCAGACAGGTCCGCGATGGAGCTGCAGCTCGGCAGCCTCCAGCTCGAACGTCGGCATCAGGCGCGAATTGACGGTTCCCATGTCGGGCATGGTTTGCCGCCCGGGGCCCGGCTGTCAAAGGCGGGTGCCGCGCTGCCCCGAGAAAGCCGTTAGAAAAGCCGCATTTGTTGCCCGGCGAGCACGGGCGGGCGGAACAGATCGGTGCGCAGCGATTGGCGGCGCTCATTGAGGCCCAGGCGTTTTGCCGCGAGCCGGAAGCGTTTGCCGATCTGCTCGGCATAGGGCCCGGTCCCGCGCTGGCGCACGCCGAACTCGGAGACATAGTCGCGCCCGCCATGCATGGACTGCATCAGGTGGATGACGCGGCTCGCACGGTCGGGGAACTCGGTGGCGAGCCATTCGCGGAAAAGGTCTTTGATTTCCAACGGCAGGCGCAGCAGCACGTAGCCTGCTTCCGTCGCGCCGGCGTCGCGCGATGCTTCGAGGATGCGCTCGATTTCCGCATCGGTGAGCCCCGGCACGATGGGCGCCACCATCACCGCGGTGGGGATGCCGGCCTCGCTCAACTGGCGCACGGCGTCGAGCCGTTTTGCCGGCGTCGCCGCGCGCGGCTCCATGGCGCGAGCGATGCGCTTGTCGAGCGTCGTCACCGACAGCGCCACCTTGGCGAGCCCGCGCCGCGCCATGGCTGCGAGGATGTCGATGTCACGCACGACCAGCGCCGACTTGGTCACGATGCCCACGGGGTGGCCGGTGCGCTCCAGCACCTCCAGGACCGAGCGCGTGATCTGCCGCTCGCGCTCGATGGGCTGATAGGGATCGGTGTTGGTGCCGAGCGCGATGGTGGCCGGCTGGTAACGCGGCATGGCGAGCTCGCGCTCCAGCAGCTTGGCCGCGTCCGGCTTGGCGTAAAGCTTGGTCTCGAAGTCGAGGCCGGCCGAGTGGCCGAGATAGCAGTGCGTGGGCCGCGCGTAGCAGTAGACGCAGCCGTGCTCGCAGCCGCGATAGGGATTGATCGAGCGGTCGAAGGGGATGTCGGGACTGTCGTTGCGCGTGATGATGGTGCGCGCCGGCTCGTCGCGCACCTCGGTCTTGAAGGCGTCGAGGTCGCCCAGGCCCTCCCAGCCGTCGTCGAAGGCCTCGCGGCGCTCCGCCTCGAACCGTCCGGTGGCGTTGGAGCGCGCGCCGCGCCCGCGCCGCCGTTCGGCCGCCACCGTGGGGTCCGCTCTGTCGTGCTCGTCGAGATCCATGCGCAAAGCTTAGGCGGCCATATCGAACAAAGCAAGAACATTGACGAGTCGGCCCCCCGGCAGCGATTGCCGGTTGTTGGGCGCGCCCACCCCGTGGCACAGAGGGGCGCATGATCTCGGTGGTAATCCCCACGTTGAACGCCCAGCCGAGCCTGCCCGACACCCTGGCGGCGCTCATTCCCGCCACCGTCGAGGGCCTCGTGCGCGAGGTGGTCATCGTCGATGCGGGCTCCTCCGACAAGACCTGCGAGATCGCCGATGCGGCCGGCGCCGATATCCTGACCACGCGCCCCAGTCGCGGCGGCCAGCTTGCCGCCGGCGCTGCCCGCGCCAAGCACCCCTGGCTGCTCTTCCTGCACGCCGACACCGTCCTCGACGTGGGCTGGGAGCGGGAGGTCTGGCACTTCATGGACCGCATCGACAGCGGCCGGGCGGAGCCCGCAGCGGCTGCGTTCCGCTTCGCGCTCGACGACGAGGGCATGGCCCCGCGCTTCCTCGAAGGCCTCGTCGGATTCCGGTGCGCGCTCCTGCGTCTACCCTATGGCGACCAGGGCCTGCTCATTCCCCGGGCGCTCTACGAAAAGGTCGGCGGCTATCGCGAGCTTCCCGTCATGGAGGATCTCGATCTGGTGCGCCGGATCGGCTCGCGCGGCGTCAAGATGCTGCGTGCCCGCGCGGTGACCAGCGCGCATCGCTATCAGCGCGAGGGCTATCTGCGCCGCGCCTTCAAGAACCAAATGTGCCTCGTGCTTTATGCTCTCAACGTGCCCGCAACCCGCATCTCGCAGTTTTACAGCGGAGCTGGTGCCGACAGCTGATTTCGCAGCTTTTGCCCCGTGTCGCCGCCCGATGGTCGTAATTCTGCCTTTAGGTTTGGGTGGTTTACCCCTTGTCCAAGCTTTCACTGGGGGGTGAAAGGCAAAGATCCTAATCACATGGCTCGCTTAGCGTCCCTTCCGTTGGCTCCTCACAGGGCAAAGCCCGTGCGCCGTCGCGTGCTGCGGGCAAGTGCGCCTTACGCTGCGCGCCTCGTGGTGATGCTCAAGGAGCCCGCCGTCGGTCGCGTCAAGACGCGGCTCGCGCGCGATGTAGGCGCGGTGCGTGCCACCAACTTCTACCGCACGACGTCGCGCGCCGTGCTCGCGCGCATCGGCAAGCACGGGACGTGGCGCACCGAGCTCGGTGTGACGCCCGATAGCGCCGTCGCCAGCGCGGCGCTGCCCAATGGCTTCCCGCGCCGCGCGCAAGGCAAGGGCGACCTCGGCGTGCGCATGCAGCGCGTCATGGACGCCTCGCCGCCGGGTCCCATCATCCTCATCGGCACGGACGTGCCATCGATCACGTCCACACACATTCAATCCGCCATAAAGGCGCTGGGCGCGCACGACGCGGTCGTCGGGCCCTCGCCTGATGGAGGCTATTGGCTCGTCGGCTTGAAGCGGCGCCCGCGCGTGCCGCGCGCCTTCGCCGATGTCGAGTGGTCGAGCGCCGCGACGCTCGATCAAACGCTTGCCAATCTTGCAGGTCTCAATGTCGCGCGCATCGCCTCGCTGCCCGACGTTGACGAGGCGCGCGATCTGGCTTCGGTCAAAGGCACGGTGGGTCGCATCGTCTTGCCAGCGGGGAGCTGACAACTGCGTGTGGTAGGCGTGTTCTAAAGAATAGGTCTGCGGCTGACAAAATGGCAGGCGTAACGTAAATTAGGTGGGTAGCGTTGGGGGTTCGTAAAATGGGACAGATGTCCGTACAGTACACGCCTGTGCAGGTGTTACAGGCCGCGCGCAGAGCCGAGGCCGAGGGCAAGATGGACTATGCCCTCCAGTTCTACCGTCACCTGGTCGAGCACCACGGCATGACCGCCGAAGCGCAGGAGGCGCGCGAAGGCTTGTTCCGCATTGCCGAATGGCGCTGGGGCGAGGCCCGCGTCACGCGCCGCCAGGAGGCCGGCAACGCACCGCCGCAACGCCACGAGCAGCAACGCCACGAGGCGCAGCGCCACGACGCGCAACGGCACGACCCCTATGGCGCCAACGCCGCCGCTCAACAGGCCGCGCATCACCAAGACTATGCCCCCGAGCCGTCCCAGCACTTGCCGCAGGTGATTGCGCGCGAGGCCGCCAAGGCTGCCGGGATGGCGGCGGAGCAGCCCTACAGGGCGCGCTATCGCGGCGCCACCATGGTCGCGAACCTGATCAGCGCCGTGGGCTGGGCCAGCGTGCTCACCGGTGTCCTCGTGGCCGTGCTCGCAGTCGGCGGCTTCGTCGCCGACGTTTCGGCGGGCGGGCTCCTGGGACTTCCCGTCGGCGTTCTGCTCGGCATTCCGGCCGCCGTGATCGGGCTCGTCCTGGTCGTCACCGGCCAGCTCGCGACGGCGGTGTTCGAGAGCACCAACGCGACGTTGGAGCTCCTTGGCCGCGGTGGCGGGGCCAGCGCCTGAACGAATTGACGATGCTTTTGCTTTCTTAGTCGCTCGCCTCGGCGGGCGTTGCGTGCTGCAAACGCGGCATGATCTCGACGAGATTGCATGGCCGATGGCGGCTATCGAGCTGCCACTTGAGGATGCCGTTCCAGCCATCCTTGCAGGCCCCCGGCGAGCCCGGCAGACAGAAAATATACGTCCCCTTCGCCAACCCTCCGCAGGCGCGCGACTGAATCGTCGACGTCTCGACCTGCTGGAACGAGATCATGTGAAAGATCACGGCGAATCCCTCGATCTCCTTTTCGAACAGAGGCTTGACCGCTTCCGGCGTCACGTCGCGCGCGGTGAACCCGGTGCCGCCCGTGGTGATCACCACGTTGATGCCGGGGCTCTCGATCCAGGCTGAGACCTGCGCGCGGATGGCTGCTGGGTCGTCGAGCACGATGGTGCGCGCGGCCAGCTTGTGGCCGGCTTCCGTGATCATGGCCTCGAGCGTGTCGCCCGAGGTGTCGGAGGCGCGGTCGCGCGTGTCCGACACGGTCATCACCGCGATGTTGAGCGGCTTGAAGGGATAGGTCTCGTCGAGCTTTGCCATGGTCTCAATCGCTCATTGCTCAGGGCTGGTCTTGAGGCCCGCCTTGACGGCGAGCAGGTCGCGCCACGCCATGCCCTTGGCGGCCGGCGTGCGCAAGAGGTAAGCGGGATGCAGCGTGGCCATGGCGCGCGCTTTGTGGGGCCCGAGCTCGATGGCGCGCCATTTGCCGCGGATGCGCATGATCCCGTCGGCGGTGTCGAACAACTGCTTGGCCGCCGCGCCGCCCAGTGCCAGCACCACGTCGGGGGCGACGAGCGCGGCCTGGCGCTCGAGGAACGGCCGGCAGGCGAGCGCCTCCTGCGGCGTCGGTGTGCGGTTGCCGGGCGGGCGCCAATAGACGATGTTGGTGATGTGCACGTCATTTTCGGAAAGTCCGATCGCCGCCAGCATCTTGTCGAGCAGCATGCCGGCTCGTCCCACGAACGGCTTGCCCGCGAGGTCCTCGTCGCGCCCCGGCGCCTCGCCGACGATCATCAGGCGCGCGCGCTCGGCGCCGCGATAGAAGCACAGGTTCTTGGCGGTCGCCTTGAGGCCGCAGCCCTCGAAACCTTGAAGCGCTGCCTGCAGCTCGGCGAGCGTTGCGGCGGACGCGGCAGCGCCGCGCGCATCCGCCTCGGCCGACGCGGGCGCCTTGCCGGGGAACTGGCGCGCCGGCCGCGCGGTTTGAGGAGCGGGACTGCGCGCTGCGGGAGCCCGCTGTTGCGGCTCCGCGGGCGGCGTTTTGGTCTCGACGAGCGCAAAACCGTCGCCCGGCGGACGCTCGCCGCGGCCCAGCCAATCGACGGGCGTTTCCTGCAAAGCGGCATCCACGCCCATGGCCTCGTACCAGGCGAGGATGCGGCCCGCGCGCGTTCGCGATGTTTCGTCGGAGGTCATGACCGGCACATTATAGCGCCGGCCGCCAAGGTCCACTGCCGAGCGTCAAAGCTTGACGCTGTGGTGGATAGCGACCTAATCGACCCTCTGAGCTCAATTTGAGCCCAACCGGAGCCTTACGGGCACAGACGAGGAAGCAAGCAAGTATGGCCAGCACCGAAGCCGCGCTGCCGCCCAGAGAGGCGATGGAGTTCGACGTCGTCATCGTGGGCGCGGGTCCGGCCGGCCTTGCCGCCGCCATCCGCTTGAAGCAGCTCGCGGCCGAGGCCGGCAACGAGATCTCGGTGGTCGTGCTGGAGAAGGGCTCCGCCGTCGGTGCCCATATCCTGTCGGGTGCCGTCATCGATCCCAAGGGGCTCAACCGGCTGATCCCGGACTGGAAGGAAAAGGGCGCCCCTGTCGACACCGAGGTCAAAACCGACAAGTTTCTGATTTTGACCGAGAAAGGATCGTTCCGGCTGCCGAACTTCCTGATGCCCCCGCTCATGGGCAACCACGGCAACTACATCGTCAGCCTGGGTGCGCTGTGCATCTGGCTGGGCGAGCAGGCGGCCGAGCTCGGCGTCGAGGTCTATCCGGGGTTCGCCGCCGCCGAGATCCTTTACGACGGCGACGGCGCGGTGGTCGGCGTGGCGACCGGCGATATGGGCGTCGGGCGCGATGGCAAGCCGACCGACAACTTCGTGCGCGGCATGGAGCTGCGCGGCAAGTACACCTTCTTCGCCGAAGGCGCGCGCGGCTCACTGACCAAGCAGCTCATCCCACAATTCAAGCTCGACAAGGATAGCGATCCGCAGAAGTACGGCATCGGCCTCAAGGAGCTGTGGCAGGTCAAGCCGGAGAAGCACCAGCCGGGCCTGGTGCAGCACACGTTCGGCTGGCCTCTCGACGCCAGCACCGGCGGCGGCTCGTTCGTCTATCACTACGGCGACGGGCTCGTTGCGGTCGGCTTCGTGGTCCACCTCAACTACCAGAACCCGTACCTGTCGCCCTACGATGAGTTCCAGCGCTTCAAGACGCACCCGGCAATCCGCGCCATGCTCGAAGGCGGCAAGCGTGTGGGATATGGCGCACGCGCGCTCACCGAAGGCGGCTGGCAGTCGATCCCCGAGCTGACCTTCCCCGGCGGCGCCCTTCTGGGTTGCGGCGCCGGCTTCATGAACGTGCCGCGCATCAAGGGCAGCCACAACGCGATCCTGTCGGGCATCGCGGCGGCGGATGCAGCCTTCGCCGCGATCGGCGAGGGCCGCGCGCAGGACCGGCTCACGGACTACGATCAGGCGGTACGCTCAGGAGATATCGCGCACGACTTGAAGCGCGTGCGCAACGTCAAGCCGCTATGGTCGCGCTTCGGCACCTATCTCGGCGTCATGCTCGGCGGCGTCGATATGTGGCTCAACACCATCCTGCCGGGCGTCGGCTTGGGCATCACGCTGCGGCACGGCAAGCCCGACTATGCGACCTTGAAAACGGCGGCAGACGCCAAGCCCATCGCCTATCCCAAGCCCGACGGCGTCCTCACCTTCGATCGGCTGACCAACGTGTCGTTCTCCGGCACCAACCACGAGGAGGACCAGCCGGTCCATCTTAAGCTTACCGACCCCTCAATACCGATCGCCGTCAATCTGCCCGAATTCGCCGAGCCGGCGCAGCGCTATTGTCCGGCCGCCGTCTACGAGGTCGTGAGTGATCCGGGTGGCGAGCCCCGCTTCCAGATCAACGCGCAGAACTGCGTCCACTGCAAAACCTGTGATATCAAGGACCCGAGCCAAAACATCACATGGGTCTGTCCGGAGGGCGGAGGTGGGCCCAATTATACGGGTATGTAAGGACTTGCCTGCGGCGCGCCCGGCTACGGGACGCGTTCGTTCATAACCTCGACACATTCCGGGGGGTGATTTCAACTCTAACTTGGCGCGGATGTCGCCAAATCGCCCCGTTGTTTGCTAGGCTGCCCGGTATCCGGGAATCAGTCCGGCCTCCAGAAGGATCTGCTTGGATGCGCCTTCGCATTGCGCTGCTGACCACGGCGTCCGTTATTGGTCTCGCCAGCCTCCCTGCCTTTGCAGCAAGCAATACCGAGGACAGTGAGTCGACGCACTCCCTGCTCGGCAGCTACCTCGCCGCCAACTTCGCCAAGATCGAAAACGACCCCAACACCGCCGCTGCTTTTTATCGCAGCGCGCTGGTGCTCGATCCTTCGAGCGAAGTGCTTCTGGAGCAGGCCTTCCAGACGGAAGCCTCGGAGGCGAATTGGCAACGCGCGGTTCCCCTGGCCAAGGAGCTCATCGCCAAGGACCCGACGCATCGCATGGCCCACCTCGTGCTCGGGCTCGATCGCTTCAAGGCGCGCGACTATGCCGAGGCCGACAAGGAGTTCGCCGCGGCAAGCGACGGTTTGATCGGCGAGCTGACCAGCGCACTGGCGCGGAGCTGGACGGCACTGGCCGCCGGCGACAGCGCCAAGGCCCTCTCCCTGCTCAAGAAACCGAAGCAGGCCGAAGGCGCCCAATTCTATCTCAACTACCACGAGGCGTTGATTGCCGACGTTGCCGGCAAACAGAAAGAGGCGAGCGCCGCCTACGAGCGCAGCTTCCGCCAGAACAGCCGCATGCTGCGCACCGCACTCGCCTACGCGCGTCACGCCACGCACGAAGGTGACGACAAGCTCGCGCGCACCATCCTCGACGGTCTGACCGATCGCACGCAGGAGGAGCCGCATCCGCTCGTGAGCGCTCTCAGCACGGAGATCGGCACGGGAAAGACCGTGCCCCTGATGATCAACACGCCCGAGGAGGGAATGGCCGAGGTTTTCTATGGCCTCGGCGAGCTTCTCGCCAACGAGGGCGGCGTGGGCATGGGCATCCTCTACCTGCAGATGGCGCTCTATCTGCAGCCAAACCACGCTTTCGCGCTGGTGAGCCTCGCCAACGCCTATGAGTCGGCGCACCGCTACGACGACGCGATCGCGGCCTACGAGCGCGTTCCCAAGGACACGCCGCTGCAGTCGGAGATCGAGATCCGCAAGGCGTTCGACCTCAACTCGCTCGACAAGGTGGAAGAGGCGAAGGCGATCCTCGACAAGCTGATCGCGGAAAATCCCAAGGACGTGAAGGCGCTCGATGCGCAGGGCAGCATCATGCGCGTGCGCAAGCGCTACGCGGAGGCCGTCGACTACTACACGCGCGCTTTGGATCTGGTGAAGAAGCCCGGCAAGCGCCATTGGAGCCTCTTCTACTCGCGCGGCACCTGCTACGAGCGCCTCAAGAAGTGGCCGCCGGCCGAGGCGGACCTCAAGAAGGCGCTCAAGCTCTATCCCGATCAGCCGATGGTGCTGAACTATCTCGGCTACAGCTGGGTGGATCAGAACCACCACCTCAAAGAGGGAATGTCGCTGATCGAGAAGGCGGTCGCCCTGAAGCCGGACGACGGCTACATCGTCGACAGCCTCGGTTGGGCGCACTTCAAGCTCGGCAACTTCAAGGAGGCCGTGCGCTTCCTCGAGCGCGCCGTCGAGTTGAAGCCGGAGGACCCCGTCCTCAACGATCACCTGGGCGACGCGTTGTGGCAGGTGGGCCGCGAGCGCGAGGCGCGCTTCCAGTGGGACCAGGCGTTGACGCTGGAGCCCGAGCCCGACGACGCGGAGAAGATCAAGAAGAAGCTTGCCGACGGCCTGCCCACGCGCGCCGAGGCGCCCGACGAGCGCGAGGCGGTGCGCAACGTGCGGCTCAAGAACAAAGAGACCAAGCTCACGCCGCCCCGCGTCGAGTAGGGCTGCGCGCGCCCGGCGTGGCCGTATGACGACCATCAGCGAGCTCGCCCGCGCCAAGGTCAACCTGACCTTGCGTGTGCACGGTCGCCGTGCCGACGGCTACCACGAGATTGAAAGCCTCATCGTTTTCGCCGACGTCGGCGACGAGCTGCAGCTGGAGCTGGGAGCCCCGGTCGGTGTCCGCGTCGGAGGACCGTTTGGCGCGTCTATCACGGGTGAGAACCTCGTCGCGACGGCGCTGGCGCGTCTTGCCGGCGTCGCGCCACGTCTGACGCTCGGCGCCGTGACCCTCAACAAGCGTCTGCCGGTCGCGGCCGGTCTGGGAGGCGGCTCGGCCGATGCAGGCGCGCTTCTGCGTGCCGTGGCCCGCGCCAACCCCGGGCTCGCCGACAGCGTCGACTGGTCCGGCATGGCGGCATCGCTCGGCGCCGACGTGCCGGTCTGCCTGGCGAGCGCACCGGCGCTCGTGCGGGGCATGGGCGAGCAGGTGACGGCGCTGTCGCAGCTGCCGCCGCTTGCCGTGGTGCTGGTGAACCCGCTTGCCCCGGTGCCCCCCGACAAGACCGCGCGCGTGTTCGCTCACCTTGCCGCCCCGCCCCTCGTCGGAGCGCGGGCGCCGTCGCTGGTATCACCAACTCGACTTCAGACCCCGGAGGGCTTGCTCGCCTGCATGCGGGGGCAGGGCAACGATCTTGCCGCGGCCGCGGCCGCGATCATGCCGGACATAACCGTCGTGCAGGCCGCCATAGCGTCCGTGCAGGGGTGCATGGCGGTAGGTCTTTCGGGCGCCGGACCCACCTGTTTCGGGGTTTTCCCCGGGCCCCAGGAGGCAAACGCCGCCGCGGCCCTACTGCGCCAAGGCCAGCCGGGATGGTGGGTCCAGCCGGCGATTCTGGGCCCCTGAGGCGATCAACCTCTCGCTAGGGTGCGCCGGCTTACACTGGGCTCAACGCCAGGAAATGAGAGGCGAGGCCATGAAGCCCAGCTACTTCGACATGACCGTCCACGATGTCGGTCAGGCCCAGCGGTTCTTCGGAAGCGTGTTTGGCTGGAAGTTCGAGAAGCAGCCGTCTGCGGACGAGTACTACCGCATCGAGGCGGGACCCGCCGACGAGCCCGGCATCAATGGCGGCATCGGCATGGTGGGCCAAGCGCGCATCTCCGAGGGCCGCCCGCTCACCCAGGTGACGATCCCCGTCCCCAGCATCGAGGACTATATCGTGAGGATCAAAGAGTACGGGGGCTACGTGCTGGAGCCGAGGATGGCCATTCCCGGCGTTGGCTGGTACGCGACCTGTGCGGAGCCGGGCGGGCTCGTCTTCGGCCTGCTCGAGGCGGATCCCACGGCCGCGTAAACCGTCGGCGACGTCAGCAGAAAAAGCAGTTGCTGCACATTTTGGCAGCTTCCGAGATCTGGCCGCTCATGATTTTCGCATACTCGCCGAGCTTCACCTGAAACTGCTCGCACAGCTTCTTCTTCGCATCAGGCTCGCCGTGCAGCTCCTGCCACGCCTTGAGATATTCGGACTTCTTCTTGCGGAAGACCGAGAACACGCGCTTCATCGCGTTGCGTTCGACGCAGGCGCCGACCGCCCGCCAGGCCCGGCGCTGCAGGTTGAGGTTCTTGCCGCAGAACTCTTGCAGGGCGTCGACGGTCGCGTATTGATCGACCATCTTCCACAGGTTGGCACGCTCCTCTTTGCTCATGGCATCGAAGCCGAGCTTGACCTGCACGATGCCTGCGGGCGCCGCCGTATCGGCGCGCGCTGAGGCAAGCGCAATCCCCATGCACGCAACTAGGGCACACAGACCGAGATACCGAGCAGCGCGCATGCGCAAGTTCCTCTAAGAGCCATGATGTGTAAGGAATCCTAAGCAGGTCGCTGGCTTCGGCGCAATATCGCGGAAGCATCACCGGCTCAGCTTGTGCGGTGCACGCAGAAGGAGATGACCTGCTCCATGGCGGCCTTCTCTTCGCAGTTGGGAAAGATCGCCAGCGCGTCGCGGGCGATGGCCCCGTAGGAGCGTGCCCGTTCCAGCGTCGCCTCGATCGCCTTGTGACGCTTCATCAGGGCCACCGCATGTTTCAGGTCGTCGGGCTCGATCAGGCCTTCGACCAGCGTCTTCTTCCAGAATTTGCGCTCCTCGTCCGATCCGCGCCGGAACGACAGGATCACCGGCAGCGTGATCTTGCCTTCGCGGAAATCGTCGCCGATGGCCTTGCCCAGGTTGATGCTGTCGCCCGAATAGTCGAGCGCGTCGTCGACCAGCTGGAACGCGAGCCCCAGGTTGCGACCGTACGACCGGAGTGCGGCCTGCTCCGGCGCCGGCCGGTTGGCGATGGCCGCGCCGCATTCGGCCGCGCCTGAAAACAGCGCCGCCGTCTTGGCGTTGATGATGGCTAGGTACTCGTCCTCGGTCGTCTCCGTGTTCTGGGCGGCGGCAAGCTGCATCACCTCCCCTTCGGCGATGACGGCGGCCGCGTTCGACAGGATCTTGAGGACGGGGAGCGAACCCACCTCGACCAGCATGCGAAAGGCTTGGCCGAGCAGGAAGTCACCGACGAGCACGCTGGCCTGGTTGCCCCAGATCATGCGCGCGGTCGACTTGCCGCGGCGCAGTCCGCTCTCGTCGACGACATCGTCGTGCAGAAGCGTGGCGGTGTGCATGAACTCCACGGCCGACGCCACGCGGATGTGGCCGCTGCCCGGATAGCCGCACAGCTTTGACGCAGCCAGCGTGAGCATGGGGCGCAGGCGCTTGCCGCCAGAATCGATGAGATGATGGGCGAGCTCAGGGATCAGCTCGACATCGGAGACCGCCTTGTCGAGAATGATACGATTGATCGCCTCCATGTCCCCGGCAACGAGGTCCAGAAGCGGTCGCAGGTCTTCAGGCGGACTACGTGCGCCTTCGAGTGGTATGACGAGGCCCAAGGGCGTTTTCCCGACGCTGTTTGTTGAGGATGGTATAGCCTTCTGCGCCACCCAACGTTAAGCACAGTTTGACGCAACGGTACGAGACTTTCGGACACCCGTTCAAGGATTTGGGGCCATGCGCGACCTGGTCACGACCAATGATCCGGTTCTGTTGAACTATGTGCAGGTGCTGTTGAAAGATGCGGGCATCGGCGTAGCGGTTTTCGACGGTAACATGAGCGCTGTCCAGGGGACGCTCGGCGCCGTGCAGCAGCGGCTCGCTGTGCCCGAGGACAGCTGGGCGCAGGCGCGCCGCCTCCTCGATGAGGCCGGGCTCGGCCAGTGGATCGTAAAGTGACGGATGCTACAAGGGCAAGAGCCGCAACCGATCAGCCCACCGATGATGCGTTCCTCGGCGGCAAGCTTAGGGTGCTGCAGCCCAGGTTCGGCTACCGGGCGGGCCTCGATGCCGTGATGATGGCGGCCGCGGTGCCGGCCGCTGCGGCAAAACCTATGCGCGTCCTCGATCTGGGTGCCGGCGTCGGCACGGCAGGGTTGTGTCTCGCCCGGCGCATCGAGACGGCCGAGGTCACGCTTCTGGAACGCGAGCCCGCGCTCGTGCAGCTTGCGCAAGAGAACGTTGTCCGCAACGAGCTGGCCGCGCGCGTGCGCGTCGTCGCGGGCGAGGTGGGCATGCCGGCTGCCGATTTGCAGGCGCGCGGGCTGGGCGAGGAGAGCTTCGACCACATACTGGCCAATCCTCCCTTCCACGATCTGGGGGCGGGAACCCTGGCTCCCGATGCGCTGAAGGCCGGCGCACATGCCATGCCGGAGCCGGAGCTTGCGCGCTGGGCCCGCTTCATGGCCCGCATGGCGCGGCCGGGCGGTGGCATAACCGTCATCCACAAGGCCGAGGCGCTGATCCGCCTGCTCGGCGTGCTCGACGGGCGCTTCGGCGCCCTCAGCGTGCTGCCGCTGCATCCGCGCGCGGGCGCACCAGCTCATCGCGTCATCGTGCAGGGACTCAAGGGGAGCCGGGCGCCGCTTGCCCTGTTGCCGGGCTTCGTCCTGCATGGTGTCGGCGAAGCGTTCACGCCCGAGGCACAGGCCGTGCTGCGGGATGGCGCCGCACTCCCCGTGGTGCGGGCGGTCTAGAAGGTGCGAGCGGTCTAGCCGCGGGCGCCCACATGCCCTAAATGTGTCGCCCGTGTCGCGAATGGCTGCATTCGAGCCCTGCGGCTTCGCCCCTAGCAATTCCCATGACCAGAGAGGTAGGCGCCCATGTGGTTCTTTGGCCGCGGCCCCGTTGTTCCCGTGCTGCGTTTGACCGGCACCATCGGCATGGTGACGCCGCTGCGGCCGGGCCTCTCGATCTCCCAGTGCGCCGGCGCCATCGAGAAGGCCTTCGAGATGTCGAAGCTGCCGTCCGTTGCCGTCATCATTAATTCGCCGGGTGGATCGCCGGTGCAGTCGAGCCTCATCTTTCGCCGCATCCGCCAGCTTGCGGAAGAGCACGAGAAGACCGTCTATGTGTTCTGCGAGGATGTCGCGGCTTCGGGCGGATACTATCTGGCGGTCGCCGGCGACGAGATTTACTCCGACGCCTCCTCCATCGTCGGCTCGATCGGCGTCATCTTCGCGGGCTTCGGCTTCGACAAGGCGATCGAGAAGCTCGGCGTGACGCGCCGCGTCTACACGGCGGGAGACGCGAAGGACGCACTCGATTCCTTCCAGCCCGAGCGCCCACAGGACGTCGAGCGGATCAAGGATCTGCAGCGCGACGTGCACGACGTATTCATCGGCGTCGTCAAGGAGCGCCGCGCCGGCCGCCTCAAAGGCTCCGATCAGGAGTTGTTCTCCGGCGCGTTCTGGTCGGGGCCGAAGGCGATGGAGCTCGGCCTCATCGACGGCATCTCCGACGTGCGCACGAAAATGCGCGAGTTGCACGGCGAGAAAGTGCGTCTCAAGGTCGTGCCGCTGGAGCGCGGCGGGCTGTTATCGCGCCTGCGGCGGTTGCCAGGCATCTTTGGTTACGATGATTTAACCCGCGGTCGTCTTGCCTTCGCCGAAGATCTGATATCCGCTATTGAGACCCGGACCTTGTGGTCCAGGTTCGGCTTGTGACACGTGCCCGTCCGGGCATGACGAAAGAGGGAGTGTCGCCTATGCCCCAGATCGTGGCTGCGGTGCTCATCGGCGCCGGCATAGCAGCGGGCGTCAAGTGGATCGCCAAGGAAGTGGCACGGGCGACGCAGGCGACGCGATTTGCCCCGGAGGATCGTAGAGCGGCGCCAGCCGGTGACGGCAGCGCCCAGAGACCTCGGCACGCTCGAGTACGACGCGCGCACAGGCGTCTATCGGCCGGTGCACAAGCGCGCGGGCTAAGGCCTGCCAAGCCGCATCGTGAGCAAACCCAGCGGCGTCAAAGCATCCCACCAGAAGATTGGCCGCAGGCGCGCTCAGGCGCTGTGCTTGCCTGGGGGGTTGCGCGCATCCCCGCGCCGGTTCTGGCGGCGCACGTACATGATCAGCGCGTCGGGGCGCTCCGCCTTCACCTTGAGGGCGGCAATCAGCGCGTCCTCGGCGTCGATGATCACGTGCTGGGCGCCGCTTTTTAGTTTTAGTCCGACCGTGAACTGCACGGGCCTTGCTCCGGGCTCCTGAGAGCGGCCAACATACCACGCTTGGCGCAATTTCGCCGCCCCCACGCTGGGCGCGCTCCGGAATTGCTTTATAAATTCCATACCGGTGACCTAAGGATTTGCCGTCTGGGAGGGAGGAACCGATGACCGCAGCCCTGCATTGGGTCCGCGACCACGACGACCGCCTGTCTTTCGTCGTCGTCTACATCGGCGGCGCCATCATCTTGAGCGTTTGGCTCAATTTGTTCTGGGTGGCGATGCTGATGCTGGGTCATTTCGGGCTGGAGATCTTCCGCGGCCACCTGTTGAAGGCCGAGAGCCCGTTAAGGCACGCCCTGTGGGAAGTGAAGCTCGACGTAGGCCTTTTGCTATTCGCCCTTGTCGTCGCGCTCTACTCCGAGCACGTGCTGGCGCTTCTCGGCCTCGGTCAGGCCGCGCGCGCCGGCCAGGCCGCCCGCGGTCTGCAGGTTGCCGCCAAGTTCGGCATCGTGGAGCGCGCGCTACGCATCCTCGTCCTCACCATGGACGACATCGCGCGGCTGGTGCAGGCCATCCTCAAGTTCCGCAACAAGGGGAACGGGCAGCCCGCGCAAGCCCAGCACGCCCGGGCGCCCGATCAGTCCGAGGCCACTTCGTCCGGGTGGGGCGACATCCTCGGGCTTGGCTTCGCGGTCGCGTGTCTGCTCTTGATCCTGCTCATGCCCACGCTCACCGGTGCATCTGCTGCCGACGTCGGCGCGCATGTCCTGCACGAGCTGAGCCCTGCGCGATAGGGGCTAGTTCGCCGCCGCGTCCATCACGGTCCTCAGAACGGCCATTGGCGGCTTGCCCGACGCGCGCGCAATTTCGGAGAGCCGCGCGTCGCTCGAACTCGATGATGAAGCCTTGCCGCTTGAGCGCCGCTTCCAGCGATGACGGCAAGACATCGAGCACCTTGCCGACGTCGGCGAGCTTGGCGTTCTGCATCGCCTGTAGAGAGAAGTCCGGCAGCTTAGAGCAGCGACCATTGCTGCGCGAGGATGGCCCAGCCGACGATGACGGCGTTGGCCGCCATGTGAGCGGCGATCGCGTCGGACAGCCTATTCGTCCGGTAGAGCATAAGAGCGAAGACCGCGCCTGCGAGCGCGGCCGCCTCCAGCCGCTGGTGCATCAGGCCGAACAGCACCGACGTGGCGACGAACGACAGCCAGGTGAATTGCCCGGGCGCGATGCGCCAGAAGTCGCGGGCGATGAGCGCCCTCTGGAAGTAGCCGCGAAAGGCAAGCTCCTCGGCAATGGGCACCAGCACGACCGCGCCGAGCGCGCGGCAGGCGAGCCACGCCGCGGCCGTCCACGCCGGCAAAGTTGCCAGCCAGGCGGCGAGCTCTGCGCCCGCATTGTCTTTGGGCTCGGTCGCCACCCAGAGGATGCCGATCGCCCAAGCCGACCGCTATGGAGAAGGGCGAGACGGCGGACGCGAAGCGCGCATAGACGTCGCGGAACCACCAGAGCGCGGCGCCGACGGCGACCACCTTCACCACGTAGAGCCATTCGTCGTGCGGTGCGAACAGCGAGGCGAGGATGCTCGTCGCCATCAGCGCCATGAACGGCACCAGGAGCGCGAGCAGTAGCCGGTCGTTGGGGTCCGCCTCAGCGCGGGGAGCGCTTGCCGCCCGCCGACTGAAAAACGCCATTTTGCTCGAGGCGGCCGTGATGCCGATGCCCACGAACAGGAACCCGATCCATCCGGCCTGCGAGTGGAAGCCGTTGAGCGCGATCAGCGGGGAGACGTGCCGCCCGAAGCTCACCAACAAAGCAATTCGCAACGCGTTGAGCAGCCACACAGCAGGCAATGGCGATGGGAAACAGCAAGAGTGCGTTGGGAAAGCGCAGGTCGCGGCGCATGAGCCAGCTGTAGAGCGCGAGGAACGCTACGACGAGGCCGATACCCTCGTAGCCGGAGCACTCCTTGAGAATGAGGACCTGGAAGTCGCCGACGCCCAGAAGCTGACGCGAGGTGTCGATGACGACGTCGGTCTCATACAGCGTCAGCAGCCAGTGGGCGACCGCGAGCGTTGCCCCCGATAGGGCGCTCCAGCTTTCGAGTGACAAGCGGCCGGCCAGCACCAGAAGCCCGGCGCACAACACTGGCAACGGCGATTTGCGTCGGCGCGGCCCGCACGAGCCACTGCCAGAAGGAGAGCGGCGCGGCGACGAGGGCGAGCGACGCGAACGTGATCGACAATAGAACGCAATAGAGCGCGAACCAATGCCAGGGCGGCGCGGACGCGTGCGCCGCCAGATTTGAGAAGGCGATCGTCGCTGCGAGGACGACGGCGAACAGCCCGAGATTCGCCACAACGCTGGCGCGCCAGTTGTGGGCATCCGCCGCCTCGTTCCAAGCCCGTAGGATCGTGCCGCGTTGCGGCCAGACGATCACCAGGAGGGCAATGAACGCGAGGAAGCCAGCCTGCGCCACACCCTTCGCGTACGCGACCGGGTTTGCCCACTCCGGAAGGCCGGTCGGAAAATTGAAGGTGTAGGAAATGGAAAGAGCTCACCGAGCGACAGCGCGGCGAATGCAAGGAGCCGTCTGGCGTGGTGCGCTTTGCCGAACTCTGCCGCAGACGATGCGTACATTGCCCGTCCCGGCCTCCCAACCGGAGCCTCGACGCTTCACTCGTGCGCGGAGCGCAGATGAGCTGAGCCGTCGCAGGACCGGTGCTCTACTTTCTGACTTTCTGGTAGAGGATCGCGACAACGCCCACCAACAGAGCGATCGCCGCGATGGCGCCAGGTCCATCGAACTCGGGCACGGCCGGCGGAGTGGGCGGATTTGGTGTGAAGTTAAAGAACCCGGCAAAGGCCTGATCGATGGTCACAAGCCAAGCTAACAGCGCCGTCGCGCCTACTGCTTTTATCTTCATGATGTTCTCCCTGACGCATCCCGGACTCATGGCGTGCGGCCACTCGGGATGGGGCATGATCGACGTTGCAGGGAGCGGGCGGTAGCCCCTCTTAAGAGGTAACCATTGGGGTTTTGCTTTGTCGGTTAATTGCGGCCCGATGCCGATCCGACGAGCGCGCGCGCGAACCCCGACAGCTCAGCGCTAGGGACGACTTGACAGCGGTTCAGATCATCGAGGCGCTCGCTCATCACCGATGGTGATCGCGGTGCGCACAAGCAGCCGACGCAGGAACTACGCCTCGAGGATAGGGTCACCTACCTTTAGAGGTACGAGCCGCAGTTAATCGCTGAATTTATAGCTCACTCCGAGCCGTGCGACCCAGAATTGGTCGTCCCACTTTGCGGTCGTCGTCGCTGTACCGACAGGCAGGACAAACCGATAGAAATGGTTCTCGCTGCCGAGGTCGACGTAAAGCGCCTCGGCACGCAGGAACCAGTTGGGGTCGAAGAGGTATTCCGCGCCTCCGCCGGCCGTCCAGCCAGCTTTCGTGACGCTGTTGGATTGCGAAACCGGGAATCCGGTAAAGCCACCCACGCAAGCAGGGCAGTTATCGCTGAGCGTATGGTTGGCCTTGCCATAGGCGAGACCGCCGGTGCCGTAGAGCAGCAGATAGTTATCGACGATATAGCCCAACCGGCCACGCAGCGTTCCGAACCAATCGATGCTGCTCTCGAGTGACGTCGTCTCGGTGCCGACCGGAAAGACTTCTATGTCCAGCGCCGTTGGCGACGAGTTGAGATAGTTGATATCCGCCTCGATGCCGAAAAGCAGGTAGCTGCAGTACTGCCAATTGTAACCGAGATAGCCGCCGAACGTGAATGCGCCGTCGGAGTTTTTGAACGTGCTGCCAAATGCCGGAGCGCCGGCATCCAGATTGGTGACCTCGACCCGGTGCTGCGCGAAGCCCGCAGCGAGACCCACGTAGGCTCCGGTAAACGGAGTTGCGTCGTCCGCCCAGGCACCCGTTGCGAGCAAACCCAAAGTCAAGGTTGCGAGCGATAGTTGCCGCTTCATAAGTCTCCCCCGATCGGCTGAGCAAGCAAGTCCCTCACAGCTTGCGCACAGGCAACCCAACGACGATTCGCGGGGGGTCGTCGATCGGCTATGGAGCGAGTGGTTAATAAAGCAGCGGCCTGATGCCGGTATCCCACACCTTCTTGCGTATTGTTGGAGACACAACCGACCATGAAAGCGAAATTGGCCGAGTTGTTCGCAGCGCTAGGCCGATCAGTCCCGTCATCTCTTGACTCGCAATTCTGCGCGGCGCAGGGCCAGCCGGGTCCACCTCACCATTGTCCTCTCGATTGCGTTTCGCTCGGTGCGATCTTCAGCCGACCCGCGGCACTGCGTGCCCTGCTTGCGCGCTCCAGCAAACGTGACACGGGGGCGCGAATGCGTATAGTGCGCCGCTCAGAGCCATTGAGCCCGTTCCTTCCATGCCGACCAAAGCCGCAACCAAGCCAGCCCGGCAATCGCCGGCGCCCGCCGCCGCCCGTTTGCGGCCCGATAAGGCGTTCCAGGATCTGATCCTCGTGCTCCAGACGTTCTGGGCAGAGCAGGGCTGCGTGATCCTGCAGCCCTACGACATGGAGGTCGGCGCCGGCACGTTCCATCCTGCCACCACCTTGCGCGCGCTCGGCCCCCGTCCGTGGAACGCGGCGTACGTGCAACCCTCGCGCCGCCCCAAGGACGGCCGCTATGGCGAGAACCCCAACCGGCTGCAGCACTACTACCAGTTCCAGGTGATCATGAAGCCGGCGCCGGCCGACATCCAGGATCTCTACCTGGAGAGCCTGCGCCGCATCGGGCTCTCGCCCGAAGTGCACGACATCCGCTTCGTCGAGGACGACTGGGAGAGCCCGACGCTGGGCGCCTGGGGTCTGGGCTGGGAGGTGTGGTGCGACGGCATGGAGGTGTCGCAGTTCACCTATTTCCAGCAGGTCGGCGGCTTCGACTGCGAGGTCGTCTCCGGCGAGATCACCTACGGCCTGGAGCGGCTCGCCATGTACGTGCAGGGCGTCGACCGCGTGTATGATCTCTCCTTCAACGGCCGCACCGATGATCGCCGACTCAGCTACGGCGACATCTTTCTGCAGGCCGAGCAGGAGTACTCGCGCTACAACTTCGAGTACGCCGATACGAAGATGCTGCACCAGCACTTCATCGATGCGGAGACCGAGTGCAAGGCGTTGCTGGCGCAGGGCGACAAGGATGCCCGGCACGAGCTGGCCTTGCCGGCCTACGACCAGTGCATCAAGGCCTCGCACCTGTTCAATCTCCTCGATGCGCGCGGCGTCATCTCGGTGACCGAGCGCCAGAGCTACATCCTGCGCGTGCGCGAGCTGGCCAAGGCCTGTTGCGCCGCCTGGCTCAAGACGCCAGGGGGAGGCGCCTGATGTCGCCGACGGTCGTTGGAGGGTTGATCGTGGGGCTGCCGGCAGTGGTGGTCGCGATCCTGCTGTTCTGGCGCCGCTTGCAGCCCGTATTCTGGTTTGCATTGGCGCTGATCGTGGTTGGTATCGGCTATCTCGCCTCCACCGGCGCCTTGGCTGATATTGCAAGTTTGGTAATGGGCTAGCGGTCGAACCACATGTCAGAGCTGCTGCTGGAGCTGTTTTCCGAGGAGATCCCGGCGCGCTTGCAGGCGCGCGGCGCCGAGGACTTGCGCCGGCTGATGGTCGACGGGCTGAAAGCGCACGGGCTCGAAGCCGGAGAGGCGCGCGCCTTCGCGACGCCGCGCCGGCTGACCCTGGTCATTGCTGACGTGCCGAAGAAATCGCCGGCCGTGTCGGAGGAGCGCAAGGGCCCGCGCGTCGGCGCGCCCGGAGCAAGCGGTGCAGGGCTTCCTCAAGGCGGCGGGCCTCAAGTCACTGGACGAGGCGGAGGTCGTCACCGACGAGAAGAAGGGCGACTATTACCTCGCGCGCATCGAGAAGCCGGGCCGGGCGGCGGCCGAGATCGTCGCCGAGGTGCTGCGGCGGCGATCGATTTCCCTGGCAGAAGTCGATTCGCTGGGGCCCAAATACCATGCGCTTATTCAACCGCGGCGCTCGACAACGGCAACGAGCTGCGCTGGATCCGCCCTCTGCATGCAATCGTCTGCCTGCTCGACGGCAAGGTCGTGCCCTTCGAGATAGCGGGCATCAAGTCGGGCAACGCGACGCGCGGTCATCGCTTCCACGGCAACGAGCCCTTTAAGGTTACGGGGTTTGCCGACTACGAGAAGGGCCTGAAGAGCCACAAGGTGATCCTCGACGCTGCGCGCCGCGCCGAGGTCATCGCCAAGGAGGCGAACGCCCTTGCCGAGGACGCCAAGCTCGCGCTCGTCGAGGATGAGGGCCTGCTTGCGGAGAACGCCGGCCTCACTGAATGGCCCGTCGTTCTCATGGGGTCGTTCGACAAGTCGTTCTTGAGCGTGCCGCCCGAGTGCCTCATCACCTCGATGAAGACGCACCAGAAGTGCTTCTCGCTGCGCGAGCCGCGATCGAAGAAGCTCGCGGCCAAGTTTCTGCTGGTGTCCAACTTGAAGGCCAAGGACGCTGGCCGGGAGATCGTCGCCGGCAACGAGAAGGTGATCGCGGCGCGATTGAGCGACGCCAAGTTCTTCTGGGAGCAGGACCTCAAGAAGAAGCTCGAGACCATGCACTTCGAGCTGAAGGGCATCACCTTCCACGAGAAGCTCGGCACCCAGTGGGACCGCATGGAGCGCGTCACCGAGCTTTCCCGCCAGATCGCGGGCGCAGTCGATGCCGAGCCGGAGCTCGCCGGCCGCGCGGCCCAGCTCGCCAAAGCGGACCTCGTCTCCGGAATGGTCGGCGAGTTCCCCGAGCTGCAGGGCCTGATGGGCCGCTACTACGCCGAAGCAGAGAAGATGCACCCCAAGATCGCGGCCGCGATCGAGGAGCACTACAAGCCCAAGGGCGCCTCCGATACCGTGCCGACGGCACCCGTGTCGATCGCGGTGGCGTTGGCCGACAAGCTCGACACGCTCGTCGGATTTTGGTCCATCGGCGAGAAGCCGACCGGCTCCGGTGATCCCTACCAGCTGCGCCGCGCCGCGCTCGGCATCATCCGCATCGTTCTGGAGAACGACCTGCGATTGCCGCTGCCGCGCTACATCGCCGAGGTCTACCTTCTGCATTGCGGCCGCGCCGACCCTGAGGCTGCCGCCAACGTGCGCGGCGAGGTGGAGGGTATCATGCAGGAGCAGGGCGTCACCAAGGATGCTGCCTTCGCCCTGTTCGAAGAGAGCGATCGGCTCAACGAGGCGGTGCGCTTCATGCGCTTTGCGCCCATCGTGTCCGACCTCATGGCCTTCTTCGCCGAGCGCTTGAAGGTGCACCTGCGCGAGAAGGGCGCGCGGCACGATCTCATCGATGCAGTGTTCTCGCTGGGCGGCCAGGACGACCTCGCCCTCATCGTCAAGCGTGTCGAAGCGCTAGACGAATTCCTCAAGACCGACGACGGTGCCAACCTGCTTGCGGGCGTCAAGCGCGCGCAGAACATCCTCGCGATCGAGGAGAAGAAGGACAAGACGCGCTATGCCGGCACCTACCAGGTGGCGCTTCTCAGGGAGAAGGAGGAGGCGGCGCTCGCGGCCGCCATCGAAAGCGTTAAGCAGGACACGGTCGCGGCGATCAACGTGGAGAACTTTGCAGGCGCCATGCGCGCGCTCGCCGAGCTGCGCGCACCCGTCGATGCCTTCTTCGACAAGGTGACCGTCAACTGCGAGGAGCAGGAATTGCGCACCAACCGCCTGTTCATGCTGTCGGAGATCCGGGCGGCCACGGCGAACGTCGCGGACTTCACCAAGATTGCCGGCTAGGTCTTACAGCTACTCCAACACGCCCGGCCAGTTGGCGTCGGCCTTGTTGACGTAGCCGGGGATGTCCTTCTCCCAGATTGCCCGCACGCTTCTGTCGAAGTTCAAGTAGAGCTTGCCGTCGTGGATGGTCCAGGCGTCGGGCTCGGCCTTGGCAGTCGATCCCTTGGCTACCGCATAGGCGCAGTAGCCGCCGTACTGGGGCGCGTACTTCGCCGGGTCGGCCGCGAAGGCGTCGCGGTGCTCGGCGTTGGCGAAGCGCCACGCGGCGCCGTCGTGCTGGAGGGTGAACTCCTCAGAGCCCTTCACGGGCTTTCCCTCGGTGAAGTAGGCGACCGGATCATAGCCACCGACGGCTACGCCTTGGACCAGTCCGGTGAAGACCGGCGGCTCGGCGGCGATGGCGCGCGGACCGGCGAGTGTGACCACGGCCAGCATTGCGGATGCGGCCGCGATGAGCAGGATGGGGATGCGTTTGCCCAGCATGGGGTTTTCCTCCTTGAGGTCCTGCCTCGAAGTACGCGACGCGCGCGGCAGATGTTACGTTGGCTAGATGTTACATGGGCCCGCCCGCGAGGATGCTTATGGGTGAAGCCTGCCGCTATCTGTTCATCTACGGCACGCTTATGGCAACGGACACGGGCGCGCTCGGGAGGGAGCAGCGCGCACGTCTGCAGCGCGAATCCCGCAGTGTCGGTGCGGCGACGATGACGGGTGCGCGTCTCTATAATCTGGGCCGTTATCCGGGGCTGGTCGAGAGCGGCGCCGCGAGTGACGTCGTGCATGGCGAGGTGGTGGCGCTCGCCAATCCGCCGCGTTCGTTTTTCTGGCTCGATGCCTACGAGGGCGTCATCCAGGACAAGCCTGACGCGAGCGACTACGCGCGGATCGAGCGCACGGTGCGCCTGGTGAAAGACGGAACGGATCTCACCGCCTGGATCTATGTCTTTCTCAAGGATGTCGCGAACCGCCGCGCCATCGCAAGCGGTCGCTGGTGACGCGCTGTGTTTCCTGATTGTACTTGGAGAGAGCTGGCCGTCGAACCCCGAACGACCCTCTGCCGCTCAGGCACGGTCCCCGCTTCGACCGGGCGGCCAGCTCCCCGCGCCCAACGTGATACACCCGCCCCCACCTCGCCATCTATTTCAATTCGCGAAAACACATTTCGTGTGCATAACCGTAAGCGGTTTTGTGATCGCCGCACGCTCGGTCTGCGGCGCGTCATCGACGCTTATTCGGCGTCGCTCGCACACGCGCGTTCGTAGGCTTCGCTCGACTCCAGCCACGCCTCTTCCGCTTGCGCGAGACGCTTGACGAGTTGTCCGCGCTCGATGCCGGCGCTCTGCGCACGTGCTACGTCGCGCACGTAGATTTGCGGATCGGCGAGCACCTGATCGATCTGCGCGATCTCAGCCGTGATCGCCTCGACGGTTCTCTCCGATGCCTGCATTGCTTTCTTCAAGGGCGCAAGCGTGGCCCGTTTGTCTGCGTTGGCGCGTCGCTGATCTGCGCGGGCGTTGCGCGCCGCCTCGTTGTCTTTGGTCTGGCGGCGCGTGCCGGCGCCGCGCTCGGTGAGGAGCTCGCTGCGGTAGGCGTCGATGTCGCCGTCGTAGGATTGGATGGTGCCGTGGCGCACCACCCACAGCCGGTCGGCGCACGCCTCGATCAGGTGACGGTCGTGACTGATGAGGATGACGGCGCCCTCGTATGCGGTGAGCGCGTGCACCAGCGCCTCGCGGCTGTCGACGTCGAGGTGGTTGGTGGGCTCGTCGAGGATCAAAAGGTGCGGCCCGTGGAACGCGGCGAGCGCCAACAATAGTCGCGCCTTCTCGCCGCCTGACAGTTTGGCGCACTTGGTGTCGGCCTTATCGGCGCCGAACCCGTAGGTGCCCAATTGCGTGCGCCGCTGCGCTTCCGTTGCTTCCGGCATCAGCTGCAGCATGTGATCGTAGGGCGTCGCTTGCGGGTTCAACTCGTCGAGCTGGTGCTGCGCGAAGTAGCCGACATCGACGCGTTTGGCGCCATAGACCTTGCCGCCGAGCGCCTCGAGCTTTCCGGCAATGAGCTTGGCGAAGGTCGATTTTCCGTTGCCGTTCTGGCCGAGCAGCGCGATGCGGTCGTCCTGATCGATGCGCAGGTTCAGGTTTTGCAGCACGGGGCGGTCCGGTGCGTAGCCGATGGCCACCTCTTCCAGCCGCAGCAGCGGGCTTGCGAGCGGCTTTACCGGTTGCGGCAGATGGAACGGAGTGACGCGCTCGTCCATCTGCGCGGCGATCGGCTGCATCTTGGCCAGCGCCTTGACGCGGCTCTGGGCCTGCGCGGCCTTGGTCGCCTTGGCCTTGAAGCGATCGATGAACGCCTGAATGCGGCGGCGCTCCTCGTCCTGCTTTTTCTTGAGCTTCAACTCGAGCCGCTGCTTGGCGCGGCGCGTCTCCTCGAAGTCGTCGTAGCCGCCGGTGTAGAACGTGAGCTTGCCGCGATCCAGATGCAGGATGGCGCCGACGGCGCGGTTCAACAGATCGCGGTCGTGGCTGACCATCAGCACCGTGTGCGGGTAGGTGCGCAGATAGCTCTCGAGCCACATGACGCCCTCGAGGTCCAGATAGTTGGTGGGCTCGTCGAGCAGCAGGATCTCGGGCTCCAGGAACAGCACGGAGGCGAGCGCGACGCGCATGCGCCAGCCGCCCGACAGGGCGCGGCAAGGCCGTCGCTGCGCGTCCTCGTCGAAGCCGAGCCCGGCGAGGATCTGCGCGGCGCGCGCCGGTGCTGCATGCGCATCGATGTCGGCGAGCCGCTCATGGATGGCGGCGATGCGGTGCGCGTCGTCGGCGTGCTCGGCTTCGCTCAGCAGGCTGGCGCGCTCTGCGTCGGCACCGAGTACCCAGTCGATGAGGCTGTCCGTCCCGCCCGGCGCCTCCTGCGCGATGTGGCCGATGCGCGCTGAGCGCGGCACGGTGACGGACCCGGTGTCAGGCGCCAGATCGCCGGCGACAATCTTCAGAAGAGTCGTTTTGCCCGCGCCGTTGCGGCCCACGAGGCCGACCTTATGGCCGGTCGGGATGCCCGCGGTCGCACCCTCGAAGATGGGGCGGCCCTCGATGCGGTAGGAGAGGTCGTTGATGTGCAGCATGGCCAGCACGACATAACGGGTCGGACCGGGCGTGTCACGCCGGCGCGCCAGCTAGAACGCGATGCCGAAGCGCCTCAGCAGGGCGACCATCGCGAAGTAGCAGACGACCGTCAGCGCGCTCGAGGCCAGCAGGCTCATCCCGAACGGCCAGCCGGCGCGCAGCATCAGCGGGAGCGCGATGAAAAGCGCCAGCGAGGGCAGCACCAGCCAGAAGATGCCGCCGGCGAGATCGGCGACCTTTTGTGCGTCTCCCGTGTCGGCGTAAAGCCAGATCATGGCGAGCAGCGAGGTCAGCGGCAGCGAGGCCAGGAGGGCGGCGGCGAAGGTGCTGCGCTTGGCCACCTCGGCGATGGCGACCACCACCAGCGCCGTCAGGGCAATCTTGAGCGCGGGGAGCATCCGCGATTAGCCGGAGACGACGGGCTTCAAAGTCTCGACCAGGAGGCGCTCCTGCGTTGCCTTGTCCTCCACCGACAGATGCGCGAGGAACCAGTCCTGGACCATCTTGCACACGCGTGCGGGCGGCTCGCGCGACAGCGCCGAAGGATTGGAGAAGACCTTCAGGTCCTCCTCCTTCCAGCCGAGCTTGGTGAGCTGCTTGACCAGAACCTCATAGTCCTCTTTGGCCGCGCGCTCGTGCGACGTGGGCGATTTGCGCCCATCGGCAATGGCCTCGAAGATGGCCGCCACCTGTGCCTGCACGGATGCGCCCTGCTCCGGCGACTGCATGATCTCCAGCACGACCGGGGCCGTCTCGCCTTGCGAGATGAACCCGTAGCAGGCGCCGACGCTGCGCTCGCCCAGGCTCTTCAGGTTGGCGAGAAAGGCGTTGGCAACGGTTTTGAGCTTATCGGTGCTCGCCGACAGGGCCTCACTCGCATGCTGACGACGCAGCGCCACGAGCGCCTCTGCCAAGTGCTTGTTGATGGTTAGCTGAGGCTCGTTCTGCGCGGTCAGCTTGGCCACCTCGCGAAGCTGCTCGTTGTACCAGGTGGGGAACTCGCGCTTGACCACGCTCCACATGGGCGTCTTCTGGAACTTGGCGTCGAGCTCCTCGGCACCTTTCTCCACGGCGGCAGGCGAGACCGACGCCCCAGCAGCCGGCGCGGCCGGCGGCGATTCGGTCGCGGGCGCCTTGATGGTGGCGACCTCCTTGGAGCTGTCTGCGCCTGCGAAGGTGCCGTTCTGCCAGAGGTACCAGCCACCGCCGCCTGCTACGAGCAACACGAGGAGGGCAATTCCCATGGTACGGCCCTTGCGGGAAGGGGCGTCTGCGCCCGTGTCTTGGGCAACGCGAATGCGGTTCGGCTCGAAGGAGCGCTCCACCGGGGCGGGCGAAGTTGCCGTAGCCGGTGCGGCGCTCGGTCGCGACATGGATGGGCGTGGGGGCGCGGCTAGTGGTTCGGGCGCCTGGAACGGAAAGACCGTGGGTGCCGGACGCCAGTCCGGGAAGCCCGCACGCCAGATCAAATCGGCTGGCTTTAGGTGCCCTTGCGCAACGAAAGTGCGCATCTCGACATCGGACAGCGGCCCGTGCTGCTTACCGTCCCGGGCGATGTACCATTGAATATCAGGCTGCTGGCCGGTCATGTGACACTCTTGTCATTTGGGAGAGCTCGCAAAACGGAGCGAAGGGCGCTGCCCCCATGCTGGCCTGCTCGCATGGCGCCAATGTGGTTCGGCAGCCCCCTCCTCGTCAATAACCTGTGTCATTCAAGATGTTATAGTCCACCGTCTGCTGCCGATTGGCGCACTTGCTTTTGGCGCGCACCCCGATATAAACCGCGGCAATCCTAACAAAAATCCCGACATCAGAGACATCAGAGAGTCCGTTGGATGACCATCGAGCGAACGCTATCCATTATCAAGCCTGACGCCACCGCACGCAACCTGACGGGGGCGATCAACACCGTCATCGAGAAAGCCGGATTGCGAATCGTCGCCCAGAAGCGGGTGCGCTGGACGCTATCGCAGGCGCAGAAATTCTATGCCGAGCACAAGGAGCGTCCGTTCTACGACGAGCTGTGCGAGTTCATGATCTCCGCCCCCATCGTGGTGCAGGTCCTCGAGGGCGAGGGCGCCATCGCCAAGTACCGCAAGGTGATGGGCGCCACCGACCCGGAAGAGGCCAAGCGGGGCACCATCCGCAAGCGTTTTGCCCACTCCAAGTCCCAAAACTCGGTTCATGGCTCCGACAGCCTCGCATCTGCGACCAGAGAGATTGCGCTCAACTTCCAACCGGAGGAAATTGTCGGCTGATCGCTTGAGGGACCCCTGCGCGGGGATCTTCGGTACCAGCCATGGCACGCGTCCGCTTCTACGTCGCTACCAGCCTCGACGGCTTCATCGCCGACGAGGACGGCAGCGTCGACTGGCTGGAGCCCTACGATGCGCGTCTCTATGGCTACGACCGATTTCTGGATGAGGTCGGTGCGCTCATCATGGGGCGGCGCACCTTCGAGCTGATCAACGCGGTCGACGAGCAGTGGCCCTATCGGGGCAAGCCCGTCGTCGTGCTCTCGTCGCATGCGCTCGGACGAGCTCCGGTCGGCGTCTCGGCGTCCTCGCGCGGGCTGTGGTCCGCCCTCAATCAAGCTCGCCAAGCTACAGCCAAGGACATCTGGATCGTTGGCGGCGCCGTCACTATGCAGTCGGCGCTTGAGGACGGGGTCGTCGACCTCGTGGAGATTTTCCTGGTGCCGGTGCTGCTCGGCACCGGTGTGACCTTGCTCAATGACCTACGCCTGCGCCAGACGCTAATCTTCGACGGCGTTGAACAGTATCCCGACGGCGTCGTGAAGCTGAGATACATCGTTTCCAAGCAGGCTAGGCCGACCACTTGAGCGTAAGTGGCTCGAGCAAAGGCGAGGGGGCAGCATGAACAGGACGGTCCAAGGCCGGGGGCGCGCCTTTGTGCGCCGGTGCGTCGCGGCGAGCCGTGCGCTCCTCGCGTCGATCGGTCCCTTGGCGGCGCAGAGCGCTGATCCCAAGCAGGCGCCCGGCGTCGACTACTGGCAACCCGACTGGATGGTGCGCGAGTTGTGGGGCCCTGGGCGCATGCCGCGCGGCATGATGGTGCGTCTGCTGCGCCACACGACGTTCATGCAGTACGGGGTGCCCAAGCCCTACGAAGGTCTCAAGTCGACGGTTGCGCCCGGGCCGGAGGCCATCGCCCAGGGTCGCAAGATCTTTGCCGCGCGCTGCGCGTCCTGTCACGGGGCGGATGGGCTCGGCAACGGTGAAGCGGGCAAAGCCCTGTCGCCGTCGCCGGCGCTGCTGGCCTACATGATCCGCCGTCCGATCGCGGTCGACGAGTACCTGTTGTGGACCATCTCCGAGGGCGGCGCGCAGTTCGGCACCGAGATGCCGGCCTTCAAGGACACACTTCCTCAGGACGACATCTGGCGCGTCGTCGCCTACATGCGTGCGGGCTTCCCTGCGCAAGGTGCGCAGGCCCCCAAGCCCGCGCCCTGAACTTCTAATTGCGTAACGTCATGATGTAGGCGGCGACGTCGCCGATCTCCTCGCGCGTCAGCTGGATCGTCGGCATCGGCGGGTGCGGGATGACGATGCGGCCGGCAATCCTCTCCGTGGTCTGGTCGGGCTTGTTGGCGATCTCCTCGAAGCTCGGCACGTCGGCGGGCATCGTCTTGCCTGCTGCCTTGCTGTCGACGATGTGGCAGCCGCTGCACAGCTTCGATGCGATCTCGTGCCCGGTCTTGGCGTCGGGATGGATCTGCGCGTGGACCACACCGGAAAAGAGACTTGCGCCCGCAATCATTGCGCCGGCGAGCACTATAAAACCGCTCAGGCGGGCTGCGCATACTCTCATCTTCATGTCACCTCGTAGTCGTGGGTTTCACCGGCGCCTGGGCCGGCCTCCCGAGCATAGCATTTTCGCACCAGCTAGGCTCGCGCGTCGGGGAGATACTGGTAGATCCACGTTTCGCTGAGCGTTTTATCGCCGAGCCTCAGGAAGCAGCGCAGATCCACGGGATTCTTGCCGTCGGCACTCAGATCGAACAGCGCCCGCCAACGGTCGGTCCCGACGACCTTGATGACGTAGGCATTGTCGACCCTGCCGTTCGTCACCGTCACCTCGGGCGTCACATCATAGCGGGCCGCCATGGACTTGAGCGGACCGCCGGCGAAGTCGATCACGAACTTGCGCTTGATCAGATCATCGGACGCCGGCCGGCCGGGAATGCCGCCGGCGCCGGTACGCGTCGCGACCACGCGGCCCAGATTTGAGGGCGGGTTCGGCTCGTCGTTCTGCCAGTACAGCCGGTATGAGAACTCCAGGCGGTCACCCTTCCTGGTCGGCTTGGCCGGCTGCCAATAGGCGACGATGTTGTCGTGAATCTCGTCGCCGGTTGGAATCTCGACCAGCTGCACTGCGCCTTCGCCCCAGTCGCCCACGGGCTCCACCCAGATGCTGGGGCGCCGGTTGTAGAACGCGCCATCGTCCTGATAGGATTCGAAGGCGCGATCGCGCTGCATGAGTCCGAATCCCTTCGGGCTCTTGTCGAGATACGAGTTGGTGCGAACCGACGGTGGATTGAAAAGCGGTCGCCAGATGTGCTCGCCGCTGCCGGTCCACATGGCAAGCCCGTCGCTGTCGTGGATTTCCGGGCGCCAATCGGTCGCCAGTCTTTTGTCGTTGGCGCCGTACCAGTACATGCTGGTGAGCGGGGCCAGACCGAGGCGCGCGACATCCTTGCGCGCATAAACTTCCGCGGTCACGTCCATCATTGCTCCGCCCGCTCTTTTCGCGTCGAAGCGATAGGCACCAGTGACACTCGGGCCATCGAGAAGCGCGTAGATCGTGATCAACTCCCTGCCACCGTCGGGCTCGGCAAGCCAGAACTCGGTGAAGCGCGGAAACTCCTCCGGCGTCGGCATGGCCGTATCGATGGCGATGCCGCGCGCCGACGCGCCATACTGGTTCTCGGCGCCGCACGAGCGGAAATAGCTCGCGCCCTGGAAGGCCAGCCAGTCGGTGTCTTTCCCGCGGCCATCCATCACGCGGAATCCGGCATAGCCGAGGTCGGCCGGCAGTGCGTTCGCAAGGCGGGTGTCGCCGTAGTCGAAATCCTCAGCTGTGTAGAGGAGCTCGCGCGCCGTGCCGCCGGCGACCTCGTGAATGCGCACGGGAAGCGTGTTGTACTCGTTGAGGTGGAACAGACGCACGGGATAGGTCCCCGGTCCGCTCCTCCACAGCGCCCGCGGCGCGCGGAACTTGATTTTCTGCACGGCATCGAAGTCGATCTTGCCGACCAGTTCCGGTGCGGGCTGCGGAGAAACGTAGGGTGCGCTTGCCAGCTCCTTGGCGCGCTGCCGCAGCCCATCGAACGTGAACGGCTGCGCCGGTCCGTACCGCGGTGTCGTCTGCGCGGCGCTTGCCGAGTGGCTGCCCAACGCCATCACGGCGAACGGGGCGGCAGTGGCCAGGAAATGCCTGCGATTAATGGGCAACATGACGCTACCTCTATTATTGGGCGATTGCCGTCGCGGAACGCTCTTCAATTCGCATCGTTGCACCGTCGGCCCTTCGGTCGCGTATCCCCCGGACTTAGTACATCGAAGGGCCGGAGGGCGTCTCCAGCGGGGCTGCGGGGCGCGAATGGACCTCAGGCCTGAGACGGAAGCGTGGCTCAATCGGTGCAATTGCGTGGCAATGAAGCCCGGCTCGGGAGGCCGTGGTAGATCAGACGCTGCACGTGAAAACGGTGCAGCAGCTTGCGGCCGCCACGCAATCTGGACCTCTCAAGAAGGCAAACAGCCGGTTGCTTGACGAGCCGTCAGCTGAGCTCGCGGATCTTGAACTTGAGCCCGCCCTTGGGCGTCAGCGTCACGGTGGCGTTGATGCCCGCCGGGTCCTGGCCCACGTATTCCGGCCGGAAGCGGCGCAGAAGCAGCGACAGCGCCAGCGTATTCTCGACCTGGCTCATGGCGCCGCCGATGCAGGAGCGCTTGCCCCCACCGAACGGCAGGTAGGAGTACTTCACCTGCTTCTTGGCTGCACCCGCCATCCAGCGCTCGGGACGGAACTCCTCGGGATCCTCCCAGAACTTCGGATTGTGGTGCGCGCCATAGGCGAACAGCACGACGCGGTCGCCGGGGTGGATCGGCTTGCCGCCGATCTCGTCTTCCTCTGTGGCGGTGCGGATCAGACCCCAGATCGGCGGGTAGAGCCGCATGGTCTCCTGGATCACCGCGCGCGTGTAGGCGAGCGCCGAATAGTCGGCCGCCGTCGGCTCGCGGTCGCCATAGACCTCCTCGCCCTCGCGGCGGATGCGCTCGGCCGCCTCGGGATGGCGCGCCGTCTCGTAGAGCGCCCAGGCGAGTGTTAGTGCGGTCGTCTCGGTGCCGGCCCAGAGATACTGCTTGAGTTCGTCGATCGCCTGCTGATGGTCGAATTCCGGCATGTTGGGATCGGCGACCGCGTCCTCGATCATCTTCAGAAGCGTGCGCTCGCGGTGCTCGCGCGGGTCCGCGCTAATGACCTCTGGCGGTACGCTCGCCCACACCTGCATGGCCTTGGCGGCGTCCTGCTCCGTCATCTCGAAGACCTCGCCTGACTGCTTCTTGAGGCGGATCTCCTTGTGATTCATCACATCGGTGTAGGTCTTCACGCACTTGAACACGAAGTGCGGATTGAAGGGCATGTCGCGGTCGAACAACGCCTTGCAGATCATGTCGGCTGCCAGCGTCCACGTCTGCTCGACCATCTCGATGGTATCGCCCGACTTCGCCACGTTCGCCCAGATGTCCATCTTGGTGCGGATGGCGGCGAGGAAGTAGGGGATGTACTCGGCGAACATATCCGGGTGGAACGCCGGCTGCTGCGGCATGCGAATCTTCTGCCAGAGCGCGCCGTCGTTGGTGATCATCGACTTGCCGAAGATCGGCTTCAGGCCGTCGAAATACTTGATGTAGGAGTCGGCCTTGGTGACCAGCACGTACTTGAAGTGCTCGGGCTCGGAAAGCAGCACGATGCGCTGGTTGGCGAGGTTGATCGGGATCACCGGCCCATAGCGCTCCGTCATCTGCATGAGGATGCGCATCGGATTGTCGAGGCCGCCCTTGAGGAGCGGCGAGAGCTTGAACCAGATGCTCGATTCCTCGCCGAGCCCCTGCGTGTGTGCAGGCGCTTCAACAGGCGCGGTTTGCTTTGCCGTAGCGGTCATGAAGTCGTCTCCCGGCGAGAAGGCCGTTCAAACGCACGTGTGTATGCCAGATCCAGCCAATGGGACGTAAATTCAGGAACAATTAGGGTGGCGCTGAGCGAAGACCTGTGCGGCTCTGCCCGCCCCCCGAACGCCCTCAAAAGGACTAGCACCCGCCGGGAGCAAGTGTCCATGCGACCACGCCTTTCCGCTTCAATTTGGCGCTTCGGCGTTTGATTTGGATCACCCCTGTGAGGGTCACTCGAGCGGCGGCCAAAACAAAGCTTTCTCTTGGTTAACCGGGACTTGCGAGGCATCGAGCTTGGCCCCGGCGGAACCCCAGTGGCCTTTGAGGAACAGGCTAAGGGCGTGTGGGTAGAGCCGATGCTCAGCCGCCAGGACGCGTTCAGCGAGGCGTTCGGGCGTGTCGCCGGGGAGCACCGCGACCGCCGCCTGCGCGATGATGGGACCGTCGTCGACGGCTGCGCGCACGACGTGCACGGTGCATCCGGCGATCTTGGCGCCGGCTTGCAGCGCGCGCGCATGCGTGTCGAGGCCCTTGAAAGCCGGCAGCAGCGAGGGATGGATGTTGATCATGCGCTCTTGCCAGCGCTCGACGAAGCCTGCGCTCATGATCCGCATGAAGCCGGCACAGGCGACGACCTCCACGCCAAAGCGGCCGAGTTCGGCGTCGAGCGCGGCTTCGAACGCCTCGCGCGTCTCATAAGCCGTGTGGTCGACGGCGACCGCTGGGACGCCGGCCGCCTGCGCGCGTTTCAGCCCTTCTGCGTCGGGCCGGTTGGAGATGACGCAGGCAATCTCGGCCGGATAGCCTGGCGCGCGCGCCGCCTCGATCAGCGACACCATGTTGGAGCCCCGGCCCGAGATCAGGATGCCGACTCGCTTCTTTGTCGTCATGGCCGGGGCATAGCACGGCGAAGGTTACGGTTGCATCCGTGGGATTGGGCTAACCGGGGCAAGGCTCGAGGGGCCGCCTCAACTGGCTTGGCGACGGGCCTCGGCATTGGCCTCGGCCTCGACCCGTTCCTGCTCGGCTACGGCCTGCCGCCGCGCAGCGGCGCCCGCCGCGTCTGCTTGTCGCTTGTCGAGCTGGTCGAGTACTGGGGAGCGGCCGTAGATGAGGACGATGTCGCCCGGCTCGATGAGAACGTCGCCTTTTGGCGCGCCGATATAGTCTCCGCCCTTCTTGCTGATGCCGAGCACCAACACCCCTTCATCGGGCAGGTCGAGCTGGGCGAGCGTGCGATCGGCGAGCCAGTTGCCGGGGCGCACTTTGAGCTCGACGACGGCGTACTCGCCGGCGAGATGCAGCATCGCCCCGTAGTCCCGGCTGCCGAGCTCGCCGTAGCGCTTCAGCGCCCAAGCGATGAGGCGCGACAGGTTCTGCTCGATCCAGGAGGAGCGCGCAAACATCCACAGCGCCAGCAGACTGAGGGTGAGAAGGCCGACGCGCAGCCAACCCTCGCTGTCGGCTTGCACGTTGACGAATGACAGCGCGAGCGTGGTGGCGGCCGTCACCACGCCGACGCTGCGCGCCACCATGAGCAGTGTGATGATCCGGCGCCGCACGGGATGATTGACCACCATCTCCAATTCTGCGGTCGTGAAGCCCGTCGCGGTCCAGGCGGAGCGGGCCTGGAACTGCGCGGCTTCTCGCGGCATGCCGGTCAGCGTCAGCGCGACAGCGGCGACGCGCACCACGATCAGCGACAGGAATAGAACGAGGACGAGCGTGATCAGTGCGGGCATGCGATGCGGCCATTGAATAAAAGGTCACTCGAAAACCTTTGAACGCGATAGAGGTTTCAAAATCTGAAAAGTCCAACGTCGATTGCCGACAGGATATCCCTGGGAACCTAACGGCTTCCCGCACGTTCCTGTCGAGGAGGGTGAACGAGCCCATCCCAATGAGCTCGTTGATGCTTCATGCGCGAAGGCTATCGCGCAGAATTTCTGAACCAAAAGGGAGCTGAGACATGTTGGGCTGGGTCATAACCTTCCTGGTGATCGCGTTGATCGCCGCTGCGCTCGGGTTCGGCGGCGTCGCCGGCACCGCAGTCGGTCTGGCAAAGATCGTATTCTATATATTCCTCGTCCTGTTCGTGATCTCGCTGGTCTACTCGCTGGTCACGGGACGACGGCCGCCAGCACCGTAACTTTGAAATTCGGGGCGCCCTGATCGGCTTTGGGAAACCAAGGAGCGGATCGTGGCGCCCCAATTGCGTGTACTCGCATCACATCCCGCGCATCTTAGATGCCAATGGCCCCATAGGCTTCGGCGCAGCGCCTGATCGCGATCGAGTAGGCGGCGGTGCGCAGGTCGGGAATCTCCGCCGTTCCATTCCACGCCGCTCGGATCTGCGCGTAGGCCGAGCGCATGATGTCGTCGAGGCCGGAGCGGACTAGATCGATCTCCCTTGCTCCTTCGAGGAACGTGCTCGCCGTGTCGAGCGGGAATCTGGCGCCCGTCATGGTCTCCAGCGAGCGCGCGAGGATCTGATGGCTCGCCTCGTGATGACGGCGCTCCATCAAGCCGAAGGGGATGTGGGTCAGGTTTTTGACCCATTCGAAATAGCTGACCACCACGCCGCCTGCGTTGACGTAGAGGTCGGGCAGCACCACGATGCCGCGGTCGCGCAGAATGGCATCAGCCTCGAAGGTGGTCGGGCCGTTGGCCGCCTCGACAACCAGCTTGGCGCCGATCTGCGCGGCGTTGCCAGAGTGGATCACGCGCTCCACTGCGGCCGGGATGAGAATGTCGCAGTCGCGCACCAGGAGCGAGGCAGCGTCGGCGGTAAACGCGACGTCGGGGAAGCCCTTCACGCCGCCGGTCGTCGCGAGATGCTGCTTGAGCGCCTCGATCGGTAGCCCGTCGTCCGACCAGACCCCACCGTCGCGCTCGATGATGCCGACGACGCAGCAGCCGTCCTCCTCGCTCAAGAATTTGGCGGCGTGATAGCCGACGTTGCCGAGCCCCTGCACGATGACCCGCTTGCCCGCCAACAGCGGCGTCAATCCCGCTCGCTTCACATCGCTCTCGTGGCGAAAGAACTCGCGTAGCGCGTACTGCACGCCTCGGCCGGTCGCCTCGATGCGGCCTTCGATGCCGCCCACCGCAAGCGGCTTGCCCGTCACGCACGCGAGCGCATTGATGTCGTTGGGCGACCATCTGCGGTATTCATCCGCCATCCACACCATGGTCATCTCGTTGGTGCCCATGTCGGGTGCAGGCACGTTCTGGCTGGGACTGAGAAAGTTGTGCCGCGCCAGCTCCTGGGTGAAGCGCCGCGTGATGCGCTCGAGCTCGTGGCGGTCCCATTCCGCCGGGTCGATGCAAAGGCCGCCCTTCGAGCCGCCGAACGGAATGCTCATCAGCGCGCACTTGTAAGTCATGAGCGCCGCGAGCGCCTCGACCTCCTCCTGGTCCGTGTGCAGGGAATAGCGGATGCCGCCCTTGGCCGGCGTGAAATGCGAGCTGTGCAGCGCACGCCAGCCGATGAAGGTCTCCATGCGGCCGCGCAGCCGCACGCCGAAGCGGGTTACGTAGGTGGCGTTGCAGACTTTGATCTTCTCGCCCAGCCCGTCCTGCATGGGCACGAAGCGCGCGGCCGCATCAAACTGCCGGTTGACGTCGTCGAGGAAGGACTTTCCGGACATCATGCGCTCCGTGCTATTTGCGGCGGGTTCCAAAGTGTCGGCGTGCGTGCGCTGTTTCAGCTCAGCAGTGAGAGACCACTGTATCGAATGTCAAAGTCATGAGTGTGAGATAGCCGGCGAGGTTTAAGACAACAACACCAACACCTAACCGTGACCGAGAAGGAATTGCTGAAACGCCCATAACGCTACCATAGCGAGCGTCACGACGATGCCCACGGCCCCGCCGGAGGTCTTTTCCACGGCGTCGGGGATCAGCTCGGCGAAAACCATCCAGATCATCGCGCCGGCAGCTATGCCCAGCCCCACCGGCAGCAGCGGCTGGAACGTGAGCACGAATATGAAGGCCGGCACCGCCATCAGCGGCTGGGGCAAACTCGTGAAGATGCTCCACAACGATGCCTTCCAAACCGGCGTGCCGCGGGGGATCAGCACCAGGCAGATGGCGAGGCCTTCGGGAATATTGTGGATAGCGATCGCCGTCGTGATGAAGACGCCGAGCTCCTTAGTGCCGGCGAAAGATACGCCGACCCCGATGCCTTCCGCGAACGAATGCGCCGTCATGACGCCGAGGATGAGCAGTGCCTTTGCCGCGCCGTCGCCATGCAGGTTGGCGATATCGACGGGACCGCGCCGGCGCAGCAGCCGGTTGCTGACGACGATGGCAGCAAGCCCGATCAGGATGCCGGCGAGCACGCGATTGGGCGCGAGCTTGGTGCCTTCCGAGATCAGGTTGTGGCTCGCCCCCAGCATGAGCCCTCCTGCCGCGGCATTGGCAATGCCGAGCCACCAATTGCTGATGTGTCTCACGAACACAAAAGGAAGGGCGCCCAGGCCTGTCGCCACTGCCGTGATCACGGCAGCGACGAACACGTAGACGATGCCCACTTCCATGCCGGACCCCATCCGCGCGGGGCGTGCCTCGTGCTGCCCCGGACGCGAGCTTAGCGCAACGTTCCCGCGTAGGTGACCGCCCAGGCGCCGCCTTTGCCTTTGGCATCGCTCTTGGCGCCGCTTGGTGCGGTGATCTCGCCGATCACGGCCGGTGTCTCGCCCGCCTCGTGCAGGGCTGTGAGCACTGCGTCGGCCTCGTTCTTTGCGGCCACCACGATCATGCCGATACCGCAGTTGAAAGTCTTGAGCATTTCCGCATCGTCGAGATGTCCGGTCTCGGCGAGCCAGCCGAAAACGGGTGGTGGTGTGATCGCCGACAGATCGATATGCGCGGCAACCGTGTCGGGCAGCACGCGCGGCAGGTTCTCGGTGAGCCCGCCGCCGGTGATGTGCGCCAGCGCCTTGATGGCGCCTTCGGGGCCGCCGGTTGCCTCGATCGCCGCAAGCACCGGCTTGACGTAGATGCGCGTCGGCGCCAGCAGCACCTCTGCAAGAGACCCATCCGTTGCGAACGGCGCGGGCGCGGCCCAGGCGAGTCCTGCTTCGGTGACCAGCCGTCGCACCAGAGAATAGCCGTTGGAGTGCACGCCCGAGGAGGCGAGCCCGATCAGTACGTCGCCCACGCCCACGTCGCTGCGCGGCAGGATGAGCCCGCGCTCGGCCGCGCCGACGGCGAAACCTGCAAGATCGTAGTCCTTCGCCGCATACATGCCCGGCATCTCGGCGGTCTCGCCGCCGATCAGCGCGCAACCCGCCTGGCGACAGCCTTCCGCAATGCCGGCGATCACCTCCTTTGCCGCCGCCACATCGAGCTTCCCGCAGGCGAAGTAGTCGAGAAAGAAAAGAGGCTCGGCGCCCTGCACGACCAGATCGTTGACGCACATGGCGACAAGGTCGATGCCGATGGTGGCATGACGCCCCGTCTCAATCGCGATTCTGAGCTTGGTTCCGACACCGTCGGTCGCCGCCACCAGGATGGGATCGTGGTAGCCGGCGCTTTTCAGGTCGAATAGCGCGCCGAAACCGCCGAGGTCGGCATCTGCGCCCGCCCGCCGCGTCGCCTTGGCGAGCGGCTTGATGGCCTCGACCAGCTTGTTGCCGGCGTCGATATCGACCCCGGCATCGCGGTAGGAGATCGGGTTGCCTTTGGCGGCAGGCTCTGTCATGTGACCTTGGAACCCAACTTTCGCCCCATTGCCCGCCGGAGATTGCGGCCGTCCTAGCAGCTTCGCCGGAGTGAGCGCAACACGCGGCGATGATCGTGACGATAGTCGTGAGGATTCTGGGCTTCGGCAAGTCCCGGAGGGGCAGGGAGAGGCGCGTGCGGGCCATGATGAAGCGAATTCTGTGCGCGAGCTTGGCGGGGGTCGCTTTGTCGGCCGCGTGCGCTGCGGCTTTTGCGGCGCCCAACTCGGCCCGCAACGACGACGTTTATACGGTCGGTAACTATCCCGTCGATGCGCAGGCCGCCAACGCGGTGGCCGCCAAGGAGAAGGCCCTGGCCGACGGCCAGCAGTCCGCCTTTCGCTCGCTTCTGAAGCGCGTGGTTCCGGTCACCGACTACGACCGCCTGAAGCGGCTCTCCGCTCTGCGCTCGTCCGACTTCTTCGAAGGCGTATCGGTCCGCTCCGAACGCAACTCGTCGACACGCTACATCGCCAGCCTCGACTTTTCCTTCCGGCCCGAGTCGGTGCGCGCCGTCCTGCAGCAGGAAGGCATCCCCTTCGTCGAGGAGCAGGCGCGCGAGGTGATCGTCGTGCCCGTGGTGCGCAACGCCGAAGGAGCGGTCGACAGCGGCGCGGCGGCGCGCGCGTGGACCGGGATGTGGAAGAGCCTCGACCTGGAGCATACGCTGACGCCTTTGGACCTGCAGCGTCTGAAGCCGCAGATCCACGCCGACACGCTGAAGATGCTCATAGAAGGGCGCGGCGGCGAGCGCATCCTCGCCGGCGAGTACGGAAAGCCCTACGTCGTGGTCGCAATCGCGGAGCCGGACGCTGCCGCGAACCGCTTGCACGTGACGCTCGTCGGCATCGACGCGGTGGGTCCGCTCAATCTCAAGCGCAACTACAAGGTGTTCGACGGTGACATGGGCTACGCCATGGAGTTTGCCGCCGTCGTGGGCCAGGGCGTGCTGGAAGGCCGCTGGAAGGCGGTCAAGTCCGGCGCCGGCGCCGCCGTTTACGGTGAGCAGGTCGCCATAGAGGCGCGCTACGCGAGCCTGGGCGAGTGGAGCGATATGCGCCGGCGCCTTTTGGGGCTACCCGAGCTCAATGACTTGAGGATCGAGGCGGAATCGGCCCAGAGCGCCGGCCTCAAGCTGCGCTATCCGGGCGGGGCCCCGGCGCTCGCCGCAGCGCTCCGCAGCCAAGGGCTCACCCTGGAGGGCGGGGGCGGCATGTGGGTGCTGCGCTCAGGCTACTAACTCGGTGATTCTGCCGTTTTTGCCGCTCTGGCGCGGCGCGAAGGTTTTTGGCACTTCTTTCCCGGGTAAAATTTATCCTGGTGCCAATCAACAGGAGTTGGGCGGCACCCAAAAACGAACGGACAACGGAACGCGCCTTGAACATTCCCAATCTCATCACGCTTGGCCGGGTGATCCTGGTGCCGCTTGTGTTCTGGCTGCTCGTGACCGGGCAGACGCAGGCCGCCTTCTTTGCCTTTATCGTGGCGGGGATCTCCGACGGGGTCGACGGCTATCTCGCCAAGACCTACGGCTGGGCGACCGAGCTCGGCGCCTATCTCGATCCACTCGCCGACAAGCTTTTGATCGTTTGCATTTTTCTCGCCCTTGGCGTCGGCGGGGAGCTGCCGCTGTGGCTGGTGATCGCCGTCGTCTCGCGCGACATCCTGATCGTCATCGCGATCATCCTGTCTTGGCTCCTGGGCAATCCAGTGCGCATCCGCCCTCTTGTCGTCAGCAAGGCCAACACGGTGTCGCAGATCGTGCTGGCGGGTACAGTGTTGGCGGACGAAGGCTTCGGCTTGGGCCTCGGCATCGTGCGCCTCGTGCTCATATGGGTGACGGGCGCGCTCACGATCGCTTCCCTTGCTGCCTATTTGCACGGTTGGCTGCTACATATGTCCGGGTATGAATCGACGGAGGCCGGCGAATAGCGGTCTTCCTGAGCGTTGGAGGGGAGGGCCCGGGCAATGCGTATCGAGCGACAGGTGCTGTTCTGGCTCACGGCGGCCTTGTTGCTCGTGCTGGCGATCGGGCTGCTCCGGCCGGTCTTGCTGCCGTTCGTCGCCGGCATCGTGATTGCCTATTTTCTCAATCCCGCCGCTGACGGGCTCGCGCGCTGGGGCCTGCCCCGATGGCTCGCAGCCGTGCTGATCGTTGCGGCGTTCGTGTGCGCCATCGCGGCGGCCCTGGTGCTCCTGGTTCCGTTGCTGCTGACCCAGGCCCAGGAGTTCGCCGTGACGCTGCCCGAGGAGCTGAGCCGCCTGCGCACGCTGCTCGATGCGTGGGCGCGCACGCAGCTCGGCAGCCACTACGCCGAGTTCGAGAGTGGCCTTAACCGCGCCTCGGAGGCGCTTTCGGATAACTG
Source organism: uncultured Alphaproteobacteria bacterium (assembly GCA_963776675.1). Lineage (GTDB taxonomy): Bacteria > Pseudomonadota > Alphaproteobacteria > Rhizobiales > Hyphomicrobiaceae > Hyphomicrobium_A. Next base: position 279,902 of record CAVZNR010000049.1, on the reverse strand, counting down.
GGCGAGCCTTGCCGGTGCGCTGGCGGGCTCGCTGTGGAGCCAGGGGCTGGCGCTGTTCAACTTTCTCTCTCTTCTCCTGGTGACGCCGCTCGTCGTGTTCTACGTGCTGATCGATTGGTATCCGATGCTCGCCAAGATCGATTCCTGGCTTCCGCGCGAGCACGCACCGACGCTGCGTCGCTTGGCCGGAGACATCAATGCGGCGGTGTCGGCCTTTATTCGTGGGCAGGGCACCGTGTGCTTCGTGCTCGCCGTCTACTACGCGTTGTGCCTGACGGCGGCCGGCCTCAAATACGGGCTGCTGGTCGGGCTCGGCACCGGCCTCATGAGCTTCGTTCCCTTCGTCGGCTGGGCGCTGGGCCTCATCACCGCCACCACCATAGCGGTGGTACAGTTCTGGCCCGATCTCCTGCCCATTGTCATCGTCGTCGGCATCTTCATTGGCGCGCAGGTGCTCGACGCCGGGTTCCTCAGCCCCACCATCGTCGGCTCCAAGATCGGGCTGCACCCGGTATGGCTGATCTTCTCGCTGTTCGTATTCAGCTACCTGTTCGGGTTCGTCGGCGTGCTGGTCGCCGTGCCGATCGCTGCGGCGGTCGGCGTTCTGGTGCGCTTTGCGCTCAGTGTCTATCTATCAAGCGGCGTCTACCGAGGTGAGGAGCCAGCACCGGTAGCGCCGCCCACCGAGACCCGATCCGCATCATGACAGCCGCGCCCCGCCAGCTCGTCCTCGACCTCGCGCATCGCCAGGCGCTCGGCGAGGAGGATTTCCTCGTCAGCCGCTCCAATGCGGCCGCGGTCGAGCTTATCGATGCCTGGCCGCGTTGGCCGCATCCCGCCGCCGTGGTCGTGGGCCCGCGCGGATCGGGCAAGAGCCATCTTGCCAACGTGTGGCGCTTGCGGTCGACGGCGCATCTCGTGCCCGCCGCGGAGCTGTCCGACGGTGTGGTCGCCGCGTTGGCCGAGCGCAGCGCGCTTGTCGTGGAGGATCTGGATCGCGGGATTGCCGACGAGCGCGCGCTCTTTCACCTGTTGAACCGCGCGCGCGAAAGCGCGGTTTCTGTGCTGCTGACCTCGCGTGAGGCGCCGGGCGACCTGACGTTTCGTATTCCCGACCTGCGCTCGCGCCTCAGGGCGCTTCCCGTGGTCGAGCTGCAACCGCCCGACGAGACCCTGCTCAAGGCGGTGCTGGTCAAGCTGTTCTGCGACCGCCAGCTCAACGTCGAGCCGGCGGTGATCGAGTTCTTGAGCGTCCGCATGGAGCGCTCCATGGAGGCGGCAAGTCGCGTCGTCGCGGCGGTGGACCGGCTCGCGCTCGAGACCCACCGCAAAGTGACGCGTCCCCTGGCGGCGGAGGCCTTGGCGGCGCTCACAGAAAGCCCAGCCGGGCCTGCGAGCCAGGCTGTGGGCCAAAAATTGTGAGTGACGAAAACCTTAACGTCCGCCGCGTATGTCATGAAGGTGTCGCACTCTGCCCGCTGATTGCCGTGAGCGGCGGAGTGGAGGAGCTTTGAGATGGCAAGCGCCAGGAACAAAATGCGCGAAAAGTCGGCCAAGGTGGTGGCACGGGTAGAGGCGGGACCGCCTGAGGGTCCGGATCGCTTCTACAACCGCGAGCTCTCCTGGCTGCAGTTCAACCGCCGCGTTCTCGAGGAGGCGTCCAACGAGAATCACCCGCTGCTCGAGCGCCTGCGCTTCCTGTCGATCTCGGCGGCCAATCTCGACGAGTTCTACATGGTGCGCGTCGCGGGCGTGTACGGCCAGGTGCAGGCCGGCGTGCAGACGATTTCGCAGGACGGCCTGACGCCCCCGCAGCAGTTGCGGGCCATCAATCGGTTTGCGGCCGGCCTCGTCGCCGACAAGCAAGCCTGTTGGCGCGACCTGCGCGCGAAGCTGGCGGAAGCCGGCCTCAAGATCCTCGAGCAGAAGGATCTGCGCGCGCCCGAACGCGGCTGGCTGCAGCGCCTGTTCATGACCCACATGTTCCCCATCCTCACCCCGATCGCCGTCGACCCGGCGCATCCCTTCCCGTTCATTCTAAATCGGGGACTCGTGATCGTCGTCGAGATGCAGCGCAACAGCGACGGCAAGGCGATGAACGGGCTCATTCCGCTCCCTGGTCAGCTTGAACGCTTCATTCGCATCGGCGACGTCGACGGCGACCACCCCGCCGATCTGCGCTTCATCCGGCTGGAGACGATGATCGGACTGTTCCTCGACGAGCTGTTCCCCGGCTTCGAGATCAAGAGCCAGGGTGCCTTCCGCGTCTTGCGCGACAGTGACATCGAGGTGCAGGAGGAAGCCGAGGATCTGGTGCGCTCGTTCGAAAGCGCGCTCAAACGCCGCCGTCGCGGCCACGTGATCCGCCTCGAGCTCGATGCGGCGATGCCCAATCGCTTGAAGCGCTTCGTGGTCGAGGAGCTGGAGGTCGGCGAGGACGCCGTGTTCGTCAAGGACGGGCTTTTGGCACTCGCGGATACGGCGCAGCTCATCGTCTCCGATCGGCCCGATCTACTGTACAAGCCGTTCGTCGGCCGCTTTCCCGAACGCATTCGCGAGTTCAACAGCGACTGCTTTGCCGCGGTGCGCAAGAAGGACATCATCGTCCACCACCCCTATGAGTCCTTCGACGTCGTCGTGCAGTACCTGCGCCAGGCCGTCGCCGATCCCAACGTGATGGCCATCAAGTGGACGCTCTACCGCACCTCGCGCGACAGCCCCATCGTGCAGGCCCTCAAGGAGGCAGTGGAGGCGGGCAAGTCGGTGACGGCCGTCGTCGAGCTCAAAGCTCGCTTCGACGAGGCAGCCAACATTCGCTGGGCGCGCGATCTGGAAAACGCGGGCGTGCACGTCGTCTACGGTTTCATCGAGCTCAAGACGCACGCCAAGCTCGGCATTATCGTCCGGCGCGAGGGAGCCGAGCTCACCAGCTACTGCCACATCGGCACGGGCAACTATCATCCGCAAACGGCGCGCGTTTACACGGACTTGTCGCTGTTCACCACCGATCCGGCCATCGCACGCGACGTGACGCGCATCTTGAATTTCGTAACGGGCTATGGAGAGCCGGCCGAGCTCGAGTACATGGCGGCCAGCCCCAATGGCATCCGCGAACGAATCGTCGCACATATCCGCGAGGAGATTGAGCACGCCAGGGCGGGTCGCCCGGCGGCGATTTGGATGAAGATGAATGCGCTCGTCGACAGCCAGATCATCACCACGCTCTACGAGGCTAGTCAGGCGGGCGTGGAGATCGACCTGGTGGTGCGCGGCGTGTGCTGTCTGCGCCCGGGCGTCCCGGGGCTGTCGGAGAACATTCGCGTCAAGAGCATCGTCGGTCGCTTCCTCGAGCACGCGCGCATTTACTGCTTCGGCCGCGGCGAGGGGCTGCCTTCGTCCAAGGCCGCAGTCTATATCAGCTCGGCGGACATGATGCCGCGCAACCTCAATCGGCGCGTGGAAGCGATGGTGCCCATTATCAACGCGACCGTGCACGAGCAGGTTCTCGATCAGATCATGGTTGCGAACCTCAAGGATAACCAGCAGAGCTGGCTCATAAGGTCGGACGGCTCCTCGGAGCGGATCAGGCCGGCAAAAGGCGAGGAGATCTTCAACGCCCATCAATACTTCCTCACCAACCCGAGTCTCTCGGGCCGAGGACAGGCGTTGAAGGAGAATTTCCCGCCTCGAAGCCTGCTCAGCAAAGACTAGTCAGGGGCCGCACTTGACGAGCTTGGAGCGGTTATTCGGCGAGCGGCGCCGATTTCAGGAGCTCGAACCTATCGGCGTGATCGATATCGGGTCGAACTCGGTGCGCCTCGTCATCTATGAGGGGGCGGTCCGCTCCCCCACCCCGCTCTTCAACGAGAAGGTCTTGTGCGGTCTCGGCCGCTCCATTGCCACCACGGGCCGCCTGGGCGGGGAGAGCGTCACGCGCGCGTTGGCCGCGCTCGGCCGCTTCCGCTCGATCGCTCGCATTCTCGACGTCAAAAACGTGCGCGCGATTGCGACCGCCGCCGTGCGCGAGGCGGCCGACGGCTCCGAGTTCATCGCGCAAGCCGAGAAGGCGTGCGGCGCCAAGATCGAGGTGTTGTCGGGAGAAAAGGAGGCCAAGCTCGTCGCGCAAGGCACGATGATGGGCTTCATCAACGCCGACGGCCTCGCAGGTGACCTGGGGGGTGGCAGCCTGGAGCTCATCGAGCTCGCCAAAGACCGGCTGCAGGAGGCCGTGACGCTGCCCGTGGGCGGACTGCGTCTCATCGATGCCAGCGGCGCCAAGATCGAGAAGGCGCAGCCCCTCGTCGACGCCGCGATCGAGGCCGTGCCATGGCTCGCCGACGGCAAGGGCCATCCCTTCTATGCCGTCGGTGGCAGCTGGCGTGCGCTCGCGCATCTTCACATGGAGCAGACGGCCTATCCCTTGCGTGTGACGCACGGCTATACGATCCCCACGGCAGAGGCGATCGCCTTCTGCGAGTTCGTGCGCAAGAACAAGAAGCTCGGCGCGCTGTCGGGCATCGAGGAGCTGGCGCGGGCGCGGCGCGAGGTTTTACCGTATGGCGCGCTGGTGTTGGAGCGCCTCCTGAAGGCGGTGGAGCCGCGCGAGGTGGTCTTTTCCACCTTCGGCATTCGCGAAGGTCTGCTGTTCAGCCTGCTGCCGGCGCACGAGCGGCGCAAGGACCCGCTTTTGAGCTTCTGCGCCGAATTCGCCGGCCTGCGCTCGCGCTCGGTCGAGCACGCCTGGGAGCTGTGCAAATGGACCGACGTCCTCTTCCAGCCGCCCGGGCCTAAGGAGACGCCGGATGAGCGGCGCTTGCGCTACGCCGCCTGCCTCATCTCCGATATCGGCTGGCGCTCGCACCCCGACTATCGCGGCGAGCAGAGCCTCAATCTGCTGGCGCATGCTGCACTCGCCGGCATCGATCATCCGGGACGCATCTTTCTGGCGCTGTCGATCTACTACCGGCACGTGGGCACCGGTCAGGGCCGCAACGACGATCTGTCCGGGCGCCTCAAGAGCATCGTGTCCAAGCGCGTGCAGAAGCGCGCCCGCATCGTCGGCGCCGCGGTGCGCACGGCGCACATGCTGTCGATTGGCGTCGCCGGTGTGATCGACGAGACACCCTTGAGCTATGATGGCGGCAAGCTGGTGCTGACCATTCCCAAAGCCTACGCCGGGCTCGACGGAGAGCGCCTGCGCCGGCGCTTTGCCGCCCTCGCCGAGCTGCTGGAGCGGGAGCCCGAAATCCGCGTCGGCGGTTGAAGCACTTGATTGCGGCTCCAGGCCGCCACAATTTCTGCTAAATTGATGCTTCCACAACGACCAGGACCCACCTGCCATGGCCGATGACCCGTACGCGATCCTTGGCGTGCCCCGAAACGCCTCGGACGACGACATCCGCCGGGCTTTCCGTAAGCTTGCCAAGGAGTTGCACCCGGATATCAATCCCTCGGGAAGCGACGAGCGCTTCAAGAAGGTGTCCTCGGCCTACGAGATTATCGGTGATCCGGACAAGCGCCGCGCCTTCGACCGCGGCGAGATCGATGCGCGCGGCGAGCCGCGCCGCGACGGTTTTCGCAGCTATGCGCGCGGCGCCCGGGCCGGCGCCGGCGCCGGCGCTGGCTTCGACGAGTTCGGCTTCAGCGACATTTTCTCCGATGTGTTCGGCGCGGGTCGCTCCGGGCCCCGCCCCGGCTTCGCGGTCAAAGGACACGATGTGCGCTACACGCTGGACGTTGATTTCCTTGAGGCGGTGAAAGGCACGACCAAGCGGGTGACGCTGCCCGGCGGCGGCACGCTCGACCTCAATGTGCCGGCCGGTGTCGGCGATGGGCAGGTCCTGCGCTTGAAAGGCAAAGGCGCCCGCGGGCTCGGCGCCGGAGAGACGGGGGATGCGCTGGTCGAGATCCGCGTGCGCACGCACCCGCAGTTTAAGCGCATCGACGATGACATCCTGCTCGAGGTGCCCATTACGATCGACGAGGCGGTGCTGGGCGGCAAGGTCGAGGTGCCGACGGTCACCGGCCGCGTGCAGCTCACGATCCCCAAGGGGACGAGCTCGGGCCGGGTGTTCCGCTTGAAGGGCAAGGGCATCAACAGCGCCGGCAAGGCTCAGCCCGGCGATCAGCTCGTGACCGTCAAGGTCGTGCTGCCCGACGTGATCGACGACAGTCTGGCTTATTTCTTTTCCGAGTGGCGTCAGAAGAACAAGTACGATCCGGGAAGAAGGTAGTCGCCAAGGGCTAGGCGTCGATCTGCGACGGCCTATTCCTTCTTCGGCGCTGGGATCGCCACCACCTCGCCCTTCTCCAGCGTGAGTGCGATCTCACCCCGCTTCAGGCGCAGCGCATCCTCGCCGAACAGCCGTCGCCGCCACCCTTTGAGTGCCGGGATATCGGGCTCGGCCTCGACCGCGATCTTCTCCAGGTCGTCGGAGCCGGCGATGAGACGCGGGGCTACGCGGTGGCGGGCCGCCGACGCCTTCAGAAGTACGCGCAAAAGATCGATCAGCGCCGTTGCCTCCGCCGAAGGCTGTTGTCCGCGCGAGACCGGCGGCACCGTCTTGGTGTCGCGCGCGAGCCCGCGCTTCACCGCCTCGACGATCTCGCGGGCACGCGCCGAGCGCGAGAAGCCCTCGCTCAAGGTTCTGAGCTCGCTCATCTGCTCGGGGCTGGTGGGGGCCTGGTTGGCGATGTCGTAGAGCGCCTCGTCGCGCAGGACGCGCGCACGCGGAACGTTCTGGCTCTGCGCCATGCGCTCGCGCCAGGCGGCGAGCTCCATCAGCACGGCCAGCGACTTGCGATTCTTGACGCGCAGCTTCAGGCGCTGCCAGGCGTCGTCGGGGTGCTGCTCGTAGGTCTTGGGGTCGGTCAGAACCCCCATCTCCTCGTTGAGCCATCCAGCGCGGTTCGAGCCCTCGATCTCGGACTTCAGGTGTTGGTAGACGTCGCGCAGGTGCGTCACGTCGGCGAGCGCGTAGCTCAATTGCTTTTCCGACAGCGGGCGCCGGCTCCAGTCGGTGAAGCGCGAGGACTTGTCGAGGTCGATGCCGGTGACCTTCTTGACGAGGTTCACGTAGGAGATCGACTCGCCGAACCCGCACACCATGGCGGCGATCTGCGTGTCGAACACGGGCTGCGGCACGAGCCCGGTGTTGGCGTAGACGATCTCGATGTCCTGGCGCGCGGCGTGGAAGACCTTGACGATGCGCTCGTTCGCCATCAGCGACCAGAAGGGATCGAGGTCGATTCCCGCCGCCATGGGATCGATGATCAGAGCCTCCTCCGGAGAGGCGATCTGGATGAGGCACAGCTGCGGCCAGAACGTCTGCTCGCGCATGAACTCCGTATCGACGGCGACGAAGTCGCTCGCGGATAGGCGCTGGCAGGCTGAGGAGAGATCTTGGGACGATGTGGCGATGCGCATGCGGGCGCGGGTATAGCGCATGCGGATGGGTTTGTCGCGGGGTGTGGCGCCTCCATTAACGCTCGTCCCTCGCGACGTTTTCGCACCACCCGTCGGCGGGGCGCGCGGGCTCGGTCGCAGTCGGCCGCCACAAGGCTCAGCGTTAATCGCGCCGTCCCATTGCCGGGATGCGCATAAACCCCTCGTTTAGCTGCTTTTCATCGTTCGAACCGCCAGCTCCGCCGGGACGGCACTATGGACCTCTTGGTCCGACAGAGGAGGTTCACATGAAGAGATCGCAAGCCGCACTCGGCGCCATCCTGGGTGCGATGATCGGCCTGGCGGCGGCGGCGCCCGTCGCCGAGGCGAGGGGCGGCCACTTCGGCGGCGGCCGTTTCGCCGGCGGCATCGACCGTGGCATCGGCTGGCGTGGTGCTGGCTGGCGCGGTCGCAGGATCTATCACTGGGGTGGCCCGGCGGTCGCGGGTGCCGTGATCGCCGGCGGCGGTCCCTACTACTACACCGGCTGCGAGCCCCTCTATCGTAGGGCGGTGCGCACCGGCAGCTCATATTGGTGGGACATGCATAGGGCCTGTTACAACGGCCCTTAGGCAAAAAGCACGATCGTGCCGGGGGCGCTATTCGCTAGCCGGCACGATCGGCGTATACGCGCTTGCGGCATTCGCGATCATTGCGCCCTCATGGGCATCTTCAAAATCGCGGCGGCGTTTCATAGCGTTTCGCTATCGATTTCGAAGAAGGTCGATATTTCAGTTCGCGCCTGGGAATTTGCATAAAGGCGGCAGGGAGCGGCGACGCATTGCGTTCGGTCCGGCTTCTCAAACGAGCAAATGCAACCCAGTCCCCATTAGGAGAAACGCAATGAAAACTTTTCTGCTCGCCGCAATCGTCGCCGTTGCTGCCCTGGCAGGCGGCGCCTCGGCCCAGGCCGATACCTTCTCGGTGCACGGTTTTCAGGGCACTCACTACGGCCGCTGAGGCGGTTTTGTGCAAATGTCGACGGCTGCGGGTGCCTCGCCCGCGGCCGTTATTTTCTTTCCGCTAAGTTTTTTGTCATCCCGAAATGCACCAGTCATTGTGGGACATTTAGCTCAAAAGCGCACCGAATTTTAAGCAAACTGGCTTCAAATAGCGCTGTCTTCCGAGCGTCGCCAGGGGCGCATCCAAATTCGAGCAGCCGAGGTCCCGTTATGTATCGTTTGCGTACCACAGTCCCCATTCTCTTATTATCATCACTCGCCACGCCCGCTATTGGCGAGACCGGAATCAGCCACTGCGTCGCCAATTCCAGCTCCCCGCGCTGCGAGGCCGAGCGCGCGCTAGAATTCGCAGCGGCGCGCAACGCCGAGATCGACGCCTCGATCGCCGCCGTCAACGCGGCGCGCCCATGGCTCACCGCCGCCCGCACCCACTGCAAGGCAACAGATTCCGCCACGCCGCGCTGCGAGGCCGAGCGTGCCCGCGAGCTTGCTCTTGCCCGCACCCACTGCAAGTCGCCGGATTCGATGACGCCACGTTGCCAGGCCGAGCGCACCCGTGAGTTCGCCGCGGCACGCAGCGCCGAGATCAACGCTTCTATGGCGGCAGTCCAGTCCCTGCGCGCGCGTGAATTTGCGGCCGCGCGCAACGCCGAGATCAACGCGTCGATGGCAGCCGTTAAGGCCGAGCGCGCCCGTCAGTTCGCGGCGGCACGCAACGCCGAGATCAATGCCTCATTGGCGGCGGTCGAGGCAGCGCGCCGGCACAAGCTAGCGACCGCGCAGACCCCCGAGCTTCAGGCCTGGGTGGATGCGCTCAACGCGCAGTATGAGAAGGTCGCCTTTGCCGTGGCTCGCAACGCCGAAATTGACGCCTCGATGGAGACCGTCAAGGCCGTGCGCGAGTTCGAGCACGCGCGCAACACCGAGATCGAGGCCTCAATGGCCGCCGTTAAGGCCGAGCGCGCCCGCATCTTCGCCGCGGCACGCAATGCCGAGATCAACGTTTCGATGGCGGCCGTCAACGCCGAGCGCACCCGCGCCTTCGCCGCGGCACGCAACGCGGAGATCAACGCCTCGCTCGCAGCCGTCAAGACCGTGCGAGAGTTCGAGCTGGCGCGCAATGCCGAGATCGACCGCTCAATGATTGCGGCCAGGGCGCAGCGTGCCTTGCGTCTGGCCATCGAGGAAAGGCGCGGCTCGCGCTTCGAGACCGGTGCGATCAGCCTTCCTGAAACGCTGAGCTTGAGCAAGCCCGCCTCGCCCGTGCGTCAGGTGCGCCATCTCGGCCCCTGCCGCGAGGCGACCCACCTCATGAGCCCGCTGGAGTTCTCGCCGGGTAACGCCGCGATCGAGCCTGACATGAAGCCGGAGCTGGATCGGATCGCGATGATGGCGCGGTCATGCCCGTCCATTCGCATCGAAATTCACGGGCATTCCGACAACTCCGGCCCCGCCCAGATCAATCGGCACCTGGCCGAGCGCCGGGCCCAGGCGGCAGTCGCGTATCTCGTCGGCTCGGGCGTCGCTCGCAAGCGGCTATCTGCGATCGGTCATGCAGAGTCGCAGCCGTTGGTGCCCAACTCCGATAAAGAGAACCGCGCCGTCAACCGCCGCGTCGAGGTGGTGATCCAGGATCCGGCCATGCAGGCGGCAGCGCAGCGCCTCATGTGGGATCTGGCGGAGGTGCTCGACCCGACCTACATACCGCCCTTAGCGCGGCTCAGCCCCTGATTTGATGCGCGCTTCGAAGACGGACGCCCCCGCTAAGGGGGCGTTTCCGTCTAGCGCAGGGCAAGGCGCCCTGCGCCGAGGATTGCTCCGGGATTGCCGGGCGATCCCGCTTGCAGGAGCACGACGAGCCCGTCGTAGTTCTTGTATTCGTCGAGCGGGATCGTCCGTGCGATAGGTTTGCCGTTCCAGTCGGCGATTGGGACGATGTCGCGCACGATGTTCGTATAGGTGATCGTGCGCCGCGCATTCTCTCCGCGCCCTATGACGACGTCGCGCGCGGCGAGATACGGCATGACGAGCAGCGTCGCAGGAATGGGCGCGGCAGCTGCGTCGACCGAAACCTCCAGCTTGCCTTGCGAGCGGTTGAGCCTCACGGGCACCGATAAGCTCGATTCAGTATCCTTGACGGCGGCCGCGATCGCCGAGCGCTGCGAGCCGACCGCGTGCTCCTTCCCGTTGACCACCGCCTGCGGCGTATAGACCTGGCCGTCACCGCGCTTCTTCGAGTAGGCGACCTGGCGCTCGGTGAAGGCGTGCTTGGCAAGCGTGTCCTTCCAGCCGAGCCGGTCCCAGTAGTCGACCGGCAGCGACAGCGCGATGAGATCGTCCTCGGTGGCGAGCTTGGCCAGGAGGGCGTCGGCCGGCGGGCACGAGGAGCAGCCCTGGCTGGTGAAAAGCTCGATGACGGCGCGCGGGGAGGCAGCCTGGGCGGCGCCTGAAAGGGCCGCGGCGGCGATCACTGCCGCGAGAGCCCGTGTTGCCGTCGTTGCGCGCGTGCGTGCCATTGCCGCCTCCTGGAGCCATCGGTGGGCCTCTGGGCCGTTGGAGATCATTCGCCGCAGGCGAGTGGTGTGTTACCGGCGACGGCCCGGGCGCGGCTGCCGCGTTAAGGAAGCTTGAGCGGCAGGGTGCTCGCTCCGATACGCAACGATACAAATCCGGGCAGTACAGGCCATGCCTCCGCCACAAAGCGGACACGCTTGTACGGCCTCAGTTTATGGACCGTCAGTCCAGCACTTTGGGGGCGCAATGGGCTTCTACCCGCGTCTGGCTCGCAGCTTCGGGCTCGTCCTGATCATAGCCAGCGGCACCGCGCACGCATCCGAGCTGATGCGCATGCCGTTCGACTGCCGCTTCGACGGTGCGCAGATACATTTGCGGCCTACGGCCGAAGATCGCACCTACACGGTAATCGGCAATCGCCAGCGCGAGGTCTTCACGACTTGCTCGCCGGACGAGCCCGATCGTTGCCGCTCCTGGCTGGTGCACCGCTTCCAGTTCGACTGCGACGGCGATCGCGTCGCCTGGCTCGATGCGGCGGCTGCGGCCACGCGTTTTGCCGACTGGGATGCGTGGTCCGAGAATGGCAGCTTCCGAATGCGTATGGATCGCTTGTGGGGCGTGGCGCGTGCGCGCGGGTTGCGTGCCAGTCGCCGTACGATGCGCCGGCGTGATTTCGAGGACGAGCGCGATCCGTTCGAGGCCCCCGACGACCACGGCTATGGCGCGCGCGTTGTTACCCTGCCGCCGGGCTTCGCGCCGGCGGTTGGCATCCCGCTCACCTTTGAAGGCGGTTCGCCCGAGGTCGCCGAGCTTCCTGACGCACCCGCGCCACAGGCTCCGGCCGTTGCCGCGTATCAGTCTCAGCCCGTGCCGGCACCCCATCCGGACGTGCCCGAGCGCGCACCGCCGCCGCAACAGCGTCTTGCAGCGCCGCCGCCCGTGACGGCACCGGCACCGCAACCGGCTACGTCGTCGTGGGCCACAGAGCCCAAGCCCGAGCCCCCTGCGGCTGCGCCGACGCATAAACAGGCGGCGGCAACGGACGTGGAGGCCACCGAGCCCGCGGTTGCGGCGCCGCAAGAGCCTCAAGGGCCCACGATCATCAATGGTCCGCGCCCGGTCGTCGCCGCGCCGGCCTCGCCGACCACGCCCGCGACGACATCACCTCAATCGGCGATCGCCGCAGCGCGCATCGAGACCAGCGCCGTGGCAGCCCCCGTCGACCTGCGCGCGCAAGCGGCCAAGACGTCTGGCGCCTCGTCGGACATTACGACGAGCGCGGAAGCCACGCCGGCCCCGCAGCCACCCCCGGTGCCTTCCGAGACGTCCTCCGAGAGCGAGGCGCCTCCCGTCCTTGGCCTGCCGGGGGTAAGCATCGAGGCGGCTGCCGCGGGCGCTGCGACGACGCTGGTCCTCGCCGGCCTTGCCGTATTCGGCTTCCTGCGCTGGCGTGGGCGCCCGCAATCATCCGTGCTGCAGCGTGGGGACATTGCCGACATCTCGCTCGGCGGCGGCTTCAAAGGGCTCACCCACGAGCGTGCGCCCGACGACGGGTCCGATGCGCCCGCTGCCAGCCCTCGGAGCAGTGAGACGGCGCGCAGCGTCAGTGAGGCGTCGGTCCCGACGACGTACGACGAGGCGCTCGAGGTCCTCGGCGCCAGTCCGGAGTCTTCAACAGTCGCGATAAAGAAGATCGTCGATGGTCTACGCCAGAGCTGGCACCCCGACCTTGCCCGCTCGGAGACCGACCGGCTCCAGCGCGAAGCTCGCGTGCGTCAGATTAACGTTGCCTGGGATCTCGTCTCGCAGCGTCGCAGCGCAGCATGAGGCGATTTCGCGGAATCTGGTTAAGGCTCTTGGGGGTCGTCGCCGTCGTCGTATCCCGGCGCCTCGTCCGAAAGTCCATGCTCGGCTCCGCCGCGCGCGCCTCTCGCGGGCCGCACCGGCCGCGTCGAAGGGTCGCGAGCGATGATGGGCTCCAGGTCGGCGAGATCGATGAACTGGTCGGCCTGCCGGCGCAGCTCGTCAGCAATCATCGGCGGATTGCTCTGCAGAGTCGAGATGACGCTGACCCGCTTGCCCCTGAGCTGGAGGTCGGCCACGAGGCTGCGGAAATCGCCGTCGCCCGAGAACAGGACGAGGTGGTCGAGAGACGAAGCCATCTGGATCGCCTGAACGGCAATCTCGACGTCCATATTACCCTTAACCTTGCGGCGTCCAGATGCGTCCGTGAACTCCTTTGTCGGCTTGGTCACAACGCTGAAACCATTATAACCGAGCCAGTCTATCAAAGGACGGATAGAGGAGTACTCTTGGTCCTCGGCTAGCGCCGTATAGTAGTAGGCACGCACGAGTTGTGCTCTCTGCCCAAACAGCATGAGCAGTCGCTTGTAGTCCACGTCGAACTCAAGTGACTTGGCGGTCGCGTAGAGGCTAACTCCGTCGATGAACAGAGCAATGCGTTCGTGCGGATAAAAGTGCATTACCGATCCTTGGTGCCGTGGATGCGCCGCCAAAACTCGGACTAGGACCAGCGCGCTACTACGATGATCAGACTGCAGAGCGAAGTCTTTGGACGACCGGGCACAACAGCTTGACTGAAGCGGAACATAAGCTGCGCCAATGAGAGTCATATTCTCCACCAGCGAAGTGCACGCGCGGCACGGGCTCGACTTTTGGCGCGACGCCGCTCCGGGCGCATCGTTCGCGCACGAGGTCGATAAGCCGGCCGACGCGTTGAAGGGTCGCATCCGCTCCGGAACTTTGGGCACTCTTGCGCTAACCATAGTCGAAAGCGACGCGAGCAACGGCCGACGCACGAAGCGCTACATCGAGCAGGCGACAGACGATGATCTTTTGCTGAGCATGCCGCTCGTCGGCGATATGGTCCTGCATCAGGACGGTCGCGACGCCATCGCCAAGCCCAAAGATCTGTTCCTGCTCGACCCGCGACGACCCTTCTCCTTCGACATCGACGACTTCATCCGCTTGTTGATCGTCACGATGCCGCGCTGGGAGATACAGAGCCGGCTAGGCGACGCCAGAGCGCTGACGGCGCGGCCTATTTCCTATGCTGCGCCATTGGCCGCCCTCGCTGGTGGACTGCTCTCCATGCTGCCGGAACGCGCGGCGTCATTCGACGAGTCGACGGGCGGCAAGGTAGCCCAGCAGGTGATCGACCTGGTGGCGCTCGCCTTCAGTCAGGAGCTGCAGGAGGGGAAGGGCACGCTCTCCACATCGCGCATGACCACGCTCTTGCGCTTGAAGAACATCATCGAGGGACGGCTCAGCGACCCTGATCTGCGTCCGGCGCAGGCGGCCGCCGCCGCCGGCATCAGCGTGCGCTACGCCAACGCCCTTCTCGGACACGAGGGAACATCGCTGGAGCGCTTCATCATGCTGCGGCGCCTGCAGCACTGCCGCCGGCTGTTGGAGGACTCGGCTCAGTCCTTCCGCACCGTCAGCGACATCGCCTACTCGTACGGCTTCTTGGACATGTCGCACTTCACGCGCCGCTTCAAGGCGCAGTTCGGCTGCTCGCCGAGCGCCTGCCGGCAGCAGGCACTCAAGGCTTCGATGATTTCACCAGACGCATGAAAGCCTCGACCTTGGCGCGGTCGTGAAACTCGTCCACGCGCCGGATGAGCCCATCCTCCACGCGCATGACGAAGCGGAAGCGCCCCACCAAGACCTCGCCGCTGTCCCTGTGGCGATACATGAACTCCACCTGGAAGCGCACGATGTTGCCGTCGTTCGCCAGCGCAAAAGGGCGGTAGAGAATGTACTCCCACTCGGTGCGCATGCACCGGAGTGTCGTCTCTATAGCGTCGCGGCCGGTCGCGGTTCCGCCGTAGGGAAGCACCTCGGGTGAGATGTGCACCTCGTATTCCGCATCGCCGGCGATGAAGGCCAAGGCGCCATCAATGTCGCCGGTGTCCCACACTCTGTTGAAATTTGCGACGACCACCAACGGGTCAGGGTGCGGCAATCCTCGCTCCCATCCTCTAGAAATTTAAACAAGAAAACCTGTAAGAATCTTCCAACGGCGCCACTATAGCGTCGCAACGAGCAAATGAAAGCAATCCTAGTCAATATCGAATGTTGCGTCGGACGATGCCGGCGCGCAGCGTCGTATAAAAGGTCAGTTGAGGCTCACGGGAGCGCCGCCTGGTCGGCGCTCCCCGCGCGGCCTTTATTGGCCGAGGCTGATATTGATCCCGGCCCTGGCCACGTTGACGTCGTGGAATTTGACGTAATCGCCGCTATCGGAGTTGGGGAAGCTCGCAGGGATGTATGCGATGCCGCCGACGTCATAGTGGAGGTACTCGGCGCGGATGCTTACGCCGTATGCGATCTGATACTCGAGTCCGCCACCGTAGACGATGCCCGACTCCTGCAACCGCATCGATCCCATGAAAGGTGTCGCCGGCGAATTCTCGGAGAACTTGAACTCCGCGAACCCGATGCCGACAGTGCCATAGGCGAGCACGTCGCCCATGACGTAGCCGAGCCGGCCGCGTACGCTGCTGAGATAGGCCGCTTGCGCCGACAATTGCTCGTAGACGGGCGGGTTCGGGTTGATGACGGACCTCGACGAGCCGACGTCCGCCGTCGCATCGGCCTCGACGCCCCATATGAATTGGCCGACGCGCATGTTGTAGCCGAGCTGGCCCCCGATGATCGGCCTGTCCAAATCGATGGCCGACAGGTTCGTATCGCTCCCCAGATTATCGAACGCGCCGCTCATGCCCTGCCAAGCGTAGCCGCCGTGCAGACCGACATAGAGCCCCTGGAAGGATTTAAGATCTTGAGCGGAGGCCGGTGCCGTGATTCCAACGGCAGCGGCAAGAAGCGAGCATGCGAATACTGACTGTTTCAAGACACGTACCTCTACTCTGGAATGCCTCTGCCCCGGACGGGGGCAACGCTACGATCCCCGCGGCCGGTGCCGGCCACGGGGCTACAAAGGGAGCCTCACTGGCCGAGGCTGATGTTGATTCCCGCCCTGGCCACGTCGATGTCGTGGAAGTTCACGACATCCCCGGTGTTGGCGTTGAAGAAGCTCGTGGGTATGTAGGAGGAGGCGCCGGTATCGTAATGCAGGTACTCGCCCCGCACCGAGACGCCGTAGGCGATCTTCCATTCGATGCCGCCGCCATAGACGGCGGAGGTGTCGGTGAAGCGCAGCGAGCCGTTGAACGGAACGTTCGGCGCATTCTCCTTGAACTCGAAGCGCGAGAAGGCAACGCCCGCCGTGCCGTAGAACAGCCAATCCTGCACCACGAAGCCGAGCCGCCCTCTGACCGAGGCCAGATAGCTGGAGTCACCGCTCAGGATTGCATAGGTATTGAGCTGCGGATTGTTGATGACCGTGTTGGGGCTGCCGGCAAGGGCGCTCGCATCGGCCTCGACACCCACCATGAACCAGTTCTGTTGGACGTTGTAGCCAAGCTGCGCGCCGACGATGGCCCCGTCGTTGGCGAGTGGCGCCAGGCTCGTGGCGGCGCCGGTGTTGTCGAACACGCCGCTGACGTTCTGCCAGGCGTAGCCGCCGTGCAGACCGAAGTAGAGACCTTGGAAGGGTTGGATTTCGTCGGCTTGGGCCGGTGCGGTGGTCAGTACGGCAGCGGCAAGAAGCGAGAGCGCGAATGCTGACTGTTTCAAGACACGTACCCCTACTTTGGAATTCCTCCTGCCCTGGAAGTGGGCTACGCGACTGCCGCACGGCTACCACGGTGCCTGCGGCGGCAACAATCAGCGGGCGGCGGGTTGTGCACACGAGCCGTGCTCTTGTCCACATATGCGTCACGGATCACTATGCTCGGCGAGCGAGACACGCGTTTTCTCGCCCCAATTGTGACGACGGAAACGTCGATCAGGAGGTCTGAAATCGAGGCAAGCGACGGAATGAGCGCTGAGCAAATGTCACCGATTTTGGACCCCGCGCATGCGCTGAGGCCGTCCTTGCAGGCGCCGGTGCCGCAGCGCCAGTCTATTTTCTGGCTATCGCTCCTCGTCGCGGCGGTCGTGCACGTGGCGCTCCTCATCGGTGTTGCCCGCTCGCATCTGCGCACGCTCGGCGCCGCCGGTGGCAACGCGTCCGCGATCGACGTGGAGCTCGTCGACGAAGGCGAGCTGCGCGCCATGAGTGCGCCGACGAGCGCTCCCAGTGCCCCGCCTCAGCAGGCGCCCACCGCCCAGCCGGCGCCTCCGCCCAAGGAGCCGCAGCCGGAGCCGACGCCGGAAGCCCAGAGCGAGCCGCAAGCCGAGCCCGCGCCGCAGAAGTCGGCCGCGCTGCCCGCTCTCGAGGCGGAGGAGCCGCAACCGTCGCCGCCGGCAGCGGTACTTGCCCAAGCCTGCGCCCAAGAGCAGCGAGACAGAACCGAGCGAGGCCAAGAAGCAAACCGAGAGCAAGCCCAAGACTAAGCCTGCGCTCAAGCCGCCGACCAAGCTCGATCTGTCGGTGCCCTTTGATATGGCCATTCAGGGCGGCACCAGCGGGGGGCGCGAGTCGGCGGCGACGCGTCCGCCCGGCATCACGCGCTCAGGCGCAAACGATCGCTTCGGCCGCGACGTCATCCGCGCCTTGAAGAAGACCATGCCGCCGCTTGGAGTCGGTCACCGGCAAGGTGAGGGTCCGCATCCTTCTCGACGAGAATGGCAATGTCGCGTGGGTGCGTCTGGTGCAGGGCTCCGGTGACCGCGGCCTGGACGACAGCGTCATCTTCTCCGTGCACCAGTCGAGCTTCCCGTTCCCGCCCAAGAATGCCACCGTCGCCGATCGGACGTTCCTGGTGACGTACGTCTATCGACGCTGAGCTTCCTGTCCGGCGAAAACCCGCACACGCGCGGCGATTGTGCGCACGTGCCCCGGCCCCCGCCCCCCGGAGCCTTGACAACCCGATGACCCCATGCGCTTTTCCCGCGAACTTGAGGGCGGCAGGCGCCGGTTTGGACGAGATATCAGATGGCCGAGGCGAAGGCGAAGAAGCAAGCAAAGACGGCGGCGCAGGGTGGCGAGGGCAATGCAACCCTGCACCGCTACCGCTCGCACACCTGCGGCGCGGCGCGGGCCGATGACATCGGCAAGAATGTGCGCCTGTCGGGGTGGGTGCATCGCGTGCGCGACCATGGCGGACTCTTGTTTATCGACCTGCGCGATCACTACGGTCTGACGCAGGTCGTCGCCGATCCCGACAGCCCCGCCTTCAAGGTCGCCGAGACAGTGCGCTCCGAGTGGGTGATCCGCGTCGACGGCCGGGTGCGCGAGCGGCCCGAAGGCACGGTCAACGCCGATCTCCCCACCGGCGAGGTTGAGCTCTTCGCCACCGAGATCGAGGTGTTGTCGGCGGCCAAGGAATTGCCGGTGCCGGTGTTCGGCGAGCCCGACTATCCCGAGGATCTGCGCCTGCAGTACCGCTTTCTCGATTTGCGGCGCGAGACCCTGCACAACAACATCATGCTGCGCAACGAGATCATCGGCTCGATCCGGCGGCGCATGCGCGACGAGGGCTTTTTCGAGTTCCAGACGCCGATCCTCACCGCCTCCTCGCCGGAAGGCGC
Organism: uncultured Alphaproteobacteria bacterium; assembly: GCA_963776675.1. Classification (GTDB taxonomy): domain Bacteria; phylum Pseudomonadota; class Alphaproteobacteria; order Rhizobiales; family Hyphomicrobiaceae; genus Hyphomicrobium_A. The sequence continues at coordinate 261,419 of CAVZNR010000049.1, read as the reverse complement.
GCGCGACTTTCTCGTGCCCTCGCGCATGCATCCGGGCAAGTTCTACGCGCTGCCGCAGGCCCCGCAGCAGTTCAAGCAGCTCATCATGATCGCGGGCTTCGACCGCTACTTCCAGATCGCGCCTTGTTTCCGCGACGAGGATGCGCGCGCCGATCGTAGCCCGGGCGAGTTCTACCAGCTCGATGTGGAGATGAGCTTCGTTGAGCAGGAGGACGTGTTCGCCGCGATAGAGCCGGTTATGCGCGGCGTGTTTCAGGAGTTCGGAAAAGGGAAACCCGTCAACGATCCCTTCCCGCGCATTCCCTACGATACGGCAATCGCGAAGTACGGCACCGACAAGCCGGACCTGCGCAACCCCATCGAGATGCAGGATGTGACCGAGCACTTCCGCGGCTCGGGCTTCAAAGTCTTCGCCGGCATGATCGAGAAGGACCCGAAGGTGCGGGTATGGGCGATCCCGGCACCCGGCGGCGGATCACGCGCCTTTTGCGACCGGATGAACTCCTGGGCGCAGGGCGAGGGCCAGCCGGGCCTTGCCTACATCTTCTGGCGCGAGGGTGAAGAAAACGGCGCCGGCCCCGTAGCCAAGAACATCGGGCCGGAACGCTCGGGCGCCATTCGCACCCAGCTCGGGCTCAAGGAAGGCGACGCCGTGTTCTTCGCCGCCGGCAACCCGGCCAGGTTCTACAGGTTCGCCGGCGAGGCGCGCACGCGTATCGGCCAGGAGTTGAAGCTGATCGACGAGAGCAAGTTCGCGTTCTGCTGGATCGTCGACTTCCCCATGTTCGAGTGGAACGAGGAAGAAAAGAAGATCGACTTCTCGCACAACCCGTTCTCCATGCCCCAAGGCGGCCTCGCCGCGCTGGAAGCCGCCAAGACCGACGAGGAGCTGCTCGCGCTCAAGGCCTACCAGTACGATATCGTCTGCAACGGCGTGGAGCTGTCGTCGGGCGCCATCCGAAACCACCTGCCTGAGGTCATGGTCAAGGCGTTCGGGATTGCCGGCTACGGACCTGAGGTGCTGGAAGCCAAGTTCGGCGGCATGCTCAAGGCGCTCACCTACGGGGCCCCGCCGCACGGAGGCATCGCACCCGGCATCGACCGCATCGTCATGCTGCTCGCCGGCGCCACCAACCTGCGCGACGTCATCATGTTCCCGATGAACCAGCAGGCGCAGGATCTGCTCATGGGCGCGCCGTCGGAGGTGTCGCCGCAGCAGTTGCGTGAGCTGTCGATCCGCATCGTCGCCCCGCCGGAGAAGAAGGCGTAGGTACCTGCTAGCCGCGCCGCAAGGCGTTGAGGAGCAGCGCGGCGAGCTCGACCATTACCCACGCCGCAAACACGTAGGCGCCCAGCCCGCACGTAAGAGCGCCCAGCAAGCCGATCGGCAACAGGTCGTCGAGCAGCCATCCCACCTCCAGGTCCCCGAGCCTGCAGACATGCGCCTCTTCGAATTGCAGCGTGCAGCCGCCGACGGCTGAGATCACCCAAGCCGACGCTAACACGGCGATGGGCAAGGCGCAGGCGATGAGCAATACGGCAACGGCGATGCGAAAAACTCTCATGTGACGTGCATCCGGCTGACCGGCGGCCATCGTAGCCGAAATCGCCGCGCGTCGCTTTACGCGCTAGAGTGCAGACATCGGACAGCCGCGGAGTGCCCATGGCTTTGAGCGACCACGTCTTCTCCTACTGCGAGCGCGGCGGCGATCCGTCGTTCTGGGCGGAACCGCTCAACGCCATCTCCAACGGTGCCTTCATCATCGCCGGGCTCATCGCGGCGGTGCAGCTTGCCCGCACGGCGCGCGCCGACCGGGCGCTGTTCGAATGGTGCCTCGTGGTGCTCGTGCTGGCGATCGGCGTGGGCAGCTTCATGTTCCATACCTACGCCACCGTCTGGTCGATCCCCTTCGACACCATCCCCATCTCGCTGTTCATGCTCGGCTACCTTGGCTACGCGCTGCGCCGCTTCGCCGGCTTGCCGTGGCTCGCGGTTCTGGTCGCGCTCGGCCTGTTCTATTGGTCGATCGACCTTGCGCGCGGCGTCACCTGCGCCAATGATCTGCTTCCCATGACGCGCGCTGCCGGCAAGCGCTGCTTCAATGGAACGCTCGGCTACGCGCCCGCGTTCGGGGCGCTGCTCCTGGTGGGCGCCTTGCTCGCCTGGCAGGGGCACCGGGCCGCCCGCTATCTTTTCCTGGCGGCGGCGGTTTTCCTCGCCTCCATGACGTTCCGCACGCTCGATTTCGAGCTCTGCCCCCTGACGCGCGTCGACGGGCGCGTGCTCGGCACGCACTTCATCTGGCACATCCTCAACGCCGTGCTGCTTTATGTGCTGCTGCTGGCGGCCATCCGCTTAGGCGCACCGGATGCCGGCCGGACCGCTCGCCTGACAGTTGCATCCTCCGGTCGAAGCGCCCCATAAAGGCGCGGCCTTATGGGCGGCCCGCGCCTGTGGCGGACGTGGTGGAACTGGTAGACACACAGGACTTAAAATCCTGAGGCGGCAACGCCGTGAGGGTTCAACTCCCTCCGTCCGCACCATTTTTGACAGCGCGTTGGCCGCCGAGCAGGCTCGGGTTTGCGGAAAACGAGCCCGGCCCGCGGCCCCGGAACCGCCCTGTGGCCGGCACGCCGCTCGCGCCACGGTTGTAGCAAGTTAGTCACACCTAATTTTTTGCCGGCTGTTTACCATAACAAGCCCACGGGTCTATGCTTAATAAGGCGATAAGGGGGCACCCCGTCCGCGCTCGCGGGCGTCGGTGTTTGTCGCCGCGTGCATTGTTGTTGTGTTTGTTGCGTTTGGCGTAGCGGAGTTAAGCGTAATGCGGTTTCGCATTGTAGCACTGGTGCTGGCGTCCCTTGCGGTATTGCCCGCAAGCGCGTTCGCCGCCATGGTCTCGCCGAGGTCGGGCGAGGTTCGCGTCGGCACCGGTCAGGGATTTCAACTGATCGTTGCACCGACCGAGGTTTCTGCTGGTGCGCAGGTCATGGTCGGCCCCAAGGGCGCTGCTTCCATTGCCTACTCTGGAAACTGCGTCGTGACCGCGCCCGCGGCCACCGTCACCATTGTCGAGAGCCGGGCGCCGTGCAGCGGTAACGCCATGCCAGCGCCATCATATTTCGGCTATACGCAAACCAACCAGGAAGGGATTGCGATCGGCCGCATGACCTATGGCTTCACGCCGAAGGTGGATGCGCCCGACGAGACGGAAGAGGCCCCTACTCCAGAGCCGCCGAAACAGACCAAGAAAGAGTCTCCGGCGCCGGTTTTCACGGCCAAGAAAGAGCCCGCGCCCCAGCCCGAGCCCGTCTATGAGGAAAAGCCCCCTGCGGATCACAGTGCCTTATTGATTGTCGGTGCCGTTGTGGTGGGAGCCGGCGCCCTTGCGGCAGTACTCGCCAGCCAGGGCAGCGATGGCCCTGCCAGTCCTTAAAGGCCAAACGTCGCCACATCATTGTGCCGAAGTGGATGCTAGGCGTCTCTGCCCGCATCTAGGAGTTCATCATGGCCAGTGACAGCCATCTGGCTCAGCTGATGGACGGCGCCGCAGCGTGGAACCGCTGGCGCCGCGAGGAGCCGCTTGTCCGCCCCGACCTGCAGGGCCTGTCGCTGACGCTGGCGCAGAAGCAATGGGGCCAGACGAGCGGCGGCCCCATCAACCTCTCGCAGAGCATGTTGCGCGAGGCCGACTTGCGGCATGCAACCCTCATCGATGCGGATCTCTCCGGCGCCACCTTGGTGGGCGCCGATCTGACAGGCGCACGCTTGCGCAACGCCAACATGCGCAATGCGAACCTTGCTCACGTGCGTTTCGATGGCGCCGATCTGCTGGGTGCACAGTTCTTTGGCGCGGACTTGCGAGGTGCCGATCTTGGCGCGGCCCGAAACCTGAGCCCAACCCAGTTCGAGGGTGCGAGCGGGGATGCCGAGACTCTGCTGCCGCCCGGCTTCGTCCCGCCGGCCGGCTGGCACAACGGCGCCGTGGCAGAGCTACGGGCGCCCGTTTCTTCCTATGAAGCCGCACCAGCCCCGACGGCGGAAGCATACTTCCCCTCCGTTCTGCGCAAGCCCAAGCCGCAGGGCGCTCCGTCCGCCGACCGCTTCGGGCAAGCTCTGCACGGGCTGTCGCGGCCGCGATTGGACACCGTTGCCGTCCAGGCCCGCCGCACGTTGACCGAGCTGCCGCGTGCGCGTCTGGACAGCGTCACTGGTCGTATGAAATCCGCGCTCGAGAACTTGCCGCGTCCGCGGCCCGGTGCACTCGTCGATCGTGCCAAGGCGGCGCTGCAAAGCGTGCCGCGTCCCCGCTTTGACGGCATCGCCGACCGGTCCCGCCGCGCCATCCAGAGCGTGCCGCGGCCCCGACCCGCCGAGCTCGCCAAGCGCGCCGGCCTCGCGCTCAGCGACCTACCACATCCCAGACTGATCGCGATCGCGGGCATTGCCGGCGTCCTGCTGGTGTTCGGTTTTGGCGCCCTGCTCGCAATGCGTGGCTTCGACAAGAAAGGCTCCGACGCTGCGACGCGCGGCGTGCCGCCGCCGTCCGTCGTGGCGCGACAGCAGGCAATGCCGGAGGTGCCTGCACCTACGCCGGCCAAAATGCCGGAAGCGTCTACACAGGCGGCACGGGACGCCGTAGAGACCGCGCCACAGACCGCATCTAAGCCGGACGTCTCAGCCAGCCCGAAGGCGAATGGGGAGCGCAGCGAGCCATCAGCGCCGGCACTGGCAACTAAGCCTGCGCAACCGGAGCCGCCGCAGCGTGTGGCGGTCACCGAGGCCGAGGAGACGACGCCAGTGGAGGAGGTGGCAGGCAGTGGCGCCGACAGCAACAGCGTGGCGCACGTCGAGCCTGAGCCTTTCCTCGTCGCGCCGGCCGTGCCCGAGGGCTCTGCGCCAGAGGCGTCGAGCGATCTCGCCACCAAGAGCTCCGAGGCCGCCGGCAAGAACGTACGGCTGGCGTTCGCCATGCGCACGCAGGACGTGACCGATACGGCGGAGCCGTCGGGCACCACGCCCATCGTCGGCAGCGGCGCGCAGGCTTTCATCCAGTCCTACGTTGGCCAGCCGGTTGCCGCGCCGCCCCTCAACGACACCGTCAAGCGCACCGACCTGCCGACACCCCAGTCGATCGACAAGAAGTCACCCGATAAACAGTCGCCGGAAAAACCGACCGTCGTTGCCAAGCTGCCGCCTCCCGAGCCCAAGCCGAAGGCACCGCCAACGTCGGATGCAACGACCTCCGTGGTCGAGTATCTCAGCGTGCCCAACAAGTCGTCCGAATGGATCAAGCAGTTCATCAAGAACTTCTATCTTTCGGGCGAGGCGCTGAACGAGGCCGACATTCGCCGCATCTACTCGCAAGAGATCGACTATTTCGGAAAGCGCACGGGTATCGACAAGCTCGCGCGCGAGACTGCCCAGTACTACCGCGACTGGCCGCAGCGCCATTACGAGCTCGTTCCCGGCTCGATCGACATCAAGTGGAAGTCAGACCAGATCGCCGATGTGTCGTTCTCCTACGACTACAAGGTCTCCGCCCCCAAGAAGAGGAAGGCCAGCAGGGGCCGCGGCCGCGCCCATCTCACGTTCGATCTGCGCGGGCACACGGGCCTCATCGTGCGCGAGGACGGCGAGGTCATCGCCCACAAATAGGCGCCGGCTGCTTGTCGGTTGGCAGGGCAACCCAAGGCCTCCTAGCCGCGGCCCGCGCACCTCACTCCCTGGAAAATTGCGAAATCATGGTGACGCGCGGCCGTTCACCTGTGGACGAACCGGCCGCCGCGCTATCCAAACGAGCTGTTCAGTCTAGCCTGAGCTAGGGCAAATCGTGTTTGCCCGTCGCAAATGGGTTCTTCATTCCGTTCCCGGCGCGTCGTCGCCAAGGCGCGTTGATACAGAGATGTTGTGAGCGCAGCCTCGAACTCCATGGCCAGATCTGCCAGATGACTGAGATCATCCTCTCGCAATGGGTGATTGCCTTGGCCCTCGGCGCGCTGTGCCTTGGCCTGCTCTTCTTTTGTCTCGTTCCTGCCCTCTTCATCGTCCGGCGCATGCGCCGCGTGAACACCTCCGTCAGTGCCATGCGCGAGGAATCCGCGCAGCTGAAAGAGGTGCTCGAGCGCCTCGCCGACAAGCACATCGAGGCGTCGGCGCGCCATCAGGAGCAGTTGGGCCAGCACCTCACGACCTCGCTGCGCCAGCCGCTCGAAAGCGTCGTCGCGAGCCTGGAGAGCTACGGCAAGGTGCAGAACGAGCAGGTCAGTCAGAACCTGCGCGACCAGATGACGGCGTTTGCCGACCGCCTCGACCAGCTTCTGGGCGGCCAAGTGGTGCAAGCCAAGGAGTTGCAGACCAAGACCCTCAAGTCGCTCGAGACGACGATTGCCGCCTTCCAGGACATGGCAAAGAGCATCGCCGTGACGACCGAGGGTGCCACCCATTCCATGGTCAAGGAGCTGCGCGCGGGCATCAGCCGCTCGATGGCCGAAACCAATTCCAACATTTCCGATCTCGTCGGCAAGCTCAGCACGCATGTTACGAGCGCGGTGGCCGCGCTGGAGCACCAGGCGGCGACCACCGGCAAGCTCGCCATTGCGCATCAGGAGCGGCTCTCCGACGAGGCGCAGCGCTCGATGGAAGCCCTGTCGGGCGAGGTCCACGCCCAAAGCCAGGCGATCGAGCACGCCGCGCAGAGTATGCGCACCATCGGCACCGACGTCGGCCAGGCCGTGGACCGCATCATCCAGGGCATGACCGGCCTCATTTCCGGCGCCGCCAAGGAGATCATGAAATCGGGCGAGGGCTTCGCCGAGATCTTCGAAAAGTCATCCGAGCTGAGCCACGATCTGACCGAGACCGCCGCCGCGCTCGCCGCCTCGTCTAAGGACATCAGCGTCGTCGTCAGCGACTACCGCAGTGCGCGCGAGACGCTGCAGTCGATGGTCGACCTCATCCGCTCCACCGCCGAGAGCGCCCGCGACGATGCCTCCGTCGCCTCCGACGTGGTCGACCGCATGGAGGCGTCCGCCCAGAAGCTGGTCGCCGCACAGGGCCAGGCCGACGAGTACCTCTCCAAGCTCAACGGCGTGCTCACGGACGTGCACACGGCTTTCAGCCAGCAGGTGCTCGACACGGTGCGCGAGTTCCAGGAGCACCTGACGCGTGCATCCTCGGCCCAGGGCAGTTCGGAGGACTCGCAGCGTCGGCATACGGAGTTCGACCGCATGATCTCCGACTGGGTGCAGACGACGCCGCGCCTGAAGCAACCCAAATCGCCGTCGCTGCGCGAGGAGAAAGCTGCTGCGCGCGTGCCGGCCATTCCCGGAAACGTCAGGAAATAGCCGTCCCTCAACTTTCGCAGTCTCAGAAACCCGTAGGGGCCTGCCAGATGGGCGCCGCATTCGGCACCAGCGCCGCGATGCCGATCGCGACGCCGTAAGGGCAGCGGCCCGATCGCGCGAGTGCGAGCAGTGCCGGACGAGCCAGTAGCGCGGCGCATATGGCTCTAGCTGGTCGGCATAACGGTTGACGGTGAAAAGGATGCCGGCGAGACCGGCACCGAGCGCTGCCATGATGATTGCGAATGTCGGCGCGGCTTGGGTGCCCATCCACAGCGTCACCGCCGTCATCAATTTCACGTCGCCGCCGCCGATCCATCCGGCAACGAAGAAACCTACACCGAGCACAAAGACGCCGCCGGCCACGTAAAGGTGGGACGGAATGTGGGTGGTGGCGATGTAGAGCGAAGCATACGCGGCGAACGCTACGACGAGTGTCACCGGGATCCAATTGGGAATGGTGAGGCGGGTGAAGTCCGAAACAATTGCGTAGCAGACGCAAAAGACAAAGAGCGCCTGAAACAAAATGTGCAGGTAAGGGAGAGCTGCGCTCATGCGCGCACGCGCCGGTCGGTGAAGTTTGTGAGCGCCATCGTGCGTCCTACTTCGCCACGCGCAGCTTGTTGAGTCCGACGGCGATGCTCTCGAAGGCGTCCTCCAGGTCGGCGCCGCGTCGGCGAGTTGAAGTAGCACTTTTCGCCGGGGCAATCGGCGGGCGGCGTGGCGCAGTTCTCCATCAAGCTGCGCGCGCTCGCGTCGTCGACCTGAAACGTGATCGTATAGATGTAGATGTCCTGGTCGTCGGCGATGTCGTCCTTGTTCTCCTTGATGGCGTTGCACAGCGTCGTCGTCTTGTCGTCGAGGACGCTTGTGCGTTTGCGAGCCGCTGGTGTTGCCCAAGATGTCCTTTCGCAGCGTAGCCGTAGGCGGTATAGAAGGACTTGTTGTGCCCGTTGTTGGGGTTCCCATCCGAACCGTGAACTTGGTTTGCGCCGTCCGTCAGCAGGATGATGGCCTTGGCGACGCGCTGCTCGGAGTAAGCGACGCCCTCGGTGTAAGGCTCGGTTGGCGAGAGCACGCGCCAGCCCCAGCCAAGCCCCGCGGGGATCACGGTCGAGCCAGTGGCGGCCATCCCGGTAATCGCCGTCGTGATCGTGCTCTTCACGTTGGTCAGCGGTTGAATCTTCTGTGGCACGCAATTGAAGTTCGGAGAACCATATCGGAGGTGATGCTCCGTAGTAGTGCGAGACATCCCGCTGGTCTTGGGCCCTAATTGCCGTGGTGCAGTTGGGCTGGTGGTAGCCGCCGCAAGTACTGTAGGTGATATAGGTGTTGGTGTAGCCGCGCTGTCTGGTTCATCGGGAGCGAGAAAGGGCACCCACAGCGTGTCACCGCTAGCCAGGCGGCGTATCGGTCAGATCGAGATCCGTGCCGCCCGGGGTCAAACGCGCGCGCACGCAGCCGCCCCAGCTGGTGTTCTTCATTTTGCCGAAGAGCCCGAGCAGCGTCACGTTGGACGGCAGGTCGATGTCCTCGTCCTGCAGGAATGAGACGCCAGTCTCGTCGAGCCAGCCTTTGCCGAGTTTGTCGGTGCCGACGTTGACCGTCGCCGAGAACGGCACCAGCCCGACCTTGACGTGCTCGGACGTTGCGTCGTCGCCGAACAGCACGGTGACCATCTTGTTGGCCGCGATCTTCAGTTGCATCGATCTTGGGCGTGCAGTGCCAGTCGCGAGCAGCTCCGACCATCGAGCCGGTGTTGTCGAGCACCATCACCACCTCGAGGTCGCGCTGCTGACGCAGCACCTGCGAGTGGACGGTGACGTCGATCGTGTCGACTCCGGCGATCCGCAAGAAGGTCGTGGGAATGCGTGCCGTCACCGTCACGTCGACTTGGGTCTTGGTGGGCACGACGTCGAAATCGATCAGATCGCCGAAGTCGCTCTCTGGATAATGCGCGCGGATGAAGGCTTCGCCCTTGGCATCGGCCTCGGCGTCCGTGAGCGTGGGCTCCGATCCGACGGCGAGTGCTGCGGCGTCAGCGGCGCTGATCAGCTTCTGCTTGACGACGAGCGCGCTGCCGTAATCGATGCCGACGGCCGTCACCAGCAACAGCGACACGACGGCGACGGTGAACATCGGCAACACCGCACCGCGCTCGTCGCGGCGCAGGCGCTCTCCGAACGACAACAGAGCGCGGTACATCGTACTCCCCCATTCCACGCGCGCCCGCTACGCCCGAGTGGCCCCCGCCCTTGTTGTTTGAGCCTTCTACGATTTCTGGGACGGGCCGCCGAGGATCAACCATGATCCGCGATCTGTGAAGCTCGTCCCTGCGGCAAAGGTAAAGACGCATCATTATGCCGCTTTTGTCGTTCCAATGACAAGAATGGCCCGTTTCATAAAACACATTGCAATGGGCAAGTCTTTGCGCTTGGTCTTGCGCGGGCTTATGAAGGTGCGGGGGCGAGACGGGGTATGGCGTATGCAGGGGGATTCCTGCGCATGAGGTCTCGGTTCGGCATTCCGCACCGCAATACGCGCGCGCGTCGGCCACCGCCCGCGGCAGCTGCTGGCGCGCCTGTGCTCCGACCGGTCCGGCGCCACCATGGTGGAGTTTGCGCTGGTCGGGCATTCCCTTCCTGCTGCTCTTGCTTGCGACCTTCGAGATCGGCTTTGTGTATTGGGCCAACAAGGAGCTCGAGAACGCCACCAACGATGCCGCCCGTCTGGTGCGCACGGGCCAGGCCCAGGCTGCCAACATGAGCCAAGCCGAGCTCAAGGCCGAGGCGTGCAAGCACGTCGCGATCCTCGTCGATTGCAATACGCGCATGCGCCTCGACGTGCGCAGCGCCGCCAGTTTCAGCGATATCTCACCGCCGCAGGCCAAAGACGGCAACGGCGCGCTCAAATCCGACAGCGATTTCACCTATGCGCCGGGAACTGCGGACCAGGTCGTTCTGGTGACGGCCTTCTTCGACTGGCCGGCGCTGTTTCAGGGCGCCCGCGTCCTGCGCGCCACCGTGCCGCTGCGCAACGAGCCGTTCTAGGCAAGGGAGGACACTCATGAGATCCTTGTCTCGATTGCTGCGCCGGCTGGAGGCGCGATGCAGCGCGTGGAGCGGCGCTGGTGGAGGCCGCGCTCGTGTTTCCCCTTGCTGATCAGCCTCTTTTCTAGGCATTTCCGAGTACTCGGTGAGGCCCTGACCGTAAGTCGCCGCGTGGAGGCCGCCGCCGGCACCGGCGCCGATCTCGTGGCGCGTGTACGCACCATCTACCAATGCCGATCTCGCTCAGATCAAGCCGATGCTCGATGAAATGATCGAGCCATTTCCGACCGAAACGCTCGGGCTCGTCATCACCAGCGTCGTCGCCGATGCCGATAACAATACGACCGTGGCCTGGAGCTATGCCGATGGAAGCGGGGCCACGGCGCGCGGGGTTGGATCGAGCGTGTCGCTGCCTTCCGGCCTGACGGATCCAGGTAAAAGCATCATTCTCGCCGAGGTGACCTATTCTTTCCGCTCAACTCTCGCGACGCTCATCGTTGGCGATGTTCCGATGCAAGCGGAGGCCTATGTAAAGCCGCGCCTTTCGACCGTTGTCGAGAAGACGGAATAGTTAATCCTCCCATTGGTTTCGGCCTTATTTGACGGTGCGAGCCGGCCTGCAATCCTTAATGAATAGAGTAAAAAATGTGGCAGACTTCTTTTGTCCAGGTGCGTGCCAATTGCGCCACAAGCACGCGAATGGCGATTTTCTATTCAATTTGAATGGCGATGATGTGGACGTTTGCAGGCGTCTGCAGAGCAATCATATACGCCACTGAATAACAAACGAACAAATGAGATGCCTTCAGCCCTGCGTCCGATGGGGTCGCGTCAGTTGAAATGACCTCCTCCTCCATCACCGCGTGCAGGGTTGGAAACACGCAACACTATCGCTCCAACCCGCTTGCGCTCTCGTGGACGGCTTAATCCCATTCTGGTACATGGCGAAATGACCTGTATTGGGTAACAGCAGGTTATCGGGTGGGTCGGGGGATCCGTCCGAGAGTTGCGTAAGTAGCGTAAAGGGGAGCTGGGTTATGCGTATTATCGAGCGTTCAAAGGACGTTGCTATCAAGCTTTGGAAGGATGAGAGCGGCGCCTCGCTGCTGGAATATTCGGTCCTCATCGGCATCATCACAGTCGGCGCTATCGCGAGCATCAGCTCGGTCGGAACGTGGGTGTCGACTAAGTGGTCAACACTCAACACCACTTTGGGTTCGCCCTAATAGGCGGCCAGCGAACGGTTAGCTAACAAACGAGCGACTGTCGTTTGCGCTCGGGTCCATGCGGGCTCGAGACGGGGAAAGTGCGTGTCGAGGTTGTTAGTATGCGTACCAGGACGATCACGCTGGTTGTGGGAGCGGCGGCGTGTGCCGGCGCTGCCGCTCTGTTGACCAAATCATGGCTGGCCGCGCAAACGCCGCGGCCGGCCGTGCAGGTCGTCGAGCACCTCACCACGCAGAAGGCGGAGTTGCGCACCGTGATCGTGGCGGGGCGCGCGCTGCCGTTTGGCACCAAGCTAACCGCCGGCGACCCTGCAAGAGCAGCAATGGCCGGTCGGGTCGGTGCCCGAAGGTACCTTTACCAGCATGGCTCACGCTCACGGGCGAGGAGCGGGTCGTCCTTTCCGGCATCGCCAAGGGCGAGCCGATCCTCGCCTCGAAGGTCACCGGGCCCGGCCAGCGCGCCTCGCTTTCGGTCATGCTCGACGAAGGAAAGAAGGCCGTCACCATCCGCGTTGACGACGTGCTCGGCGTGGGCGGCTTCGTGCAGCCCGACGACCGCGTCGACGTCTTGCTGACGCGCACCGCGCGCGGTGCCAGCGAAGGCCGCGAAGGGTCCGCCTACACCGATCTGCTGCTGCAGGACATCCGCGTGCTGGCCATCGATCAGTTCGCGGACCGCGACGCAAAGGCGAAGCCTGCGAAGACGGTCACCGTCGAGGTTACCACCGAGGACGCGCAGAAAGCTTGTGCTCGCCGCTTCCATCGGCCAGCTGTCCCTTGCGCTGCGACGCGCCGGCGTCAGTCAGGTGGGTGAGGCGCAGCGCATCGGCATTGAGGATCTCTTGAAGTCGAAAGACACGGGCGGCTCCAAGCCCGTCGTCACGGTGACGCGTGCCACCGACCGCAAGCAGTACAGGGTTCTAACGGGAACGGTGGACAAATCCTTCGCGGAAGAGGAAAGCGCGGCGCCTCAGGGCCAGGCTGTCGGAACGGCGCCGACGCAATCGACCGCTCCTGACAGCGGTGAGCGTCCCTACGAGCTGCCGTTCGGTACACCGTTCGGAACCGCACGGGCCGAGATCCCGCTGCCGGACACTATCGTCTCTCCGGTCCCGCAGGCACCCCGGTGAGACGCACCAGAACTAGAGGGAACGTAACAGTTGGGTTGTAAACGTGTTGGTGGTTTCGAACAGAGTTCTTTAGGGACATTGGTGGCTTGGCGCGTCGCGCGCTTGCCGTCCTCGCGCTCGTATTGCTTGCGGGCCTTCCCCTCGGATTGGCAAGCACGCCGGCAACCGCCGGCGCGCTGCGCCAGGTGCAGACCAACGGCAGCATGACCGACCTCCTGGTCACCGTGAACAAGGCGGAGACGCTGTCGGCCGATCAGGACTTCTCCGAGGTGCTCGTCGGCAATCCCGAGATCGCCGACGTCGTCGCTCTGACCAGCACCTCTCTCTACGTCCTGGGCAAGAAGATCGGCACCACGGGCATATCGCTGCTCAGCGCCGACAAGCGCGTGATGGCCGTCATCAACGTCGAGGTCACCTACGACATAAAGGGCCTCAAAGCTCGCATCGCCGAGCATGCACACGGCAGCAACGTCGACGTCAGCTCCGTCAACGGCCAGATCCTGCTCACCGGTACGGTGCGGGATTCCGTCATGCTCTCGCGCGTGCTGGCGATCGCCGAGCAGGTCGCGCCCAAGGGGGTCACCAATGCCCTTTCCGTGCGCGGATCGCAGCAGGTGCTGCTCGAGGTGCGTTTCGTCGAGGCCAACCGCGATTCCACCCGCAATATCGGCGTTGGCTGGCAGGTATTGGGGAGCCGCTTTAGTGGTGTGAGCGGTGTAACGGGAGACGAAGGCGGCGTTCCTATCATCGGCCTGATCGGCAACAACGTGCCCTTTGGCGCGGCCATTGCGCATCTTCTCGACGGCGGCAACACCGCCGACGTCATCATCCAGGCGCTCGAAGCGCGCGGACTTGCCCGCCGTCTCGCCGAGCCCAATCTGGTGGCGCTGTCCGGCGACACCGCGAGCTTCCTCGCCGGCGGCGAGTTTCCGTTCCCCGTGCAGGCAAATTTCGACAAGATCACCATCGAGTTCAAGAAATTCGGCGTGGGGCTCGCTTTCACGCCGACGGTGCTCGGCGACGGCCTGATCAATCTCAAGATCGAGCCCGAGGTGAGCGAGCTCGATCCCACCAACTCGATCCGCATCAACGGCACGGATGTCCCGGGCCTCATCGTCCGGCGCGCGTCGACTACACTCGAGCTGCGCGACGGCCAGAGTTTCGCGCTTGCCGGCCTGCTGCAGACTACCAACTTCGCCGATCAGAGCGAGATCCCCTGGATCGGCCAGGTCCCCGTTCTCGGCACGCTCTTCAAGAGTGCCGCCTACCAGCGCAAAGAAACCGATCTCGTCATCATCGTCACGCCGCGGCTCATCAAACCGGCGCGCCCCGGCGACAAGCTTGCCACGCCGCTCGACGGTCGCGTGGCGGCCAATGACGCCGAATTTTTCCTGAAGGGGCAGCAGGAGATCAAGGTGGACCGGCCGCGGCCGCTCACCGGACACATCCTCGACCTCGAACCCGGGGAGCCGTCAGGAGACCTGAAGGGGGGCACGAAATGACCATCAAAGATTGGCGCATTCCATTTGTTCTCGTGCTCGTCGGGGTCGGCCTAAGCGGCTGCTATGAGGACGACCGCTACCGCTATCTGGCGCATGGCGACAGCGTCACGCTTGGTGCCGGCAATGCCAACGCGGTCAACGCCGCGACGATGGCGATTGATCCCTGGCCGCCCGAGAGCAAGGACAACCGCATCGATCAGGACGGCAAGCGCGCTGCAATCGCCGTGAAGCGCTACGAAACCAATACCAGCATCAAGCCGAAGGGCGTCAACACGAGCTCGGTCTCGTCGAGTAGCGATTCCGGCTCGGATGGCGCGGCCGTCGGCCAATAGGCGTCGTGGCCTAGTAGCGTTGAGGACAACGACCGGAGCAGTATGGAGATGCTAGCGGAAAAGATCACTGTTCCGGACGGCATGGGCATCGTCGCGCTGGTCAGCCCCAATGCGGAACTGCATCAAAAGCTGCGCGCGGCATTCAAAGACGGCCCGCGTGCGAGCTTTGTCGCCATCCAGGGTGGGATTGCCGAGGTCGAGCCGCACCTGGCGGCCGCGGGCGGCCCCGCCGTGCTCGTCGTTGACCTGGAGAGGGACAGCCACACGGCCATCGCCTCGCTCAGCGCGCTGCGCGCCAACGGCTTTGCCGGCGCCATCGTCACCATCTCGCACGACCTCGACGAGGCCGCGGTGCGTGGCATGCTGCGCCTGTCCGTCTCCGATTGGCTGCCCGGCAACGCGCCCATCGAGGAGATCATGCGCGCCTGCGAGCAGGCGCTGGCCTACCAAGACACGCGGCTCGCCGCCGACCCGGGCACCGCTGCCCATTGTGTCGCGCTTGTCCCCGCGGCAGGGGGCGTCGGCAACACCACTCTGGCGATCCAAACTGCCTTCCTGCTCGCCGCCGAGCGCCAGCAGTACCGCTCGACCTGCCTGATCGACCTCAACTTCCGCTCGGGTGTACTGGCCGATTACCTCGATCTGGCGCCGAGCTTCGACGTCAACGCCGTATCCATGACGCCGCAGCGGCTCGACGCCCGGCTCCTGGAGGTGATGCTGTCGCGCCATTCCTCCGGCATCGCCGTGCTGGCGGCTCCGCGTGCGCCCACCTCGACGCGGGATCTCGATGAGGCCTTCGTCGCGCGCCTGCTGGGCACCGCGTCAGAGATGTTCTCCAACGTCGTGATCGACATGCCGCAGGCTTGGATGCCCTGGTCGGAGGGCGTCGTGGCGGGATCGGATCAGGTTTTCGTGGTGACGGAGTTCACCGTTCCGGCCCTGCGCAAGGCGCGCGAGCTGGTGGCCGAGGTGCGGCCTCTCCTGGGCGAGACAGCTGATGCCCGCGTCATCGTCAACAAAGCACATGAGCAGCTTTTGGGTGGCGGCTTGAAAAAGCGCGACGCCATCGAGCTTCTCGGCGAGGCCCTGGCGGGTTTCGTGTCGGAGGACAAGGCGCTAGTGCGCGAGGCCATTAATCGCGGCCAGCCGTTGAGCGCGGGTAAGTCGTCGAACCGGCTTGCGCGCGAGCTTGCCAGCCTGATCGCACCGACCGCCAACGGTCGGCGCAATTGGGCGGTCGGGGCGTCGGAAAGTCGTAATGCGTAGTCGTTTGTTGAAAGTGATGCGTTCTCATGCGTTTTACACGGCGTAGCAGCAACGGTAACGGCGCTCACCCGGTGGCCTACGGCGGTGAGCCGCAGCTGGACATTCTCGAGTCCGTGAGACCGGTGTTGGCCGAGAAGGTCCCTGTGCCGGCCACGGGTCTGCTACAGAAGCCGGAGTTGATCGATGCCAAGGTCCGCCTGCATCGCAAGCTCATCGACGAGCTCAACCTGTCCTTGATCGACAAGATATCTCCGACCGAGCTGCGCGAGCAGGTCTACGACGTGATTTCCGATTACGTGCTCAGCGAGCGCCTGCCGCTCAACGCGCTGGAGCTCGACGCCTTCGTCGACGAGGTGATGGACGAGCTCACGGGCCTCGGCCCCATCGAGCCCTTCCTCAAGGACCCCACCGTCTCCGACATCCTCATCAACACGCACGAGCACGTTTACGTGGAGCGGTTCGGCCAGCTCGAATCGGTGCCCGTGCGCTTCAAGGACGAGGCGCACGTGCTGCGCATCGCCAATAAAATCGTCTCCGCCGTGGGCCGCCGCGTCGACGAATCCCAGCCCATGGTCGATGCCCGCCTGCTCGACGGCTCGCGCGTCAACGTGGCGATCCGCCCGGTCGCCGTCGACGGGCCGCTCGTCTCCATCCGCAAGTTCGTCCGCCACGCCTACGACATGGAAAGCCTCATCGCCATCGGCACACTCGCCCCGGCCATGGCGCTGCATCCTGAGCGAGGCGGTGCGCGCGCGCCTGTCCATCGTCATCTCGGGCGGCACCGGCAGCGGCAAAACCACCTTTCTCAATGCGCTGTCGCGCTCGATCTCACACAAGGAGCGCCTGATCACCATCGAGGACGCGGCCGAGCTGCAGCTGCAGCAGCCACACGTCGGGCGCCTCGAGACGCGTCCGCCCAACATCGAGGGCGACGGCGAGATCCGCCAGCGCGAGCTGGTCAAGAACGCGCTGCGCATGCGGCCCGATCGCATCATCGTCGGCGAGGTGCGTGGCGAGGAAGCCTTCGACATGCTCCAGGCCATGAGCACCGGCCACGAAGGCTCCATGACCACCATCCACTCCAACACGCCGCGCGACGCCGTCGTCGCGCCTCGAGCAGATGGTTGGGATGGCCGGCTTCAAGATGACGGAATCGACCATCCGCTCGCACATCGCCTCGGCCATCAAGATCATCGTGCAGCTCCAGCGCTTCCCCGACGGCAAGCGCCGGGTGACCAGCATCAGCGAGATCACCGGCATGGAAGGCCAGGTCGTGCAGATGCAGGAGCTTTACGCCTTCGCGGTCACGGGCCCCACGCGTGACGGTGCTGTCACAGGCGAGTATCGAGCCACCGGTCTCCGGCCGTCCTTCCTCGACGCCTTGCTCGTCAACGGCGCCGAGATCCCCGATGCCGCCTTTCATCCCGGGGTGCGGCTATGATGTTCGACGTCGATCTCGGCGCTGCTTCGGGCTACATCCTGTTCGCCCTTATATTCGCCGCCTATTTCCTGGCGCTCGAAGCGATCTTCCTCGGCTTCTCCCGGCGCGCCTCGCTGCGCGGCGCCGTCGTAAAGCGGCTGTCGGGCAACGAGCGCGGCGCCGGCCCGGAACGCAACGAGCTCGTCAAGCTGCACCAGCGGCGCAGCCTTTCGCCCGAGGGCGACTTTGTCATGCCCGTGCTCTGGCTCAATCGCCTCATCGCTCAGTCGGGCGTCAAACTGGGTGCGGCGGGCTTTCCTGCGATCGTCGTGTTCCTCACCGTCGGCCTCACCGTCGCCTTGCTGCTGGTCACCGGCAGCTTCCTTGCGCTGATCGCCGGCATCATCGTGGGCGCCGGCACCCCGCTCCTCATCCTCGTGTTTCTGCGCGGCCGCAGGCTCAAGAAATTCGAGCAGCATCTGCCCGAGGCGATGGACACGTTCGTGCGCAGCTTGCGCGCCGGCCATCCCGTGCAGGCGGCCATCCGGATGGTCGTGCGTGAGCTTCCCGATCCTGTCGGCACCGAGTTTGCCATCGTCGCCGACGAGCTGACCTATGGCTCGGACTTGGAAACCGCCATGCAGAACCTGCACCGGCGCGTCGGGCAGCAGGATCTGGGACTGCTGGTCGCCGCCGTCGGCCTGCAAGGCAAGACCGGAGGCAATCTGGCCGAGATCTTAGGCAACCTGTCGGGCGTCATCCGCAACCGTCTGCGCATGCGCCTCAAGGTCAAGGCGCTGTCGGCGGAGGCGCGGTTCTCCGCGATTATTCTCAGCATTCTCCCGATCGCGCTCTTCTGCATACTGTGGGTGATTGCGCCCAACTACTACGGCGCCGTTTGGGACAACCCGGTCACCAAGCCGCTACTGGTGCTGGGAGCGATGTGGATGATGCTCGGCAACGTCGTCATGTATCGGATGGTGAGGTTCGAGATCTGATGCAGGCCGTCGGTCAACATCTAACGGGCATGATGCAGTTTCTCGATGGAAACATGCTGATGCTGATCGCGGCTCTCACCTTCGGGTCGGTATTCCTCTGCGCGCTCGCCGTGATGCAGGTCGCCGAGGGACGCCAGGCCGTCCGTCGCCGCGCCATCGCCTACAATCCAGCCGTCCGCCCCTCTGTCTCCGTCGTTGCTGGCAATGGCGGGGAAGCCGCGCGCCGGCTCGGCCAGCACCTGCCGGCGGACTTCGAGCGCACTGCCGAGCTTCTTTTCTCCATCGAGAAGGTAGGTACCAAGGACAAGGGTGTCAGCAGGATCCGGCGCGAGCTCGTGACCGCCGGCTTCTTTCGCGCGGATGCCGTCTTCTGGTACTACGTCGCCCGCATGGCGATGGCGACGTCCTATTCGCTGTCGACGTTCGGGATCATCGTGCGTTTTTGGCCCAATCTGCCGATGGTGCCGATGGCCCTCTATGTCGCTGCCGGCGGGTGTCTCGGGCTCATGGTGCCCAGCTTTTATTTGCGGTTGCGCCAGAAGAAGCTGCAGCGGCAGTGCCGCAACGGATTTCCCAATTTTCTCGACCTCATGGTCGTGTCCTCCGAAAGCGGTCTCGCCCCGCGCGCCGGCATCGAGCGTGTCAGCCGCGAGATCGCTCTGACGCATCCCTATCTCGGCGCCAACCTGTTCCTTTCGAGCCTCGAGTTGCGCGCTGGCATGCCGCTGGGCGAGGCCATCGATTCGCTGAGCCGGCGGGTGCAGATCGACGAGGTGCGCAGTCTCGGCGCGCTCCTCAAGCAGACCGAGGAGCTCGGTACCAAGCTTTCCGACGCGTTGCGCGTGTTCAGCGAGGAAATGCGCGCGCGCCGTCTGCTTCGTGCCGAGGAGAAGGCGCATGCGCTTCCCGTGAAGCTTGTGCTGCCGCTGGCTCTCTTTGTGTTTCCGGTGCTGATGGTTGTCGTCATGCTGCCGGTCTTAATCAGAATCCAGAACGCGTTTCTCTAGGCGCGAGGACGCGAGTGATGGGGAGAAGAAAAATGAAAGGCTCGCTTAAGAGCATCGGCGCCATGACCGCCTTGCTGTTGCTCGGCGCTCTCGCCGGCTGCAGCGGCCTTCCTCCGGAGTATAGGGTCGACCCCATGGGCGACCTGTCGACCTTCGGGGCCCTGCCGTCCGAGTCGCTGACCGACAAGGGCAAGCGCTACTATCGCGACGGCGACTACGGGCTTGCCGAAAAGTCGTTCCGCAAGGCGGTCGAGGAGGATCACAACAACGCCGAGGCGTGGCTGGGTCTCGCCGCCTCTTACGACCGCCTCAGGCGCTTCGATCTCGCCGACCGCGCCTATGATGTCGTCGTCAAGCTGGTCGGTTACACGCCGACGGTGCTCAACAATCTCGGCTACCATCAGCTCCTGCTCGGAAACCGCGAGGCGGCGGAGAAGAACCTGGTCGCCGCGCATAATGGCGATCCGAAGAATCCGTTCATCACCAACAATCTGCTTTTGATGGACGATCCCGACCATGCGCCCGATCCGTGGGAGGGCGTGGTGGTGCAGCGGTAGATTGGAAGATCGCTAGGCCAGCTTCGAAAGATCGGCGTTATAGAGCTTCGACATGACCGGCGTCGTCGCTTCGGAGACGCGCCGCAGGTTTGCGAGCTGCTCCAGCGCCGGTTGCAAATCCGCTAGTGGGATCGGTGCGTCCGCAGCCTTCAATGTCTTCAGGCTGTCGTCGAGCGCAGTCGCGATGGCGCTGATCTCGGGAAATCCCATCGATCCTGCCGTTCCTTTGATCTGGTGGGTGATCGCTTGTGCCTCTACCGCCTTGATGACGGGTAACGTATCGCCCGCGGGCGTCAACAGCTCGGTCACCGTCGCCAGCTGCTCGACCAGGTGAACGAGGTGCCGCTCCACGAGAGCCCGCAGCTGCTCCTGCATCGTCATGACGCGACCGAGGCATTGCGTGTTTTGTTCCAGATTTCGCGTATGCGGTCGGGAAGCGCAATGGGATCGAACGGCTTCGCGATCACGTCGGCCGCCCCCAAGGCGCGGTAGCGGTCGGTCTCGTGCTTCATCGCCTTGGCGGTCATGAATACGATGGGGATCTCGGCGAGCTTGGGAATCTCGCGCAGGCGCTTGTAGGTCTCGATGCCGTCCATGCCCGGCATCATCACGTCGAGGATAATGAGGTCGGGATTGAAGTCCGGCGTCTTGTCGATCGCCTCTGGCCCGCTTGCGCAAACGTCGATTTCATAGCCGCCCAGCTCCTTCAACGCGAACTCGGTGATGGAGCGGATGTCGGGCTCATCCTCCACGTAGGTGAGGCGTCGAAGTGTGTCAGACATGACGGCTTCCTGGGTTGTGGCCGGCGACGGAAATCGGAGGGAGACCGGCCCCTCGATCGTTTGCGCAACTAGACGCCGAACAATCTCAACAAAGCCTCAACAATGTCCGGCAAACTCGATACGTCTGTCCGAAGGTAGGAGAGCGGCCGCCGTCGTATCCAAACCGGTCGGCCCCTGATCCGCGCCGCTAGTTGCGCTGCGCATGGACCCGGGCGGGATCTGCGCCCTCGGTCTCATCGCCCACTGCGCCAACTGTCTTGGCGCTCACGGCGGGCAGGTCGATAAAGAATGTCGTGCCCTTGCCGATGGCGGTGGTGAACCCGACCTTGCCGCTGTGGGCCTCGGCAATGGCCTTGGTAATGCTGAGGCCGAGCCCGCTGCCGCCTTTTTGCCGCGCGTCGGTGGAGTTGGCTTGCGCAAATCGCGAGAAGACGCGGTCGCGGAAGGCTTCGGGGATTCCCTCGCCTTTGTCGGCAACGCAGATGCGCACATCGCTGTCCTTCTTCTGGGCCGACAGGGTGACGGTGCCCCCTTTGGGCGAGTACTTCGCCGCGTTGGAGATCAGGTTGGACAGCGCCTGCGCAATGCGGTCGGGGTCGCCCATGACTAGGATGCCCTGGGGAACGCGGGCCACTTTGATCTTCACGTCGAGCTGCTCGGCGTAGGCCGCGTTGGCGCGGGCCGACTCGTAGAGGAGCATCGCCACGTCCAGCTCCTCGAAGACGAAGCTCAGCGTTCCCGACTTGATCTTTTCCATGTCGAGAATGTCGTTGATGAGCCGCATCAGCCGCTCGCTGTTGGAGTGGGCGATGTTGAGCAGCGGCTTGGCGTTGGGCGGCATGCTGCCGAGGCGGTCGCTTTTAAGGAGAGCCAGCGAGCCGTTTATGGCCGTCAGCGGCGTGCGCAGCTCGTGGCTCACGGTGGATACGAACTCACCCTTGATCCGCTCGAGCTTGAGCTGGTTCTCCAGGTTCTCGTAGCGCTTGCGCTCCGAAAGGTCGGTCAGCATGACCACGAATGCGCGGCTCCTGCTGGAGGTGCGCACCCTGCTCACGGAAATCTCGGCTGGGAACGCCGTTCCATCTGCGCGCTGGGCCATGATCTCGCGCGGCTTGCCGATGGTCTCGCCCTCGCCATCGAACAGGCTGTCGACGTAGCTGTCATGCGCCAAGTCGGAGAGCTTTCGACCTTTCAGCTCGCTGGGCTCGTAGCCGAACAGGGCCTCGGTCGCAAGATTGGCGCGGATGATCGTCCCGTGCTCGTCGACCGAGATGATGGCGCTCGTGGCGCTGTTGACGATCGCCTCGATGCGTGCCTTGGCATCACTAAGGCTGCGCTCGCGGTGCTTCACCGCGTTCTGCATGACGACGAACGCGTTGGCGAGCTCGACCACTGTCCTGTCGTCGCTCTTCTCGACCCGAACGCTGGCGTCCAGACGGCCCTCCGCCACGCGGCGCGCCGCCTCGGTAAGCCGCGAGATCGGCCGCACGATGCGCTGAGCCATAAAGGAGGCCGCCAGAACGCTGAGAACGATCAGCAGCAGCACGATGAGGACGACATAGCGCCGAAAGCCGAGAGCCGATTCGATGAGCGCGTGGGTGTTGATTACGCCCAGGATGACCCAGGTGCGCTTGAAGGCGCCCGAGCCGGCGGAGACGCACAGCGTGCGCGCCACGTGGTCCTTGTCCTTGTAGGACCCGCCCTCTGGATAGACGGCAACCACGGGGTGCGTCGCGGCCCGCGGAGGCGAGGCTTCGACCGGCTGTGTCGCTGCCGCGGCTACATCCTTGCCTTTGCCCGCCGCGGTCGTGTTCGCGAAGGCGGGGGCGAGCCAGGGCATGTCGTCCTGGATACGCCCGCGGTGTTGCCAATGGCTGCTCAGTGGGCTGGTCGCATCCGGATTGATGACGTAGCGACCGTCCAGCGTCGTCATATACAGCTTCGACACGGCATCGTTGAAGCCCGCGAGCCGCGCGATAAGCCGCGAGCAGTCGAGCGAGATCTTGAGAATGCCGAACCTCTCGCCGCGCAGCGTCGACACGGGGGCAGCGACGTCGATAACGAGGGGTCCGCCCCCGTCCTGCGGCATGATGTCGGAGATGTAGGGCGTGCCGGCCGGTTGCCGCATCGCATTTTGAAAGAGAAGGCGATCGCCAGGCTGCTTGATGCCGTCGGCGTCGACCCGGATTTTTCCGTCCTTGCCCCTGTCGACATTCACGATCTCGCGGCCGTCATCGTCGGCGCCGAGCAGGTCCACGGACAGGTAACTCTTCTCGCCGGACAGGATGGCTTTGAAATTGTCGGCGATGCGTTGGCGCCATTCCGCCGTGGTAACACCGTCGATTGGATCGACGCCGCCGTTCTGGATCGAACGCACGAGACCTTGCACGGCCGCGGTCGCGGCGGCGACTTGCGCATCGTGGACGGCCTTCTCGATTTCCTCGTGCAGCTTCTGGGCGACGTCGGACACGCCATAGATCAAGCGGTCGCCTTCTCGTGCCGTAATCGCTCCCTGAGCGGCGCGTTGAACCAACAGGCCGAAGATCACGATCGTCGCGACGACCAGGACGATTGCGAGGCCGGCAATCTTGCTCGTAAGTGACATTGCCTCACGCCAATTCGAAATGGGGTTGCCTGGTATTTTGTGTAAAAGCGAGGCCGATAAGATCTAGACAAGAAAGAGGCTCAAGAATTGATAAATACCCCCCTCCATATTGAGCGACTTTTCGCTCGCGGCCCGCGGGGGGCTACCGTTCAATTCAAGCGCCAGCCGTAAAGCCAGTCATAACGGGCCATGAGCCGCTCAGGAGCGGCATGCCGCAACACCAGGTTCCGGGCCCGGGCCAGCGCGCCCGACAGATGGTAGATCCGCCCGTTCTGCAGTGAGGCCCGCGCCACCCTCAGTGCGCGCGCACCGCGACGGCGCTCATAGGCGCCGAACGCACCGGCGGCATCGCGCGTGTTTTGCCGCAGGGAATCCGCCAGCATCACCGCATCCTCGAGCGCCAGCACCCCGCCCTGGGCAAGGAAGGGGACGATCGCATGGGCCGCATCGCCCAGAAGCGTCACCGGCCCGCGGCTCCAGGTCGGTAAAGGCGGCAGCGTATTGAGTGCCCAACGCCGCCACGCCGGTGCCGCCGCGACCAGCTCCGCCAAGAGTTGTGGGCAAGGGGGCAGCCGCTGCTCGACCCATCGCGGCGGCACGGCTGCGCTCCAGTCCTCGCCGCCCTGCTCGTCGTCCACGATCACCACCATCGCGAGCGCGGTGCCGCCGGAGACGGGGTAGTGAACGACATGGGCATCGGGGAAGAGCCAGATGCCGACGTCGGCGGTCCGCAACGGGGTCGGGGCATCGCTCAAGGGGATCACGCTGCGGGCCGCGCTTCGGCCAGTGGACTGCGGCATGCACCCGGGCGCGATGTGAGTGCGCACGCTCGACCAGAGTCCGTCGGCGCCGACGAGCGCGCGTCCGGTCCAGGTGTCGCCGCTTGGCGATGCGACCGCGACCGCGTCATCCCGTGCCGCCACCTCCGCTACCGTGGCGCCGGTCGACAGCATGATGCGCGGCTGATCGCGCGCAGCGCTCAGCAGGGACTCGTGCAGGTCGCCGCGATGTACAACCCAATAGGGTGCGCCGTGGCGCTCGGCGATCCATCGCCCCAACGGAAGCCGTGCCAGCTCGGCGCCGTCCTTGCCGTCGCGCACGACGATGGCGTCGGGCACGCCCACGAGCGGCGCCAGCGCGTCAGCGAGCCCCAAGCTTTGCAGAATGTGTGTGCCGTTGGGTCCGATCTGGATGCCGGCGCCTTCCGCGGCGAACGCCTCGCGGCTCTCCAGCACGTGGGCCGCGATGCCTGCGCGTGCCAGCGCCAGCGCCGTGGCGAGGCCGCCGATCCCGCCCCCCGCGATCAGAATCGGATCGCTCGCGCTTCTGCCCGCTCGCGCCAGCGCCGCTTGCGCTTTTTCGCTGGCCGTAACGCCTGGCTGCGGCGCGTTCATGCTAGGGAGCCGGGGTCGGGCGGCGTGTCAGGTGAAGTCCTCGACGAGGGTCACGAGGCAGCCGGAGGGATCGCTCTGATCGGCGTTGAGCCGCGGATCGTAGAGGTAAAGCGTCGAGCAGTAGGGGCACAGGATCTGCCCGTCGTCGCCCATGTCGAGATAGACGTGCGGATGATCCATGGGCGGCCGCGCGCCCATGCAGTTGAGCTCGCGCACACCGATAAAAATCTTCTCCACGCCTTGGTCGTTGGCGAGATGGGGGACTGCGCTCGCTGCCATCTGATCTGCCCTGCTTCAAGCCTCATCGCATCGGCTGCAAGCATAGCCGCGCACGTTTTGAAATGATAGGGGTGGGGCCGCGCCGGGCACGGGGCGCGCGCATCTCTGGAAGAGGGCTTTGACAAGTGCAGACGTTCGATTCCGACGGCGTGGAAATCGCCTTCATCGACGAGGGCCCGCAAGATGCCGACCCGGTGTTGCTCATCCACGGGTTCGCCTCCAACGTCGCGACCAACTGGGTGGGCCCCGGCTGGGTGCAGGCTCTAACCGCGGCCGGTTATCGCGTCGTCGCCTATGACAACCGCGGCCACGGCAGAAGCGCCAAGCTCTACGCGACGGACGACTACGGTGCGCCCTTGATGGCGGAGGACGCACGCCGCCTGCTCGATCACCTTAAGATCCCGCGCGCCGACGTCATGGGCTACTCCATGGGCGCGCGCATCTCAGCCTTCCTGGCGCTTGCCCACCCTGGGCGCGTCCGCAGCCTCGTGTTCGGTGGGCTCGGACTCAACATGGTGCGCGGGGTTGCCGGCACCGGACCGGTCGCACGCGCCTTGGAGGCAGCCAGTATCGACGACGTTTCGAACCCGACCGCGCGCACCTTCCGCGCCTTTGCCGAGCAGACGGGCAGCGACCTCAAGGCGCTTGCCGCCTGCATCCGCTCCGCGCGTGCACCCATCACGGCGGAGGATCTGGGCGGCATCGGCTGTCCGGTGCTGGTTGCGGTGGGATCGGATGACGTGATCGGCGGATCGGCCGCGGCGCTGGCCGAGCTCATCCCCGGCGCGCGCGCGTTCGAGATCGCCGACCGCGATCACATGAAGGCGGTGGGCGACCGCACCTTCAAGGAGGCGGTCTTGAGCTTTTTGAAAGAGCGCGCTTGAAGAAGCGAGAGAATGGGGCCCGAAAATACGAGGCCCCGGCGACCATCCACCGGATCTCGAAAGACAAACGCGGGGTTGCCAGGAGACCGGTAGAGGACCCAAGCCGGGGCCAAGACGCATGTACACACTCAGGTACGCAACGCACTACGCAGGTACTGAAGCATCGCTCACACTGAGGGCTCGAAAACGACGAGCAGAGAGACGCTTAGCAAGAGATCCTGACATGGATCTGTCAAATACGGGCAGCGCGACATTCTGGTTGTGGATAAGTCTCGAAAGCTTGTGGGCATTGCCACAAGTTGCGCAACCCAGGGTCGCAAATCGGCCCGAAACATCGACTTCTCTCGCGGGCAGGCAGGTGGGCGTTCATATCTCGTTAGGGTTAGCAGAATTAACGTTCCCGCCCCATGGTCCCCATTCGCGTCCGCGTCCTCCTCGGTTTCCTCGGTCTCGCGCTGCTATCGGCCTGCGGCGGGGGGCCGACGTTTATCGTCAAGAACGAGCCCAGGCTCGCTGACGAGGAGCATGCCTGCCTCGCCTCCGGCACCGTCTACACGACCGGTGCCATCCGCACGCGCGCCTCGCTCGGCGGCCCGAGCGCATGCGGCGCCGAGCAGCCTTTCGAGATGGCGGCGGCGGACCACGGGCGCGTGCTCCTCAAGCCCACCGCGCTGCTGCGCTGCCCCATGATTCCGCAGGTCGACCGCTGGGTGGTCAACGTCATCGAGCCGGCCGCGCGTCGCACCTTTGGTGCCTCGCTGGCGGAGATCACGGTGCTCGGCTCGTACGCCTGCCGCCCGATCAACCACGTGTCCGGCAGCTATCTATCCGAGCACGGCCGCGCCAATGCGCTCGACATCTCCGCCTTCACGCTCACCGACGGCACGCGCATCCGGGTCAAGAGCGGCTGGCGCGGCGATGCACGCCAGCGCGCGTTCCTGCACGCGGTGCACGATGGCGCGTGTGAGCAGTTCTCCACCGTGCTCGGCCCCGACTACAACTCCCTGCACCGCGACCATTTCCACGTGGATCTCGCCTACCGCGGACCCAACGGCCTGCGCACCGTGTGCAAGTAGCGCACGCGGCTAGCCGTCATCGTCGTCGCAGGCGACGGGAAACTCCATGTCGGGGTCGATGCAGATGAGGGCCGGCTGCAGGCTGGCGCGCGCTGGGCCGGCGACAACCGCAATCAGAACTGCAAGCAGAACGAGTAACGGGCGCATGGCGAAGCTACCTCACGCGAGGCAATACCGCCGCTCAAGCTAGAGCCTTTCATTGACCGGCGCCAGCGCTCGCCGATGGGGTCTGACGTGCGTCCCGCGCGGAGCCCAGCTGCTCTTTGGCCTTTGCGGCATAAAAGTCGCGCGCCTGTGCCATGTCGGTCTCCGCCATCGCATCGACGGCATGGGCCCGCAGGGCGCGGAACTGGTCGACGCTCATGTCGCCCAGCTTGAAACGCTGCGCGTACTGCATCGCCACCAATCCGGGTCCGTACTCGGCGCGCGTGTACCTGAAGACGTTGAATTCCATCACGTCGCTATCGGGGGGCCAGGTCAGAAAGTCGATGATCGCGTCGCCGGTCTTGGTTTCCTTGATCACCTTGAAGTTGGCGTCCGGGTTCGTCTCCTTGGTGGCCTTGCCCATCTCCTCGGCCATGACCACGGGATCGTTGCCCGCCTGCGGGAACAGGTAGAAGGCGAACAGCTTGGTCCAGTCCTTCACCGTCTCGCCCGGCAGCGTGAACTCCGCCAGGCTGTCGCCCTGTTGCCCGTTCGGCTGCTTGGCGGCGTCCTGGTAATCGAGGCGATAGGTCTGTCCATCGAAGGCGACGGTCGTGTCGTCTGCGCGCGCCAGCATGGTAGCGGCGACAAGGAAAAGGGCGATGAGAGGCGTGCGCATCGGTCCTCGCTTTCGGGTTACGGTCTGAGCGCGAGGTCGCCTTCGGCGACGATGCGATCGAAGGGTTCGGCGTCGTTCTTGACCTTGTAGAGGGTGTCGCCGTCGTCGAGCCGCACCAGCTCTTCGATGCGGAAGCTCGCGGCGCCGTCTCTGGACGTCAGGGCAACGTGCCTGATGTGGACGATCGCTCCGACATGCAGTTGGCGCTTCGGCATGGGGTTCAACTCGCTAGGGAGACCACGGGCGAGCGCACATGTTGGGCCCGTTGAAAGCACGCGAGCCAACAGGTAGAGCTACAAGCTAAAGAGACCGTATCCCTCGTCGTGACAAATCGATGGAGCGCACGCGCGGGTTGCGGCCGTTAACGCATGGGGTTAGGTAAAGACCCGCGATCCCGGGCCCAACGGAGGGAATCGGGTCGGCCAGACGCATGGCTCCATCGGCTCGTTTGCTGCCGGCGGGGCCGCCAACGAGGCCATGGTCGAGGCGCTTGGCGCCGGCCCCGGCAAATCTCGCAATCCCGATCGAACCAGCACCGTTCGAAATCGTTATCGCAATTATAGCAAGACGATCCCATATCCCCACACGCTTCACGGTCCGCACGGCGGCGGGCACTCGGACTGAACATATAGGGGAGGCCCGCATGCTTTCATCACCGACCGTCGAGACCAACGACCGATCCGCAGCCGACCCCGGCAAGCCAGGTCTCGGGGCCCGCCTGCGCGACAGCCGGGCGCTGTCGCTGGCCTTGGCCCTGCCCTTGAGCGACGAGGACCAGACCGTCCAGGCCATGGAGGACGCGAGCCCCACCAAGTGGCATCTCGCGCACACCACCTGGTTCTACGAGGCCTTCATCCTGCGCGAGCATCTGCCCGGCTACCGGCCCTTCTCGGATGCCTTCGACTACTGCTTCAATTCCTATTACGAGGCCAAGGGCGAGCGCCATCCGCGCCCGCACCGCGGCCTGCTCACGCGTCCCTCTGCGGCCGAGGTGCGCGACTATCGCGCCCACGTCGATACCGCGCTGGCCCGCCTGTTCGCCGACGGCATCGCGGTAGATCCCTCCGACCCGGTCGGTGCGCTGATCGAGCTCGGCATCAATCACGAGCAACAGCACCAGGAGCTGCTGCTGACCGACATCCTGAGCCTCTTTGCCGCCAACCCGCTGCGCCCCGCCTACCGCCAGCCGCAGGGCAGGCCCGAGGCCGTCGGCGAGGCACCGCCCCTGCACTGGGTCGGCTTCAACGGCGGCATCCGCGCCATCGGCCATGACGGCAACGGCTTTTCCTACGACAACGAGAGCCCGCGGCACGAGGCTCTCCTACGCGACTTCCGTCTCGCCGACCGCTGCGTCAGCAACGGCGACTGGCTCGCCTTCATGGCCGACGGTGGCTACAGCGATCCGCTTCTGTGGCTCGCCGACGGCTGGACCACCGTCAAGACGCAAGGCTGGGAGGCGCCGGGCTACTGGGAGAACCGCGACGGCACCTGGCATCAGATGACGCTCGAGGGTCTATTGCCCGTCGATGCCCGCGCGCCCGTCTCGCACGTCAGCTATTTCGAGGCCAACGCGTTTGCGCGCTGGGCCGGCAAGCGGCTCCCCACCGAGTTCGAATGGGAGGTGGCGAGCACCGGCTATGCGCCCGAAGGCAACGACCTCGGCACCAGCGCGTTGCGGCCCCGCCCGGCCAAGCCGGCGGCCGAGGGACGCTTGTCCCAGCTCTTCGGCGACGTGTGGGAATGGACCGCGTCCGCCTACCAGCCCTACCCGGGCTACCGCGCCGCGCCGGGCGGCATCGGCGAGTACAACGGCAAGTTCATGGTGAGCCAGCAGGTGCTGCGCGGCGGCAGCTGCGCCACACCGGGCGGTCACGTCCGCGCCACCTACCGCAACTTCTTCTTTCCGCACCACCGCTGGCAATTCATGGGCCTGCGCCTTGCAGAGGACGCCGAATGAGGGATATCGCACCGAGCTCGACGATCACCGCCCCGGACGTTTCCGAATTCGCCGACGCGTTGCTGGCCGGGCTTTCGGCGCCGGCCAAGTCGATCCCTTGCCGCTTCCTCTACGACGCGGCCGGCAGCGACCTGTTTGAGCGCATCACGGAGCTGCCCGAATACTACCCGACGCGCACCGAGACGCGCATCCTGCGCGAGCGCGCCGAGGAGATCGCGCGCGACGCAGCGCCGGGCAACGTGCTCATCGAGTTCGGCTCGGGCTCCAGCACCAAGACCGAGCTGCTGCTCGAGCAAATGCACCGGCTGCACGCCTACGTCCCCATCGACATCAGCCACACGGCCCTCAATGACGCGCGGGCGCGCATCAAGCGGCGCTTTCCCGATCTGCGCGTGCTGCCGGTATGCGGCGACTTCTCGCAAGCCTTGACGCTTCCCGCCGAGATCGACGGCCGCCCGCGGCTGGGGTTCTTCCCCGGCTCGACCATCGGCAACCTGACCGAGACCGCCGCCGTCAAGCTGCTCGCCAACATGGCCAAGATTCTGGGCTCAGGCGCCCGCCTGATCATCGGTGCCGACCTCAAGAAGGACGTGCGCCGCCTGCTGCGCGCCTATGACGACGAGGATGGCGTGACGGCGGCCTTCAACCTCAACCTGCTGAAGCGCGCCAACCGCGAGCTCAAGACCGATTTCGACGTCGGCCAGTTCGACCATCTGGCGATTTACGATGAGGGCCATGGCCGCGTGGAGCTCTACCTCGTCTCCCAGGCCGCCCAGACCGTGAACGTGCTGGGTCGGCGCATCGCCTTTGCCGCCGGCGAGCGCATCCACACAGAGCATTCGCACAAGTACGACATCGCCGGCTTCCACGCGCTGGCCGCCCGGGCCGGCTGGCAGCCCCTCAAGGTCTGGACCGACGCCGACGACCTCTTCAGCGTGCACGTGCTCGAGGCGGCGTAGCGCGTCTGCCCCTCTCACAACGCATTCCCCTCCCCCTGGTGGGGAGGGGCTAGGGGTGGGCGGAAGAAGCACGAGCATCACATCGAAAAGTTTTTCCTGGCTCTTCACCTCCGCCAGTCTCCGGCGACCACCCTCCCGATGAAGGGGAGGGTGAGGGATGTGGCACAGTTCCGCATCGTCGGATGCCCTCGCGGCCCGAATTGCGCTAAAAGCCCTTCATGACCTGGCACAAGGGCGGCCCCGGCGCGCGGCGCGGCTACCATCACGGCAATCTGCGCGAGGCGCTCATCGCGGCGGCGCTCGATCTCATCTCCAAGAAGGGGCCGGCCGGCTTCACCTTCGCGGATGCCGCGCGCGCCGCCGGCGTCAGCCCCGCCGCGCCTTACCGCCACTTCCGCGACCGCGACGCGCTCATGGCCGACGTGGCGCTGCGCGGCTTCGAAGGCTTCGCCGAGGCGCTGACCCGCGCCTGGGACCACGGCAAGCCCACGCCGCGCGCGGCTTTCGAGCGTGTCGGGCAGGCCTATCTCGGCTTCGCGCGCAAGGAGCCGGCGCTGTTCTCCGCCATGTTCGAGTCGGGGTTGTCGGTCGCCGAATATCCCGAATTGCGCGAGGCCGGCGACCGCGCCTTCGCGGTGTTGCGCGAAGCGTGCGAGGCTTTGTGCGCGACGCTGCCCCAGGAGCGCCGTCCGCCTGCGTTGATGATGGCGCTGCACATCTGGTCGCTGAGCCACGGCATCGCGGCGCTGTTTGCGCGCGGTGATGCGGCGCGGCGAACGATTCCGATGACTCCGGAAGAGCTGTTGGAGGCCGCGACTCTCATCTACCTCGACGGTCTCGGCGTGCCGTCCGACACGTGATGCTGACCACGACTGCAGTGCACGTGCATGTCGAGTTTGCAGTGAAGTAATGCGTGCGCGGCGAAAGCGATGTATACGAGTGCGCCTATCACACATGCTTCAACAGACGGAACACACCACCATGGCACTGAACGAGAAGACATCGGCAGCGGTTGCGAAGATTGCATCGAAGGGAATGGCGAAACCGGGTTCGCTAACGCCTGCCGAGATCAAGACGCTCGCAGCATCCGCTTTGACGCAGACCGCCGACGCGCCGAAGAAGAAGGCGAAGAAGAAGAAGGCCAAGAAAAAGGTCGCGGCGAAGTCGGTGAAGCGCAAGCCGGTTAAGAAGAAGACGAAGAAGTGATCTGATCGGCGGCCGGCATCGCCGGCCGCCGCTCCTCGATATCGAGGTCGCGCACAGCGCGAGTCCCCTTGCTCACTTCGGCGCTTCGATACCGGTGTCTGACCCTCCGGGTCTGACACCCAATGCAATCCCTTCCCTCCCCAATCGCGGCGACTTGCGTAGATCGCACTCTGCGGTGCGATGACGGCCGCTCCCCCGTTCCGCCGGGGCGCCGGCGCCGGGTGTCCGACCTCTGATCCGACGCCTGTTTTCGCCCCTACAACCCTGGCGAACCGGCCCTCCCGCCCCCATCTATCTCCCCGGCCGGCCGACGCATTTCCGCTCGTCCGATTTTTGCCCCTCCACCTCTTGACGCCGCCGCCATCCGGTGGCACCTATGTAAATGTGATAAACATTCACATGAGGAAGGTGAAATGCGATGACTCAGGTTGTGGCGACTCTCGACGATTACGGCCGGCCCGCGTGGATCGCCGTGATGGTCCTCAGCTTCATCCTGTTCTGGCCGCTTGGCCTCGCAGTTCTGGCCTACATGATCTGGAGTGGACGAATGGGATGCGGACGGCACGGTGAGATGACGCGCTGGCAGCAGCGCATGGCGGAGAAGTGGGATCGCGGCTGGGATCGCGGCCGGAGGAATTGGGCCCGCGGGATGCATGGCGGCTTCCATTCGAGCGGCAACCGCGCATTCGACGAGTACCGCGAGGAGACGATCACGCGGCTCGAGGAGGAGGAGCGGGAGTTCCGCGCGTTCCTCGACCGCCTGCGCAAGGCGAAGGACAAGCAGGAGTTCGACCAGTTCATGGCCGAGCGCCGCGCGCGTCCGGATGGCGATACGCAAGGTGCGCCCGCCTGATGCACGCAAAGGACGCGTGACGCAATTCGCGCCGGGGCGGCGAGCCGCCCCGGCACTTTCGCAAAGTGGCACTCTCGTGACGTAAGGATCGGAGCATAGCAATGCCCCTTTTGCTTCTCGGCTTCTTCTTTCTCACGCTCGTCTGGCTGGTGTGGGCGATCGTGTGGGCCGTTGCCTTGCTGTTCTGGCCGGTGGCGCTGCTCATCGCCGGGATCGTCGTATTCCGCCGACAAATGCGGCTGTGGCAGCGCGCCAGTGTCGAGCAGGAGCCGCGCGACGACCGCCCGGTCGCGCCGCGCTACCATGGCGCCCCCAACGGCGCCTTCGAGGCCTATCGTCGGGAGACGATGCAGCGCCTCGACGAGGAGAGCGCCAAGTTCCGCGAGTTTCTGCAGCGGCTGCGCCGGTCGCGCGACAAGCAGGAGTTCGATGCCTTTATCGATCGCCGCCGCGGTCGTCCCGCAATCACGCAGGGCGACGCGCCCGCCACCTAGACGGACACCATCGCTCCCCCCACGAACACGAAAGAGCCGGGATCATCTCCCGGCTCTTCTTATGTGTAGCAATCGTGAGCTAGTCTCCCCTCACCCGCTCGCCCGGCTGATGCCGGGCTCACGACCTCTCCCCTGGGAGAGGTGTGTCGAGTGCGCTGCTCTCGCCTCTCGGGACGTGAAAAGGAATTGGACTAAGTTGTACGCCACCTCACCTCTCCCAGGGGCAGAGGTCGGCCGTGATCGAGCGAAGCATCGCTTCGCGAAGATGCGCCGGGTGAGGGGGTAAGTCTTGGCGTAAGGCGCAGGCGCGCTCAGCGCGTCGCCTTGTCGATATTGACGGCGGTAGCGAGGCCTTTCACCGTGTCGAGACCCTTGGCGCTGCCCAGATTGGCGCCATAAAGATCGGCGCCTGTGAAGTCCGAATCCGTCAGGTCTGCGCCGGCAAAGTCCACCTTGGACAGGTCGGCCTTCGCGAAGTTCGCGCCTTTGAGGTTGGCGCCGACAAAGCGCGCAAACGTCAGATCGGCGCGGTCGAAGTTGGCACCCTTCAGCTCCGCACCGGAGAAGTCGCACGACTTCAGCACGTTCTTCATCAGCGACGTGATCGTGCCCTGGCCGGGGCGCGATTCCAGCGGCGAGAAGTCCGCGCCCGCCATGTTGGCGCCGCGGAAGTCGGCGCCCGATAGATTGGCCATCACCCGCACGCCGGTCATGTTGGCGCCGGAAAAGTGCGGCGCGTCGGCGAGATCGGAGCGCATGTCGGTGTAGACGGTCGGGCGGAAGATGGTGGCGCCGCTCAGGTCGGCGCCCGACAGGTCGGCGCGGATCAGCACCGCGCGGTTGAGGCGCGTGTGCGACAGGTCCGCGCCCTTCAGGTTGGCGCCGGTGAAATCGGTGCCGTAGAGGTCGGAGTGGGCGAGCGTGGCGCCTTTGAAGTCGAGACCGGCGAGATCGAGGTAGGTGAGGTCGTGGTTCGAGTAGTCGATGCGCTCGCCCGGCTTGGCCTTGAACAGCGCCGAGGTGATCTCGCGCACGGTGAAGTCGGCGTCGGGCGAGACGGGCTCGGTTTCCTCCGCGCGCGCGCCCAAGCCGGCCGGGGCCGCGAGGGCCGCCACCAGGATCAGGCCGTGCACTATCGACCGCGCCGCGCGCTTGAACTGCATTCTTCTTTCCTCGCCCCGCTTGAGGGCGTTCCACTAATGATTGGGGATCGCAGGGCTCCGCACAAGGGGCGGGGCGGCTTAATTCGCTGAAATGTCGGGCTTCGTGGCCCTTTGTCCTCGCTTCAGCTGGCACTTCAGCGTCCGCATGCGCTTCTCGTAGGAATGGGAACAACGCGAGCGCCAACCGCGTTCATACGCGCGAAACCTCAGTGGATCGTACGGTCGAAGTTGAGTGCGGTCGCCAGCCCCTTCACGCTGTCGAGCCCTTTGACCGCCAGCAGGTTGGCACCGTCGAGATCGGCGCCTGTGAGGTCGACATCGGTCAGGTCGGCACCGGTGAAGTCGGCGCGCGACAAGTTGGTGCGGGAAAGATTGGCGCCCTTGAGATCCGCCTCGGTGAAGCGTGAGAACGTGAGGTCGGCGCCCTGGAGATTGGTGCCGCGCAGGATCGCCCGCGAGAAATCGCAGCCTTTGAGAACGTTCTCCACCAGCGCGGTGATGGCGCCTTGGCGCTTGCGCGCATCGAGGGCGCTGAAGTCAGCGCCCGAAAGATCGGCGCCGTGAAAGTCGGCGCCGGAGAGGTTGGCCATGCATGCTCGCGCCCGTCAGATTGGCGCCGGAAAAGCGCGGCATGTCCGCGGGATTTTTGTTGAGGTCGGAATAGACCGTCGGCCGCCGGATCGCGGCGCCGCTCAAGTTGGCCCCGGAGAGATCGGCCCTGTCAGCAGTGCGCGGTCGAGGCGCGTATGCGCCAGGTCGGTGCCGCGCAGGTTGGCGTTGGTAAAGTCGACCCCGTAGAGATCGGAGTGCGCCAGCGTCGCGCCTTTGAAGTTCAGTCCCGACAGATCGAGATAGGCGAGGTTGCGCTTCGACAGATCGACCCGCTCGTCGGGCTTGGCCTTGAACAACGCCGAGGTGATCTCACGCACCGTCATGTCGGCTTTGCGCGACACGGGCTCGGCGGCCATAGCGCCGCCGCCGAGCGTCAATGCTGCCGCCAGGATCAGGAGCTGCGTCCTCGTTGCGCGTGCCGCTATCTGCATTCTTGGCTGTCCTTCGCCTCGCGGAGGGTGTCGCCGCCATGATTGGAGATTGGGACGGGACAGACAAGGGCAAAACACCCAAACATCGCGTAAGGGTTGGCCTTTGGTGACTTTCCATCCCGTGTTTCGCTCGCCGAACGTCCAGGCGGTGTCGCAATCGCGGAGACTTGCGTGGGTCCCGGCCTGCGCCGGGATGACGTCAAGAGGAGGTGAGCGCTTGACCACCCACCACGTCATTCCCGCGGAGGCGGGAAAGGGAGGCAGACGGCTCACGCCTTGCCGTACCCGCCGCCCGTCGGCGTCACGATGATGATCGCCTCGCCCGGCTCGATGACGGTCTGATCGCAGCCCTTCAATTGCTCCAGGCTGCCGCCTGAGCGGCGCACGAGGTTGGCGCCGGCCTCGCCCGGCTCTCCGCCGTCGAGCCCGAAGGGGCGCACATCGCGATAGCCCGACAGGATGGCGCAGTCCATGCGCTCCAGAAAACGGATGACGCGCTTGGTGCCGTCGCCGCTTCGTCCACTTGCCCTTGCCGCCCGAGCCGCGCCGGATCGAGAACTCCTCCAGCAGCACCGGATAGCGCAGCTCCAGGATCTCCGGATCGGTGAGGCGCGTATTGGTCATGTGCACGTGCACGGCCGCCGCGCCGTCGAAGCCCGGTCCCGCCGGCGCGCCCGAGCACAGCGTCTCGTAGTACTGCACGTTCTCGTTCCCGAAGGTGAGGTTGTTCATGGTGCCTTGGCTCGAGCCGAGCGCGTCGAGCGCGGCAAACAGCGCGTTCGTCACCACCTGGCTGATCTCCACGTTGCCGGCGACGACGGCGGCCGGATAGGCGGGGCGCAGCATCGAGCCCTCGGGGATCACGATCTCGATGGGCTTCAAGCAACCCGCGTTCATGGGGATCGGCTCGTCGACCATGACGCGGAAGGTGTAGAGCACGGCTGCGCGCGTCACCGGCTCGGGCGCGTTGAAGTTCGTCGGCTGCTGCTCACTCGTGCCGGTGAAATCGACCTTGGCCGTGCGCGCCTCGCGGTCGACGGTGATCTTCACCTCGACGCATGAGCCCTGGTCCATCTCCACGCGGAAGTGCCCGTCGGCGAGGCGCGCCAGCAGCCGGCGCACGCTCTCTTCCGCGTTGTCCTGCACGTGGCCCATGTAGGCGCGCACCACGTCGAGCCCGAAGTGCGCCACCATCCGCCTCAGCTCGGCCTCGCCCTTGATGTTGGCTGCAACCTGCGCCTTGAGGTCGGCGATGTTCTTGTCGGGCTGGCGCGCGGGATACTTGGCGCCCGTCAGCAGCGCGCGGGTCTCCGCCTCCAGGAAGCGCCCCTCGGCGACCAGCTTCACGTTGTCGATGTAGACGCCTTCCTCCTCGATCGTGGTCGCGCGCGGCGTCATCGAGCCGGGCGTGAGCCCGCCGATATCCTCGTGATGACCGCGGCTCGCCACGTAGAACAGCACCTCGCTGCCTGCGTCGTCGAACACCGGCGTCACCACCGTGATGTCGGGCAGGTGCGTGCCGCCGTTGTAGGGCGCGTTCAGCATGTAGACGTCGCCGGGGCGCATCTCGGATGCGCGCAGCCGGATGATCGTCTCCACCGAGCGGTCCATGGAGCCCAGATGCACCGGCAGGTGGGGTGCGTTGGCGACGAGATGGCCGTCCGCGTCGAACACCGCGCAGGAGAAGTCGAGCCGCTCCTTGATATTGACGGACTGCGCCGTGTTGCGCAGCGCTTCTCCCATCTGCTCGGCAATCGCCATGAACAGGTTGTTGAACACCTCGAGCAGGATGGGATCGGCCTCGCGGCCCAGCCGCTCGCGCGGGCGCGGCTCGGTGCGCGTCAGCACCAGGTCGTCGGCGTCGCTCACCACAAGCGTCCAGCCCGGCTCGACCACGACCGTCTGGTGCGGCTCGATGACGAGCGCCGGACCGCTCACCGTCGCGTCGACCGTCAGCGCCTCGCGCCTGACTACGGGGGCCTCGTGCCACGCCCCGCGCGAGTAGAAGCGCGTGGTTTGAGCGTCTCGCCTGCTGGCCTGGTTCGACTCCCCTCCCCTTAATGGGGAGGGGTCGGGGGTGGGGTGAAGACTTTTGGGAGACGCGGAGTTGTTTCCGTTCGCCGTGGAGGATCCCCCCACCCCTAACCCCTCCCCGCCAGGGGGAGGGGAATGCGTTGGAGGGCCGTCGAGCGCCTCGCTCCCCGTCGCCTCGACCTCGATGGCCGCGACGAAGATTTCCTTCTCCGGCGACACGAAGCCGAAGCGCTGGCGGTGCAGCGCCTCGAAGTCGCGACGCATGAAGCCCGGCTCCGACAGCTCCACCGGCAGTGCCGTGTCGGTGCCGGCGTAGCGCAAATGCAGATGCGTCGTGAGCGCGATGTCGTCGTGCTCGACGCCCTCGTCGAGCAGCTCCTCTGTCACGTCGCTGCCGAGCTCGTAGGCGAGGGTTTCGATCGTGTGCATGGTGTCGGCATCGAGCGGCGCCTCGACCGAGCGCTCGCGGCTTGCCCGCATCGGCGCCAGTCCCATGCCGTAGGCCGACAACAGCCCCGACAGCGGATGAATGAGGATGGTCTCGATGCCGAGTGTGTCGGCGATCAGGCAGGCGTGCTGCCCTCCGGCCGAGCCAAAGCAGTTGAGCGCGTACTCGGTCACGTCGTAGCCGCGCTCCACCGAGATTTTCTTGATGGCATTCGCCATGCTCTCGACCGCGATGCGGATGGCGCCATCGGCGATCTCCTCAGGCGCGCGCGCATCTCCCACCTCGCGCGCCAGCGCCGCAAAGCCGGCACGCACGACCTCGGCATCGAGCGGGGAATCGTGGTTTTCACCGAAGATCGCCGGGAAGAACGCCCGCGTCGAGCTTGCCCACCATCACATTGGCGTCGGTCACGGTCAGCGGACCGCCGCGCCGGTAGCACGCCGGTCCCGGGTCGGCACCGGCGCTGTCGGGTCCGACG
The DNA here is from genome assembly GCA_963776675.1 of uncultured Alphaproteobacteria bacterium. Taxonomy (GTDB): domain Bacteria; phylum Pseudomonadota; class Alphaproteobacteria; order Rhizobiales; family Hyphomicrobiaceae; genus Hyphomicrobium_A. The sequence goes on along the minus strand of CAVZNR010000049.1, from coordinate 223,109 downwards.
CGAAAGCGCGTGCCGTCGTAGGCGATGATCGAGCCGCCGCCCGCCGCCACCGTATGCACGCGCAGCATCGGCACGGCGAGGCGTACCCCGGCGACCACCGTCTCGAAGCTGCGCTCGTAGGTGCCGGCGAAGTGCGCCACGTCCGTCGACGTGCCACCCATGTCGAAGCCGATGACTTTGGTGAAGCCGGCGCGGCGCGCCGTCTCGGCCATGCCGACCACGCCGCCCGCGGGTCCGGAAAGAATGGCGTCGCGCCCGCGGAACATCGCGGCGGCCTTGAGTCCACCCGACGACGCCATGAACAGCACCTTCGGGGAGGGCTCACTCCCACCTTCTCCCCCTCCCCCCGTCTTGGCGAAGCCAAGCTCCGCTTGGACGCGGGGGAGGGTTGGGGAGGGGGGTGTCCACGACGCCGAAGGTGCTGCACCACCCCCACCCCGGCCCTCCCCCATCAAGGGGGAGGGAGAAGGTTGGAGCGCGCTCGCGACTTTATCGACGTACCTTCGCAGGATCGGCGACAGGTAGGCATCCGCCACCGTCGTATCGCCGCGCGGCACGATCTTGATCAGCGGCGACACCTCGTGGCTCGCCGACACCTGTGAAAAGCCCAACTCGCGCGCCAGTGCCGCGGCACGGGCCTCGTGCTCGGGATAGGCGTAGGCGTGCATGAGTACGATCGCCACCGCGTCGATGCCGTCCGCGCGCGCTTGCTGCAAACGCGCCTCGAGATCGGCAAGATCGAGCGGCAACTCCACCGTGCCGTCGGCGCGCACGCGCTCGTGCGCCTCGATGACGTGCGCATACAGCGTCTCGGGCTTGACGATGTGCTTGGCAAATATATCAGGCCGCGCCTGCGTGCCGATCTCGAGCTGGTCGGCGAGCCCGCGCGTAATGACGAGGGCGGTGGAGTCGCCCTTGCGCTCGAGCAGCGCATTCGTCGCGACGGTCGTCCCCATCTTGACCGCGGCGATGCGCTCCGCCGGGATGGCTGCCCCCGTCGGCACGCCGAGGAAACGTCGGATGCCCTCCAGTGCCGCGTCGTCGTAAGCGCCCGGGTTCTCGGACAAGAGCTTGGCGGCCAGCACCTGCCCCTCGGGCGTGCGTGCGACGACGTCGGTAAACGTGCCGCCGCGGTCGATCCAGAAATGCCACTTTTGCTCGCCCGCTCGCCCCGCCATCTCAGGTCCGTCTGTTAACCGCCGCTTTCCGTCAGCTATCGGCGAATGGCGGAGTGCGTCAACCACGCGTGGCTCGCTGCGGCTCCCGGCAGCGCCCAGTGGCACCTAGCGTCGCACCCCCCGCCAATTTTTCCGGCAATTGTCCCGATTTTCCCGAAGACTCCCCAAAGACTCCCAAGGAACCCCCCGCTATCCTTCAAGTTAACAGGAATTGCGGCTAAGGGTTCGGGATGAGTTGGAAAGCCATATCGAACGCGCTGGGGCTGGAGAAGGTCGGCGCGCTGCACGACGCCCTGGCGGCGGTGTGGGCGCGGCTCGGTCTCGATAAGCTGACCGAGCGCACGCCTGCGCACCGTACGGCTGCCTTCACGATCGCGGTTACCACGCTCGCCGCCAAGATGGCCAAGGCCGACGGCGTTGCGCTGCCCGTCGAGGCGGAAGCGTTCGAGCGCCTGTTTGAAATTCCCCCCGGGGAGATCGAGAACGTGCGCCACCTCTACAACCTCGCCAGTGAGGACGTCGCCGGCTACGAGGCCTATGCCGGCAAGATCGCGCGCATGCTCAAAGACGAGCCGGAGCTGTTGCGCGCCATGCTCGAATGCCTGTTCCACATCGCTGCCGCCGATGGCGTGCTGCATCCTGCGGAGGATCGCTTCCTCGAGACGGTGGCTGAGCGCTTCGGCCTGAGCGGGCTCGAATTTCTGACCATTCGCGCCAGCTTTGTGCACGATCCCGACAGCCCTTACGCCATCCTCGGCGTGGCGCCGGATATTTCCGACGCCGACCTCAAGGCGCATCATCGCGCACTGGTGCGCAAGCACCACCCCGACCAGATGGCCGCAAGCGGCGTGCCGACCGAGTTCCGCGCCGCCGCCGACCGCCGGTTGTCCGCCTTCAACGCCGCCTATGACGAGATCCTCAAGCAGCGCGCGGCCGCGCACGCCGACTGCGAGGAGAGCTGCTCGTGATCATGAAGCCCGATAGCCAGATCGTCGACGCCCTGCATCCCTCGCCCAATATCGGCGAGCGCCGCTTAAGCGCGCGGCCTTACCTTGTGTTGCTGCACTACACCGGCATGACCTCGGGCGCCGACGCGGTCGCGTGGCTGGCGAACCCGGAAAGCAAGGTGTCCTGCCACTACGTCATCGACGAGGTCGGCCGCATCACGCAGATGGTGCCGGAAGGCATGCGCGCCTGGCACGCGGGCGCCTCGCACTGGGCAGGCGTGACCGACATAAATTCCGCCTCTATCGGCATCGAGATTCAGAATCCCGGCCACGACCGTGGCTATCCCGATTTTCCGCAAGCGCAGATGCAAGCCGTTGCCGCCCTGTGCCGTGACATCGCGCGGCGCCGCGCGATTCCCCCGGAGGGCATTCTCGCCCATTCGGACGTGGCGCCCGGGCGCAAGATCGATCCCGGCGAGAAGTTTGATTGGGCTTGGCTTGCAAGTCAGGGCGTCGGCCACTGGGTGGAGCCGGCGCCGATCGATCTCGCGTGCGCGGAGCTGATCGCGCCCGAGCAGACCGCGGCCATCGTCGAGACGCAGACGCTGCTGCGCCAATACGGCTACGACGTCGAGGTGCATGGCGAGCTCGATCGGCGGACGGCCACCGTGGTCAAGGCGTTCCAGCTGCACTTTCGCCCCAAGCGTGCCGACGGCATCCTCGACCGCCCCACCTTCGACACGCTCACCCGCCTCGTCGCCGCGCTGCCCGTGCCGGTCACCAGCTGAGCTTCCGAGTCTAGGATCTCCGGCACGTGAGGAGTTGCGTTTTGCTGACCGCGCGCGCAATGCTCTGGCGTCGGCATCTAACCAGGACAGATGGGCGGGGAGCGTCAGGGCATGTGCGCGCAGACCTTCATGGCAGCCTTGGTGATTTTTCTAATCGGCGCGCCGCAGTCCTTGGCCGGCACCGTGCTCGCCGACCCGGTGGCGATGATGGCGACGGCTGAGCGCATCGATTTCGTGGGCCGCAATGCGCTCGCGAAGGAGGCGAGCCAATTCGGCCCGGTTCTGCGCTCCACGCCCCATCGTTCCGCTTCGGGGCTGTACCTGCCGGTCGCCATCGCACCCGTCTTGCTGGGGGCGGTCGCCTGGCGCTGGCGGGTCGATCAATTGCAGAAAAGCGCCGATATCCGCGAGCTCAAGACAGAGGACTGCGGCGCTACGATCTTTTTCATTTTCGGCGCACCGTCCTTCTTTAACCGGGACGTTCCGACCTTGGCGTATACCTGGACCGCGACGCCGGTCGCCGATGGCACGGTCCTGCGCTCGCGGCGCTATGCAAGCCTGCGCTACATTCAGTTGCGCGGTCGCGCTGAAGTCGGAAGGTGGGAACGCGAGCGGCGCGACCTTGCGGCTGACTACAAGGCGGCCTTCGGGCGCGCGCCTCCGGCGCTCCAATACGTCGCGGTGTTCAACGACAACGATCAGACCGGCGAGCCAACCTCTGCCGAGTTCGGCCAGATCGATTGGGATCGCTAAAACGGAAAGCTCGGGCGCTAGTCCTTGCCGTTGGTGTCGCCGCCCTTGAACAGGCGCGCAAGCCCGATCGTCTGGCGATGCCAGGCCTTGATCGGCAGGGCCGGAATTCCGCCCACAACCGCTTTGCGCTCGACGTTGCGCATGACGCCGCTCATGGCCGCGATGCGTGCGCCATCGCCCACCCTCACGTGGTCCACGATGCCGGCCTGGCCGCCGATCATGACGCCGTCGCCGATCACGGTGCTGCCGGCGATGCCGACCTGGGCGCAGACCACGCAGCTGCGCCCCAAGCGGACGTTGTGGGCAATCTGCACGAGATTGTCGATGACGGTGCCGGCGCCGATCTGGGTGTCTCCCGTCGCACCACGGTCGATGGCGCAGTTGGCCCCGATCTGGACGTCGTCCTCGATGACGACGCGGCCGAGCTGCAGCATGCGCGTCAAACCGTTCGCATCCGGCACGAAGCCGAAGCCCTGCGAGCCGATGGTCACGCAGGTCTCGATGCCGACACGGCTGCCGATCAGCGCGTGACTGATCGAGGTGTTGGCTCCGATGCGGCACGCGTCGCCGATCTGGACGTGATCGCCGATGCTGACGTTGCAGCCGATGTGGCAGCGCGCGCCGATCTCGACTCCGCGCCCGATCACGGCACCGGCGTCGACTTGCGTGCCCTCACCGATGGTCGCGCTGTCGTGCACGCGTGCCCTGGGATCGATCCCCGGCTCCAGCGCTGGCAGCGGATAGAAGAGCTGCCCGACCTGCGCATAGGCAAGGCGCGGGTCCTTCACATAGAGGAGTCGGGTCGGATCGGCGGCGTGGCGTGCCAGGCTGCGGCTGATGATGATCGCGCGCGCCCGCGTCGGTGCAAGCGCGTCGCGATAGCGCACGTCAGTGAAGACGCTGATGTCGTGAGGTCCGGCGGAATCGAGCGGGCCGATGTCGTGAATGGCGACGGCGCCGGCTTCTGGATCCAGGGGCTCCGCGCCCACAAGCGCCGCGATATCACGCAGCGGAAAGGGTCCGGCGCGATGGAAGAAGCGAACGTCAGGCATAGGCAGACCTTTACGCAATACGCCGGCCCCGCAGCCCATTATAACCCAAATTGTCTCGCCCGCCCCGCGCTTTGTGGCCATGCGCGGATGCGTCCTGCATGCCCAAAAATCGGGCCAGCGGCGAAGGAACGGCAGGTCAGGGCCCTGATCGTCCGGGTCTGACACCGGGCGCCCGACGAGGAGCGATCAGTCCTTCGCGCCGGTCCCGTCGCCGTGCAGGTAATAGAAGATGGCCGTGATGTCCTCGTCCGTGAACTGGATTTGCGGCATGGTTTCGTGGCGCGAGCCGATGCCCTCGGCGAGTTCGAAATCGAGCCGCTCGTCGGGATAGCTCCTGAGCTTGTCCCATAGATTGGGCGCCTGTTTGAGCGGGCTCGCGTCTCCGGCAGCCACCGCGTGACAGCGTCCGCAGTTCTTCTCGAGAATGGCCTTGCCATCGCCGGCTTCTGCGGCAAGACCGGGTCGCCCGCAGCACGCCAACAGCATCAGCACCATCGCGGCGCGCGCGTGCCGCCGCGGGCTCTGCCATGTTTGATCGTCAGATCTTCCGCTCATGCGCCATCCTGTTCGCGTCGCGTCCTGGCTACATTACTACGAATGCGGCGCGTGAGAACGGATACGTGGGCGCAAAACGCGCAGCGCCCGGACGGCGATGCCGCTCGGGCGCTACGTTCATTCGGTCTCTGTCAGCCAGCGATCAGTGCCGGTCCCGGTCGCGGTGGTCTCCGCCGCCGCGGCGATCGTCTCCGCCGCCGCGGTGATCTGCCGCCGCGGCGATCGTCGCCGCCCTTGCGGTCGTCGCCGCGGTGATCACCCCGACCATGACGATGGTTCGCCGGACGCTTCCAGCCTCTGCCCGGGGGCGCCTTCATGCCCTTGGGCGCGCTATATCCCTGACGCCACCAGCCGGGCGTGCGCTTGCCCTTGGGCGGTCCGCGCCAGCCTTGACGCGGATGCCACTTGTACTTGAACCACCGGTCGCGGTTCTTGTACCAGGGGCGACCCACGTAGTAGCGGTCCCAATAACGGTCGGCGGCGAACGACGACGATCGGGATCCCGAACACCGAAACGCCGACGTCCGGCAGCAGCACGGTGTCGCCGCGATAGTCGAAAGCGATGTATTCGCTGTAGACCCAGCCGCGATCGCCGTCCCAGCGGACGTCGCACCAGGACTCGTCGCGCAGGCAGCCCTCGACGTAGATGTCGTCCCCTTCAGGGATGACGCCAACCGAGGGGAACTCGGTGTCGGGGCCGGTGCGGAAATTCACATTGGCCGTCGTATAGGCCGGGGACGCCGCTTGCGCGGCCGGCACTCCCAGCATCGCCACGGCCAGTGCGGCACCGGCTAGAATTCGTATTCTCACTTGGCTTCTCCCGTTGTTATGGACGCCGTCGAGACTCAGTAGGCGTCTACATCTAATGACGGGAGCAGGGCCGTGGTTCCGTCGACGGGAGCGCAATTGGCCGCACGCGTGCTGTCGGGGACCGTCGATGCCGGATTGTGGCCGAATCTTGCTGACTGGTCAGATGCCGTCGATCTCGACGAGGTCTCGGAATGCGTGCCAGGTGGCATGCCCCAGGAGGGGAAAGATGACGATGAGGCCGACGAAGAGCGTCGCCAGCCCGACCGCCATATAGCCGGCGATCAGCGCCGCCCACAGCAGCATCGCCCCGGTGTTGAGGCTCGTGGCGCGCGCGCTCGTCGCCATCGCCGTGACGGCGTCGACGTCCTTCACCAGGAGCAACGGCACCGCCACGCTGGAGATGGAGAACACCATCGCCGCGAGCAGGCCTCCCGTCAGGGTGCCGATGAAAAGGAGGGCCAACCCGGCGTTGGTAAACAGCGCTGTTTGAACGAATTGGCTGGGATCGGGCACCGCGACCTCGCCGAGGAACAGCGACAGCAGCAGGAAGGCGAGCTCGACCCATATGAAGAAGGCAAAGAACAGAGCCACGCCGAAGAAAGCGAGCCTGCCGATCGCTGGCGCGCAGGCATCGAAGACCGCGCGCGCCGTCACCGGCTCCTTCTTTTCATAGCGCCGGCTCATCTCGTAGAGCCCCGCTGCGAGCAGCGGCGCGACCAGCAGGAAGCCCGCGCCCAGCACGGGAACGAGCGCCGTGGCGCCGAGCAGGCTCAACACGGCGAGCACGATCCAGGCGACGACGGCAAAAGCCGCGCCGTAGCACAGGCTCGCGACGGGCTCGGTGCACAGGTCCCGCCACCCGCGGCTCAGCCAGTCCCAGGGCGCATCGAGCGGAACACGGCGCACGGGATAGCCGAGCGGTCGCGCGCCGGCCCCCTGGTTCAGGGAATCGCTGCCTGCGTCCATCGCGTGGATCTCCGATCAATCCCAGCCGAAAAGCTCCCCAAACGATCCTGCCCGCGCGCTCGCGCGTTTCCTTGATACAGATCAATTGATAGGGGCGATGTTCAAGCCACCCGGTCGAACGCGTCCCACTCCGGGGCCTCGCCGAAGCGCTCAGCTAGGAAGTCGATGAATACGCGCGTCTTGGCGGCGAGGTAGCGGTTGGGCGCATAGAGCGCGTAGATGCCGAGGGGGGCCGGCGGGTAATCGGCCAGCACGACCCGCAGCCGTTCCTCTGCGATGTCGGGGCCGATGAGGAACGTCGGCAGGTTGGTAATGCCGTTGCCGCTGAGCGCGGCCTCGCGCAGCACGTCGCCGTTGTTGGAGCACAGGCGCGAGTCGACCGGAACGGTGACCGGACCGCCCTCGCGCGTCAGCGTCCAGCGCTGCGTCGCCGCCATGTGCCCGTAGGTGAGGCAGCGATGCTGCCCGAGATCCTCTGGCGTCTGCGGCGTGCCGGCTTGCGCGAGGTAGTGCGGCGATGCGACGAGCGCCAGCCGCGCCGGCGCCAGGCGCCGCGCGATCAGACTGGAATCGCTTAAGACCCCGATGCGCACCGTCACGTCGACGCCTTCCTCCAAGGGATCGATGAAACGGTCGTTGAGGATGAGCTCGATCTTCAGGTCGGGATAGCGCCTCGTGAAATCGGCGACGGCCGCCCCCAGATAGCGCGTGCCGAAACTCATCGGCGCGTTGATCTTCAAGACGCCGCGCGGCGCGTCGTGCAGCCGCGAGATCTGGATCTCGGTCTCCTCCACGTCGGCGAGGATCGATACGCAGCGCTCGTAGTAGGCGCGCCCAGCTTCGGTCGGCGCGACCCTCCGCGTGGTGCGGTCGAGCAGGCGCGCGCCCAGCAGCTGCTCCAGCTCCATCACCGCCTTGCTGACGGCCGAGCGCGTCAGCCCCAGCCGCCGCGCGGCCTCGGCATAGCTGCCGGCCGCCACCACCTTGGCGAAGGCGTTCATGGCGTCGAGCTTGTCCATTTGTATCCAATATGGAACCAGACTGGCCAATTATTGATAGATTGCACCAATTCCGTCAACGCTCCATATCGAGTGGCGAACGGGCCGGTCGTCTGACCCGGCCCCAGCAGAGGAGAGACAACCATGCTGACCCTTCGTAAAGCCGAGGAGCGCGGACGCGCCAACCTGGGTTGGCTCGACAGCCGCCACAGCTTCTCCTTCGGCCACTACTACGACCCGAACCACATGGGCTTCGGGCCCCTGCGCGTCATCAACGACGACCGCGTGGCGCCGGGCGGCGGGTTTCCCACCCACCCGCACGGCGACATGGAGATCGTGTCCTACGTGCTCGAGGGCGGGCTCGCTCACAAGGACAGCCTCGGCACCGGCTCGGTGATCCGGCCCGGCGACGTGCAGCGCATGTCGGCCGGATCGGGCATCCGCCACTCGGAGTTCAACGCGTCGAAGACGGAGCCGGCGCACTTCCTGCAGATCTGGATCGAGCCGGAGCGCAAAGGACTGGAGCCGGGCTACGAGCAGAAGACGTTCCCGGTCGAGGACAAGCGCGGCAAGCTACGTCTCGTCGGCTCGCGCGACGGCCGCGACGGATCGGTGACGATCCACCAGGATGTCGACCTCTACGCCACCCTGCTCGATGACGGCGCCGCTGTGAGCCACACGCTCAAAGCCGGCCGCAACGCCTGGGCGCAGGTCGCCACGGGAACGGCGACGCTCAACGGCGAGCAGCTCTATCCCGGTGACGGTGTCGCCGTGACGGAGCCCGGCGAGCTCAAGCTCGTCGGCACGTCGCAGGATGCCGAGATCCTGCTGTTTGATATGGCCGCTTAAACCTTATCGGGCTCTGATCCGTTTGGCTCAGAGCCCATCTTTCCATCCCCCAAGGCCCGCGCTCGGCGTCGGCATCCTGTCGTCGATCATCCTTATCGTGGCGCTCGCCGCGCTGTACGTCTTCCATCTCGCGGGCGCCTGGCGGACGCCGCCCGCCGCCTCTATCTCAACGTGTTCGTCGCCGTGGTGCAGTCGTTCCAGAAGCTGTCCGTGCTGCAGCCGCTGGCGCCGACGCAATCGGAGCGCCGTTCCTCTTGCGCAAGGCGCGGTGCTGGTACTCTCGCCGCGTGTGCGCTCTTGCGCTTCCGCCCCCAGCATCCCCGGCGCGCAACCTGCGCTGGGGTGACGGCTGCGGCCGACCGCCCTCACACGAGCCAAAGCGAAGCCAGCGCACGCCCGATCGCATAGCCCGCGCCCGCCGCCGTCACCGCGTTGAGCGTGCTGCCCGCCAGCAGCATCGACTGCGCGCGCATCTGGCCGTGCGCGGCGTAGCGTGCATACGCGGACCTGTGCGTGGTGAGCGATACCAGCACCAAAATCGCGGCGGCGGCGCACGCGAGCCACCAGCTCACAGAGAACGCGCCGGCGAGGCACGCAACCAGAATGGCAACGAACGCGAGGAGGCTGGAGACGCGCGTCATCTTGGGATCACCCCTGCAAAGATACGCGCACTCCTCATGTCTATGGGCCGCCGGCCTGTGCATAGACAAGCCGAATTTTGCGCGCCTGTGCACAGAGGTGGAAAACCTAAAAACCGCTGGGCGCGCACTCTCGAGCCGCGTCGGATCGCCCGCGGCGCCAGGCCACCTTGAGGATGAGGCCCGCTGGGCCTAAGTGGACCCCCAGGGGCTCGGCTCAGGCATAGAAGCGAAAATGAACAAGACCCGCTCCAGACACCTTCCCGTCATCGCCGTCGCCGTCGTGCTCATGGCCGGCATGACGACGCTGGTCGTTTATTCGCCGACGCTCTACCGCATGTTCTGCGCCGTGACCGGCATCGACGGCACGGTGCGCCGCGTGAGCCTCGACAAGGCGGCGGAGGTCAAGGCCAGCGACGTCCCCATCACCGTGCACTTCGACGCCAACGTCGCCCCCGATCTGCCGTGGGAGTTCCGCCCCGAGCAAAAGAAGGTCACGACCCACTTCGGCGAGCCCACCAAGGTCTACTACACCGCCAAGAACACCTCCGATCACACCATCGTCGGCCGCGCGGTGTTCAACGTCACGCCGTACTCGGCCGCGCCGTATTTCTTCAAGATCGAGTGCTTCTGCTTCACCAATGAAAAGCTCGAGCCGGGCCAGAGCGCGCGCATGCCGCTCGTCTTCTATGTCGACGAGGAGATGCTGAAGGACGCAGACGCGCAGATGCTGACCGAGCTCACGCTCTCCTACACCTTCTACAAGCAGCCCGACCCCACGGCGGACGAGCTGAAAAGCGTGCGCAATCTGAAAAGCGGCTCGGAAGCCACCGACGCCAATTTGAGCAAGACGCAGTCGGCGAACTTCGCCAACGACGCGCCCAAACGATAAAGGCAAGCTTCATGCGCAAAGCGTTCCCGCTCTCCGCCGTCGGCGCGGTGCTGCTCGTCGCCCTGGTAGCCGGCATGAGCCCCGCTGCGGCGCACAGCTACAAGCTGGGCGACATCGCGGTCGGCCATATCTGGGCCAAGCCGCCCGCAAAGGGCGCCGACGGCGTCGCCGTCTACGCGCCGATCCTCAACTCAGGCAATGAGACGGTCACCCTCGTCGGCGCCGCGACGCCGATCGCCGATGAGGTCCGGCTGCGCAAGGTCGCCAAGGACGGCACGGTGACGTGGGCGAAGGCCATCGAGCTCAAGCCCGGCAAGCCCTTCGCGCTCGCCGCCTGGCGCGAGCACCTGTGGGTCTCAGGGCTGCATAAGCCGCTCAAGGACGGAGACTGGTTCGATCTCACGCTCGACTTCGCCGACAAGGGCAAGCTGCCGGTGAAGGTGCGCGTGGAAACGACGCCCGGGCACTGAAAGGCGCCATCTCGATCGTTGTTGCTCCGGCCAACATTCCTCGCCCATCAGATCACCTCCTTGCGGCTCACCGTCTTGCGGTAGAGATGCCACGTCGCGTGGCCAAGCACGGGGATGACAACCGCGAGCCCGAGGAACAACGGCAGCGCGCCGAGAATGAGCGCGGCCAGGACGACAAGACCCCATACGGCCATGGCCGACGGGCTGGCGATGACGGCGCGCACCGATGTGCGCGCGGCAGTCGCGGCGCCGATATCGCGATCCACCAGCATGGGGAACGACACCACGCTGATGACCAGCGCCAACAGCGCGAACACCAGGCCCACGACATTGCCGACGAGGATCAATTGATGCCCCGCAGGCGTCGTCAGGACCTCGCCGAGGAACGTCGCAAACGAAGCGGGGATCTGGCCGCCCATGATCTGCACGTACATGAGGTGGGCCATGGCCATCCAGGCGAGGAAGATGAGCATCAAGACGAGGCCGAGCCTGAAGATGGCGCCGATCGAGGGCGATCGAAACACCTCCAACAGGTGCGCCACAGAGACGTCGAGCCCCTTCTCGCGGCGGCGGCTCAGTTGATAGAAGATGATGGCCGCGAAAGGCCCGAGGAGGGCGAAGCCGATCAGCATCGGGTAGACGAGGTGCAGCACGTCATAGCCGAACGCAAGCCGGAACAGGATCAGCCCGAGGACGGCGTAAATAATGCCGAGGAGTGCCACATGCGTCGGCACTGCGTTGAAGTCCTCGAAGCCTTTTTCGATCGCGTCCCGCAAATCCGCCACGCTGATCGAACGGACGGCCGGCTCGCCGGGCCGCCAAATGGCGGAGGCGGGCCAGCGCAAATCCACGCCGGGTCGGGGAAAGCTCGTGTCCGAGTGTGCCATGGCCATACCTCCGGATTGCACGTCCGAGCGCTGAGGACAGCGCCAAATCGAGGGGCCAAGCGCCAAATTCAAGACAAATGCGTCGGGGCGCCTGGCATGGCGCCGTCACTTTGAGATGCGCTCCCTTGCGTGCCGATTCAATAGGGGCGAGCACGATAATAATCGCGATCACTTCCGTCCTCGGCGACCCTGCGCCCCCTAAAGGCCCATGGCCGTGTGGGCGTTCTCCATGTGCATGACACACCCGGCCATGTCCTCATTGTCCATGGCTCCCCGCGACATCGCCAGCTCGGACTGGGCATCCTTCTGCTTGGCGGCGTCGGTCATCTTGGCGGCCATGTCGTCCATCTTCTGCATGTGGGTCGGTGTGCACCACTCCTTCGCCTTGTCGTCGGCGGCGGTGGCGGGAAGCAGCATTGCGGTGGTCAGCAGCAGAGCTGTGAGTGTCATTGTACGCATGGCGTAACCTCCTGTATCCGTTCCGTCGTCGGTCTCCGACAACGCCATGCGCAGTTAAATGGTTGCGCGCCGGCGCAATTGCCAATGCGGACGCCGCGGCGCGGACAGTTCGAAATCGCCTCGAATGCCAACGATCCTGCGCCGTCCTCAGGCCCGGTACTGCGCGTCGCTGACGTGCTCCATCCATTCGACCGCGGCGCCGTCGAGCGCTTCCTGAACGGCGATGTGCGTCATGGCCGTCGTCGGCGTGGCGCCGTGCCAGTGCTTCTCGCCCGGCGCAAACCAGACCACGTCGCCGGGGTGGATCTCCTCGACCGGGCCGTCCCAACGCTGCGCCCACCCGCGGCCTGCGGTGACGATCAGCGTCTGGCCCAGGGGATGGGTGTGCCAGGCCGTGCGCGCGCCGGGCTCGAAGGTGACGCTCGCCCCGCGCACGCGCGCCGGATCGGGCGCCTCGAACAGCCGCTCGATGGTGACGGCGCCGGTGAAATACTCCGCCGGTCCTTTGCCGGTCGCATGCGATCCGCTGAGTTTGATGTCCATTGCCTCACCTTTGTCGCGCCACTCAAGCCAGCAGAGCCGCGAGCGTGCCGTCCGCAGCCAGCTTATCCTTGACCTTCTGCGGGACCGGATAAAGCACGCCTTCGCCCTCGAGCACGCGATTGCCCTCCTTGTCCTCCACCCAGCACGAGAACACGACGTTCTTCTCGCCCTTTTCCTTGACGCGCGCGATCGCCGTGTAGGGCTCGCCCAGATACACCGGTGCCAGGAACTTCAAGGTCTGCCCGCCCCAGATGGCGCCGAGGCCGGGGACGTCCATGCCGAAGATGCCGGAGAACTTGGCCACCGAGATCATCCCGTGCGCGATGCGCTTTTTGAACACCGTGCCCTTGGCGTAGTCCTCGTTGAAGTGCGCTGGGTTAAAGTCGCCGGAGAGCTCGCCGAACTTCTGCACGTCGCTGTCGCTGACGGAGTATGCGTGGCGGAACGTATCGCCGACGGTCAGCTCATCGAGGGTCTTGCAGGCACGAGGGCGCGGATTGGTCATGGTCGGGGTCCCTTCTCGATATTTTCGCGACCCACTCTTTCATGGAAGCCTCGCCGCGAGCAACGGGGGCGTCGAAAGGATCTGCGCGCGCAACGCCAACGGGCGGCGTGGCGCGTCGCGGTTAATGGCGCCCGCGCAATCGTCTGCGCTATCGCCTAAAGGCTGATGGGTCATCGTAGCCGATCGTCAACCTGGTGCTCAGCTATCTGAGTAATTGCGCCGGCTCGAAGATAGGTTGGCGCGCGGGCGTGCCGACAGAGGCAACAACCAGGTGCTTCGCACGTCCCGGAAAGCCTGCATACGCGAAGGCAACCCTTCATTTCCTCATTCAGAGTCAGGGAGTCCTCCAATGAACAAGCCACGCATCGCTACAATTGCCGTTGGTCTGATGTGTGCCGCACTGCCGCTTGCCGCCTTGGCCGACGATGCATCCCCCAAGGGGCCGCCCAAGACGATGGGCGACGAGGGCGTGCTGCCGTCGACCAGCACCATCGGTAGCCATGTGCCCAACATGGGGGCCGAGCCTGCCGATCCGGCCACGGGGCCCGTTACGCCAAAGGGTCCAGAAGCGACCATGGGCGATGAAGGCAAGCTGCCGGCAACGAGCGCGGGCAGCGGCAAAGTTCCGAACATGACGGGCCCCGACGACCAGTAAAGGCCACCGGCAACGAGGCCGCGCCGTTTTCGAAAAAACAGAGCGGCCGCGCGATTTTCTCGCGCGGCCGTTTATCGTTGGCTGCGCCTTTGCGTCGATGCGGCCGGCGTGGGATGATCCGGCATTAATCGCAAATGATGAGACGGGGGATGCCTCATGGATAGCACCACGAAGGACAAGTATCTGAGAATTGCGCTCGCGCTTTTCGGCGTCATATTCTTCCTCGTCTATCCGCTGAGCCTGATTTGGCCCGCGGGCTGGGTTTGGCACGGCGGCGAGGGCGTCTACTATTTCCAGATGATCTGCGGGATCTATGCCGTGCTCGGGGCCTATCTGATCGCCGCCGCACGCAACCCGTCGGCGTATCGCAGTGTGATCTCGTTCACTGTTTGGTCGAGCGTCGTGCACGCTGGAATCATGGCAGCGCAGGCGCTTGGCGACGCGCACGAGCACGGCCATCTCGTTGGCGACGTCCCGGCCCTGCTGCTCGTCGCGGTCGTGTTGTGGTATCTGTCGCCGCGCGGCGAGGACGCTGCCGCGGTCGCGTGACGCCTAAGGCTGCGGGATGCTAGCGCCGCGCCTGGCGGTGACGGCGCGACCGGCGGTGCTTCGACCGCTTCTCCGGCGCCGGCGCGGCCACTTCGACCACCTCGATTTGCGACTTCGGCACCAGCTGCACCACGTGGAAGCCGTGCCGCTTCAGCTCCTCCAGCACGTTCGGCAGCGCCTTGGCCGTAACGGCATGGATGTCATGGAACAGAATAATGCCGCCGCCCGTCTTGATGAGCCCCTTCAGCACGTTGTCGGTGATCTGTTCGGCCTTCCGCGTGCGGTAATCCTTGGAATCGACATCGATGCCGAACACCGCGATGTTGCGCTCCGCCAGGTACGCGCGCACGCGCTTGGGATCGCTCAGATAGGGAAACCGGAAGAACGGCGCCACGCCGTTCGGCAGCAGCGCGTTCTCGGTTGAGATGGTGCTCTCGATCTGCGTCTTGGCATGGTCCAGGGACAGCGCGCCGAGATTGGGATGCGACCAGGTGTGCGTGCCGACCGTGTGCCCTTCGGCCTGAACCGCGCGCGCCACATCCGGGTACTGCTTCACCATCTCCCCGACGTTGAAGAACGTCGCCTTGGTGCACTGCGCGGCCAAGGCGGCAAGGATCTCCTTGGTATAGGTGGGGTGCGGCCCGTCGTCGAAGGTGAGGACGACCTCGCCCTTCTTGAGCAGGTGCTGCGGCGGATACTGATCCCCATACACGCCGCCGCCCTTGGTATCGACCTCTGCGACGCGAGAGACGCCGAGCTTGTCGGCGCAGTCGTTGGCAGCGTCCTCGGCGCGCGGCTGCGCGGGCACCAGCAGCACCAGCGCCGCAACAAAAAGCAGCCTTTTCATTTTCGAACTCCCCACGTCCGTTGCGGTCGAAGCTACGCCTTACCGCCCGCGCACCATCGCTAGCTTTGTCCTTTTATCTTAAACATCGATGAAGCCCAATCCCACGACTTTATCTCCGTCATGTGGCCGCGCTTCGAGCCTTCAAGCGTTGGCTGCCTCTGCGCCCTGTCAGTTCCCTATGGAACTTCGCCAGCCTCGCGCGTGGAGCAAATTTGTCGCGCAGTAAGGCTGAGATCAGCACCGCGACAGAGCGCGGGCGTGCGACGCGAATTCAGGCGCGTCCATTGTTCACTCGCATGTTCGCTCAAGCATCCAGAAATTGACGCGCCCCCTTCGGGCGCGACTTCAGCGCGCCAATTTCGCAAATCCCTGGGAGGGTAATATGCTGAAGATACAAACCAGGACTTTATGCACCGCAGCTATTTTGGCGCTGGCAATCGCTGGTGCAGCGAAGGCCGAAGACGCCAAGATCAAATCCGCCAGCTTCTCGATCAAGGTTCCCTACAAGAGCGACATCACCGTTACCTCGAGTGACGGCACCAAGTGGGATACGATCGTTCCGCAGACGCTTCCGCTTTGGGCCGATGCCGTCGTGGACACCAGACGTACAGGCTATGTCGAGCGCGTCGGAATCTGGCTCGGGACGTGCACGGGAAGCGATTGCGGAACGCATCCGCGCCTCTTCTTCGATGCCCCCGTGGTGCGCGATTGGAAATTCCACAAATTGTTCAATTTCGACACGGGCAGGATACCCGTTGCTAACGGCGGCATTCCCGTCGTCAGCGTCGGCGGCGACATCCTCAAGGCCTGCAACACACAGCTTCAGCCCGATGGGGCCACCAAGCCGCATTCGCAGAACGTGCGGATGAACCTGTCCCTGTCTGTCAATACCCGCAAGGCAGCGTCGATGAAATTTGGGGCAATCGTGGAGGCTGGCAACGCATTCAATGGCGGCGATGTCTCGAGGCATACAGCCATCAACATGAAGGTGAACTGTCTCGCCTTTCAGGGGATCAAGGCGCCGCCGAAGCCGGTCAGCGTCGACATCCGCGTGAAGCAGAAGGGCAAGACCTGCCCCAAGGACACCGAGGTCACGGCCTACATCGACTATGACAAGCCGATGACCGCGCGTTTCAAGGTGATTCACAACGGCAAGGAGCCGAAGTCGGCGGCGATCGAAATCAAGGCGCACAAGGTCTCGCTTGCCGGCAAGACCTGGTACCGCGTCGAGCGGCTGCAACGCTACAAGCTCGACCCCGGCAAGCACAGCTTCCAGATCAAGGTGATGGGCGGCGGCATGAGCCCGAAGAAGACCATCACGGTCGACTGCCCGCCGTTTCAGCCGACCAGCATGTGGCTGACGCTCGACAAGGAGAACAAGCCGACCTGCCCGAAAAAGGTCGACGCGGAGGTCCGCGTCAACGGCAACGGGCCGGGCAGCGTGCTCACCAAGATCAAGAACCAGGCCGGCGTGGTCATGGCGATCGAGAGCATCAAGGTGAAGCGCGACGGCGACCAGTACGTCGGCCGCCTCACGAAGTCGTTCAACATGAGCGCCATCGACACCATGCTGATCGCCGAGGACGTCAACGATACGGCGCACAATAGCGGCTGGCAGGCGCTGAAGGTCGAATGCCTGGAGGTGCTATCGGGCACGCTGGAGCAGCGCGGCTTTGCGGCCGACCGCTGCAAGGGCGAGGCCGCCTTTAGCATCCGCACCAATGGGCCCGGCAAGGTCCCCTACCGGCTTGAGTGCACCGGCGGCCGCGCCTGGACTGGAAAGGTGCAGGCCCACGAGACGGGTCCCAACACGTTCATCGGCGTCGATACGGTCCGCTTCGACGTGGACAACGACGAGCTGGTGCGCTGCGCATTGCGAACCCGCCCGCCGATGCCGTTCAAGATTCTTGCCGGCGCCAAGCGAACGTACGAGTGCCACAAGACCACGGGCGTCTCCAGCTCCGACGACCTCGCGCCCGAGACGCGGCCGGAGGATCCGCCTCCGCTGGGCAGAAAGCTCACCGGCGACTTCGCCTTCATCGACAACGGCGGAACCGAGTGTCCGCGGGGGCGCGCGCTCGTCAGCTTCAGGAACGGGGTCGCCGACAACATCCACTACTCCTTGGATTGCACCAACGGCTCGTTCTCGGGCGTGGCGCAGACCACACCGCACCCCAAGGGCGGCTTTGTCGCCGCGGCCACGATTGATCTGGGCGTCAAGAAGACGACCCAGGTGAACTGCGCGCTCAAGACCGTGGCGCCGGAAAAGAAGCTGCTCAAGCTCAAAGGGCATCTATTCCGCTGCGTCAAGGTCGCCGGCCCGGATGGCCCCTCCGACCTCACGCCTGAAACCCGCCCGGACGCGAAGGACCCGCACGCGCCCGTCGTCGTGATCGATCCGAGCCCGCCGCTTTCGTGCGCCAACGGCGTGATCAGGACGACGAGTGCCTGTGCCCGCGCACGCACAAGCGCGTCAAGGCCGGCGACAACGCCTTCCGCTGCGTGCGTACGACGGTGATCGATCCAGCTGCGGCCGGCAAAGCTGTCGACTCAACGCCGGACAACGGCAAGAACCGGCGAGACGCCGAAGCCAAGCGGCGCCGTCTGGAGGCGCTCAAGAAGCAGCGCGAGGCGCGGCGAAAGAAGGCCAAGGAGGAAGCCGCTGAGCTGGAACGTCGGCGCAAGGCGGCAAAGAAGAAGGCTGCCGAGTTGAAGCGGAAGCGCGAGGCCGCCAAGAAGGCAGCTGAGGCGCGACGCAAACGCCAGGCCGCCAAGAAGGCAGCTGAGGCGCGACGCAAACGTAAGGCCGCCAAGAAATACCAGGTGGCGAAGTAGAGACGCCCAGGTCCACAAGACGGAATGGAGGCGCTCCTTACGGCGCGCCTCCTGAAACCTCAATGAAGCCTGCGCCAAAACGTGAATGGCCGCGCGGGCTCATTGGCCAGGCCTTAGGGTAGCCGGCTACTGGGCCGATGTTCGCACAGGCTGCGTATCGGGGAGATCGACGTGGAAGATGGCGCCGCCACCGGGCGCGTCGTCAAAGCCGACTTCGCCGCCAAGCCGGGTGACCATCTGTTTTACGATGCTCAAGCCGAGGCCCGTTCCTCCTTTTTGCCGCGTATCGGATCCATCGGCTTGCGCAAATTTCTCAAAAATTTGCGGCTTGAAGTCGGCGGGAACGCCGGGGCCGTGATCGCGAACCGAGATATGCGTGAGGCCGTCGCGCATCGCTGCTGCCAGCACGACTTCACCGTCCGGCGGAGAAAATTTGATCGCGTTGGCGAGCAGGTTGGTGACGATCTGCACCAGCCAGTCGGGATCGGATTGCACTTCGCTAAGTTTGGGGGAGGCTTCGATCCTAATCCGCACGCTGTGGCTCTTGGCGTAGGCTTGCGTGTCTTCCATCGCCTGCTCGAGAACCGAGTGGATATCGACCGGCTCCAGGACCAATTCAAACTTGCCCGCCTCGATCTTCTCGATGTCGAGCACGTCATTGATGAGCCGAACCAGCCTCTTGCTGTTGGTGTAGGCGATCTCGATGAACTGGGAAGCGGTTTTCGGGAGCTTTCCGCCCGATCCGGCACTGAGCAGGGAAAGGGCCCCTGCGATCGAGGTTAGCGGCGTGCGCAGCTCATGGCTCACCGTTGCGATAAACTCATCCTTGAGGCGTTTGACGCGCGCGGTCTGCCGGTTGCGCACACTGATGTCGCGGATGGCCGCCGTCACCAGGATGCCTTCGTCGCTTTTCAGGGGGCTCAGCATGATCTCGATGGGAAACTCGCTGCCGTTCTTGCGCAGAGCCGTCAGCTCGATCCCGGTGCCGATCTGTTGCGCGAGTGCGTCGTCGGCGGTGCGCAGGTCGTCGGCGATCAGCCGCTCGGCGAAGCCGATCGGAATGATGTTGGTGATTTTCTGGCCGATAAGCTCGTCGCGGCGATAGCCGAACTGCTTCTCGGCCTGAACATTCAGCAGCACGATCTCGCCCGCCTGATCCACGACCACCATCGCATCCGGTGCTGCCTCCAACAGACCGCGGTAGCGGCTTTCCATCTGCGCACGGAGCCTGTCGGCAGCCATGCGCACGCTGATGTCGCGGATGGCCGCCGTCACCAGGATGCCTTCGTCGCTTTTCAGGGGGCTCAGCATGATCTCGATGGGAAACTCACTGCGGTCCTTGCGCAGGGCCGTGAGCTCGATGCCGGTGCCGATCTGTTGCGCGAGTGCGTCGTCGGCGGTGCGCAGGTCGTCGGCGATCAGACGCTCGGCGAAACCGATCGGAATGATGTTGGTCACCTTCTGGCCGATGAGCTCATCGCGGCGGTAGCCGAACTGCTTCTCGGCCTGAACATTCAGGAGCACGATCTCGCCGGCCTGATTCACCACCACCATCGCATCCGGTGCTGCCTCCAAGAGCCCGCGGTAGCGCCCTTCCATCTGCGCCCGGTGCCTGTCGGCAGCCGTGCGCACGCTGATGTCGCGGATGGCCGCCGTCACCAGGATGCCTTCGTCGCTTTTCAAGGGGCTCAGCATGATCTCGATGGGAAACTCACTGCGGTCCTTGCGCAGGGCGGTGAGCTCGATGCCGGTGCCGATCTGTTGCGCGAGTGCGTCGTCGGCGGTGCGCAGGTCGTCGGCGATCAGACGCTCGGCAAAACCGATCGGAATGATGTTGGTCACCTTCTGGCCAATGAGCTCATCGCGGTGGTAGCCGAATTGCTTCTCGGCCTGGACATTCAGCAGCACGATCTCGCCGGCCTGGTTGACGACCACCATCGCATCGGGTGCCGCCTCCAATAGACCCCGGTACTTCGCCTGCGCCTCTTTGGTCTCGCTGATGTCGCGGCATATCTCCGAAAAGCCCTGCAACTCCCCGGCCGGATCGCGCAACGCCGTTAGGATGCTGCTTGTCAAGAATTGTGAGCCGTCTTTGCGAACGCGCATGCCTTGGTCTTCGTACCGCCCCTTTGCAGCGGCTATCCGTAGCAACTGCTCCGGTGTGCCTCGCTCGATCTCCTCCGGACAAAAGAAGCAGGAGAAATTCTTTCCTATGATTTCATGAGCGGCGTAGCCGTTGGTTCGTTCGGCGCCGGAATTCCAAGTGACAATTTCACCTTGCGGGCCCAGCATGAAAATTGCGTAGTCCTCGACACCGTCGAGCAGCATCCGATAGTCTTCTTCGCTGCGCTTAAGTGCCTCTTCTGCGCGTCGGCGTCTGGAGATGTCACGCTGGACGATCCACCCTGCGGCAGCGGTGATCAACAGACCCAGAACCGTGCCGAGGATGAGAACAGTCTTGCTTTCGGCCACGCGCCCTTCCGCCTTGGAGGTGCGCAGCGTCAGCAACTGTTGCTCTGTGGCCTGCAACCGCTCAATCGCCGCCCCGATGTCGTTCATCACCCGCTGCCCGCCTCCGGCTCGAATGGCAGCCGCGGCCGGCTCGAGCCCACTGCGTCGGCGCAGATCAGTGACCCGCTCTGCGAATTCAATCTTCTGCGTGATGAGCGATTCTAGGGCAGGAAGTTGACGTTGTTGTTCGGCATTATCAGCTGTCAATCCGCGGACGGCTGCCTGGAGCTGCCTCGCGCGCAGAACCCCAGCAGCGAACGATTCGAGATAAACCTTCGAGCCGGTCAATACGAATGCGCGGCTGCTGGATTGGACCTGCTCAATTGTTGTTTGCAGTCTTTGAAGGGTCTCACGGACCTCGTGGGTGTGGGCCAGCCATCGCGCACCTTCCTGCGACGCTACGATGCCGCGATACGAGAATGCTGCCACCACAAGTAAGATCACGATGGCAGACCCGAACGCGATCTGCACTTGCCAATCTGTCAGTCGCTTCATTTTCATTGCGCGCTCGGTCCGGCTTGGGTGCATTGCATGTTCTCTGTGCCGTCGACCGGCGGCCTGCGCACACTGATCATTTTGCCGCCTCTAAGATCACGAATGTTCGAGTGATTGCACAGCGACCATTAAATTCACGCCATTGGTCGAAGGCCGTGAAGTGCGTGTCGGCGGTCAATGGGAAAGATCGCGAGGGACGGATCCGCTGGCACGGACGCACCCGGTTCCGACCGTATTCGGGCTGCATCTACACAAGGTGCGCATCCCGCGAACAAATTGAACCTCAATGTCTGCATGCTGAGCAAATTCCGATGGGTGCTGGAGACGAGTGGGGCGCGTCTCAGACATTCCGCAGGGCCGGCGTCGACGAGGTGCCACGCTGGGTTTGCAGAACGAAACGCAAAACGGCCGCGCGAGGATCTCCCCGCGCGGCCGCATGTTTGTCGCGTCGCTGCCGGCTTTAGCCCAGCCGCTGCTTCAGCGCGGCGAGCTCGTCGGAAAGCCCCTTGGGCAGCTTGTCGCCGAAGGTGGCGAAGTGCTCGGCGATGAGCGGCAGCTCAGCCTTCCAGCCTTCCTTGTCGACGCTGGTCAGCTCTTTCATGTCGGCGGGGTCGACCTTGACGCCCGACACGTCGATCGCGCCTTCGGCCGGCACCTTGCCGATGGGGGTATCTACGGCGGCAGCCTTGCCGTCGCAGCGATCGAAGATCCACTTGAGCACGCGGCTGTTCTCGGCGTAGCCCGGCCACATGAACTTGCCGGCCGCATTCTTGCGGAACCAGTTCACGTAGAAGATCTTCGGCATCTTGGCGCCGCCGGTCTCGCCCATCTTCAGCCAATGGGCGAAGTAGTCGCCCATGTGGTAGCCGCAGAAGGGCAGCATCGCCATCGGGTCGCGGCGGATGTCGCCGATCTTGCCGGCGGCGGCTGCCGTCTTCTCCGACGCCATGATCGAGCCGAGGAACGTTCCCTGCAGCCAGCTCATGGCCTCGGTGACGAGCGGCACCACGGTGGCGCGGCGGCCGCCGAACAAAATCGCGTCGATCGGCACGCCCTTGGGATCCTCCCACTCGGGCGCGATCACCGGGCACTGGCCGGCGGGCGCGGTGAAGCGGGCGTTGGGGTGCGCGGCGGGACGGCCCGCGCCCGGCCGCCAGTTGCGGCGCATCCAGTCGACCGTGTGCGCCGGCGGCTCGGCCGTCATCTGCTCCCACCACACGTCGCCGTCGTCGGTGAGCGCGACGTTGGAGTAGATGCAGTTGGCGTTCAGCGTCTTCATGGCGTTGGCATTGCTCTCGTCCGAGGTGCCCGGCGCCACGCCGAAGAAGCCGGTCTCCGGGTTGATGGCATACAGCCGCCCGTCGTCGCCGAACTTCATCCAGCAGATGTCGTCGCCGATGGTCTCCGCCTTCCAGCCGGGAATGGTCGGCGTCAGCATGGCGAGGTTGGTCTTGCCGCAGGCCGACGGGAAGGCGGCGGCCACGAACTTCGATTTGCCCTCGGGGTTGGTCAGCTTGAGGATGAGCATGTGCTCGGCCATCCAGCCCTCGTCGCGCGCCTTCACGCTAGCGATGCGCAGCGCGTGGCACTTCTTGCCTAGAAGCGCGTTGCCGCCGTAGCCGGAGCCATACGACCAGATCTCGCGCGTCTCGGGGAAGTGCGAGATGTACTTGGTCTTGTTGCACGGCCACGGCACGTCCGCCGTCGTGGGCGTGGAGAGCGGATAGCCGACCGTGTGCATGCCGCGCACGAAGTCGTCCGACTGGCCGAGCGCGTCCCACACCTTGGCGCCGACGCGCGTCATGATGTGCATGTTGGCGACCGCATAGGCCGAGTCGGTCACCATCACGCCGATGCCGGCGATGGGCGAGCCGATCGGGCCCATGGAGTAGGGCACCACGTACATGGTGCGGCCCGCCATGGCGCCGTCGTAGAGCTTCGACATTGTATTCTTCATCTCGGCGGGCTCGGCCCAGTTGTTGGTGGGGCCGGCGTCCTCTTTCTTGACCGAGCAGATGTAGGTCTGGTCCTCGACGCGGGCGACGTCGGCGGGGTCGGAGCGCACGAGGATCGAGTTGGGCCGCTTTTCGGGGTCGAGCCAGATGGCGGTGCCGCCGTCGACCAGCGCCTTCAGGAGAGACTGGTACTCCTCCTTGGAGCCATCGCACCAGACGACCTCGTCAGGCTTGAACAGCGCTTTGGCCTCTTCGACGAACTTCAACACCTTGGGGTTGGTCGTCGGCGGCGAAGCGGACGCGTCGGGTCTGATAGCGCTCTGTACACTCATGCGGCGTTTCCTCGAAAAGTTTTGGTTTCGTTGGAATTGGTCTGTGACAGCTATCATTGAAAGGGAGCTTATTTCAAGCGATTGGGGCATGTCGGAGCGCTTCGCACCTGCGGCACGGCCCAATTTTTCCATGCCTGCGCATCGCCACGGCACCAGCCCGTACCGCCTTGGTTGTGCGAGCCCGCCCGAGCGGCCAGAATGCTCGCCATGGGGTGGGGCGAGCGATTGACCAGGGCGGCGACGGGGACCACGGGAATTCGTGTCCTGCTCGGCGTGCTTTTGACGGCCGTGGCGCTGAAGCTCGCGGCCGAAATCTTCTTTTTCGGCACGCGCGTGCGCTGCTGGGACACCATGCTGCTGTCGGGCACCTCGGTATTCGCGCTGGCGGTCGCACTCGCCCTGTCCCTGCCGCGCCGCTTCGAGCACGCGCTCACCGAGCTCAGGGTGCACGGCGCGCTGCCACTGACGGAGTCCGAGACGCTGGCGATCAAAAGCGACCTGGAGCAGTCGGGCGCGCGCATGGTGTCGCGCGCGGCCATCATCGTCGGCGCACTCGTGCTCGGCGGCTTTGTCTACGTGCTGGTGCCGCAGCTCGTCGCCATCTGGCAGGACCCGAGCCAGCCGCGCGGCGTCGCCTACGCCGTCGTCGGCTTCTTCGGCTTCCTCACGCTGGTGTGCGCCGTCTGCGGCTTCGTCGGCGGCGCGTTCCTGGGCCGCGTGGCGAGCTACGGGCTCTTGGCCCGGCGGCTGAGCCGGCCGGGGTCGCGTCTGACGCTACAGCCCGGCCACTACGACGGCGCCAACGGGCTGGCACCCATCGGCTCGCTCTATCTCTACCAGGCGCTGCTCGTCATGTTTCCGATCGTGTGGCTCGCGGCCTGGTGGCTGGTCATTCCCTACTACAACACCACGACGTGCGGCACCGGCATCGAAAACCCCTATCTCAGCTGGCGGGTGCCGCTGCTGGTCTTGTGGATCACGTCGGTGGTCTTTCTCTATCTGGCATTCATACGTCCCGTCGTGCAGCTGAAGCGGCGCATCACGGCCGAGCGCGATCATCTCGTGCGCGTGCGCCTGCCCGACATCCGCGCCGAGATCGACAAGATCCGCGCCAACATCGCGATCTCGCCCTACTCCGCCGCCGACGCCGCGGTGCTGCAGGGGCAGCTCGACGCGCTGGCGCGCGAGCACTGGGACATCCAGCACATGCCGACCTGGCCCATGGATCGCGCCACCATGAAGCAGTACTTCTCCGTCAACGCGGCGGGCACGGTGGCGCCTCTGGTGCTCAAGGGCTACGACATCGCCACCGGCGGCAG
Organism: uncultured Alphaproteobacteria bacterium; assembly: GCA_963776675.1. Classification (GTDB taxonomy): domain Bacteria; phylum Pseudomonadota; class Alphaproteobacteria; order Rhizobiales; family Hyphomicrobiaceae; genus Hyphomicrobium_A. Next base: position 198,321 of record CAVZNR010000049.1, on the reverse strand, counting down.
CCTGTTGTCGCCCGGCGTCGCCCGCATCCTCTCCACCTTCAGCTAGCTCTACCGCCCGATCTGCGCCGGGCCGGGCACGGCGCCGAGCCCCGGCCCGGGCGGGGTCGCGCTTCTGAGCGGGCCGCCCGCAAATGACTCCAGGCTCACCGGCGGAAAATAAGCGCCTTCCAGGCGGCGCTGCCACCACGCGGCGCCACCCGGCGGGGCGAAGCGATAGTCGTAGAGCTCGGCGCGCACGTAACGGGGCGGATGGTCGGGAAACGGGTTGTCGGCGAACAGGCCCTCGACCGACTGGCTCCCTTCCAGCAGCCGCAACATGAGATTCTGGATCCACAGGTTGTGGCCGAGCCCCTCGAAGGCGGCAAACCACAGTTGCCAGTCGAGGCGCGGCTGGTAGGGGACGTTCCAGGCCGGCGCACGGTCGACCGGGCCGGTTTGGTAGGGCAGCACGTAGTCGCGCCAGGTCTTGCCGTCGTCGGAGCCCTCGATGACGATCACGGGACGCGTCGTCGTCATCACCGCGAACACGCCGTAGCTGTTGGCGATGAGCAGCGGCGCCACGGCCGCTTGCACCGCGTCCGCGAGCGGCAGGCTGCGGCCCGTCAGCGGCGCCCAAATCTGGTTGAGCCCGACGGGCCCGACGACGAGCGCGAGCGCGGCGGCCAGCGCCGTCGCCATCCGCTTTGGCCGCGGTGCGTTGCGCGCGACGCGGGCGGCGAGGCTCGCCGGCACGACGCGGCGCAGCGCCTGATCGTCGAACAGGAACAGGCAGAACAGCATCGTCAGCAGATTGAAGAAATTGTAGCTCCCCGTCGCCACGATGCCGAGCTGGAACGTGAGGATCAGCGCCGCTCCGACCATGCGCGGGCGCCGCGGCAGGAAGATGAGGAAGACGAGGACCAGCTCGACGACCAGCGTCGCTGCCGTCATGCCCGCGAGCATCCAGCCGGGCAGCTGCGCTGCGTACCACGCCAGCGGCGAGGGCAACGGCTGCGTCCAGAAGTGATAGTCGAGCGCGGTGAGGTTGTGCCAATAGGCATCGCCCGACAGCACTTTCACGACGCCCGACAGGAACACGAAACGGAACAGCAGCAGGCGGTAAAGCCAGACGACGATGCGCGATCCGCCCGTCAGGAAGATCGCCAGGAAGCCCGCCTCGATGAGCAGCATGTCCCACTGGAAGCTCATGAAGCGCTGCCCGGCGTAGGTATAGGAGAGATAGAGCACATAGAGCGCGATCAGCGACGGGCGCACGAAGAGCCCCAGCGTCACGAGGAGCCCGAGCGCGACGCCCGCCCACGCGCCCAACACCAGCACGCTGTCGCGACTGTCGATCCAGAACAGCGTCGGCAACTGCCAGGTGGCGCTATCGCCGAGCCCGTTGCGCGCGGCGTCAAGATATCCCGACAGCGGCAGGATGCCGTCCGAGCCGACGAGCCCCAGCACCTGCACCGCGACCGAATAGAAGGCTGCGACGTAGATGAGCCCGAGCCCGCGCAGGAACAGCCAGCTCACCAGATCGTAGCGTTCCGGCTGCAGCGGCACGCCCCACAGCACGCGCGTGACGAACGCGAGCAGCCCGCGCCGCCGCGACAGGAATGTGTAGGCGGCCTCCGTGACCGGCGCGAAGCCCGGCACGTGCTCGTAGAGCCACCACCAGAAGCCGCGGCCGGGCGCATAGCGGTAGAGACGATAGTTCGCCGCAGCACCCGCATAGCTGCGCCCGTCCGGCTCGACCAGCTGCATCGCGCGGCTGAACTCGGCGAGCGAAATCGCCGGGAAATCGGCGGCCGCCTCCTGATAGGGCCGGTAGTCGACGGCCTCGCCGGTCAGCTGGCGCCAATAGTCCACCCAGGTGCGGCAGATGCCGCAGTCTCCGTCGAAGACCAGCGTGGGGCGGGGTTGGGGCATGGGCACGGACGCTAGCACGCACACCGCGCGCTATCGAAGCCCGACCTGCACGCCGCCGGCAGCGCAGCGGGGTCCTCGAGCGTCGATACAATACGTAGGCGGCGCCCCGTTCGTTCGAATGCAGGGCACGCAATTAGCCGAGCGATAACGAGATTGTCGTCAGCTTGCGGCGTGGGGGGCGCTACCGGGGCAGCCGCAGAGCTGCGCTCCGGCCTACAATGGAGATGCCCATGAAGAGCCTATATGCGTTGATTGCGGCCGGCATACTTATGTCAATTGCCGCCCCGGCTTTTGCCGAGAAGCCGCCTGAGAGTACGTCCAAGGCGGACTGCCAGAAGCGGGAAGACTGGGAGTGGGATTATTCGCAGAAGAAGTGCGTCGAGCAGTCCCCGGGCGGCTAGGACCGGCCAACTATCGCGGGGCGGTGGCGGTGAGCTGCCGCCCCATTCTTTGCAAGACCATGATCAATTTATTGCGTTGCCCGCGTCCGCCCGCGATTGAGCGGCCCACGCACAGGGCGCTGAAAACCCGCCCTTGACGCCGCGCCCTGAACCTCCCTTATTCGTAGCTACCAGTCGGCCGGACGGCCGCTGCCGGAGTTCGTGGACGTCTATGGTCCATCAGCGAGAACCGGTGGAGGAAAGTCCGGGCTCCATGGAGACACGGTGGCGGCTAACGGCCGCCGGGGGCGACCCCAGGGAAAGTGCCACAGAAAGCAAACCGCCTTTAAGGCTTCGGCCGAGAGGTAAGGGTGAAAGGGTGCGGTAAGAGCGCACCGCGCGTCCGGAGACGGACGTGGCAGGGCAAACCCCACCGGGAGCAAGACCAAATAGGGGCGGCCGGGCGTGCATGGAGACATGTGGCGCCAGGTGCGTTTCCAGACCCGCCGCCCGGGTTGGTTGCTTGAGGCGCGCAGCAATGTGCGTCCCAGATGAATGGCCGTCGCGGAGCCCTCGGACTCGTTCCGAGGGCAGACAGAACCCGGCTTACAGGCCGACTGGTATTTTATTTCTTGCGCTACTTCGCCAGCGGCGTGATGCGAACCCAATCGACTTTCATCTCGGTCGTGTCGAAATCGGGAACGCCCGCCCACGTGCGCGGGAACCACAGCCCCAGCCAGAGATTGCCCGCCCGGCTCGGCACGTTCGTGCGTATCGTCTTCAAGAGCCGCCCGTCGATATAGAACGCGACGAAGCCCGGATCCTTTTCGCTCGGCGGCTGCCAATCGAAGCGCAGCACATGAAACTTTCCCTCCGTCACCGTTTCTGGCAGCGGCTGGAACACCGTCGTGAATTGATCCGTCTTCAGGCCGCGCCACGTCGACAGCAGCGCGTAGCGGAAGCTCGGGGGCGCATCGTCGCTGGCCCGGCCCGGCAACTCGATGTCGATCTCGTGGTTGGCGATGGCGCCGCCGTCCGGCGGCTCCTCGTAAAAGAAGGTCCACAGCGCCGAGGCTACGCCGAGGTGGGGCGGGATCGTGACGCGCGCTTCGAAACGGCCGCCGAGATAGCGCTGGCGTGACATGATGGCGCCGCCCGTCCGGCGCCCGTCGGAGCGCATGGTCCCGTCCTTGTCGTAGCCGCGGATGTCGCCGTCATAGCGATTGCCGCGCGCCGTCAGCACGAGCCGCCCATCGCGTTTGCCGACGTTGGCCGGGATCACGCCGCCGCTGTAGTCGCCCGTCGCGGTGTGCCCGCCCCAGTTCGATTGCACGATCGTCCAGTCGCAGCTGTCGGCGATGTCGCCGGAAAACGTGTCGTGCAGCGCGCGCGTCGAGACCGCGTTTGCGGCCTCGGGACACGTCTTGTCCGGGTTGCCCGCGGCTGCCTGGCCCACCCACAGAACCCCAATAAGCGCGACAAGGATCGGCACATCGACGGCGCGCATATCCTTGGGCCTTCTGTTCGCCGCTCAATTGCAGAGCCGGACAGTGAGGAGGTTGTGTTGAGAGAAGCTGAACCCGGCACCATAAGCTTTACCGAGGACGTGCGATTCGCCCGCCGCGCCGACGCTTTCTCCGGTATGCAACCCAGTCTTGCCTTGAATCCCCAGCTCGAATCGTGACGCATGGCAGGATGGGGCGGCATATCTTCAGATTGCGCTACGACGGCCTGCTCGCGGAGCACAGCGAGATCGCCGTGTCGGCCTCCAAGCAGGCGATACAAGGTGCGCAGATGTTCCTCGGCGCACACGCCCATTACTTCCTGTCCGGCGTCGTTCCCGATCGCATCAACGATCGGACCCCGGGCTACGAGATCACCGATCGCGCCCGCCGCGCCGACGCGTGGGAAGCCGATTTCGTCATCAACCTATTCGCCGAAGGCGTTTGGGACGGCGGCAAGTACGACTTTCCCGTGCTCGTCTACAACTCCTATCGGGCCTGGGCTGCCGGGCGCGTCTACAAAGAGCCGCCGCTGCAGCGCCGCGCGCCCTTCCTCGGCGGCGATGGCGGCACCAATGCCCCCTTCATCGACAGCGAGCCGGCGCGCCGCCAGCAGCAGCAACGCTTGACGCGGCGCGTCGCCAACGCGGTTGCGCACATGTCGGCTGCGATCGGCACATCAGCGTCGCAGCTCGAAATGTCGATCGACAGCCACACGTTCGCGATCATCGAGCGTCGTGTTCCGGTGTGGAGCGAGGACGACGTGACGGAGGGCCTTTCGCTCTACCGCGAAAGCATGCAGACGGCGCGCCGCCGCTTGAACTGAGCACTCCCGAGCGGGCATCGCGCGATCAGTCCTTCGCGGGAGGTTTCGCGGGCACGTCATGCTCGGCCCGCCACAGCTTGACGAGCATCAGCTTGATCTTGAGGGGCAGCGAACGCCAGTCGCCGCCTGAGGTGAATTCCTCGAACGGAGTCTGAGGCTGCGACGGATCGTCGTCTGCCGGGTCTGGATCGCGCGCGGTCATCGGCTCACCTCCCAATCTCTCACGAGCAGGATTGCACCTGCCGGCGCAACGCCCGGCGAAGGCGGCCGTTCCAGCATCGTCGCTCAGAACTTAATCAGGGCGCCGGTGATGAGCATATCGAAATCGTCGATCGGCGTTAGCAGCCCCGTGGGACCGGCGATGTACTCGCCCTCGGCGTGCCGGAAGATGGCATACAGGTCCATCTCGGCAGGGTCGACGTGCTGCACGATGCCGGTGGCCCAGAAATTCACCTCCGCGCCTCTGGTGCTGGTGGCGCCGAAGGTGGACGCGCCGTTGCCCAGGTTTGCGCCCGGGTGGTCGCGCCGGATCTCGCCGAAGATGGTGGTCATGCCGATCGGGTGCCACTTGCGCTCGATGCCGGGCTGAATGACCCAGGTCGTGCTCGTCTTGTCGGGGACCACGCCGCCAATGCTGGCCGGCAGCGAGTTGATCCTCTGCCAGCCGAAGCCCCCGAACACGTAGAGTCCCGTCGGTTTGTGAAGGAGGGTCGCGCCGCCGCCTGCCCATTCACAATCGAACCCGAAGGCCGGGCCTCCGCACAGGGTCCCGTTGGTATCGTTTCCCAAGGGCGGATTGAAGTCGTCGGTGCTGTTGCCGTAGCCCGCCGTGGCGAGCACCGTGACGTCGCGGATGTCCTTCTCGAAGGTCACCCTCGCATCCCAGAAATCTTCCGAATCCGCGGCTGCGGTAAGGGTGAAGCCGTGCAAGTCCGGAGAATCGTAGCGGACAACCGTACGGCGCGCGCTCTGGCCGGGCGTGCTGTTGTCGAACCCGCGCAGCACCTGCTTCCACCGGAGATTGGCGGGGTTCAGCACGCCATTCGATACGATGGTGAAATTGCTCACGGCGACGGCCGCGGCCTGGGCATCCGCAAAATCGCGGGTGTTTGTCGCATCGGCATCGTCGATCAGGTGGTAGGTGGCGGTGCCGTGTTTGCCGATCGAAACCTGGCCGTAGGTTTTGCTCTTCAGAAACCAGTAGCTCTTGCGGGCGGTGGTGATGACCGCCCCCTTCGGGGCGGCGCCTTGGGAATCGGTTTCATTGATCTGGTTCGAGACGGCGCCGTGAACGCCGATCTCGAGCAGGTAGCCTGCCGACCAGTCCTTGTCGAGCGAGGCTTCTCCGTGGAAGCGGAAGCGCGATTGCTCGAGCGAGTTGGTAGCAACGTAGGCATTGTCATATATGCCGTCGTCCCACCAGAAGACGGCCTCGTTCAGCCAGCCGGAGACCGCTAAGCTGACGTGGCGGTTGCCCTTACGCGCGGTCGTCTCTTCGAGTTCCGCGATGCGTTCTTCAAGGTCCGCGCAGCAGTCGCTCCCGATGTCGGCAGCCACGGCCGGCGTCCAGGGCCGCGCAAGGGCCAGCGCCAAGACCAGCACGATTGCGGAAGCGACCTTGAAAAGGGGCGGTCTGATCATGCGGGGCGGCGACCTTGAAGCAGCTACGTATGGCAGCTGTGGACTGATTCGGTGTCACTTTAAAAATGGCGCGGTCCCGATGGCACGTGGGTCAATGCGCAGACGCTGCGCGTGAACGGCGGGATCATCTAAGCGCCACCGAGCACGTGACGCAGATTGTGCAACGGCATGTGACGTGCCGCCGCGCGCGCCGACCAGCAACTGCGGCGACATGAACCTTGTTTATGACACGCGCGCGCGAAATGTTGGCTTTCGGCGGTACTACTCCACGCGCTGCCAATCTTGACCCCGGCAGGGCTCCCTCTGCCGGGGTCCTTTACGTTCTGCGCCTCAATCGAGATCCGCCCAGCCGGCCGCTCTCCGCGCCGCCACGAGGATCGCGTGCAGCTGCGCGTAATCCGGTGCGATCCTGTATTGCGCGCAACGATCGAGCTCCTCCTCCAGCGTGTCCCATTGCATGGCGCCGAGCTCGGCGCTGCCGAGCTGCGAGAAGACGGCGGGATTGCCCATCTGCAGCACCGGATTTGCGGCGCCGTCGGCGAGGACGGCGCGGACCGCGCTCTCCGATCGCAGCAGAAAGGCTAAAAAGCGCTCAGCCTCCTGCGGGAGACGCGTCTGGGCGAGCACCGCGTTCACCTCGACGAACGCGATCCCGCCGCGCCCCTGCAGCGGGCCGCGGCGCGGGGTAATCGCACGCAAGCGCGCATGCCCATCGCGGCGCGCGCACGACACCGTGTAGATGCCGCCGCCCAGGTAGCACCTGATCTCGCCGTCGAGCAGGGCCTGGTTGAGCGCGCGATGGTCGCGCGTCACCATGCGCGCGCCGGCAAACCACCGCTCCGCCGTGGCAGCGAACGCCGGCGAACGCCGCCTCGGACAGCGCCTCGAACGGGTCGAGGCCGCTGGCGATGGCGATGTGGAGCACGTTAAAGTCGTCGTAGGCGAGAATGCCGTAGCGGCGGTCGTTGCTCGCGTCGGCGGCGAGGTCGAAGCCCTGGTCCTCGGCCGTCGCAAGCGAGATCGCCGCGGTGTCGACGACCATGTTGAAGGGCCCGAACCGCTGGCACACGCCGATCGTCTTGCCGTCGGCCGTGTGCGCCCATTGCTCCAAGTCACGGAAGGCGGGCGGCATCGCCTCAGCATGCCCAAGACCGCCGAGCTTTTCCGCGTCGAGCTCCCGGATCAGGCCTTCAGGGTAGAGCGCATCGCGAACGTACGCGCTGTTGATATTGAGGACGTCCCATTTGGCCGGCTCGGCGAGCACGCGCTGGTAGGCGTCGAAGTCGCTGACGTGGCCTTGCGCGTGCACGCGCTCTCCGCCGGCGGGCCCGTACGCCTCCAGGAGGAGCGGGTCGTCGAACCCGTCCCAGCACAGCACGTTGATCGGAATGGCGCGTCCCTCCGCTTCCACCGGGATGTTACGGCAAAGCGCGTCCCGATTGAAACGCGCGCGAGCGACGCATGCCCCGGTCGGCGGTGTGTCTGCTCGGGCTTGCAATCAGCCCATAAGGCCGTATCTGATGCGTCCTGGTCTCTCCCAGAAGGTAACGCGATGCGATCCTCGCCTTTGCGCCTGAAGTTCGTGCTGCTTGCGCTGGCGGTGGTCGCAGGAGCGATGCTCGTCGTGGGCTCGGCCGTGGCCCTTCTCTATCCGGACGACTGGCGCCGCGTCGAAGCGACGGTGCAGGGTGCGCATATCGAGTCAACGCGTCCCGGCACGCCGCAGTGGGCGCTCCGGGTCGACTCGACCTATGAGGTCGACGGGAAAACCTACGAAACGGCGAGCGACGTCTTCCACGATCCCGAGTACTCCGTCGCCGAGGCGCAAATCGGCAAGTGGCCGCCCGGGCGCTCTCTCACGCTCTATTTCGACGCCGAAAATCCGCACAGCGTCTCGCTCGTTCCCGACGGAGGGCGCGAGGCGATGACCGTGATGGCGGTGGTGCTCACACCGCTCGTTGTCATCATCATTGCGTTTTGCGTGCTTTTGGCGCGACAGCTGAGCGCCAATGCCCGGCAGACGCGGTGATCGCACCCTCGAATCGCGCTACCGAGGGCAAGGTTCGGCAGCAGAGTGGCAAGAGGGGCGATGTCTCGCACCGCGGCGCGCAAGCTCGTTCAGTCCCCGGTCTCCCTCGATCGCGCGAGCCAGGTGCTGGCCGACGTGTTCGGGTTCCGGCAATTCCGCTCGCATCAGGCCGACATCATCGCCACCGTCATCGCCGGCGGCGATGCCCTGGCGCTCATGCCCACCGGCGGCGGCAAGTCGCTGTGCTACCAGATCCCCGCGCTCGTGCGCCCCGGCACCGGCATCGTCGTCTCGCCGCTCATCGCGCTGATGCAGGACCAGGTGGAGGCGCTGACCCAGGTCGGCGTCCGCGCCGCGTTCCTCAATTCCACGCTCGACTATCGCGAGCAGACCGCACTCGAAGGTCGCGTCGCCGCGGGTGGCCTCGATCTCCTCTATGTCTCGCCGGAGCGGCTGCTGCAGGAGCGCACGCTGGCGCTGCTGGAACGCACTGAGCTTGCCCTGTTCGCCATCGACGAGGCCCACTGCGTCTCCCAGTGGGGACACGACTTCCGCCCCGAATACCGCCAGCTCAAGGTTCTGGCCGAGCGCTTCCCTGACGTCCCGCGCATCGCGCTCACCGCCACCGCCGACGAGCGCACGCGCGAGGAGATCGTCACCGAGCTCAAGCTCGATGCCGCGCGCCGCTTCATCGCCAGCTTCGACCGGCCCAACATCCGCTACACCATCTCCGATATGGGCGGCATGGGCGCGCGCGAGCGGCTGTGGCAGTTCATCGAGGCCGAGCACGGCGAGGACGCCGGCATCGTCTATTGCCTGTCGCGCAAGTCGGTGGAGGAAACTGCGGCGTGGCTCAAGCGCAAGGGGCGCACGGCGCTCGCCTATCACGCCGGTCTCGCTGCCGGCGTGCGGCGCGACGTGTTGGAAAGGTTTCGCGCCGACAGCGGCGTCATCGTCGTCGCCACCATCGCCTTCGGCATGGGCATCGACAAGCCGGACGTGCGCTTCGTGGCCCACCTCAACCTGCCCAAGACCATCGAGGCCTACTACCAGGAGACCGGCCGCGCCGGCCGCGACGGCCTCGCTGCCAATGCCTGGCTCGCCTACGGCCTGCAGGACCTGATGCAGCTGCGCCAGTGGATCGCGCAGAGCGACGGCTCGGAGGCCTACAAGCAGGTCCAGCGCCAGAAGCTGAATGCGCTGATCGGGCTGTGCGAGCTGCCGAGCTGCCGCCGCCAGGCCCTGCTCGCCTATTTCGGCGAGCGGCGCAGCGAGCCGTGCGGCAACTGCGACAACTGTATCAGCCCGCCGCAGACCATCGACGGCACGGTGCTGGCGCAGAAGGCGCTGTCGGCGGCCTACCGCACCGGTCAACGCTTCGGCGCCACCTACCTCGTCGACGTGCTGATGGGGCGCGCTAACGAGCGCGTCGTGCGCGCCGGCCACGACAAGCTGCCGGTGTTCGGCGTTGGCAAGGAGACCGACGAGGCGACGTGGAAGGGCGTCTATCGCCAGCTCGCCGCGGCCGGACACCTGACCGGCGACGACGACGGCTACGGCACGCTGATCCTCACCGACGCCGCGCGCCCCATCCTGCGCGGCGAGGAGCGCTTTCTCGTGCGCGTCGCCCCGAAGGAGAGCCGCGCGAAAGCGAAGCGCCAGAGCAAAAGCGCGATGGCGGTTGCCGACGCCGACCGGCCGTTGTTCGAGGCCTTGCGCGCGCTGCGGCTGCAGCTCGCCAGCGACGCCAAGCTGCCGCCCTACATCATCTGCACCGACGTGACGCTGGCCGAGCTCGCCGCTGTGCGGCCCAAGGACGAAGCCGCGCTGCACGGCATCACGGGGCTGGGGAACAGCAAGATTGCCCGCTACGGCGCCGCGCTGCTCGCAGCGATTGCCGCGCACGAGGCCGGCGCAGTACCGGAAAGTGTGCCTGCACCGCTGCCTGCCAACGGCCTGTCGGCGACCGTCAACCAGTCGCTGGCGCTGCATAAGACGGGCCTCGATATCGCAGCGATCGCGGCGAAGCGTCAGCTCGACGCCGACACCGTCTACGAGCACTTCGCTGCGGCCATCGAAAAGGGCGTGATCGAGGCGCGCGACGTACTGGAGCTCGAGGACGCCGACATCGACGAGGTGCTATCCGTCTTCGAGCGGCTCGACACGCTGGAGACCGGCAAGCTCGAGCCGGCGCACGCAGCGCTTCAAGCACGTTTCGACGTCGGCGTTTTGCGGTGCCTGCTGGCCGAGCTGGCCTAGCCAAAAACATCCCGAACGATCGCCTTGCGGAACGCCTTCCAAGGCGCCAGATCCGCCGGCCGCTCGGGGTGCACCCTGTTCGACAGCAAAACGACTGCCTTCTTCGTGGCCATGTCGCCGATCATGAAGCACCCGGTGAACCCGCCTTTGGCGAGGATGGCCGGTCCGCCGGCGCCGTCGAGCGCTTCGAAGGTGGGGCCGTCGCCCCAGCCGAGCGCGCTGCGGAACGGTCTTTGCGGATAATAGTCGCGCGTCATGAGCTGCACCGCGCGCGGGCTCAGGATCGCGCTTCCGTTCATCCGGCCGCCGCCGAGCACCATTCCGATCCAAAGCAAAATGTCGGGCACGGTGGAGAACAGACCGGCGAGACCCGACTGCAGGCCCGCAGCGTAGGCGACGTCCGCTTTCTCGTCGTTGGGCACGCCCCAGATGAGCGCGCCGTCGGGGCGATACCCGGTCGGCACGATGCGGTCCTTCTCCAGCGATGCGGGATCGAGCGTCGAGCAGCCCATCCCCAGCGGCGCAAAGATCCGCTCCTGCGCCAGCGCCTCGAGATCCCGCCCGGCGATGCGGCGGATCAGCTCCCCCAGCAGCATCGCGGTGGCGTCGGTATAGAGATACGACTCGCCCGGCGCGGTCTTGAGCGGGCTCGCGTAGTACATCCGCAGAAGCTCGGGGAACGTCCACAGCGACGTATCCCCTTTCCAGTCGTCGACGTACGCGTAATCGAGTTGCACCGTGTAGCTCAACAGGTGCGCGATCCGCACCCCGTCCTTGCCGCCTGCCGCGAACTCGGGAATGTACTTGGCGACCGGATCGTCGAGCGCGCAGCGCCCCTCGTCGATCAGCTGGTGCACCAGCGTTGCGGTGACGATGGTCTTGGTGAGGGAGGCGACGTCGTAGATGCTGCGCTCGGAAATGCGCACGCTGCTGTCGTAGGTCGGGGCCCCGAAGGCGCGTACCTCGTGGCCCCCGTCGCCGGTCACGCCCACGACGCAGCCGGGAAAGATCCGCTGCTCGATTGCCTCTTGCGCCAGCTCGGCGACGTGCTCGCTGATCATCGGTAGCGATAGTCGATGAGACGACGCGGGGGCGTCAAGCGGGGAGCACACAGGATCAATGTGTGCGGTGTCAGCCCCTCCGGGGCTGACACCGCGGATGCCTCAATGTCCGCGCGATCGATATCAATGGGCGTGCCCTTGCGACAATCCAGTTCAAATTGTCGACTGGGATGTGACCCGCCGTACATACATGGCGTGTAGAAATCATCGACCTAGCAAGGGAGCCTGTTGCTCCCTGATCGAGCCGGGGTTTTCCGCGCTCTTCCCGCGATCGTCTTCGCGCGATCAGCCCTAAAATCCATTCGACATCACAGAGAAGTGGCCAGCCACTTAACAGTGGCTGCCGTCATGTTCGCTCGAAGTTGGCGATTAAACGCCGTTCGCCTGTCCTCTTGGCGAGCGCATGCATCTGCGAATTCAGCGTCACCTGCGTAAATCGACCCAGTGCTGTGCGGAAGTTTGATCGGGTATGCAATGACCAACAAGTTCGTGCGGGATCGGAAAGCGCAGCCGGCGACGGCAGCGATCCGCGACATCAGCGTGCGCAAATCCGCGGAACAGCATCTGGCGCAGATGGAGGGCCGCTACCGCGGACTTCTGGAGGCGGCGCCGGACGCGATGGTGGTGGTGAACACGACCGGAGAGATCGTTCTGCTCAACGTGCAGGCGGAAAAGCAGTTCGGCTACCGCCGCGACGAGCTGCTGGGACAGCGGGTCACAAACATCATTCCAGAAGGCTTCGCAGAGCGGCTGATCGCGGACGACCTGCGCTCCGCCGAAGACGCGCTCGCCCAGCAGATCGGCACCGGCATTGAGCTCGTTGCGCAGCGCAAGGACGGCAGCGAGTTTCCCATCGAGATCATGCTCAGCCCGCTGGAAAGCGCCGAAGGAACCCTGGTGACGGCGGCGATCCGCGACATCAGCGTGCGCAAGGCTGCGGAACTAGCACCTGGCGCAGATGGAGGGCCGCTACCGCGGACTTCTGGAGGCGGCGCCGGACGCGATGGTCGTGGTGAACACGACCGGAGAGATCGTTCTGCTCAACGTGCAGGCGGAAAAGCAGTTCGGCTACCGCCGCGACGAGCTGCTGGGACAGCGGGTCACAAACATCATTCCAGAAGGCTTCGCAGAGCGGCTGATCGCGGACGACCTGCGCTCTGACGAAGACGCCCTCGCCCAGCAGATCGGCACCGGCATTGAGCTCGTTGCGCAGCGCAAGGACGGCAGTGAGTTTCCCATCGAGATCATGCTCAGCCCGCTGGAAAGCGCCGAAGGAACCTTGGTGACGGCGGCGATCCGCGACATCAGCGTGCGCAAGAAGGCCGCAGCCGATCTGCTGCAGAAAATTCAGGAGCTCAACCGCTCGAATGAGGAACTGGGACAGTTTGCCTACATTGCGTCCCACGATTTGCAGGAGCCGCTGCGGATGGTGTCGAGCTACACCCAGCTTCTATCCCGACGCTATAAAGGAAAGCTGGACGCCGACGCCGATGAGTTCATTGCTTACGCGGTGGACGGGGCGAGCCGCATGCAGCGGCTGATTCAGGATCTTCTCGCCTATTCCCGTGTCGGATCGAAGGGCAAGGAGCTCCACAATACATCCAGTGAGGATGCACTGAAGATCGCGCTCAGAAATCTGCGGGGAGCCATTGAAGAAAGCGGCGCATCAGTGACGCACGATCCTCTCCCCATGGTCATGGCCGACGAAATGCAGCTGACGCAGCTGTTCCAGAATCTCGTCGGCAATGCCATCAAGTACCACGACGACAAAGTGCCGAATGTGCACATCGCAGCCGCCAAGAATGGCGGACCGCAGTGGGTATTCTCTGTGCAAGACGACGGGCTAGGAATCGATGCGCAATACTTCGACAAGATCTTCGGAATGTTTCAGCGGCTGCATAAACGGGACGAGTTCGCCGGCACCGGGATTGGCTTGGCCATCTGCAAGAAAATTGTTGAGAGGCACGGCGGCAATATCTCCGTCGAATCCGAGCCTGGACACGGCTCTACGTTTCGCTTTTCCTTGGATGAAATCGATGATCAGTCATGAAATCCCTTGGAGAGATGCGACATGCCCATCGAGGTGCTCTTGGTCGAGGATAGTCCTGGAGATGTCCGGCTGACCCAGGAAGCCTTTCGCGATGCGAATTTGTCGATCCATTTGCACGTCGCACCTGATGGCGTGGAAGCTATGGCGTTTCTGAAACGCGAAGGCGCCCACGTTAGTGCTCCTCGCCCCGATATTATTCTGCTGGACCTAAACCTTCCCAAGATGGATGGCCGCGAGGTGCTGGCTCACATCAAGGAGGACGCTAGCTTAAAATCGATCCCCACAGTCATCCTGACAACGTCCGACGCCGAAGCAGATATCGTGAAGAGCTATCAGCTCCAGGCGAACTGTTACCTCAGCAAGCCCGTGCAGCTGGAGGAATTTGAAGGCCTCGTGCGCAGTATCAATGATTTCTGGCTGACCAAGGTCAAGCTCCCGCAGCATCAACAGAGCGGATGACCATGAAAATCTTGCACGATATTCTCCTGGTAGAAGACAATCCCGGAGACGCCCGTCTGCTTCAAGAGATGGTCGGCGCGGTAGAAGGGCACGACATCGCATTAGTGCATGTGGAGAGCATGCGTGAAGCCGAGACGTATCTCGCAGCGCATACAGTTGACATGATCTTGCTCGACCTGGGATTGCCCGATTGCGCAGGGCTCGAGGCGATAAAGCGAGCGCACGCAGCCGCGGCAGGCGTGCCGTTGGTGGTGCTGACCGGCCTGGACGACGATGACGTGGCAACGCAGGCCCTGCAGCAAGGGGCCCAAGACTTTCTCATAAAGGGTGAAGTTGACGTGCGCGGTCTCTCGCGAGCCCTGCGCTATGCTTACGAGCGCAGCCGCTTGGAGCGATTGAAGGACGAATTTGTTGGGACGGTGAGCCATGAGCTACGCACGCCGTTGACGTCCATATCCGGCGCGCTGGGCCTCCTCATGACAAACGCGGCGGGCGAGCTGCCAGAACCTGCGAAGCGCATTCTTGTCATCGCGCATTCCAACTGCTTGAGACTCGTACGGCTCGTCAACGACATTCTCGATATGGACAAATCCGCTTCCGGGCTCGTCGAGTACATTTACGACCGCGTCAATGTCCTATCGCTTGTTGAGAAATCTCTCGAGGCGAACCGCGGATTCGCCGACGGTCATCGCGTGGGACTGCGCCTAGAAGATGCTGGGTCCGTCCGCGATGTGCGGGCCGATCCGGACCGGCTGACCCAAGCGATCACCAACCTTCTGTCCAACGCAATCAAGTTTTCGCCGGCGGATCAAGACGTGGTGGTGAAGATCGAGAATGTGGCTGACGTCGTACGCATCTCGGTGCGGAACTACGGTCTCTGCATTCCCACCGACTTCAAGCCCCTCATCTTTGAGCGATTTGCCCAGGCCGATGCCACGAACACGCGCCACAAGGGCGGAACCGGTCTTGGGCTCAGCATCGTGAAGCAGATCGTCGAGCGGCTCGGCGGCAAGGTGGGCTTCGATGATGCTGTTGGTGGCGGAACGATCTTCCACATCGAGCTGCCCGCTTGGCAGGAGCTTAGCGCATCAGCCGGGCGCGCACCGACAGCAGGGCAGGCCAGCGCGCCGATGTTGGTAGTCGACCCAATGCCCGCCGCAAAAGTGGCTGCCCGCTAAAGGCGGCACATGCTGAATTAGCTCAGCGCCGCGACGTGTTCGCTGATCATCGGCAGCGATCGTCGATGAGACGACGCGGGGGCGTCAATACCTGCTGCGGAAGAAACCTGCGGCGGGGCCGCTCCGGCCGGCGCCGATCAGTTGCCGCCGTCCGGCGCGCTTGGCATGAGCAGATACCGCCACAGACCCGACAGGAAGTCGTCCGTCGCATCGGCTGGTGCAGGCGGCTCCTGTTCCATGAAGGCGGCTCGGCTCACGAGACGCGGGCCCTGCACAAGCCGCGGACCTCGGCTCACGAGCCGCGGACCCTGCACGAGCTGCACGTCCTGAGTCCTCCGCACCGGCCGCGGGGGCAAGCGCAACATCACCAGCTCGCGCGCGAGCGATGGCGACACCGCGAGCTGGGGCGCGGGAACGGAGGCCGTCTCCAGCGCGGAACCATCCAGGGCCGCGTCAATCTCGTCGGCCTCGCCCTCGTCACGGACGTCGAAGCGCTCTTCCGCCGTCTTGAGCGCGATGTCGACGGTCGCGAACGTGCCGAGGTAGCCCGGAACCTTCGGGTACACGCGCCGCCTCGCATAGGTCGCCTCGGACCGTGTCGGAGATTGCAGGACGGTGATGACGAGTGGCGCCGTCCCCTGCTTGAGGAAGCCGAGCTTGTCCGCGGCGGCGCGCGATACGTCGAGCTTGCGCTTGCCACTGTAGGGGCCGGCGTTGTTGATCCGCAGCACGGATGCGTCGCCGGTCTTGGGATTGTAGGCCAGGATCACGGTGCCGTCCGGCAGCAGCGGGCTTGCGGCATTGTCGGGGAGATCGGCGCGGAAGACGGCGCCTGAGCTCGTGAGCCCGCAAGGGTTCAAGCGGTCCCGATGGCAGCTGTCGTAATAGGACGCGATGACGTAGCCGCGCCAGCCGACAAGGGTATCCGTCTGCGCCAGTGTGCCGACGCGGTAGCAAAGCCCATGGAAGCAGTAGCGGGTGCCGGGAGACTTGGCATCCGCCGTCGGCACAGTCGCGACATTGACGATCAGGGTCACGGCGGCACCGACCAAAGCCGGCAGCGCCAGCCGCCAACCTGCGGCCATCGCGGGGGCTGCAACGCGGAGAGGACGCTTCTTCCGTAGCATGTGATGCTGGCCGATTCGCTAAAGATCAGGTCCCGCATTGCGAGACAACCGTGGCAAATGTTTGTGCAGCCTCGCTCACGCGGGCAATTGCTGCGCTCGATCCGCAAGCGAAGTCGGCCGATCTAGCATTGGAGAGGCGGAAGCCGCAGCCGACCGGCCAAAACTGCCGGTCTACCGACGCGTGCTTATGGCAAGCTCCGACGGCCGCTTGCAGGCGCGCACCACGTGGCCCCGTCGCCGATCACGCCGAAGACGCAACCGGGAAAGATCCGCGCTTCGATCGCCGCTTGCGCCAGCGCGGCGACCTGTTCGCTGATCCTCGGCAGCGATCGTCGATGCGACGCGCGGGCGTCAAGCGGGAAGGCACGGAGACTCAATGAGCGCGGTGTCTGACCCCGGTCCGACACCGGATGCCTCATATGTCCGCTGTTTGGGGACTAGCAGCCTGTCAACCAGAGCACGAGATGGCCGCTTCTGACCGATTGTGTTGAAGAAGTCCGTTGAGGACGCCAGCGAACAGTGATTCCGTGGGAGGGGCAGCGACGGAGGCTGGCGATGATGGGATGGCAGACGGCGGACCAGGCGCGGTTCTTCTACGAGTTCCACCTCGACGAGCGCGTCCCAGCCGATCATCTTCTCCGCCGCATCGATGTGTTCGCAGCAACCGCGCTTGGCGATCTGCGCCGTAAGCTCGCCGAGCACTATAGCCACACCGGGCGGCCATCGGTCGATCCCGAGCTGCTCATTCGCATGCTCATCGTGGGGTATTGCTACGGCATCCGCTCGGAGCGCCGACTGTGCGAAGAGGTCGCCGACCGGCTGACGTTCCGCTGGTTCTGCCGTCTTGACCTCGACGACAAGGTTCCCGACCACTCGACGTTCTCCAAGAACCGGCACGGGCGCTTCCGCGATAGCGATGTGTTGCGCCACATCTTTGAGCGCGTTGTGCTCGCCTGCATTACGGCCGGCCTCGTCGGTGGAGATGGGTTCGCCGTTGACGCGAGCCTCATCGAGGCCGACGCCAACAAGGGCCGCTCAATCCCCGGTGCTGAATGGAGCAAAGAGCGTGATCCAGCAACGGCGAGCCACGCCGTGAAGGAGTATCTGGCGACGCTCGACGATGCGGCCTTCGGCGCGGCGAGCGAGGTCACCCCTAAGTTCGTCTCGCCGTCCGATCCGGCAGCCCAGTGGACGGGAGCAATGAAGAGCGCTGCGTTCTTCGCCTACGCCGACAACTACCTGATCGACGTGAAGGCCGGCATCATCCTTGACGTGGAGGCTTCTCGCGCCATCCGCCAGGCCGAGGTCGGTGCCGCGCGCACCATGATTGAGCGCACACAGCAACGCTTCGGTCTGAAGCCGAAGCTACTCGCCGCTGATACAGCCTACGGCTCGGCGCCCATGCTCAACTGGCTGGTCGAGGAGAAAGGTATCGCTCCGCACATCCCCGTCATCGACAAGTCGGCGCGCGAGGACGGCAGCTTCAGCCGAGCCGACTTCCGCTACGATGAGGACGAGGATGTCTACATCTGCCCGGCCAACAAGGCACTCAGGACCAGCGGCACGATCGTCAACGACGAGCAGCGGCTCTATCGGGGTGCCACGGCCGACTGTCGCAGCTGTCCGCTGAAGCCGCGCTGCTGCCCGAAGGAGCCCGTGCGCAAGATCCCGCGCAGCGTCTACGAGGCGGCGCGCGACGTCGCCCGATCTTTGTTCGGCACCGAGGCCTACGCGCAGTCACGCCGTGATCGCAAGAAGGTCGAGATGCAGTTCGCCCATCTGAAACGCATCCTGCGCCTCGACCGGTTGCGCCTACGCGGGCCACGTGGTGCCAGGGATGAGTTTCTGCTCGCCGCCACGGCGCAGAACCTGCGCAAGCTCGCAAAGCTCATTATCCGGCCGCCGCCCGATCACAGAGCCGCGTGTGTCGCGTCAGCGTAGGTGGCGTCAGTGAGGCGCGTTACAGACCGCCCCTGGCGTCGGGCGGCAAAAATCGAGGCGGTCTCACCGCCGCGCCGATCTTCCAGGCGACTTTATCAACAAAATCGACCCGAAGCGGACATGTCTCCGATCGGGCTTGCGCTGAGGCCCAGCGACAAAATTGAGCTGTGACCGCGTTTCGATCAGAACGGGCCCTTGAAAAAGGGGTCTGGCACGTCGATGGGGATGCTCTTGCGTTGCTCGGAAAGTGTCGCAAGTGCCGCATCGAGAGGCCCGCGGGCCACCCCGACGAGCGTCCCCACACGTTCGATAATGCTATCAGCATTCGGGTAGTAATTGGCGATCATGCCACGCGAACTCGGCGTGGGATAGTCCGGTAGACCCAGACGCAAAGGGGCGCTGCGCAGTGAGCCAAAGGCCTCCGCGCTCACACTGGCAACGATCTCGCTTCCGATCCCGTAGCGCACATAGCCGGTATCGATAGTGACGAGGCGTCCGGTCTTGCGCACTGAGCCGACGATCAGTGAGGCGTCCATCGCTCCATTTGGCCGACGGCGGCTATTGATGGCCTAGCGGACCAGAGCATTCGAACACGGCATCGCGCCACCGGGCTCAACCGTGCTCCCGCCGCGCACGTCCGCTTCCCAACCAAGTTGCTCCCCCTTATCCCCGCTCGAAACTCCCCGCCTCCGCTAACGCCCCCGGCATATCGTCTTCTCTCCCTGGCATGCCGCCTTGTCCGCCGGGCATGCCGGTTTGTCGCCTCATGACGCGCTGGCATAGCGCTTTGACGGGTGACGGTTTGGCACCACAGCGCAACGCTGCCGATGCAACACATCGCGCGTCGCCGACGCCTTCGGTCGCGTTTTTTGCCGCGCGCAAACCCGCGCTTAACCACGTCCGATCCGTCGCGCGAATTGTCGCTAATTCTGCAAGCCCTCCGCAAACGATGAGGACTAGCGTCGCCGCCAAATTCATCGGAGGGCGACATGCGTAAGGCGTTCCTGGCACTCACTATCGCGGTGGCGAGCTTCTCGACGCTCGCCGTCAGCGTCGAACCGGCCGCCGCTTGGCGGAGCTATCGTTGGTATCGCGACTACGCGCCGCTCTACCCGCGCCGCTACTACGGGCCGCCCGTCGTCTACGTCGTGCCGCCGGCCTACGCCTACTACCCGCGCCCGCTCTATCGCTATTGTCCGCCGGGCTACATCGTCGGTCCGCAGGGCACGTACTACCCGCGCCGCTTCCGCGGCTACCCGCGCGGCGTGCGCTATTATCCGCGCGGCTACTGGGGCGGCCGTCGCTGCTGCCGCTGAAGCTGAGCTAAGCCTCCTCACGTCTTGCCCTGCGCGGCGACGAGCCACGCTGGATTGAACCAGCGGTCGGCCTCGCCGTCGTAGGGCAGTCGCGTCACGTCCCAGTGCTGGATGAAGGGCGCATACACGTCCCACACCGGCGGGCCGCCGCCGATGAAGACGACGCGGTCGGCGTACTGAGCCAGGATCTCCTCCGGCACCATGTGCGAGCGCAGCACCACGATGGTGCGGTCGGCGCGCGCGAAGTCGGGGATGGCGCCGGTGGTCTTCGGGCCCGCCATGATCACGTGCCCGCGCGTCTCCTCAAAGAAGCGCGCGACGTCGGCCTTGTACTCGGGCCCCTTGTTGCCTTCCCACGGCAGCACGCCGTGGAGGCCGAGCTGGCCGCGCTGGCCGATGGCGCACATCGAGCGGACGTTCGGGGCGCGCGCGTCTGCCATTGCCGTCTCCTTCGTCGCTGGATCGTCTGTGGCTCGGCCCGGCCCGTTGCGCTGGGTTGCGAGTTTTGCCGATAAATCAGGGGTTTATGAACGGCCGCAGCTTGGCCAGCAGCGCGCCCGGCACCTCGTCCTGGGGAAGATGATTGCATCCGCCCAGCACCGCAAGCCTGGCGTTGGGCAGGAGGCGGGCAAGCCTGCGACCCGTCCGCAGCGGCACGATGCGATCGCGCCGGCACCACACGAGCAGCGTCGGCTGAGGAATCGCGCGGTAGCGTTTGCCCATGCCGCGGCGGTTGTGCTCGAAGATCGCCTGCGCCGTTTCGATGAAGGCGTGGCGGCTGCCCAGGTCATAGAAGGGCGCCGCATAGCCGCGGATATCGCGCTCAGGCACCACGCGTCCCGGCGCGCTGACGGCGCGTAGCAGGAGCCGCGCCATGAGCTCGGGCAGCGTGATCGTCATGGCGACGTAGGGAAGTCCGGGGATGCGTAAGAGCTCGGCGGCGGCGCCGTAGTCCTGTTTGAGCGCGGGCGCGTCGATGACGACGAGGCGCGCGATGCGCCACGGCTCGCGCGCGAGCCTGAGCGCGGTGAGCAGCGCCACCGTGCCGCCGAACGAATGGCCGACGAGGATCACGCCGTCGAGGTTGCGCTTGGCGATGAAGGCGGCGACGAGGGCGGCCTGGTCGGCGGCGGAATAGCGCGTGCCGAAGCGTTTGTCGGAGCGGCCGAAGCCCTTGAGGTCGAGCGCGATGACGCGATTGTGCCGTGCGAGCGGGCGCACGATGTGGCGCCAGGTGAAGGTCGAGGCGCCGAGCCCGTGCACGAGCAGGATGGGCTGCCCGTGTCCGTACTCCTCCGCGTAGAGGATGGTGGGCGCCTGGCCGGGTGCGTGCAGAGCGATTCGGTAGGCCTTGGCGTGCGCGCCGGCTGTGTACATCGTGGCGATGATCGCCGCCAGCAGGGCTTTCAGAATCACTTTGGCGGCTGCGGCGCGCAGGGTTGCGCATTGAACCCGTCGGCCCGCCGGCCGGCTGCACGCCGTCATCCCCACGCCCCCCACAATTTCCCTCGCGCGGTGGCAATTCTACCACGACCCCGGAAGGGGCGGCGGATGCAGGTTTTCCCCGCTGTCCCCCTTATCCCCGGCCTTTGCGCCCATGCGAATATGGCGTCTGCCCACGAAAATTGGTTAAGAGACCATTGACGACCAGAAAATCCCATGCGATCCCATGAGTGCCCGTCCGCACCGGGCAGGGAACGTGGCAGGGCGCCGGCCTTGAATAAAGAGGGCCAAGGCCCGGGCGACCGCCACGGCCCCGCCGGTGGGACGGGTTTAAAAATGCAGTAGTGTCAGTGACTTAGTGCGCGAGGATACGAGGGGGATGGAGCGCTTTGTCTCGACATTCACAAACAAGATCGACGCCAAAGGCCGCGTTTCGATCCCTGCGCCCTTTCGCGCCGTTCTCGAGCGCGACGGCTATGCCCACGGCAGCGCCGGAGGCATCTACTGCTACCCCGCACTCGAGGCTCCGGCACTCGATGCAGGCGGCGAAAGACTTGCGAAAAAGATCGATGGGCTTCTCGCGGGCCTGCCGGACTATTCGGACGAGCGCGATGAGCTCTCTGTCGCGCTCTACGGCGATGTCCAAGTCCTCACGATTGATGGGGACGGCCGCATCAGCCTTCCTGAGAACCTTCGTGCGCACGCCGGCTTCACCACCCAGGTCACGTTTGTCGGCCTTGGTGACAAGTTTCAGATGTGGGAGCCTGGCCGCTTCGCCGATCGGCGCGAGCGCGCACGTGAAAAAGTGCAACACACTCGAAAGCTCTTCGGCGCGGGGAACCGTCAATCCTCTTCGGGGGATGACGGAAGCGAAGGAGCACGGGGATGATGGTGCGACGCGACCGGCCAGTGGGTACACCCACTGAGCCAGAGTCCGCGCATCACGTCCCCGTGCTGCTTTCGCAGGTTCTCGCGCAGTTAGATCCAAAGAACGGCGAAGCCTACATCGACGGCACGTTCGGAGCTGGCGGCTATACGCGCGGCGTTCTCGAAGCGGCCCGCTGCCGTGTTCTGGCGATAGACCGGGATCCGACCGCGATCGCGCGCGCCGATGAGATCGGCGCAGCATTTCCCGGGCGATTGACGGCGGTCGAGGCGCCTTTCAGCACTCTGGACGTCGTCGCTGAGCGGGAGGGCTTCGCCCCTGTCGACGGCGTGGTGCTGGATATCGGCGTCTCCTCCATGCAACTCGACCAGCCCGAGCGCGGCTTCTCCTTTCAAACGGACGGACCGCTCGACATGCGCATGTCGCGTCACGGCGCGACGGCCGCAGATGTCGTCAACAAGACCGATGAGGAAACGCTCGCGAATATTTTCTACGTGCTCGGCGAGGAGCGCCGCTCCCGCGCGATCTCCCGCGCCATTGTTGCGGCAAGAGCCGACGCGCCGCTGCAGACCACCAAGGCCCTCGCCGATCTCGTCGCGCGGGTGCTCGGTGGACGCAAGGCCGACGGCCGCCACCCGGCCACTCGCACCTTCCAGGCGTTGCGCATCTACGTGAACGACGAGCTTGGCGAGCTGGCACGTGGGCTCGGCGCTGCCGAACGATGTCTGAAGCCTGGCGGGCGGCTGGTGGTCGTAACGTTCCACTCGCTGGAAGACCGCATAGTGAAAAGGTTTTTGGCCGAGCGCGCGGGCAAGGAGGCGCGTGCCTCCCGGCACCTTCCCGAACAATCCATAAAATCCGAGCCGCCAAGTTTCCGGATTGTTAACCCCCGTCCGTTAACTCCTTCGAAAGGAGAACTGCAGGTGAACCCGCGCGCCAGATCGGCACGGGCAAGGGTCGCAGTGCGCACCGAGGCGCCAGCCTGGCCGCTCGATGCGATCCTCGCAGGTTTGCCGTCGGTCTCGTCGTAGGACGCGTTGGAGGGGTGTCGATGCGTACGCTGAACCTCGGGATCATGGCGCTCACGCTGGCGAGCGCCTTTGTGCTCTATGGCATCAATTACGACACGCGGTTGATGGATCAGCGCCTCCAGGAGAAGGAGCGCGCGATCGAAAACGCGCGCGGCGACATCGCCGTATTGAAGGCGGAGCGCGCGCATCTTGCGCGGCCCGAGCGCATCGAGCCCTTGGCGCGGGCACAGGGACTGGTGCCTACTTCCGAGCGGCAACTCGTAGCGAGCCCGGAAGAGGCCGTGGCGAGAGCGCTCGGTGAGAAAGAGGAGCTTCTGACCGGCTCGGTGCGGAGGAACTGAGATGGCTAGTTCCGCCTCGCAGCGATGGGGTCAGCCGCCCGGTGACGAGCGTCCGACGGGCGCCAATCGCCCCTTACGCACCCTCATTGCAATGCTGGTCGTCCTGCTGGCGTTTGCCGCGGTGGCGGCTCAGCTCGTACGACTGGCGCTTTCGGGCCAGTTCGAGCTGTCCTCCTCGTTCGCCGCTACGGTCGATCAGAGCTTTGCTCGCCCCGACATCGTCGATCGCAACGGACGGCTACTCGCCACCGACGTCGAGGCATACTCGCTGTTCGCCGATCCCGCCCACGTGCTCGATCGCGACGAGGTGGTGGAAAAGCTGCGCACCGTGTTCTCGGATCTCGACGGAGACGCGCTGAGGAAGGATCTCTCCGACCGCTCCCGCCGCTTCGTGTGGATCCGGCGTGGGCTCTCGCCCAAGACGGCGCAGGCCGTGCACAACCTCGGCCTGCCGGGTCTCGACTTCCGGCGCGAGCTACGCCGCGCCTATCCCGGAGGCGCGCTTGCCGGCCACGTGCTCGGCTACGTCAACATCGACAACAAAGGCGTCGCCGGCATCGAGCGCTATGTCGACGAGGTGGTCGGCGTCGAGGCGGTGGAGGGAGCGACGCTTGCCGAGCGGGCGCCCGTGCGTCTGTCGCTCGACATCGGCGTGCAGCACGCCGTCGAGGCCGAGCTGGAGAGCGCGGTCGAGCGCTTCGAGGCGAAGGGCGCGGCCGGACTCGTGCTCGACATCAAGACGGGCGAGATTCTGGCATCGGCATCCCTGCCCGAGGTCGATCCGGCCTATCCCTCGATGAGCCTGGAGCCGCGCCGCGCCGACAGGGTCGCGGGCAGCACCTTCGAGCTTGGCTCCGTATTCAAGACGGCGACCGTCGCCATGGCGCTCGACGCAGGCCTCGTCACGGTCGATACGCAAGTCGACGTGCGCGCGCCGCTCACCGCGGGTCGCTTTACTATCAAAGACCTGCATCCTCTGGGCCGGCCGTTGTCGGTGGCCGAGATTTTCATCCATTCCTCCAATGTGGGCGCTGCCAAGCTCGCCGTGATGGCTGGTCCTGAGCACCAACAGGCGTTCCTGCGCCGGATGCAGCTTCTCGATCCGATAAAGACAGAGGCAGGTCCCGTCGCCGCTCCTCAGGTGCCTGACCATTGGCGCGAGGTCGAGACAATGACGATTGGCTTCGGTCATGGGCTCGCCGTTGCTCCGCTACAGTTCGCGGCCGCCGCCTGCGCGCTGTTGAACGGCGGCAATCGCGTATTGCCGACCTTCATCAAGCATCAGCCCGACGCCGGGCACGTGAACGTCCCATTGATCGAGGCCGCAACGAGCGCCAGCCTCAGGCAACTGATGCGCCGCAACGTCGCTGACCGGGCGGGCACAGGAAACCGCGCCGACGTTCCCGGCTATCTGGTGGGGGGCAAGACCGGCACGGCCGAGATTCCAGGGCCCGGCGGCTACCGCAAGAAAGCGGTTATTTCGTCCTTCCTCGCCGCTTTTCCCATGAACGAGCCGAAGTATCTCGTTTTTGTTCTATTGTTCGAGCCAAAGCCTACGGCGGCGGCGTCCGGCGAGGTGGTTGCGGGTCTCAATGCGGCGCCCACGGCGGGGCAAATCGTGGGCCGTATCGGACCGCTTCTCGGCATCATGCCGGCCGACCAAACCGCATCCATGCCCGGCATGGCGTTTGACGCCACTTCGCCCGCAAAATATGAAGCTCGATGACGCAACCCTAACGGCGTCCGCCGCCCTCGTGCGCCAAGCAGGCTCCCCATGCTCCTCTCCTCCCTCATAGGGGCCGACGTCACCGTTCCTGAGGACGCCGGAAACCTAGAGATCACGGGCCTCTCCGCTGACAGCCGCAGCGTCGAGCCTGGGTTCGTATTCGTTGCGATCTCCGGCACCAAGGCTGACGGCGCGCGCTTCATCGCCGATGCCGTCGCAAAGGGAGTTGCGGCCGTAGTGGTTGGCACCGACGCGCAAGTCGGGGATGTCGGCGTGCCCGTGTTGCGGGTGCAGGATCCGCGCCGCGCGCTCGCCCTGATGGCCGCCAATTTCTTCGTGGCCCAGCCTGCGACCGTGGTCGCGGTTACGGGCACCAGCGGGAAAACATCTGTCGCCGACTTTACCAGGCAGATTTTCGCCGCGCTCGGGCACCAGGCGGCTTCGCTCGGCACCATTGGAGTCGTCAAGCCGGAAGGCAGTCTCTACGGCTCGCTAACGACGCCGGACCCCCTCACCCTCCATAAGATACTTGCCGAGTTGGCGGAGGAAGGCGTCACGCATCTGGCGATCGAGGCCTCCTCGCACGGTCTCGACCAGCACCGGCTAGACGGCGTCAGGATCAAGGCTGCGGCCTTCACCAATCTGGGCCGCGACCATCTCGACTACCATCCGACGATTGAGGCCTATCTGGCTGCCAAGCTGCGTCTCTTCAGCGAGTTGCTGCCCGAGGACGGCGTGGCCGTGGTCAATGCCGATAGCAAGGAGAGCGCCGAGGTTATCGCGGCGGCCGGGGGGCGTCGGGTCTTGACCGTTGGCCGCGCGGGCGAGGGGCTCAAGCTGCAGCGGTTGGTGCGCGAAGGGTTCGCACAGCGCATGTCGGTTGGGCACGAGGGCCGCGTGTACGACGTGCGCCTGCCGCTATTGGGCGAGTATCAGGCGTCGAATGCGCTGCTCGCAGCCGGGCTTGCGGTGGCGACAGGCGAATCTGCTGGTCGGGTGCTGCCTAGCCTCCAGAATCTGCACGGCGTGAAAGGTCGGCTCGAGATCGTCGGGGAGGTGGACGGCGCGCTCGCCGTCGTCGATTACGCGCACAAGCCCGAGGCGCTCGCCGCCGTGCTCACCGCACTGCGCCCCTTCGCAACCGGCAAGCTCATTTGCGTCGTCGGATGCGGCGGCGACCGCGACAAGGGCAAGCGGCCGCTGATGGGCGCCATCGCCGTCGACAAGGCGGACGTCGTTATCGTGACCGACGATAATCCGCGCACCGAGAAGCCCGAGGCGATCCGCGCCGAGATCCTGACGGGTGCCAAGGGCGCCCGCGAGATCGGGGATCGCGCGGAGGCCATCCGCGCCGGTGTCGCCATGCTCGAGCCTGGAGATGTGCTCGTCGTTGCCGGTAAAGGTCACGAAACCGGTCAGATCGTGGGCGACAAGGTGCTGCCCTTCTCGGATCACGAGGAGCTTCGCAAGGCATTGGGGACCGGCTGACGGAATGAGTGACGCGTTGTGGACGTGGCAGGAGCTTGTCGACGCCGCCGGCGGTACGGCGGAGGGGGCACCGTCGGCTGCGATCACCGGATTCTCCATCGACACGCGCTCGTTGCGAGCGGGCGAGGTCTTCGTGGCCCTGCGCGACGCGCGCGACGGGCACGCCTTCGTCGCCAACGCTTTTGAGCGCGGCGCAGCGGCAGCTCTGGTCGAGCGCAGCTACGCGCGCAAAGCCTCTGACGGCGCGCTGTTGCGTGTCGAAGAGCCGCTCGAAGGCCTGCGCGCAATCGCTGCGGGCGGCGCGTCGGCGCTCCAACGCCGGCATCGTTGCTGTGACAGGAAGCGTCGGAAAGACCGGTACCAAGGAGGCCCTGCGCGCCTGCCTCTCCCTTGTCGGCGCCACGCATGCGGCCGAGAAATCGTTCAACAACCATTGGGGCGTGCCGTTGACGCTTGCGCGCATGCCGGCGGACGCACGCTACGGCGTGTTCGAGATCGGCATGAACCACGCTGGCGAGATCACGCCGCTGACACAGCTCGTGCGTCCGCACGTTGCCGTCATCACCACGGTCGAGCCCGTGCATCTGGAATATTTCGGCACGGTAGAGGGGATCGCGGAGGCCAAGGCCGAGATATTCTCGGGTCTCGAGCCGGGCGGCACGGCAATCCTCAATCGCGACAATCCCTACTTTGATCTTCTGGCCGAACGCGCCCGCGCACATGGCGCCCGCGTCGTCTCCTTCGGACTCAGCCAGGCGGCCGATGTGCGCCCCGAGGCGTGCACGCTCGAGCCCGATGGAACGAATGTCGTGGTGCGGCTTGTTGACCGTCGCATCGCCTACCGGGTCGGCGCACCCGGAGCCCACATCGCGCAGAACTCGCTCGCGGTCGTCGGCGCATTGGACGCGCTCGGGGCCGACGTGGAAAAGGCGGTCGAAGGCCTCGCCGGCCTGACGGCTGCCGAAGGCCGCGGTGCGCGCGTTACGGTGAGGCTAGAGGACGGCGCGATCCTGCTGATCGACGAGAGCTACAATGCCAACCCCGCCTCCGTGCGCTCGGCCCTGGCGGCAATGGCGACGGTGCCGCGTGGCGCCAATCCGCGCCGCATTGCCGTTCTTGGCGATATGCTGGAATTGGGCGCTGAATCCGGGCGTCTGCACGAGGATCTCAAGGAACCAGTTGACGCCGCCGATGTCGATCTGGTCTTTGCCTGTGGGCCCCAGATGAAGCGGCTTCATTCGGCTCTGCCGGCCGCAAAGCGCGGCGGCTGGGCCGAGACTTCGGAGGGGATCGCCGCGCCGCTTCTGGCCGAGGTGCGCGCAGGCGATGTGGTTATGGTCAAGGGTTCGCTTGGATCGCGCATGGCGCCGCTGGTGGAGGCGCTCATGCGCAAGGGCGAGGAACAGACTAGCGCTCGGCTCGGTAGCCGCGACTAGGGCGGCGTTGTCGTTTCGGAGGGGATAGATGCTCTACGAGCTCGTAAACTTCAGCGACGAGTTAGGTGTGCTGAACGTTTTCCGCTACATCACCTTCCGCACGGGAGCGGCGATCTTCACCGCACTTTTGTTCGTCATGCTGTTCGGGCCGGGCATTATTGATCTGTTGCGCGTGAAGCAGGGCAAGGGCCAACCGATCCGCGACGACGGGCCCAAGGGACATCTGCTCAAAGTCGGCACGCCGACCATGGGTGGGCTTATGATCATTGCCGGCGTCACCGTGTCGACGCTGCTCTGGTCGAACCTTGCCAATCCCTACATCTGGATCGTTCTGGGCGTGACGCTCAGCTATGGCGGCATCGGCTTCTACGACGACTACCTCAAGGTGACGCGGCGCTCGACCTCGGGCTTCTCGCGGCGCCTCCGCTTTGGGCTCGAGGTGGTGGTGGCGGCGATCGCGACGGCGCTCGTCATGTGGCTCGGGCCCCCGGAAATCTCCGACGTGCTAACCCTGCCGTTCTTCAAGAACGTCGTGTTGGTCCTGGGGCCGTTCTTCGTCCTGGTCGGCATTCTGGTGATCGCGGGGGCCGGCAATGCCGTCAATCTCACAGATGGCCTCGACGGGCTCGCCATCGTGCCGGTGATGATCGCGGCGGCGACCTTCGGCCTTATCGCCTACCTGATCGGCAACGCGAAATTCGCAAGCTATCTGCAGATCCATTACGTCGCAGGCACCGGCGAGCTGTCGATCATCTGCGGCGCGCTCATCGGAGCCGGCCTCGGCTTTCTGTGGTTCAACGCGCCGCCCGCCATGATCTTCATGGGCGATACGGGCTCGCTGGCGCTGGGTGGCGCGCTGGGCGCTATTGCGGTTGCGACCAAGCACGAGATCGTTCTTGCGATCGTCGGTGGGCTATTCGTGCTGGAGACGATGTCGGTCATCATTCAGGTCGCCTCCTACCGAATGACGGGCAAACGCGTATTCCGCATGGCACCCCTGCATCACCACTACGAACAACAAGGCTGGCAGGAATCGACCGTCGTCGTGCGCTTCTGGATCATCTCGGTGGTGCTGGCACTGGTGGGGCTTGCCACTCTGAAATTGCGCTAAAGCCACGATCCCAGCGTATTCCGCGTTAAGTTGGCCGCATGATTCGCATCACGACGTTTAACGGCAAGCTGGTTGCGGTGTTCGGCCTGGGGGCGTCGGGCATCGCCACGGCCAAGGCGCTGATCGATGGCGGCGCGAAGGTGGTGGCGAGCGACGACAGCGCCGACAGCCGCGCTGCCGCTGCGGCAGCGGGAATACCAACCGCGGATCTCAAAGAGACAAACTGGGCGATCTATGCGGCACTCATCGTCGCGCCCGGCATTCCGCTGACGCATCCCAAGCCGCACTGGGCCGTGCATCAGGCCAAGCTCGCGGGCGTCGAGGTCATCGGCGACCTCGAGCTATTCGTGCGCGAGCGACGGCTGCAGACTTTCGATGTGCCCTTCATCGCCATCACCGGCACCAACGGCAAATCGACGACGACGGCGTTGACCGCGCACATCCTCAGGGAGGCCGGCCGCGACGTGGAGGTCGGCGGCAACATCGGCACCGCCATGTTGTCGCTGCGTGAGTTCGCGCCGGGCCGCCACTACGTCATCGAGTGCTCGTCCTACCAGATCGATTTGGCCCCGAGCCTCGATGCGACCGTTGGCGTCCTGCTCAATGTCACGCCTGACCATCTCGACCGTCAC
Organism: uncultured Alphaproteobacteria bacterium; assembly: GCA_963776675.1. Classification (GTDB taxonomy): domain Bacteria; phylum Pseudomonadota; class Alphaproteobacteria; order Rhizobiales; family Hyphomicrobiaceae; genus Hyphomicrobium_A. The sequence continues at coordinate 168,547 of CAVZNR010000049.1, read as the reverse complement.
GGTACCATCGAGAACTACGCCGCCATCAAGGCGCGCCTTCCGACGCACGCGCAAAAGGCCGTGGTCGGGATCGACGACGCCTACTGCCGCGCGATCGCGACGCATTTGCGCGAAGGCGAGGCGTCGAACGTAATGCGGCTGTCGACCCGGCCGGATGCGGACTGCGAGATTGGCGTGCAAGGCACTCGCATCGTGCTCAAGCAAGACGGCCGCAGCAATGAGCTTGCTGATTTGGCCGGCATCGGCTCGCTGCGCGGCATGCACAACGCCGAGAACGCGTGCGCGGCGGCAGCCGCCCTGCTGCTGCTGCCCGACCCGCTGACGCCCGCTCAGATCGCCGCCGGCATGAAAAGCTTTCCCGGGCTGGCGCACCGCATGGAGGAGCTCGGTCGGCAGGGAACGACGCTGTTCGTCAACGACTCCAAGGCAACGAATGCGGATTCGGCCGAGAAGGCGCTATCGTCCTTTGCCGGCGACATCTACTGGATCCTCGGCGGCAAGCCGAAGGAGGGCGGAATCGCGAGCCTCGCCGGCCTCTTCTCCCGCGTGGCCAAGGCCTATCTGATCGGAGAGGCGACGGAGGAGTTCGCGGCGACCCTTGAGGGCAAGGTGGCCTTAGAGCGCTGCGGTACGCTCGACGTGGCGGTCGCAGCCGCCGCGCGTGATGCGCAGGCGGGCGGCGCGGACGAGCCGGTGGTGCTCTTATCGCCGGCCTGCGCCTCCTTCGATCAGTACCGCAACTTCGAGGTGCGCGGCGATGCCTTCCGCGCGCTGGTCGAAGCCCTGCCGGGCATTGCGCTCAACAGGAGCGCGGCATGAGGGTGTCGCGCGCCGACAGAAGCCGCACCGCTGAATGGTGGTTCACCGTCGACCACGTGCTGGTCGGCGCGATCCTGACGATCGTCGGTGCTGGGCTCGTGCTCTCGCTCGCCGCCAGCCCCGCAGTGGCAATCAAGAAGGGGCTGCCCACCTATTATTTCGTGGAGCGCCATCTCGTCTTTTCGGCTGCCGGCGTGTTGGTCATGCTCGCGGTATCGCTGTTCTCGCCGCGCGGTGTCCGCCGGCTGTCGCTTCTACTCCTGGTCCTTGCGGTCGGGGGCATGTTCGCCGTGCACCTGGTCGGGGCCGAAATCAATGGCGCCCGCCGCTGGCTGTTTTTCGGCGGCCATTCGATCCAGCCCTCGGAGTTCGCCAAGCCTGCGTTCGTGGTGGTGGCGGCGTGGCTGTTCGCCGAAAGCGAGAAGCGTCACGACATGCCGGCGCTCACCTTCGCGATTGGGCTTGCAGCTTTGCTCGCAGGCCTGCTTTTGGCCGAGCCCGACGTCGGCCAGACGCTGCTGCTGTGTGCCGTGTGGGGTGCGCTGTACTACCTTTCGGGCCAGCCGCTGCTCGGCGCCGGTATCGTCGGCGCCTGCGGTCTGCTCGGCATGGTGTTCGCCTACACGACCTTCGACCATGTGCGCATACGCGTCGATCGCTTCCTCTCGCCGGCTCCGAATGAGTATTCGCAGATCGATCGTGCGATGAAGTCGTTCTCCGAAGGCGGGTTCCTCGGGCGCGGCCCAGGCGAGGGCACGATCAAGAATGTGCTCCCCGACGCGCACACCGACTTCATCTTCGCCGTCGTTGCCGAGGAGTACGGCGTGGTCGCCTGCCTCGTGCTTGTCGGCCTGTTCGCTTTCGTCGTGATGCGGGCGCTGGTGAAGGCGGCGCAGGAGCCCGATGCGGCGACGCGCCTTGCCATCCAGGGGCTTGCGTTGTTATTCGGCCTACAGGCCCTGATCAATATGGGCGTGAACGTCGGCTTGTTGCCGGCCAAGGGCATCACGCTTCCCTTCATCTCGGCGGGCGGATCGTCGACGCTGGCGGTATCGATTACGCTGGGCATGCTGCTGGCGCTAACGCGGCGGCGCCCGGACCCCGCGCGCGTGAGAACGCCGCCTCTGATGGGCCAGGTGTCGGGATTTGAGCAAACTGGATCGGTGCGCAAGTGAGGGATGAGCAGAAATCGATTCTGCTAGCCGCGGGCGGCACCGGCGGGCATCTGTTTCCCGCGCAGGCACTGGCGGAAGAACTGCAGCGCCGCGGCATCGTGGTCGATCTCGTTACCGACATGCGCGGGGATCGTTATGGCACCGGCTTTCCGGCCCGGCAGACCTACCGCGTGCCGGCAGCCACGCTCGCCGGCCGTTCGCCAGCAGCTATGGCGCGCACGGCTTACCTGCTGGCTCGCGGGCTTGCTGCCGCGTTCCGACTGCTGGGCAAGGTAAAGCCCGCCGTCGTCGTTGGATTCGGCGGCTATCCGACATATCCGCCTCTGAAGGCCGCGAGCCTGCGCAGGATTCCAACCGCCCTCCACGAGCAGAACGCCGTTCTCGGGCGTGCCAATCGCATGCTGGCCAAAGGCGTGACGCGCGTCGCCACCTCGTTTGAGACGACGAAGCTGTTGGGAGCGGATCTGCAACCTAAGGCGACGTTGACCGGCAACCCAGTGCGCTCCGCCGTGATCGAGGCGGCGCAGCGTCCCTATGCCAAGCCGCAGCCTGCCGGCCCAATTGAGTTGGTCGTGTTCGGCGGCAGCCAGGGTGCGCGGTTCTTCTCCGAGGTTGTGCCACCGGCTCTGGCCGAGCTGTCGCCCAACGTGCGTGGACGCCTCAACGTGGTGCAGCAGGCCCGCGCGGAGGACGTCGACGCCGTCGTAGCCGCCTACCGCGATGCCGGCATCCGCGCCGAGGTGGCGGCCTTTTTTCGCGATCTGCCGCAACGGATCGCGGGTGCGCACCTAGTCATTGCCCGATCGGGGGCCTCCACGGTGGCAGAGCTGACGGTTATCGGACGCCCTTCGATCCTCGTTCCGCTGCCGCATGCTCTCGACAACGACCAGCTCCAGAACGCGCAGAGGCTTGCCGAATCGGGTGCGGCTTGGTGTATCGAGCAAAAGCAGCTTTCACCCGCGCGCTTGGCGAGCGATATCGGTATACTTCTTGGCAATTCTGATGGGCTGGAGGCGGCCGCCGCCGCGGCCAAGCGGCTCGGGCGCCCAGACGCAGTAGGACGCCTTGCCGATCTGGTGGTAGCCCTGATGACGGAAAAACGCGGCGCCGTGGGGGCGGCGCCATAAGCGGGCCAAGAAGCTAGCGGCATTAGACGGCGGCACAAGGGGACGAGGGAAGTCTAACACCATGCAAATGCCCCGTGAGATCGGGACCTTCCACATCATCGGCATCGGCGGCATCGGCATGAGCGCCATCGCTGAGATCCTGGTGGCCAAAGGCTATGCGGTCCAGGGAAGCGACCAGAAGGACAGCGCCAACGTACGCCGCCTGCGCGCCAAGGGCGTGCGCGTCTTCATCGGGCACGACCCGGTGAACCTTGTCGGCGCGCGCTACGTGCTCATTTCAAGCGCGGTGAAGGCGGCCAATCCGGAGCTGGAAGCCGCCCGGGCCAAGGGATTGCCCGTAATTCGCCGGGCCGAGATCCTGGCCGAGCTGATGCGGCTCTACTCCACGGTCTCGGTCACCGGCACGCATGGCAAGACCACCACCACGTCGCTGATCGCCCATATGTTCGTGGCGAGCGGCGCGGACCCCACCGTAATCTCCGGCGGCATCATCAGCGACTGGCTGACGAATGCGCGACTCGGCAAGGGCAAGTGGATGATCGTCGAGGCGGACGAGTCCGACGGCACCTTCGTCAGGCTTCCCACCCAGATCGGCATCGTCACCAACATCGATCCCGAGCACCTCGACCACTTCGGCACGGTCGAGAATATGCATCGCGAATTCGAGACCTTCTTCCGCAACATTCCCTTCTACGGGCTTGCGGTCACGTGCATCGACCATCCTGTGGTGCGCGAGATGGTCGAGCGGCTCGAGTTGCGCCGCGACGGCCGCCGGCTGCTGACCTATGGCACTTCGCCGGGCGCCGACCTCGTGCTGCGCGGCCTCAGCCATGAGCACGGCGCCATCGTGATCGATGCCGACCTCAGCGCACGTGTGCAGGGCGGCGCGCGGCAGCTCCGCGGGTGGCGAATTCCCATTCTCGGCGAGCACAATGCGCTCAACGCGCTGGCTGCGATCGCGACCGCCGCGGAAGCCGGCATCCCCGATGACGCCATCGCGAGGAGCCTCGCCAGCTTCAAGGGGGTCAAGCGCCGTTTCGAGCTGACGGGCACCTGGAACGATGCGGCCATCTACGATGACTACGCCCATCATCCCACCGAGATTGCCGCTGTGCTGGCCGCGGCGCGGCCCAGCGTCCCAGGGCGCCTCGTGGCCGTGTTCGAGCCGCACCGCTACAGCCGTGTGCACGACCTTTTCGCCGAGTTCTGCGCCTGCTTCCGGGATGCCGACAGCGTGATCGTCGCGCCGCTTTACTCGGCCGGCGAGCAGCCCATTCAGGGCATCGACCACCACTACATGGCCGAAGGCATCAAGGCCGCGGGACATCCTGCTCCCATCGCCATCGACAACCCGCGGGACCTGGTGCCGCTTCTGCACCGCATTCTGCGTCCCGGCGACACCGTCGTCTGCCTTGGCGCCGGCACGTCTACAGAGTGGGCGCATGCGCTACCCGACTGGCTCGGCACGCAGGAGCCGCGTCGTGCCGGAGGCGCGCTATGACCGCGTGCCGGAGGCGCGCTATGACCGCGTGCCGGAGGCGCGCTGCGCTTTGATACTTGCGCCGGAGGCGCCCGTTGACGTTTCCTGACCTCACCGCCGATCTCAAGGGAAAGCTGCCCGATCTCAAGGGGCGGCTTACGGCCAATGTGCCACTCGCCGACATCACCTGGTTCCGCGTCGGCGGTCCGGCGCAGGTTCTTTTCGCTCCCGCCGACGAGGCGGATCTCGCCTACTTCCTCAAGGGGATCCCTGGCGACCTGCCTGTGACCATCGTCGGGCTCGGCTCCAATCTGCTCGTGCGCGACGGCGGCCTGCCGGGAGTGGTCTTGCGGCTTGGGCGCGGTTTCGCCGCGGTCACGGCGGAGCCCGGCCAACGCGTGCGCGCCGGCACTGCGGTTCCCGATGTGAAGGTGGCACGCGCAGCGGCGGAGGCGGGTATCGCCGGGCTAGCGTTCTACCGCGGCATTCCCGGCTCGATCGGCGGTGCCTTGCGCATGAATGCCGGCGCTCACGGGCGCGAGACGAAGGATGTGCTAATCGAGGCTCGCGCCGTCGACCGCGAGGGCAATATTCACGTGCTTTCGCTCGCGGATATGGGCTTCACGTATCGCCACGCAGGTGTGCCCGCCGACTTCATCCTCACCGAGGCGCTGTTCCAGGGAGCGCCCGGCGACCCGGCTGCGATCCAGCGCGAGATGGAGGAGGTCGCCGACTACCGCGAGAAGAACCAGCCGATCCGCGAGCGCACCGGCGGCTCGACCTTCAAGAATCCTCCCGGCGCGAGCGCCTGGAAGCTCATCGACGAGGCCGGCTGCCGCGGCTTGCGTGTGGGCGGAGCCAAGGTTTCGGACATGCACTGCAACTTTCTCATCAACGAAGGTGGCGCCACCGGCGCGGACATCGAGCGCCTCGGCGAAACCGTGCGCGCCCGCGTGAAGGCGCGCTCTGGCGTCTCGCTGCAGTGGGAGATTATTCGGCTCGGCCTGCCGCTGCCGGGCTGCCCGACGGGTGAAGCGCTGGCGGAGGTAACGGTACAATGATCGGGCAAGCACCGCCGCGCACGCACGACCACGTCGCCGTGCTCATGGGCGGCTGGTCGGCAGAACGCGAGGTCAGTCTCAACTCGGGTGCGGCGGTGGCCGCGGCCCTCGAAGGCGAGGGATATCGCGTCAGCAAGATCGACGTCGGTCGCGACGTCGCCGCGCAGCTGGCAAAGATCAAGCCCGACGTCTGCTTCAATGCCCTGCACGGCCGCTTCGGCGAGGACGGCTGCATCCAGGGCGTACTGGAGTGCCTCGGCCTGCCCTATACGCACTCGGGCGTATTGGCTTCTGCGCTCGCCATGCACAAGGAGCGCGCCAAGGACGTGATGCGCCCGGCCGGCGTTCCGGTGGCGGATGCCGAGGTCGTCACACGACGCGAAGCGCTGGCGCAGCACGTCCTGAAGCCGCCCTATGTGGTGAAGCCGGTCGCGGAAGGCTCGAGTGTCGGCGTCGTCATCGTCGAAATCGGCGCCAATCGACCGCCCGAGACGATCGCACAAGGCGGCGATCCCGACGATCTCGTCATGGTCGAGCGCTACATCCCCGGCCGCGAATTGACCTGTGCGGTGATCGGCGAGTTCGTATCGGACGTCATCGAGATCGTGCCCCTGAAGGGGCTCGCCTTCTACGACTACGAGGCCAAGTATGCGCCCGGCGGCTCGCGTCACGCGCTACCCGCCGATATTTTACCCGATGTTTACCAATTGGTCCGGAAATACACGTTGGCCGCCTGCAGGTCGCTCGGTTGTCGGGGCGCGGCGCGGGCGGATTTTCGCTACGACGATCGGACCGATGGGACAGGCGAGCTGATTTGCCTCGAGGTCAACACCCAACCGGGTATGACCGAGACATCGCTGGTTCCTGAGCTGGCGCAACATGCTGGCTGGTCGTTCGGCGAGCTCGTACGTTGGCTGGTCGAGGATGCGAGTTGCAACAGGTAGGGGGCGCTTTCGGGTTTTGGCGGCAGGTGCGCATCGCACCGGCACTCAACCCCGCGACCTCTGAGCCCCAGCACACGCCTCTGACCCCGACGTCGACCGGGGCGCTTGCCTTCTCGCCCGCCCGCCCCCGCAGAAAACCGCGTCCTCGTGCCTACGGGCGTAAGCTGGGCATGGCGATCTTCGCCACTTTGTCGGGGGCGCTGGCTTTCTCGCTGCTGACGCATGGCGGGCGTGAGACGCGCACCGTCGCCTCCCTTATGCAAGACGCGCAAGCTGCACTCGTGTGGGCCGGCCTTGGCATTGACCAGGTTGCGTTGACCGGGCAACGCTTCACGCCCGACTCCGACATTTTCGAAGCCGTCAACCTGCCCAACGCCCACTCGATGTTGACGTTCGACGGGGCGGCTGCACGAGCGCGCATCGAGGCGCTGCCCTGGATCGAGACCGCCAGCATTGCGCGCGTCTTTCCCGGATCTCTCGACATTCGCGTTACCGAGCGCAAGCCCGCCGCTCTCTGGATGAAGGGCGATCGCGCCAATCTCATCGATGCGGAGGGCCATGTCCTATCGGGCGTCAAGCCGGGCACGCGGGTGAACCTGCCGCACGTTGCCGGCAGGGGAGCGCCGCAGCAGGCTCAGGCCCTTCTAGATCTCATCATGAGCTATCCGAGCATCTGGAAGCGGCTCGAACTCGCCGAGCGCGTCGGCGAGCGCCGCTGGACGCTGCATTTGAAGGATCGCCTCACCATCCACCTTGCGGCCGACCGCGAGGCCGTCGCGCTGGCGGCGCTGGCCTCCGCCGACAACCTCGGCGCGCTTCTTTCAGGCCACGACCTCATCATCGATCTGCGCACGCCGGGACGCATCGCCGTGCGCCGCGACACGCGAACCGCCCCGCAAAGCTAGCCTAGGAGTTGGAGATGTTGAGCCGCGACAGGATAGAGGGCAGGCACACGGAAGTGGTGGGGCTGCTCGACGTCGGCACAAGCAAGGTCGCCTGTATCATCGCCGCGCTCGAGCCGCCAGAGCACCCAGGCGAGGGGCGGCGCATCAACGTGCTCGGCGTCGGCCACCTGCGCGCCCGTGGCCTCAAGGGCGGCGTCATCACCGATCTCGACGAGGCCGAAGCCTCGATTCGCGCAACGATCGCGCAGGCCGAGCGCAAGGCGCGCGTGACGCTCGAGGAGGTGTTCGTCTCCGTTTCCTGTGGCCGGCTGCAGTCGTCGAACTTTGCGGCAACCGTCGATGTCGACGGCGGCATCGTGCGCACGCGGGATATTGAGCGCGCGATGGCGGGCGGGCGCACGTGGGCCGAAAAGGACGGGCGGACGCTGATACATCTCAACCGGCTGGGCTTCCGTCTCGACGGCATGCCAGGTGCCAGCGATCCGCGCGGCATGGCGGCGCGCCAGCTGTCGGCCGACCTGCACACGGTCACCGCCGACGAGGCCCCCGTCCGCAACCTGTTGCTCGTGGTGGAACGGTGCTACCTCGCGGTCCGCGCCCTCGTCGTCTCGCCCTACGCCAGCGCCATAGCGGCCACCAGCGAGGAGGAGCGTCGCCTTGGCGTTACTTGCATCGATATCGGTGGCGGAACGGCAACAGTGGCGGTGTTCGCCCAAGGCCACTTCATTCATGCCGCTACCGTTCCGATGGGTGGCCACCACATCACGTTCGACATCGCGCACGCGTTGCAGACGCCGCTTGCGGAAGCCGAGCGAATCAAGACGCTATATGGCACAATGGTGGGCGCTCAGTCGGACGAGCACGAGGCCATCTCCTATGCGCTTGCGGGCGGGGACGAAGGCACGCGTGGTCGCGCGACGAAAGCAGAGCTCGCTGAGATCATTCGCCCGCGGGTGGCAAACATCCTGGGGCTGGTGCGCGAGCGAATGGATTTGGCCGGCGTATCGCAGTTTGCCGGCGACCGCGTGGTGCTGACGGGTGGCACCACCGGTCTCGTCGGATTTGGTGAGTTTGCCGCCAATGTGCTTGGCCGGCCGGCGCGGGTGGCGCGGCCGCAGCAGGTGGCAGGACTACCGGAAAGTGTCTCAAGTCCGGCGTTTGCAACAGTTGCCGGTCTCCTCGCCATCGCAGCTGCAGGCGGCGAGGAGGTCTTCTCGGGCAGTGACCGCGAGTCCGCAGGGGAGGGATACCTCGGGCGCGTCGGCCAATGGCTCAAGGCCGGATTCGGCTGAGAGAGCCGCAAAGGGACGCTTGGGATTTCCTGGGCGCCATGAACGAGGAGGGGGGCGCATGCCTGAAGGGCTCGGTCGAGCGGCATTGAAAGGCGCGCGCGCGCGATGAGCATCAAGCTGGAGCTTCCCAAGCTGACCGACTTGAAGCCGCGAATCACCGTGGTCGGTGTCGGCGGCGCGGGCTGCAACGCCATCAACAACATGATCGCCGCCGGTCTCAATGGCGTCGACTTCGTCGTGGCCAACACCGACGCGCAGGCGCTCGCGGCCTCGAGCGCCGAGCACCGGCTGCAGCTCGGCGTCAATCTGACCGAAGGATTGGGTGCAGGGTCGCGGCCTGATATCGGCGCAGATGCCGCCGAGGAGGCGGTCGACGAGATCCGCGCCCAGGTCGCCGGCTCTCACATGGTCTTCATCGCTGCCGGCATGGGTGGCGGCACTGGAACGGGTGCGGCCGCGGTGATCGCACGCATCGCCAAGGAGCTCGGGATCCTTGCGGTCGGCATCGTCACCAAGCCGTTTCATTTCGAAGGCACCCGGCGTATGCGCACGGCTGAGGTCGGCATCTCCGAAATCCGCAAGCACGTCGACACGCTGATCGTCATCCCCAACCAGAACCTCTTTCGCGTCGCCAACGAGAAGACGACGTTCGCCGAGGCCTTCGTGCTGGCCGATCAGGTGCTCTATTCGGGTGTCGCCTGTATCGTCGACCTCATCATCAAGGAAGGCCTGATCAATCTCGACTTCGCCGACGTGCGCACCATCATGAGCGGCATGGGAACGGCCGTTATGGGCACGGGCGAGGCTTCGGGCGAACGCCGCGCGTCGCTCGCCGCCGAGGAGGCGATTGCCAATCCGCTGCTCGACGAGGTGTCGCTGAAAGGGGCCAAGGGGCTTCTGTTGTCGATCACCGGTGGCAACGACCTGACACTCTACGAGGTCGACGAGGCAGCAAGCCGGGTGCGCCAGGAGGTGGACGCGGATGCCAACATCATCGTGGGCGCGACCTTCGACGAGACGCTGGGTGATCGAGTGCGGGTGTCGATCGTCGCCTCTGGCATGGTTTCACCCAACGAGGCCATCGCGCCGGCGCCAAGCCCCTCGGAGCTGCGCATGCGCGCCTCCAAAGCGGCCGCCGCTGCCGCCGTTGCAGGGGAGCAGCCTCACGCTCCGCTGACCGGGTCTGCCCCCGTGGACGACGTGCGCCGCCGCCTGTCGGAGGCGATCGGATACGAGCAGGAAAACGCCACGCGCCCCATCCCCGAGACGCACCGTGAGGCATCCAATTCACGTGAGGGCTGGCACGCACCTGGCGACGTTGTCATCGAGGAAGGCTTCTCTCACCTCAATTGGCTCGCCCAGTCCGCCCACACGCGCGCCCGCGAGGGCGGTCCGCCGAGTGAGCCAACCCAGGACTTCAAGCCGGCTCCGCCTGCCGATATCCGCCGCGGTGCACGGCGCATGCCCGAGGTCGAGGATTTTCCGCCGATCATGCAGCGAGAGTATCGCGCCAAGGTCGGCTCCGAGCTTCAAGCGCGCGCCTCAGGCGCTGCCGGGCTTGTTTCGGACGGCTTGTCGCGACTCGGTCTGCTTCAGCGCATCATGGGGCGCACGCGCGGGAACGAAGACTTCGACTCGGAGGCCGATGCGAATCAGGAATTCGTGGCCGCTGAAAACGAATCACTTGCCGATTCCGAGCAGGAAAATTGGTGGGAAGATGACGCGTCGGCTGATTCCGATCCGTCGACGGAGCGTTCGCCCAGCGTGCCCGCAATATTCAGCCGTCTGCGCAAATAGACCCCTAATCAAGGGCCTTTCCCCACGATTCATGTGCAAATCTGATTCGATTCGGATGGCGTGGTGGATCGGTAACACAGTGTAAGAAACCGTGATTTGGCGCTGATGTTGGGCTCGGGCTATCGTCGCAACTGTTAACGACGTTGTTCGCGAAGTCCCCACGCATCAAGGGCGCAACAGTCAGAGACGCCCGACAAAAGTTAACGCGATTAGCGGTTTGGGACACGAACAATCGCCGGGGGTGGGACGCCGCTAGGCTTGCTTGGCGGCCGTCGCCGAAAAGGCATCGAGGGACGGCGCAATATGTCGAATCGATTTATCGGCGCGCGGCAAACAACCATTGCGCGTGAGATCGAGGTGACAGGGACGGGGGTCCACAGCGGAGCGCCAGTTTCGGTAATTCTGCATCCAGCAGCTGCCGACACTGGCCTCCGTTTTCTTGTCACCAAGCGCGGCCGCGTGGTCGCAGAAATTCCCGCAAGCGTTGAGCACGTCAAGAACCTGACGCTCTGTACCGTGCTCGGCAATGAAGACGGCGTCACCGTCAGTACGGTGGAGCATCTTCTCGCAGCGCTACGCGGTCTTGCTGTCGACAACTGCATTATCGAGATCGACAGCAAGGAAGTTCCCATCATGGACGGCAGCTCAGAGCCGTTCGTGGAGCGGATCGACGAGGTGGGCCTTCGCGAGCTGCAGGCACCGCGTCGCTTCATCAAGGTCTTGAGGCCGGTCCGCGTCGAGGAAGGTGACAGCTGGGGTGAGCTTCTTCCCCACGCAGGTTTCCATCTCGACGTCGAAATCAACTTCACCTCTCCCTTGATCGGCCGGCAGCGTGTCTCCTACGAGATGAGCCCCGGCGTCTTCCGCAATGAGATCTGCCGCGCCCGCACCTTCGGCTTCATGACCGATGTCGAGCGGCTCTGGAAAGCCGGCCTCGCGCTCGGCGCCAATCTCAGCAACACCATCGCCATCGGCGAGAACAAGATCATGAACCGCGAAGGCCTGCGTTATCCGCAGGAGTTCGTGCGCCACAAGATGCTGGACGCCGTCGGCGATCTGGCGCTGGCGGGTCGGCCTCTGTTGGCAGCTTACCGTTCCTCGCGCGGCGGCCATCGCCTCAATTCGCTGGTTCTGCAGGCGCTCTTCGCCGATGCAGATGCGTGGACGGTGGTTCAGGCTCCGCGCGTGCGCGACACGGCTCCCGTCGATATCGGTTTCGCAATCGCGGCCGGCGAGTAGTCCGAGGGGCAAAAATCAATATTTCGATACCGGCCGGCTCCTTGGGGGCCGGCCGTAATGCTTGCTCCGCTCTGGGTTCGGTTTGCCCTAAGCCGGCGGCTGCAAGCCCAACAAGAACCATAATCATCGCCTAGCGGAAAGGCGGTGCATCCGGACGAGGCTTTGCTTTCGCTGACGTCCGGGTCGTGTGATAAGGGGTAGCGAAAGTGGGGTTCGCTGAGCCACGAGCACCGAACGAAAGCAGGCTCATGCCGCGACAGGGGACGATGCAAGTTCAGCTCGGCGTATGGAAGGCCTTGAAGGGCCTTGCTCTGGTCGCGTGCGTTGCCGCGCTTGCCGGATGTGCTTCAGGCGATGCAGCCCAGGCGCTTAATCCCGATCCGCCGTCCAAGATGTACGCCGATGCCGACGCGCTGATGTCGCGTGGCAAGTTCGAGGACGCCGCCAAGAAATTCGAGGACGTCGACCGCGAGCATCCATACTCGCCGGAAGCGCGTCGCGCCATCGTGATGGCTGCCTATGCCTACTACAAGGGCGGGAAGCTTCCCGAGGCGGTCGCCTCCGCCGAGCGCTACACGACGATGCACCCGGGCACCAAGGAAGCTCCGCTCGCCCACCACATCATCGCCTCGTCCTATTTCGAGCAGATGAAAGGTGCAAACCGCGACCAGGACGCCACGCGCAAGGCGCTCAAGGAGTTCAAGACGCTCAAGGCGCGTTATCCCGACAGCACGTACGCGCAGCAGGCCGACAACCGCATCCGCCTGTGCGAGGACACCCTCGCTGCGCAGGAAATGGAAGTCGGGCGCTACTACGACAAGCGCGAGAACCACGTCGCTGCCATCAACCGCTACAAGACGGTGGTGTCCGACTACCAGACGACGGCTCACGTCGAGGAAGCGCTCTATCGGCTCACTGCGGCCTACATGTCGCTCGGCATCGCCACGGAGGCACAGAGCGCGGCCGCGGTGTTGGGCCACAACTTCCCCAATTCGCGCTGGTACAAGGATTCGTACGCACTTTTGCAGAAGTACGGCCTGACGCCGTCGCATAACGGCGACTCGTGGGTTGCCAAGGTCTGGAAGGGTCCGGCGGGCCAGCCGGCGCCGGCAGCGCCGCCACCTGCCGCCGCCGCTCCGGCCGCGCCTGCCGCGCCACCGTCTTGGGAGACGACGACGCCATCGGGTCCCCCGCCGCCGTCGACGCTGGGCGGTCCGTCGACCTGAATTGCGAGCAATTGAGTTCGTTACCGGTCCTCTCCAGTCGCGCCGAATACTCGTGAACGGCGCCACGCGCGTGGTTTTCCCTGGTCTCCGCTTCCGCTATTGCTGACACGCCCAGGCGTGAACACATGACATCGGCGTGCGACGGCGGCGGAAAGCGGCGATGAGCGACAAGAACGTCAGTGCCATTCCGGTCGAGAGCTTGACCCAGGCGCAAGCCAAGCAGGAGCTTGCGCGTCTGGCGGAGCTCATCCGCCACCACGACCAGCTCTACTATCGCCAAGACGCTCCCGAGATTTCCGATGCTGAGTACGATGCGTTGCGCCAGCGCAACGAGGCGCTTGAAACGCGCTATCCCAAGCTCGTGCGTGCCGACAGCCCCTCCCGCCGCGTCGGCGCCGCACCCGTGGAAGGCTTTGGCAAGGTCCGTCATCGTATTCCCATGCTCTCGTTGGGGAACGCTTTCGATGACGACGACGTCATCGATTTCGTCGAGCGCGTCCACCGCTTCCTCGGCCTGGGCGAGGAGGTGCGGCTTGAGTTCACGGCCGAGCCGAAGATCGACGGACTATCGATCTCCATCCGTTACCGCGATGGTCGTCTCGTGGAAGCCGCGACGCGGGGCGATGGCGCCGAAGGCGAGAACGTCACTCAGAACGTGAGGACGATTGCCGAGATTCCCCATGCGCTCAAGGGCCGCAAGGTGCCTGCCGTGATCGATGTGCGTGGGGAGATCTACATGTCCCACAAGGACTTCGCCCGTCTCAACGCCGAGCAGGCCGAGGCCGGTGCCAAAGTGTTCGCCAATCCGCGCAACGCCGCAGCCGGCTCACTGCGCCAGCTCGATCCCGCCATCACGAAAGCGCGGCCGTTGCGCTTTTTCGCCTACGCTTGGGGCGAGGCATCCGCGCTTCCCGCTGAGACGCAGTCGGGCGTGTACGAGGCGTTCGCCAAGTGGGGACTGCCGGTCAACCCGCTGGCGCGCGTCTGCAAGGGTGCGGACGCGCTCATCGCGTACTACACGAAGATAGCGGAGGACCGCGCCAAGCTCGCCTACGACATCGACGGCGTCGTCTACAAGGTGAACCGTCTCGATCTGCAGGAGCGCCTCGGCTTCGTATCGCGCTCGCCGCGTTGGGCCATTGCGCACAAGTTCCCCGCTCAGCAGGCCATGACCATCCTCAACGGCATCGACATCCAGGTCGGGCGTACCGGCGCGCTCACGCCCGTCGCCAAGCTTGAACCGGTGACCGTCGGCGGCGTTGTTGTCTCCAACGCGACGCTGCACAACGAGGACGAGATTGCCAGGAAGGACGTGCGCATCGGCGATGCCGTGATCGTGCAGCGCGCCGGCGACGTCATTCCGCAGATAGTGGGCGTCGTTCTCGACAAGCGCCCCAAGGGCGCCAAGGCGTTCAAGTTTCCAGATCGCTGCCCGATCTGTGACAGCCACGCCGTGCGCGAGACCAACGAGAAGACCGGCAAGGTCGACGTGGTGCGCCGCTGCACCGGAGGCCTCATCTGCCCCGCCCAGCGGGTGGAGCGCCTCAAGCACTTCGTGTCGCGCAACGCCTTCGATATCGAGGGGCTGGGTGAGAAGTCCATCCAGGCCTTCTACGACGACAAGCTGATCCAGTCGCCGGAGGACATCTTTACGCTTCAAGCGCGCGACGCCAAGGTCGAGACCAAGCTCGAGGAGCGCGAGGGCTGGGGACCGCAGTCGGCGCAGAAGTTGTTCGCTGCGATTGCAGCACGGCGGCAGATCGCGCTCGATCGCTTCATCTTTGCGCTCGGCATCCGCCACGTCGGCGAGACGACGGCGCGTTTGCTCGCCCGCTTCTACGGCACCATCGACGCCTTCCTGGCGGCCATGTGCGAGGCCGGTAAAGGCAAGGAGACGGACGCCTACAAGGAGCTCGACGCGATCGAGGGCATCGGCGAGGTGGTGGCCGAGGCCATCGCCGACTTTTTCGCTGAGCCACACAACGTGCGCGTCGTCGAGGATCTACTGAAGGAGGTCTCCCCGCAGCCGCTCGAGGCGCGCGACACGTCGTCCCCTGTGGCCGGAAAGACAGTGGTCTTCACCGGAACGCTCGAGACGCTGACGCGTTCGGAGGCCAAGGCTCAAGCCGAGCGGCTGGGTGCCAAGGTCGCAGGGTCGGTCTCGAAAAAGACCGACTACGTCGTAGCGGGGGCCGATGCAGGCTCCAAGCTTGCCAAGGCTAGAGAGCTGGGCGTCGCGATCATCGACGAGCAGGCGTGGGTGAAATTGACCGCAGGCACGGCAACGGGCTAGTTGCGGCCATGGACACATGTAATCGAATCCATATTCTGCAAACTTTGTTAGAGGAAGCCCCATAAGGAAAAGCGTGTCCATACACGCCGGGAAGCCCGGGAGAGCCTACTTGCTGAGGAAGCGAAGATTGAAATCCGGGGTCGGCCTTGGGCCGCCTTGGCCAATTCGGCTCCTGAATACGCTCGGGCCCCTGGTCAAGTCAGCTGGGCTGTGGCCGCGTATCAACTCAGACCGGATGATGCGCTCGATTGAGCGCAAGATGCACCGCAACGACTGGCCGGCACCGCTGTTGCGGGCGCTGCCGCCGCGTGCCGCCGCCTTCAACGATGACGCTAAGCCTTCGCTCTTCGGCGCGCTTGTTCTGCAGGACCAGTTCAAGAAGAGCGCCATGAATGCGCTCGGGTTCGAGGAGCTCATTTCCCGGCATCCCGAGATATTGGGGGAGCAGATCGCGCGCCCGCTGTTCGTGCTGGGTCTGGCACGGACCGGAACGACCCTGCTGCAGCGGCTGCTGTCGCTGCATTCGGGCGCCCGCTACCTGCCCTTCTGGGAGGCCTACTCGCCCGTGCCCTACAAGCTCGGCAAGCACCGGGGTGGCCGTGATGGCCGCTACGCGGAGGCCAAGCGCAAGTTGCGACTGCTTAAATGGGTGGGCCCCGAGTTCGACAAGATCCACCCCATCGACGTCGACGATCCGGAGGAGTGCTATCACCTCTTCCGCTCCCACTTCCTCATCCCGCCCGGGTTCGATTTCGCCTACGTGCCGAGCTATTGGGACTGGTGGGACACACAGGCGCACGTCGACGTCTACCGCATGCACAAGCGCCAGCTGCAGGCGCTGCAGTGGCTCGACCCGCGTCAGCACTGGGTGTTGAAGTGCCCCAACCATCTTTCCGGCATCGACCACCTGCTCGATGTTTATCCGGATGCGCGCATCGTCTACACGCACCGCGAGCCCGAGAAGATCATCGCGTCTCTGTGCAGCCTCGCCGCCGTCACCTGGAGCATGACCTCCGACGAGGTCGATCTGGCGCAGGTGGCCGAGTACGCGCTCGACGTGGCGCAACGCTGCCAGGCGGCCGGGCACGCCGCGCTGCAGACGGTTCCGCGCGATCAGATTCTGCACGTCGACTACGATGATCTCATCGCCGACCCCGCCGCTATGGCGCGGCGCATCTACGATCGCTTCGACTATCCCGCTGATCCTGGGCTCGACGCCCGTATGGCGGATTGGCTTGCGACTCACCCGAGCGACAAGAACGGCAAGCACACCTATCAGCTCAGCGATTTCGGACTTACCGAGAGCGACGTGCGTCGACGGCTCGAGGGCGAAAGCTTCGTCGCCGCGCAGTAGGGATAAGCGGCACTAGAGTGGCGCGGTCGCGTCGCTGAGCCAGGCCCTGGTCGTGGCATCGACCTCGGGCCCGAGCGCCTCGCAAACGTGTGCGTGATAGGCATCGAGCCAGGCGATCTCGCCTGGTTCGAGCAGCTCCTTCACGATCAGCCGCCGGTCGATTGGCGCTAGCGTCAACGTCTCGAAGCCCAGCATCTTGCGGTCACCGCCGGGCACCTCGCGCGGCTCGGTGACGAGCACCAGGTTCTCGATGCGGATGCCGTAGGCCCCTTCCTTGTAGTAGCCGGGCTCGTTGGAGCAGATCATCCCCGGTTCGAGCGGAACCATGCCGGCCCGGGAAATAGACTGCGGACCCTCGTGCACGGAGAGATAGCTGCCGATGCCGTGGCCCGTGCCGTGGTCGTAATCGAGCCCGTGCTGCCACAGCGCGCGCCGCGCGAGCGGGTCGAGCTCGATGCCGCGTGTGCCCTCGGGAAAGCGCGCGGTCGCGATGGCGATATGGCCCTTGAGGACCAGCGTGAATCGCTCGCGCATCTCGGGCGTCGGCTTGCCGATCGCGACGGTGCGCGTGATGTCGGTCGTGCCGTCGAGATACTGCGCGCCGCTGTCGATCAGAAACAGCTCTCCTGTGCGCAGCTTGCGGTTCGTCGCTTCGTTGACGCGGTAGTGCACGATGGCCCCGTTGGGGCCGCTGCCTGAAATCGTGTCGAAGCTGATCTCGCGCAGCTGGTTGGTGGCGCGGCGGAAGGACTCCAACTGCCGTACGGCCTCGATCTCGTCAATTGACGCGCCTTTTTCATCGAGCCAAGCGAGAAAGCGCGTGACCGCAGCGCCGTCGCGCACATGTGCGGCGCGGGAGCCCTTGATCTCGGCGGTGTTCTTGATTGCCTTCAAGGCGAGGCAAGGGTCGGGACCGCGCGCGATGCGCCGCTCGCCGCCGAGCGCGCGGGCGAACCAGGCGGCCGCCGTGTAGGGGTCGAGGCGCACGCGCTTCTTGGTCTTGGCCAGGGCCTTGAGACGGTCGGCAAGCGCTTCGGGCGCGCTCAGCTTGGCGAACGACTGGATCTGCGCGCGGGCGTTGGCGTCCAGTCGCTTGGACGCGAGAAAGAGCTCCGGCTTGCCCGATTGGGGCACAATCGCGAAGGCCAGCGCCACCGGAATGTGTGGGATGTCCGCACCGCGGATGTTGAACGCCCAGGCAACAGAATCGCTGAGCGTCAGAACCACCGCATCCTGTCCGTCGGCTTTGAGCCTCTTCTGGATGTCGGCAATCTTGTCCTCGGCCGCGCGGCCGGCAAGCTTTAGCGGATGCACGACCACGGAAGAGGCCGGTACCGCCGGCCGGTCGCGTCCCCATAAGCGATCTATGAGGTTGCGCGAGACAGGTTTGAGCTTGATGTCCTTTGCCTTGAGCGCCGCGCCCAGGCGCTCCACCTCGACGATCGTGTGCAGCTTCGGATCGTAGCCAACGGTTGCACCGCGGCTCAAATGCTCGGCGATCCATTCGGAGACGCGCGCACGCGGAAGCTGCGACACCTCGAGAACGGACGTGTCCACCTCGGTGCGTGCCTGAACCGTATAGCGGCCGTCGACGAACACCACCGCCGACTTCTTGGCGACGAGTGCGAGCCCGGCCGAGCCCGAGAAACCGCTGATCCATTTGAGCCGCTCGGCACACGCCGGCACGTACTCGCCCTGGTGCTCGTCCGCGCGCGGCACGAGATAAGCGTCGAGGTGCGCGCGTGACATGAGCGCGCGCAGCTCCTTGATGCGCTCGGCGGTGGCGCCGCGGTGGGCGGGTGCGTCGAAGGTCTGGAACATGCGCTTTCTTTAGGCGGCTGACGGCGGGTGAGCAAATTGGTGACTGCCCGCGAGAGCGTGCGAGCAGAGGATGCCACGACAACTCGACGGACTTCGTCACCGTCGCTTAACGAGCACCAACGTCGACCAGCCGGCAATGCGCCGATGCTCCTGCAGGCGGAAACCCTGGACCACGTAGCACGAAATCACGGCCGCTGCCTCGGGGTTCAGCAGGCCGGATAGCACGACCACCCCGCCCCGCCTTATCGCCTTTCCTAGCGCTGGCGCCATCGCCTGCAGAGGTGGCGCCAGGATGTTCGCGACCACCAGGTCGAAGGGCGCGGCATGGCGCAGCCAGGGATGGGCGAGGCCCATGGCACAGGCGAAGGCGATGCGCTGACCGACACCGTTGGCCGCAGCGTTGGCCTTGGCGACGGCGACGGCCTCCGGGTCGTTGTCGGTCGCGAGGATCTCGGCGCGCGGGAGCGCGCGCGCAGCCGCGATCGCCAGCACGCCCGAACCGCATCCCAGATCCAGAACTCGGCGGAACGGCCGCGACCGTGTCAGCCGGTCGATGGCCAGCAGGCAGCCTTGCGTGGTGGCGTGATGGGCCGTTCCGAAGGCTTCCCCGGCGTCGATCAAGAGGGTGTTGGGCCCCCGTGGAATGCGATCGCGGTCGTGACTGCCGTGCACGGTGAAGCGCCCGGCCGCAACCGGTGGCAATGCCGCCTGCGAGATTGCGACCCAGTTGAGATCGGGCACGTCCTCAAGCTCGAGCGGCCCGATTTCCTGTCCGACCGTGTTCGGCAGCAGAGTGGCAAGCGCCCCTAAGTCGGGAGGGCTGGCAAAATAGGCCTCGACGCGCCAACCACCCCGCCCGTCCTCAAACAGGGTCACCGCGTCGGGCTGCGGCACGATCAGATTCTCGAGCGCTCCGGCAAGTGCACGCGCCAGCGCGGCCTCTTGCGCGGCAACGGAGAGCTTGCATCGCGCGGTCATGTTCCGGGCGTCATGGGCAGGGCGGCCGGCCCACGCGGGTGCGAAGGGGCCGCATCATACCGTCGGTGAGGAGGGACCGCCCCCGAACTCCATGCCTTCCGCGCTCGTTGCCTCCGGCAGCTCGTCGAGGAAAAGGTCCCACTTGCGGTCGATGTGCAGCGCCGCCTCTGCCGGCGGCAACGTGGACAGCGTGCCGTCGGAGCGCTCGGTCACGAGCCCGTCGTGGATCAGACGCTGCAGGGCGTCGGGAATATCGAAATCCACGCTGACGCCGAAACTGGCGTTGAGATATTGCTCGATCGCAACGTCGATGTCGGGCAGATCCTGGCGCCGCGCGCGCTCCTTGGCCAACACCGAATAGAGCAGCATCTCCTCCTTGACGTCCTCCTCGGCTGCGCGCGCCGCGAGCTTGAGCATGACGCCGCGGTTGTCGGCCATGGCGTGGAAGTAGAGGTTCTGCGCCATGACCACCATGTAGCGGTTTTTCTGGTTTATGAAGTTGGTGGCCTGGCGGAAGGCGACGCCACCGAGCCCGACGACGGCGCCGACCGCTGCGATAGGGTTGGTCGCCAGGAGCGCGATCTTGCCGGCCGCTCCGACGGCGCCCAGCCCCAGGCCGCCGCTCGCTGTCGCTCCGAGCCACAGCTTGTCGAACAGCCGGAAGCGCACTTGTGTGTTGGGAAAGACCATCTCGAGATCGTTTCTCGGGATGTTCTTGAAGAGCTTCATGTAGATGTTGTCTTCGTCCACCTCGGGCGGCATGGAGGCGCGTTGACGCTTCACCACCTTTTCCGCCTCGCGGCGGTTGAGCTTGTCCGACTGCATGACCTCGCGCACGCGCACTTCGAATGGCTTCAGCTTGAACAGCAGGAACAACCGCTGGAAGATCGGAATGTCGAACTCTTCCCTGAGGTAGAATTTGTGCCAGCGTCGCCGCCGGTCGCGCTTGCTTGAAGCACCGCGGTAGTAGAGGAGCACCTCCTCGAAGGCATCGAGATCGACGTGCAAATCGAGCCCGTAAGCCGATTCGCGCGTCAGAATGGTCTCCACGTCGTTGTGATCGATGCGGACGTAGTTTGCCTGCTCGAGGATGCGCATCATGCCGTCGCACACGCGCTTCTGCATGACGAGGCGTTCCTCGGGTGAGAACGTGCGCGTCATCAGCAGGTCGCTGTCGGGGCTGAAGGGCTCGTAGGTCTCCTCCAGCGTGTTCAACTCGGCGTTGTATTGCTGGCGCCGCCAGTGATCGAGGTAACGGAAGAAGCGGCGCGCATCCTGTGCCTGAGTGCCGGGCCAGGTGCCCGGCGCCGTCAGTCGGTCCAGCAGCGCGAACCGCGTCACCGGAATGAAGCGCTCGCGGCCCCGCTCGTTCTCCGGCACCACCTCGTCGAAGGCCGAGGAGCCATCGGCTTCGGTCGCAACGGTCGCGTCTGCATCGGGTTGCTTGGGGTAGAAGCCGGCGGAGGCTTCCGGGGCTCCCTGCACGTCAATAGATGACATGATTGCGCTCCCCTCGAACGACCACACGCGAAACGGCAGATTCTGCGAATGCCTGCTGGAGGTTCAGCCAGCGTCCGGTTTTCTTCTAGGGTGCAATGCCACCCGTTGTCGAGCCTACCCCGGACATCTTGCAGATTTTTGGCCATTTGGGCGGCGCCGGTGCACGCTCGCCGCCACCGGCGACGTTCTTAAGGGGTTGAGCACAAGGGAAATTCTTGCGTGCATAACCCTATTGCGCGCCACAGTCGCGCCCCGGTTGACCCCGACCAAGGATGTCTACTGCGTACCAAGATGGAGGGGTCCCAAGGTGCGTCGCGTCGCGAAACTTTTTCTGCTGTTGAATTTGAGCCTCGGGGTAGCGGGTGGTGCTGAGGCGCGCGAGCGGCTCGTCATGCCGTTCGCTTGTGACCTCGAAGAGGGCCACATCAGGCTGACGCCGGCTGAGGAGAGATCCTACGCCATCGTGGGCAAGCGCGAGGTTGCTACCGTCGCGAGCTGCAATCAGCCGCGATCTAGCGGCTGCCGCAGGCTCATGGTCCACCGTTTCGTCATCTCCTGCGGGGGCGCCGGTCTTACCTGGATGCGGGTTGCGGCGGCGCTGAGACAGGCGACGGCCGAGCCGGCCTGGATCGAACAGGGTCGTCTCAATATCGTGCTGCCGGTTCGCCGTGCTGCGGCCGCGCACGCGCCGCCCTGCACGGAGCGCCCCACGTTCGCGCTTGGTGGCGCCCAGCTTCAGCGCCGCGTCGCCTATACCGGCGATTGTCAGGAGCGGCGAGAGGATTTCGAGCATGTCGTGATGCCAGCGGGTTTCGCGCCCGTCGACGAGCTCGGCGCGCGTATCGAAGTGGCCGAGGCCGGAGCTTCGTTGCCGTCCGGCCTTGACGAGAGCAAGGCCGCCTCGTTCAGGCGCGTTTCCGCCGAGGTGGACGAGCCCGTCGTCGCACGGGCCGATCCGGACGATATTGTGGCGCCCATTCCGGGCCTAGAGCCCTACGACGCCGAGATCGACGAGACCGTCGCCGAGGATTGGGTGACGGTGGTGCGAACGGAGCGGGATTATGGCGCGGTGAGTGCCGCTGACGCGTCTCCGTCCCCTCCTTGGGCCTGGCTCCTCGCGCTCATGGGGCTGGCGACGGCAGCAGGTGTCTTCCACATGCGCGCCTCCCAGTCCGGCGGTGGTGTGCTGCTCGCCTTCGGGCCCGGACTGGCGCGTATTGCTGAGCATATTGACCACAGGTGGCGCACGCTACGCAGTCGCAGCGCTCCCGAGAGCTTTATCAACGCCGGAGCCGCGGTCAAAGCCATGCTGCGGCAAACCGAGGAGGTCGTCGGCCAGCTCAAGGGCGGCGCCCCGTTGCGCGAGGTTCTGCTGTCCGAGCTGAAGCTCGTGCGTCAGGCCCTCAAGAATGTCGAGGCGGTCGCCCGTGAGCAAGACGAGGCGGACGACATGGCTGCGGCCAGATCTGCCGCCCACTACCGCGCGCTGGTGCGCGAGCTGGAGCGCATCCGTCGCATCGCCGAAAGCGCCGCCGCAAGCCTTTCGGGGACACGCCCGTCCGGCAGCGTGCCGCGCACGGCGAGCGAGGCTTATGCGGTGCTTGGCGTCAATCCCGATGTCAGCGAGGGTGTCCTCAAGAAGATCGTCGACGCCTTGCGCATGAGCTGGCATCCCGACCACGCCCGCGACGACGACGACCGGATGGTGCGTGAGGTGCGCATGCGCCAGATTAACATCGCCTGGGAGCTGATTAACGGGGCCCGCGGGGCCGCCTGAGCTGGCCAGCGCCGGGCGAAGCCGTCCGGGGACAGTTGTGCGCCGGCCGCCATGGGCCCATCTAGGGAGCATGGGCGTATGGGCGTTGCGGCATAGAGCCTTGCGCAAGCCTGCCGGGCTGCTTGTCCGCCTGCTCGTCCCACCGATGAGTTTGGGCGTCCTGGCTCTGGCGCAGCTGGCACTTTCGCAAATGGTCTTTGCTCACGATGATCGCGCCGCCGAGCGGCACCGGATGGTGGACAACATCGCCGCGCTGGCGGGCACGGTGGAGCGCGAGACCGGCCGCGCCGGCATCGATGCGCGCGTGCTCGCCGTCATGGCCAAGGTCCCGCGCCACGAGTTCGTGCCGCCGCTGCAGCGCCACTCGGCCTATCGCAATCGCCCGCTTTCGATCGGGAGCGGGCAAACGATCTCGCAGCCCTTTATCGTGGCGCTCATGTCGGACCTGCTGCAATTGGAGCCCGACGACAAGGTTCTCGAGATCGGAACCGGTTGCGGGTATCAGGCTGCCGTGCTCGCCGAGCTTGCCGCCGACGTCTACACCATCGAGATCGTCGAGAGCTTGGGCAAGCGCGCGGCTGAAACGCTTGAACGGCTCGGATACGCCAACGTCCATACGCGGATCGGCGATGGCTATAAGGGCTGGGCCGAGCACGCACCCTACGATGCGATCATCGTCACAGCCGCGCCCGACCACGTCCCTCCGGCGCTCGTCGAGCAATTGAAGCCCGGAGGCCGGCTCGTGGTTCCCGTGGGCCAGCTTTCGCAGGAGCTGATGGTCATTACCAAGAACGCCGACGGCTCGACGTCGCGCAAGGATATCGTGCCGGTGCAGTTCGTGCCGCTCACGCGCGACGACGAGTGAGCCTCACGCGCGCTCGACGAAGCTGTCGACGACGCGCTTGCGCCCCGCCTCGTCGAAGTCGATGGTGAGCTTGTTGCCGTCGACCGCTGCGACGGTGCCGGCGCCGAACTTTTGATGCAGAACCCGCTCTCCGGTCTTGAAGGCGGCTTCCTGGGTGGATGCGGCCACCAGCTCGCCGTCGATGGTCAAGGGCCCGCGCTTGCGTCGCGCCTCGGCCGGGCTCCACTCCGTTTTCGGTTGCGTCTTGTTCGTGTGGGCCTTGGCGCGCTGCCAGCCCGGCGTTTCATACGTGGCGTCGAAGGGCGTGGCGGCCTCGTCGAAGCGGCTCCGGGTAAATCCGTTGCCGAAGGTGCCGCCGAAGTTCTGATAGGCGCCGCCGAACGGCATCTTCGCCTCCAGCACCTCGACATGGTCGCCGGGCAGCTCATCGACGAAGCGCGAGGGCAGCGCCGACTGGTAGAGCCCGCGCGTGCGCCGGTTCTGTGCGAACGACACTTTGGCGAGGCGCTTGGCGCGGGTCAGCCCCACGTAGGCGAGCCGACGCTCCTCCTCCAGCCCCGCCTGCCCGCTCTCGTCGAGACTGCGCTGGTGGGGAAAGAGCCCTTCCTCCCAGCCCGGCAGGAACACCGCCTCGAACTCGAGGCCTTTGGCCGCGTGTAGCGTCATCAGCGATACGCGCTCGCCGTCGCCCGCCTGATCGACGTCCATCACCAGGCTCACGTGCTCGAGGAAGCCTTGGAGGGAATCGAACTCGTGCATGAAGCGCACGAGCTCCTTGAGGTTTTCCAGCCGCGACGCCGCCTGCGGGCTCTTGTCCGCCTGCCACATGGCGGTGTAGCCGAACTCGTCTAAGATCAGCTCGGCCAGCTCGGTATGCTTCATGTGCGAGATCATCGCGCGCCACCGCTCGAACGATGCGAGCAGGTCGGCAAGCGAGCGGCGCGCCTTGCCTGTCAGCTCCTCCGTCTCGATCATCGTCTGCGCCGCCTGGTACATGGGGATCTGGCGGGCGCGGCCGAGCTGGTGCACGCGCTTGACCGAGGTATCGCCCAAGCCGCGTTTCGGCACGTTGACGATGCGCTCGAACTTGAGGTCGTTTGACGGATTGGCGGTCACCTCCAGATAGGCGATCGCGTCCTTGATTTCCTGGCGCTCGTAGAAGCGTGGGCCGCCGATGACGCGGTAGGGCAGCCCCATGGTGATGAAGCGATCCTCGAAGGCGCGCATCTGGAAGGAGGCGCGCACCAGAATCGCGATCTCGTTGAGGCGCTGGCCGCGCCCCTGCATGTCCTCGATGTCGTCGCCGATGCCGCGCGCTTCCTCCTCGTCGTCCCACACGGCGGTGACGGTGACCTTGGCGCCCTCGTGTCCGTCGGTGAAGAGCGTCTTGCCGAGACGTCCCTTGTTGGCGGAGATCAGCCCCGCGGCGGCGGACAGGATGTGGCCCGTCGAACGGTAGTTGCGCTCCAGCCGGATCACTTTCGCGCCGGGGAAGTCCTTTTCGAAGCGCAGGATGTTGTCGACCTCGGCCCCGCGCCAGCCGTAGATCGACTGGTCGTCATCGCCCACGCAGCAGATGTGGGGCGACCCCTGCGCCAACAGCCGCAGCCACAGGTATTGGGCGATGTTGGTGTCCTGGTACTCGTCGACGAGGATGTAGCGGAAGCGGCGCTGGTAGTCGGCCAGCACATCGGGGTTCTCCAGAAACAGCCGCAGGCACTCGAGCAGCAGGTCGCCGAAGTCGCAAGCGTTGAGCTCTTTGAGGCGCGCCTGATAGGCGGCATAGAGCTGCGCGCCCTTGCCGCCGGCAAAACCGTAAGCCTCGCCTTGCGGGACCTTGTCGGGGGTGAGCCCGCGGTTCTTCCAGCCGTCGATGAGGGAGGCGAGCTGGCGCGCGGGCCAGCGGTCCTTGTCGAGGCCCTCCGCCTCGATCACCTGCTTCATCAGGCGGATCTGGTCGTCGGTGTCGAGAATAGTGAAGCCCGATTTGAGGCCGACGAGCTCCGCGTGCCGGCGCAGGATCTTGACGCCGATCGAGTGGAACGTGCCGAGCCAGGGCATGCCCTCGACGATGCCGCCGACGAGGTCGGCGATGCGCTCCTTCATCTCGCGCGCCGCCTTGTTGGTAAAGGTGACGGCCAGGACCTGGCTCGGGAACGCCTTGCGGCTTGCCAGGATGTGGGCGATGCGGGTGGTCAGGACGCGCGTCTTGCCGGTGCCGGCGCCGGCCAGCACCAGGACCGGGCCGTCGAGGGCCTCAACCGCTTGGCGCTGCTCGGGATTGAGCCCGGCAATGTAGGGAGGCGTGCCCGCGCTCTGCAGCGCGCGCGCCGAAACCGAGGGCTCCGCCACGCGCTCCGGCGCCGCAGGAGCCGGTCCGGGCGCCGCTTCTGGCAGGTCGAACGGCGGATCGTCCGCCGCGTCGTCGGGATGGGCCGCGTTCGCCAAATGTTTTCCGTTTTGCGCCATCGTTCGCAACTATAGCACCCGCCCGGGCCGGGCAACGGCCGGGCAAATCTCGCCCACACCAGATATAGGGATTGTGGCCACACAAACGCCGTCCGGCCCAAGGATGGCGGTCCAGACACACGCTTGCGAATAAGCTAGACTATACCATCCTGACGTTGGTGGCGGACGCGTAGGGACCCCCGGTCCAGGCGCCATCAGATCGACAACCCAAAAGGGCATGCCGTGCCCAGGTGCCATTTGGCGCCCCCTGCTGCGGCATCCACAGAGATAAGGGCCCGGGCCTGCTCCGGCCCCCGAAGAGGTCAATGAGCAACGGGCTTCTCTACATCGCCGGCCTCGTCGCGCTTGCGCTCGCCGCACTGTTTGCAGTTCCCTATTTTATCGACTGGAACGGATACCGCGGCGTGTTCGAGGAAGAGGCGACCCGCATCCTGGGTCGCGAGGTGCGCGTCGGCGGCAACGTCAACGTGCGCTTCCTGCCGTCGCCGTTCGTCCGCTTCGACAAGCTCAGGATCGCCGATACCTCGACCAATACGGGCGAGCCGTTTTTCCGCGCCGAGAGCTTCACCATGCGGCTTTCGGTGCCGCCTCTGCTCAAAGGCATCATCGAGGCCAACGAGATCGAGCTCACGCAACCCGTCCTGCGCCTTGCCGTCGATTCGCAGGGCCGCGGCAACTGGAGCAGCCTGAGTATCACGCCTGGAACGCTGCCCTTCGTCCCCGCCGACGTCACACTGCAGTCCGTCAAGATCAAGGACGGCCTGGTGGCACTGCATGGGCCCAAGGGCATCGGATTTGCCGAGCTCAAGGGGCTCAGCGGCGAGCTCAAGGCCGAATCGATCGAGGGACCGTTCTCCTTCAAGGGCACAGCCGAGTGGCAGGGCACCGAGCAGGAGCTGCGCTTTGGCACCAGTCCCGCGGATCCGGAGGGCGGCGTCCGCTTCAAGGCCACCGTGCGCAGCGCCGAGCGCGGCAACAGCTACACCGTCGACGGACGCGTCACCGACCTCAAGGGGCGCCCCAGCATCGACGGAGAGGTGACGGCCAAGCTGCAACTCGACGCGAGTCAGATGCCACAGCCCGCGACCGGCCAAGCCGAGAGCCCGCTTGTCGATTTCAAAGCCAAGCTGGTCGGCGATGCCATGGGCCTCAAGCTCGATGACATCGCGGTGTCGTTCGACCAGGTCGGCCAACCTCAGCTCGTCACCGGCAGTGCGACGGCGTCGTGGGAAAATGCCCTCGACATCGATCTGCAACTCGACTCGCGCTGGCTCGATCTCGACCGCATCGCCGCCGCTGCCGACAAGCCTCCCTTCGACACCGCGCGCAGCTTCGTGGCGGCCTTCATGCAGGCGTTGCCGGCCCAGGCCGAAACGCGCGTGCACGTCGATCTCGACCAGGCCAATCTCGGCGGTCAAGCCGTGAGCGACATACGCCTCGGCGTGACGCGCACCCATGGCGTCCTGCTGCTGCAGGAGTTGCGGGCCGCGTTGCCGGGCGGCACCAAGCTGGCGCTCGAAGGAACGACGGCCAGTACGACGGAGACAGGCACCTTCCAGGGCGACTTCGCGCTGCGTGGCACGAGCCTGCATCGGTTCCTCAACTGGGCTGTCAAGGATCCCTCCGTCGTCGATGTCGTGCGCAGCGACGGTCCGTTCTCGCTGCAGGGTCTCCTCGGCATGAGCGCCAGGGGCGTCGACCTCACCGATGCGGGCGCCGAGGTCGCGGGCATGCCGCTCAGCGGCGAGGTGCATTATACCAGCGGCGATCGACCCCGAATCGGGATCGTGCTGCAAGGGCAGCAGATCGACGGCGGCGAGCTTTGGCCGGCCGGCGTCGGCTACCTGAAGGCGCTTCTGGCAAACGAGCCGGAGCAGACGAGTGCCGAGGCGGGTGGCTCTCCGCACCGGCGCTGGATCGATACAGCCACCACGGACCTTTCGCTGCGCCTGCGCGCCGCCGAGCTGCGGACCGGTGCCGAGCCGCTGCGCGACGTGGACATGGACGTCGCAATCGAGGCCGGCCGCATGTCGATGCGGTCGTGCAAGTTCGTTTCCAATGATGGGCTCGCCTTCGAGTTGGAAGGCGACATCGCCGACGTGGCGGGCGAGCCGCGCGGCGATTTGCGTTTCGTGCTGGCCGCGCCGGCGAAGGACGCCTTCTCCGCCTTCGTGCGCCTTTGGCATCTTTCCGAGGACGATAGCCGTCAGGCCATGCGCTACGGGGAGCTGGCGCCCATGCAGCTCGCCGGCACGATCCGTCTGGGACAGCGCGCCAAGGGAGCCGCCGACATTTTCGCCGACGGCAGCATGGAGGGCGGACGGGTCGTTGCTACCGCCCGTCTCGACGGCGGCCTCGAAAATTGGCGCAACGCCGGCGCCGACCTCGCTATGACCATCCAGGCGCCCGACATCGTCGATACCTTCGACCGTCTGGCGGCGCGTGCCTCCCGCCCGGTGAGCGAGGCGCGCCAGCGTCCTGGTGAGATCTTCATCAAGGCCGTGGGCACGCCGGCAAGTGGCATGCTCGCCGCCGCCACCGTCAAGGCGTCGGGTCTGTTCTTTGCTTACGACGGCCGCGTCGAGATGCCGGCCGCCGATGCCCGCAAATTCGACGGAGACCTGCGCATCTCCGCAGGCGAGATCGGGGACATCATGGCACTGGCGGGGCTGGGCTCCGGCGGTGCTCTGCGTGGAGCGCCCATCGTCGGCACCGTCAAGATGGTTTCCGCCAACCGCGCGATCGAGCTCAAGCCCAAGCAGCTCACGGTCGGCGGCAGCAAGGTCGACGGTACGCTGGCGCTCGCCTATCCCGAAGAGGGCCCCGCCATCGTTACCGCGCAGCTCACAGTCGATCAGGCGACCATCCCGGGTCTGCTCGGGCTCGCTCTCGATCGCAGCGTCACAGCGGCGGTTTCGGCCGAGCCGTTGACGCAGGGCAAATCGATCTGGCCGGAATCGGCGTTCGATTTCGCCGCACTCGACGGCATGGAGGCCAAGATCGGCGTGGGCTTCAAGACGCTGACGCTCGATCCTGGCATGGATATCAAGGACGCGCGGCTCGAGGTGGCGCTGTCGCCCGGCAAGGTCGCGGTCACGCGGCTCGAAGGCGCGGCACTCGGCGGCAGCGTATCCGGCGCCGTGGCGTTCGAACGCGCGCCAGGCGGGGCCAGCATGGCCGGTGACATTCATCTCAACGACGTCCATCTCGGCGGCAAGCCCGCAGACGGCGCCGCGCCGGACAAAAACGTTGCCAACGCAACAGTGGCGCTCGAGTTCTCGGGGCGCGGCTCGACCCCCGGCGGCCTCATCGCCGTGGCGACGGGCTCCGGCGAGATTACGCTCGGCGACGTCTCGATGCGCGTGCCGACGCCCATGGCGGTCGTAGCGACATCCGAGGCGGTGCTGACCGGCGCGGCCGGCGGCAGCGGCGACGAGCTGGTGACGGCCTTGCAGCACCAGATGAACGCGAGCGAGGTCAAGGTCGGCCCGCGCAAGATCGCCGTCACCATTGCCGATGGCGCAGCCAAGCTCGCGGACTTCTCGCTGCCGTCTCCGGCGGGTGCAACCAAGGTCGAGACGACGGTCGATCTCGCCTCGCTCGTCGTCGACAGCACCTGGATACTGGAGCCCAAGGCGCCCGACGCGGTGCAGCCCGACCAGCCGCGCAAGGGCGCGTTGCCGGCCGTCAACGTCGTGTATGTGGGCCCGCTCAAGGATGCCTGGGCGCTCGAGCCGCGCATCGCCGCCGATCCGCTCGAGCGCGAGCTTGCGATCCGCAAGATGGAGCTGGATGCCGAGCATCTCGAGCGTCTGCACAAGCTCGACGCGGAGCGCGCGCGCCAAGAGGAAGAGCGCCGCAAGTCGATCGAGGCCGAGGAGTCCGACCGTCAAGAGGCCCCAGCGTCCGCGCCCGCCGAAGCTGAGGCCGCAGCGCCCCGGCAGCAGCAGGGCGCCGCCGGCCCGGCTGCGGGCGAACCGCCGCCGCCTGCCGTCAACGGGGTGGCCGAGGTGCCGTTGCAGCCGCTCGAGGATCGGGGGACGACGCCCGATGTGCCGCTGCCGCCGGGTCAGGCAAATGCCGTCCTGCCGCTGCAGTCGACCGATCCCGGCTTCAATGCGCCGGTGACCGTGATCCCCGCCGAGGGCGAGGCCGTGCCCGGCGCACCCGTGGAGACGACGACGGCCGAGCCGGTGCCGCAAGCGGCCCCGCGGCCGCGGCGTGCGGTGCGCCGCCAGCTGCCAGCCGGCGAGCAGGTTCTGCGCGCGCTGCAGAACAGCACCAACTGAGCTTTGTGTGAGTACCGGCAACGGCCGTCAACGCAGCCCGCGCACCGCACGGGCAGGCTCGGACCTGGCGGGAGCGCTGTTGCGTACGTAGTCGAGCACCCACACGCGCACCGCACTCGACAGCCCGGATGCGCCGCGCTCGGCGTCGATGGCGGCGACGAGGGCGGAGAGCGTGGTGCGCTCCTCGGCGGCGGCCTGACGCAGAGCGTCCCAGAATGGCGCCTCGAGCGAGATCGAGGTGCGATGCCCCTTGATCGTGAACGAGCGCTTGACCGGGCGCGTCATGCGGCGGGCTCGTCGTCGCCGCCGTGATCGGAGACGTCGCGCCGGTGGCCCTCGAGTTTGCGACCATCGGCAGAGTCGCGCGCGGTCTTGCTCTGGCGCTCGGACTTGGAACGCCCGTGCTTGGCGCGGTTCTCCTCGGCGCGCGCTTGCGCCTCCGCCTTCTCCTTGGCCTTGCGGTAGCGGCGCAGGTTTACGACCTCTCCCATGGCTCACTCCGGTCCCAGCATTTTCTTGGGATCGACGATGGCGTCGAACTCCGCTTCCGTGACGTAGCCGCCTCCGACCGCCTCCTCGCGCAAGGTGGTGCCGTTTTTATGCGCGGTCTTGGCGATCTTTGCGGCCTTGTCGTAGCCGATCTTGGGGGCCAGCGCCGTCACCAGCATGAGCGAGCGCTCAAGTCCCGCCTTGATGTTGTCCTCGCGCGGCTCGATGCCGACGACGCAGTTGTCGGTGAACGAGCGCGCGGCGTCCGCCATGAGCCGCACCGACTGGAGGAAATTGTAGGCCATCACGGGGTTGTAGACGTTGAGCTCGAAGTGGCCCTGGCTGCCCGCGAAGGTGATGGCGGCGTTGTTGCCGAAGATCTGCACGCACACCTGCGTCACCGCCTCGCACTGGGTGGGGTTCACCTTGCCGGGCATGATCGATGAGCCCGGCTCGTTCTCCGGCAGCGCCAGCTCGCCGAGCCCCGAGCGCGGGCCCGATCCCAATAGGCGGATATCGTTGGCGATCTTGAACAGCGAGGCCGCGACGGTGGCGATGGCGCCGTGCGAGAACACCATGGCGTCGTGGGCGGCCAGCGACTCGAACTTGTTGGGCGCCGTGGTGAAGGGCAGCTTGGTGATGGCGGCGATGCGCTCGGCGACCTTCTCGGCGAAACCTTTCGGCGCATTGAGTCCGGTGCCGACCGCGGTGCCGCCCTGCGCCAGCTCCATGAGGGCGGGCAGCGTCAGCTCGATGCGCACAATCCCGTTCTCGACCTGCTGGGCGTAGCCGGAGAACTCCTGGCCGAGCGTCAGCGGCGTTGCGTCCTGGGTGTGGGTGCGTCCGATCTTGACGATGTGCGACCAGCTCTTGGCCTTGGCGGCGAGCGCGGCGTGCAGGTGCTTGAGGGCGGGCAGGAGCCGGTGGTGGATCTCCTCCACGCAGGCGACGTGCATGGCGGTGGGATAGGTGTCGTTCGACGACTGGCTCATGTTGACGTGGTCGTTGGGGTGCACCGGCGCCTTGGAGCCCTGCGTGCCGCCAAGCAGCTCGATCGCCCGGTTGGAGATCACCTCGTTGGCGTTCATGTTCGACTGCGTGCCCGAGCCCGTCTGCCACACGGCGAGTGGAAAGTGGTCGTCGAGCTTGCCGTCGATGACCTCCTGCGCGGCCTTGACGAGCGCGTCCCCGATCTTCTTGTCGAGGCGTCCGAGCGCCATGTTGGTTTCGGCGGCCGCGCGCTTCACGATGCCGAGCGCGCGCACGACGGCGGCCGGCTGCTTCTCCCAGCCAATTTTGAAGTTTCCCAGCGAGCGTTCGGCCTGCGCACCCCAGTAGCGGTCGGCTGGCCACCTCGATAGGGCCAAAAGTATCGGTCTCGGTGCGGGTGGGCTTCTTGGCGCTCATGGGGGTCCGTCTCGCGTCGATCAGATTTACGCCGCCATAGCACGAAGGGCGGCATGGGGGCAGTAGTCCGTGGATTTACGCCCCTGCGGGTTTCTGCGGGCGCTTGGGGTGGCATTTCCGGCGTAAATGATGTCACCTAGCTCTTTCGAGGTTGCACGTCGTCACAGGCTGGCCCCAAGCGGGGGCAATAAAGCTGGTGCAACAAAGGGATCCATTGGCGGTAAGCAGAGTTTAGGCTTCACTTGCTAAGTCTTAATCTAAAAGGCCTCTCCCCCGGGCCGAAAGCGTTGAGGGTTCACGTTATGATCGATCTGAGGCTCGCCAAGCGCCTTTCCGTCCTTCCCTTCGCCGCCGCGATGGCGCTCGCCCTGCTGGCCAGCGCCGATCCTGCCGACGCCAAGAAAAAGGCAGCCGCCGAGAAACGCGATCCCTACGCGCTGACGACGCGCGAAGCGGGACCGGCGGTGCTGGCGGTCGTGTCGCTCAAGGCGCAGCGTGTCACCGTCTATGACGCGGAAGGTCCGATTCTGGGTGCACCCGTCTCCTCCGGCCAGACCGGCTATGAGACCCCCGTCGGCATCTACAGCGTGCTGCAGAAGGAAGCCGAGCACTACTCCAACCTGTACGACGACGCCTCGATGCCCCACATGGAGCGCATCACCTGGTCGGGCGTAGCGCTGCACGGCGGCCCGCTGCCGGGCTATGCCGCCTCGCACGGCTGCGTGCGCCTTCCCTACAAGTTCGCCGAGCGCCTGTTCGGCTACACCGATCTGGGCATGCGCGTCATCGTGTCGGACGAGAATGTCGCGCCGGCCCCCATCTCGCATCCCTTGCTGTTCAAGCGGACGCCATACCGCAACGACGCCGGCCTCGTGACCAAGGCGACGGCGCTGGTCGGCTCCATGCTCGGCCAGCCGTCCCAGGCCAAGCCGCGCAACGAGCCCGAGGACGTCACCGAGCGGGCCGCGGCGCTGCAAGAGATCCTGAACACCAAGTCGGCGGAGGCGGACGCGGCCGAGAAGAAGGCGGAGGCGCCGCGGCAGCTGGTGAAGCAGCGCGAGCCCGCCAAGAAGAGCGCCGAGAAGGCGATCAAGTCGGCCGAGAAGTCGGTGAAGAAGGCCGCCGATGTCGTGGCCTATTGGGAGAAGATCCTGGGTCGCGCCAAGTCGGACAAGTCGAAGCAGCGCGCCGAGGAGCGCAAGGCCAAGGCCGCTGCCGATCTGGCGGAGGCGCAGGCCAAGCTCGATACGGTGACGGCCGAGGCGCAGCCCCAGATCGACGCCTACCAGGAGGCCGCCGAC
Source organism: uncultured Alphaproteobacteria bacterium (assembly GCA_963776675.1). Taxonomy (GTDB): domain Bacteria; phylum Pseudomonadota; class Alphaproteobacteria; order Rhizobiales; family Hyphomicrobiaceae; genus Hyphomicrobium_A. Next base: position 134,939 of record CAVZNR010000049.1, on the reverse strand, counting down.
GCGCTCAAGGCCATCGAGGACGTGCGCGACGCCGCCCTCACGACCGCGCGCGAGGCCGAGCGCAAGCTGGCGCCCGTATCGGTGTTCATCAGCCTGAAAACGCAAAAGCTTTACGTGCGCCAGAACTTCCAGCCCGTGTTCGAGGTGCCTGTCGACATCGCCGATCCGACCCGGTCGATCGGCACGCATACCTTTACCGCGGTCGACTACGGCGAGGACGGCCAGCACATGCGCTGGAACGTGATCTCGATCGCCGCGCCCTCGAATGACTATTACGACGGCTACGCCTCCTACAGCGACAGCGACTACGATTATGACGACTACGACCGGCCGCGCCGGCGCCAGAGGGCCGTCAAGAACTCCGAGCCGCAGCCGACCGACATCGCCAAGGCCGCCGCCGCGCTCGATCGCATCACCATTCCGCCCGAGGCGGTGGCGCGCATTTCGGAGCTGGTGCTGCCGGGCTCCTCGCTGATCGTATCGGACGAGGAAGCGAGCAAGGAAACCGGCAAGCAGACCGATTTCGTGGTCCTCGTCAGCGGCTACCCGCAGGGCGCCATCGCCAAGCGGCCAAAGCGCGACCCCTACTACGACGACTACTACGGCTATAACGACAACTACGACGACCGCCGCCGCCAGCGCCGCCGCGGGAGGTCGCCCTGGGGCTGGTGGTAAGCGCCAGTCGCCTGCTGCCCTCATTAGAGCCGCGATCTCGCGGCCGGGGATAAACAAAAGGGTCGGGCCCGCAGGCCCGACCCTTTTTTGTTGCAACGCTGCGAGCTGCAGCGCGAGGCCGCCTTGTTAGGCGGCCTTGGCGTAGTAGCCCTTGAGCTGGTTCATCACCGCGGCCTTGTCGAACTCCGCGCCCATCTCCAGCATGGCGTCGGCAAAACGGCTGACGATCTCGGAGATCTGCTCGGGCGAGAGCTGGTTGAGGATGCCGATGCGCACCTGCACCGGCTCCGACAGCGTCGGCCAGATGCCGAAGCCCTTGGCGCGGCAACCGGCGACCAGATCCTTCTCCTTGCCCGCGAGCTTGCCCGGCAGGTTGAGCACGATGAGGCTCGTCATGTTCGAGGTGACGTCACAGCCCATGGCCTCGACGGCCTGACGCAGCGCCTTCTCGTGGTAGGCGTAGTCGGAGGCTTTGCGGCGGCGCCCGTAGCCCAGGATGATGCGCAGCGCCTCGTGGAAGGCGGCGACCGCGTAGCACGAATGCGTCTGGTGGTAGCCGGCGTTCGGCACGTCCTTGCCGTCGACGATGCCCCAGTGGCGGGCGTTGAGGATGGGGTGGTGCACGTAGGTGCGGCAGCCCCGCTTCTTCACCATCTCGATCGCCTTGTCGGTGAAGGAGACCGGCGCATAGGTGAGCGGCAGCGACAGCACGCCCTTTTGCGGACACGAGGCCCAGGCGACGACGCCCGGATAATCGTCGATGTTAAAGTCGGCGACGCCGAGGCTGGAGACGGCATCGACGATGCCCATCACGCCGTGCTTCACGCAGGCGTCGGAAAAGCCCTTCAGGTCGTTGATGCGGCCCGAGCCCGTCTCCCAGTGGGCCATGAACGCCCACATCGGCTTCTTGTCGGCGAGCGCCTTGTCGACGGTCTCAGCCGTCACCGACTGGCCATGCGGCGTCTCGACGACCGTCACGCTCGCAGCTTTGGGGCTGAGCGAATTGGCAGCGAGCTCCTCGGCGGTGGCCGCCTTCATGTTGATCGTGAGGGTGTCGATGCCCGAGAACGTGCCGTTGGGGAAGGCGACGACGGTGTCGCCCGGCAGGATCAGCGAGAGCACGCAGTCGAGGCCGGAAAAGCCCGTGCCGGCGACGCCGTAGGTGAAGACGTTCTTGGTGCCCCACAGCTCGCGCAGCATCTCCTTGGCTTCGAGCATGCCGCGGATGACGTCCTTTTGCATGTGGTCGGCGACGCCGGTCTTGGCGAAGCGCTCCAGCACGCGCGGATCGGTGTTGCCGGGGCCGGGGCCGGCGGCCAGCGTCTCGGGGATTTCCAGGGTTGGGTAGATGGTCATGCGTCCTCCCTCTTCATTGGGGCCCGCCCCCGTTTTTCCGGGGGCGGCAGCGCGTTGGTTTCGTTGGCATATGGCCGGCATCGGCCGAATAAGGCAAGCCAAGCGCAACCTACGGCAGGGATGGCCCGAGCGGCAAGCCGCTTTGGCGGCGCCTTCGGCCGCAGGCGGCATTTTTCGGGGTAGGGCGCGGGGTAGGACGGCGTTGCACAAAAGGGTGGGTGCGGCGCGAATTTCACGGCTTTGCGGCAATGAGCCTGATCGCGGCCTTCATGCGTCGGCGCACCAGCCCGCGATGATGCGCGGCGCATTCATCGGGGGGACCGCAGCAGCGCTTGCGCCGCCGGCAGGCTTTGTAGACGCAGATGCGCGGCAGGCCCATGGCGGATGCGAGTATCTGGAGAAGGAGTTGCTCTTCGGCGCGCTGCAGCCGGGCATCGGGCGCGCCGTCGAGCGCGGCATCGGCGCGTGCGGCCGCGACCGGGCTTGCGTCTGGGCGTGGCGTGTTTCGACGTGGGTCCTTTCGATGGGGCGGTCATGTCCTCTGTCCTGCGGCTTCATTGTCCTCGCCCTCCGCCCGTCATCCCGGACGCCTCCTCCTTGTCATCCTCGGGCTTGTCCCGAGGACCCACACATCAACACGTCGAGGTGCAAGACGGTGTGCTGCCAGCGCCGCCACAACATGCTTCGGGGAGCAAGCCGAAAGCTGGGTCCTCGGGACCAAGCCCGAGGATGACACCCAATTCAGCGCCTCTAGCCTCGCGGCATCGCTGCCCGAGGGTTTGCAAAAAAGGGGATGACGGGGCGCACAGGCACCGCATCGAAACAACAAAAATCCGGCGCTTGCGCGCCCCATCGGCGGCTCGTTCGTCGACCGGTCCGGAGTCGGGGGCCTTAATCCACTACCTGATGGGTCAGTTTCCCCAGATCGGTTCGCCTTCACCGACGCCCGTCGGTCGTTACCCTCGCGACGTGGCTACCACGGCAGCCGCATCCGCTCCCGATACACAAGACGGTCTCAAGCGCCGTCCCCGGTGGGGCGGGACAGGGGGAGTGTAAGGGCGCGGAGGAGAGCGGGGATTACTTTGCTTCTGTCATCCCGGACGCCGGAGCGTCATGAGACGCGAAGGCGATCCGGGATCCAGCGCAAGCAGCGCCGAAGGCTCATTGCGTTATGGTGTCTGCGACACATCTAACGCTGGATCCCGGCTCGGCGCTCCCCTCGGATCAAGGCCGAGGGTCGCTTGGCCGGGATGACGGGAGCGACGAGCCGGCGGCGCGCCTCACCTCCGCGCGGCGGAAAACCCGAGAAACGCCAGCGTGCCGGCGACGGCAAAGGCGACCCAGCTCGGCCACACCGGCATCACGGTCGTTCCCACCGTGACCTCCCAGGCGCTGACCGCGCGCGCCAGCTGCAGGATCGCGATGATGGAGAAGATGATGGCTGCGAGCAGCGAATAAGTCTTGGCCGTCATGGCTGCCTCGCTGGGGTTTTGGGGAAGAAATTTCTATGCGCTCTACATTAGGCGGCCGGGGCGCTGGGGGGAAGGGAGACGGGGGGGTGGCGAGGTCAGGGAGGTATGGAGTGCGAGGGATAGGGACAGCCGATGGGCATTCATTGTTCTGTAAGTGCGCCCCGTCGTCCAAAGCGTTCTTGATATCGCCAAAGAATCAAATCCGCGAGCGCAACGCTGACCTGAGACCCTCGATCTCCTCCAGATTTGGGTAGAGTCCGTAACCTCCAGAGAGGAGACGGACGATGCGTAAGAGCAGGTTTTCGGAAGAGCAGATCATCGGGATTCTGCGGGAGCAAGAAGCGGGGCGCCCGACGGCAGAGGTCTGCCGCAAGCACGGGGTCAGCGGTGCGACGTTCTACAAGTGGAAGTCGAAGTTCGGCGGGCTGGACGTGTCGGACGCAAAGCGTCTCAAGGCACTCGAGGACGAGAACGGGAAGCTGAAGAAGCTTCTGGCCGAAACGATGCTCGACAACGCGATCCTGAAGGACATCAACAGCCGAAAGTGGTGACGCCCGCCGCTAAACGGCAGGTCGTGGTTCACGTGTGCACGACACACGAGGTGAGCGAGCGGCGGGCATGCCAAGTCTTAGGTGTTGACCGGTCGACGGTGCGCTACCGGAGCCTGCGCCCGGATGATGGTGCCGTTCGGCTTCGCATTCGGGAGCTGGCGCAAGTGCGTCGCCGGTTTGGCTACCGGCGTTTGCATTTTCTGCTGAAGAGAGAAGGCTTGGCAATGAACCAGAAGCGGTTCCGGCGGCTCTACCGCGAGGAAGGCTTGCAGGTGAGGAAGCGTGGTGGCCGCAAGCGGGCTCTCGGGCTGCGTGCTCCCTTGGCGCTTCCGTCGCGTCCGAACGAGCGCTGGTCGCTGGATTTCGTCTCCGACACATTCACGGACGGCCGCCGGTTCCGCGCTCTTGCTGTCGTCGACGACTGCACGCGCGAATGCCTGGCACTCGTCGCCGATACTTCGCTATCGGGTGCTCGTGTTGCGCGAGAGCTCGACGCCATCATTGCGGTCCGAGGCAAGCCGATGACATGCGTTTCCGACAATGGCACGGAGCTCACCAGCATGGCGATCCTGGCCTGGAGCAAGGGAACGGGGGTCGACTGGCACTACATCCAGCCGGGCAAGCCGCAACAGAACGCCTTTGTTGAGAGCTTCAACGGCCGGCTCCGGGACGAGTGCCTGAACGAGACGGCCTTCTCGTCGCTCGCCGAGGCCCGCGCGGTGCTCGCCGCATGGCGTGACGATTACAATCGCGTGCGGCCGCATTCCGCGCTCGCCAACCGGACACCGGAGGAATTCCGCACCCATCATCTGGCCCTTGCCGTGACCACCAGCTCGGGTCAAAACTTCAGCCCGGGACTCTCCCTCTGAGTGGAGGAAGGAAGGGTCTCAGGTCAGTTTCTGTTAGCGGTATGCCGGTGCTTAGGAAAAAACTGTACACGTCGTATTTGGACCAATGCAGAAAAGGAGCGATTACGGATACGCGTCCATTAGTGCATTCTTGCACTAGAGGATCAAGTCGATCCAAGAAAGAGGGAGAGCAATCGTAGTATTGTATGCCAAGCGCGATCAGGCCGTTATGGCAGCCGCCCAACAGCACGGCGCTCAGAACTAAGAAGGCGTTCCTTCCCTCAAGTTCCCCGCTGCTGAATGATTGATTGGAAGTCATATCAATGACTTGAACTGGAATGGCCAAGCGCTCGCTAAGTTGCTCGACTGCTTGGCGCTCCATGTGCGCAGACGGCTGTCCGAAATCGATAATAGACCGACGACATCGAAGCCTCCTTGCTTGAGGAGGCAGATGCAAGATGTAGAATCGATCCCGCCACTAAACAGGGCTGTGACTAGTGTCGGTTGGTTCGAATCTCCCCGTACGATCTGCATAATTGGTCATTCGGATCAGTTGCGGAATTGCGCTCCACCCCTACTTCTTCCTGAAAGCATCCAAGCTGACAATCTGCGCGCCGCCGTTGTCCTGGCGGGGGCGATCGGCCGGCGGGGTGTCGGGCGTCTTGGGCGTGGCGCTGCGCGGCGTCATGGGCGTGGCGCCGGAGGTGTCGGTGCCGGTGGCCTTGTCGGCCGTCTTATCGGCGATCTTGTCGGCAGCGAGCTTGTCCGCCTTCGGCTTGCGCGGCACGCGCGGCTTTTTCGGCGCGGTGGAGCGCAATGTCGCGCGCGCGCCGTTGGCGTTGGTGCGCTCCGCGCGGCCGCCGGGCCCTGAAAAGCGCTGCGCCATGTGCTCGCCCGCTTCCGGCTCCACGTCCGGGTCCTCGAACTGCAGGCCGTAGCGCACGGACGGATCGAAGAACACGCGGATGGCGGCGTAAGGAATGACGAGGCGCTCGGGGATGCCGTCGAAGGTGAGCTTCACCTCGAACCCGTCGTCGTTGACGGACAGGTCCCAGAAGCGGTGCTGCAGCACGATCGTCATCTCGTGCGGGTACTTGTCCTTGAGGCGCTTGGACAGGACGACGCCCGTCGCGGCGGTGTCGAAGGAGATGTAGAAGTGGTGCTCGCCCGGCAGGCCGGTTTTGGCGGCTTGCACGAGCACGGTGCGCACGATGGAGCGCATCGCCTCCTGCGCAAGCTTCTCGTAGTCGATCGTCGGCTCAGCCGGCATCGGTCTCGCTAGGTTCCCCGGGCACGCAATACTTGAATGCCCCCGATTACACATTTCCCCGACGCTTGGGGAGGAGAAAAGTTCCCCGGGAAGACCGGGAGGTAAAGTGGAGGGCTTCTGTTGCCCGGTGCCCTCCGAACCGCGCCTTACCCGGCTAAGGGCAAGGGCTTCAAGTTCAGGTTAGTCGCACTGCATTACGCAGCGAGAGCAACCTCAGCATAGTTGTCATTGGCAACTATTCTGAATGGCCCGATGACGGCGGAACCATGCCGAGCAAAAGCTAAGCCCTTTACACCCTCGTCGATCCTAGTTCGCCCCCATCAGATGCCGCCTCGCGGGATCGCCGCTCGCGTGTCATCCAACATGCCTGCCTTGGGCTCGGTGCCTTCTGGCGGCGGCATTTGGTGGAGGCGCCGGGTACTGCCCCCGGGTCCGATCGGCTTATTACGACCGCGTTTATCGCCATAGCCGGACGAATCCGGCACCTTCAATATAAGGGGAGTGTGAGGGAAAAAAAAGACGCGTCTTCCGGGGGATGTCGGCGGCGCGTGTGCGGCCCGGTTTACCTCTCAGTCACCTTCGCCCTCGGTGGTGATGTGCAGCGTCCGCCCGCAATGCTTGCAGTGGACGGCGTCGGTGTCGTGGCGCGTCAGCCCGCAGTCGGGGCACTCGTAAGTCGTGTGCGGGGGCCGGAAAATCGTCTGAACGAGGCGCAGGAAAAGGGCCACCCCGACCAAAAGTATAAAGATCGACAGCAGCCGGCCGGAGGTGCCCTCCAGCGTGATGTCGCCGAATCCGGTGGTGGTCAGCGCCGCTATGGTGAAATAGAGGGCGTCGACGTAGGTGTTGATCATGGGGTTGTGATGGACTTCCAGCACGTAAACCAGCGCCGTCATCACAAACACGAAGGCCACGAGGTTGGCGACCGACTGGATCACGTCCTCGTTGCGGCGGAAGAAGTCGGATTCGGCGCGCAGGTCCGCCAGCACCCGGTAGGAGCGCAAAACGCGCAGCGCGCGCAGCACCCGCAGGAACAGCAGGCTGTCGAACAGCATCGGCAGAATGAGCGTGATGACGACGACGATGTCGGTCCAGGTGGTGACTTCCTTGAACATGCGCCAGGGATGCTTGGCGATCCACAGCCGCGCGCCGAGGTCGGCGACGATGACGAGCGCGACCAGGGCGTCGATCCAGTAGATCCAGATATGCGGCTGCGTCAGCATCGACGTGGCGATGAAGAAGATCACCGAGACGATGTCGAAGATGAGCAGCGCGAAGCGGAAGGCGCGCGCGCGCCGATCGGTGCTGTGGTAAAGGGCGCGCACGCTCTGGCGGGTCAACGTCAAGGTCGGACCTCGTAGCCGAACGAGCTGAAGGAACGGCTCAAGCGAACACCGATGGCAAACTTGGGCAGCCGTGGCAAGTTACAGGCAACGGGGCACGGGCGAACGGTTGGGGGACGGGAGGGAGACAATCGATGCTGGACGCGCTCACGAAGGGCCCGGCTGCGTATCAGCCGAACTCGGGCTGGCCGGCCTGGTCGGTGCTGCCGGTGGGGGCGGGGATCTTCGTTGCGGGGCTGCTGATCGGCACCGCGCTATCGTTTGGCTACGGCATGCTGGCCGGCGGCTACGTGCCGGGGACGACGTCAGCGAGCGGCGAGGCGGCCCAGCAGGTGATGATGCAACTCGCCGCTGTTCATGGCGGGGCTGCAGGGCGGGATCATCGTGCTGACGCTGCTGGCGGGCGGACTGTCGGCCGAGCGCCGCCGCGACGTGCTGGCGTTGAAGCCCCCGGCGCAGGGCTGGGGTGTGGTGCCACTGGCGCTGCTGCCGCTGTTTGCCGCCACGGCGGTGTGGACGGCGGCGCTGCTCTACTGGGCGCCGCACGTCGTCTACCAGGACCTGCGGCCCTTCAAACAGCTGATGGACGGCGCCGCCATCTGGGTGGCGATGCCGGTGATCGGCCTGGGCGCGCCCCTGTCGGAGGAGCTGCTGTTTCGCGGCTTTCTGTTCTCGGGGCTGGCCAAGACGCGGCTCCGATTCCTCGGCACCGCCATCCTGACGACGGCGCTGTGGGGGGGGCTGCACGCCGGCTACTCGGTGTTCGGGCTCATCGAGGTGCTGGCAATCGGGCTCTATTTCTGCTGGCTGCTCGTCAGGACCGGCAGCCTGTGGGTGACCATTATCTGCCACGCGCTTTATAATTCGGTGGTGATGATCGGTCTGGCTCTGGTGACGCTGCCGCCGGCCTGAAGCCTGCCCCCTGCAGCTTGTCCCATGAATCGCACTATATTGTCGGCATGAAACAGTACCTCGACCTGATGGCCCGCGTGCGCAACACGGGCACGCGCAAGACCGACCGCACCGGCACCGGCACGCTGTCGGTGTTCGGCCACCAGATGCGCTTCGATCTCAGCGAAGGCTTCCCCCTGGTGACCACCAAGAAGCTGCACGTGAGGTCGATCGTTCACGAGCTGATCTGGTTTCTGGCCGGCGACACCAACATCGCCTACCTCCACCGCAACGGCGTGCGCATCTGGGACGAGTGGGCCGACGAGAGCGGCGACCTCGGCCCCGTCTACGGCAAGCAATGGCGCTCGTGGGCGACCCTCGACGGGCAGGCCATCGACCAGATCGCCGAGGTGATCGAGACCCTGAAGACCAACCCCGACAGCCGCCGCATGATCGTGTCGGCGTGGAACCCGGCCGACGTCCCCGACATGGCGCTGGCGCCGTGCCACTGCCTGTTCCAGTTCTACGTGGCCGACGGGCGGCTGTCGTGCCAGCTCTACCAGCGTTCGGCCGACGTGTTCCTCGGCGTGCCGTTCAACATCGCCAGCTACGCGCTGCTCACCATGATGATGGCGCAGGTGACCGGCCTGAAGCCGGGCGAGTTCGTGCACACGTTCGGCGACGCGCACCTCTACGCGAACCACCTGGAGCAGGCGGACGAGCAATTGAAGCGCGCGCCCCGCGCCCTGCCGCGCATGGAGATCAACCCGGAGGTCACGTCGATCTTCAAGTTCCGCTACGACGACTTCAAGCTCGTCGGCTACGATCCGCATCCGCACATCGCCGCTCCCGTCGCGGTGTGATAGCGTGAATGTCCACCGCTCGCCAGAAGTGCATGTTGATAGTGGCGTCGGTCCCGGCCTTCGCCGGGATGACGGTGTAGGGAGGGCACGCCGGTCTACCATTCTTAACGTCATCGCGCTGTAGAGCGGGACCCACGCAAGCTTCAGCAATCACTCTTGGCGCGGCAGCATCGACGTCGCATCAACGAGCGGTCTTATGCGGGTGCGCGGGGACATTGAGAAATGGTGGCAGCGCATGATGATCTCGCTCGTCGTCGCCATCGCAGAGAACGGCGTCATCGGCCGCGACGGCGGGCTGCCCTGGCACCTCTCCTCCGACCTCAAGACGTTCCGGCGCATCACCATGGGCAAGCCGGTCATCATGGGGCGCAGGACGTTTCAATCGCTGAAGAAGCCGCTCGACGGGCGCGACAACATCGTGGTGTCGCGCGACGACGGCTTCCAGCCCGACGACGCCATCGTGGAGCGCGACCTCGAGGCGGCGCTGGCCCGCGCCAGTGCGTGCGCGCAAGCGCGCGGCGTGGGCGAGATCATGGTTATCGGCGGCACCGGCGTCTTCGAGGAGGCGCTCCCCTTTGCACGTTTCATCTACAAAACGGAGGTGCACGCGCGCCCCGAAGGCGATGCGTACTTTCCGCAGGTGGATTGGAGCCAGTGGGAGGAGACCGCCCGCGCGCCGCTGCCCAAAGGGCCGCGCGACGAGTTCGCGGCGACCTTCGTGATGCTGGAGCGAAAGGGCCAGGCGCGCCAGGCGACGGCCAACTCGGCTTGAACCCGTGCCCCCGGAAACCAATGTTAGCAGCTCGTTTGCGCTGGAGGGACGGCCTGTCCTATAAGGCATGTCGTTCCATTACCCCGAGGATCGGGGAACGCGACCATGCGCGGAGAGCGCACGGCGCGCGCGTCGGCGGCGGGCGCCCCGCACAACCCTAACGCATTGAAGGACCTCGTATATGCCGTGGAGCAATCAGAGTGGCGGTGGCGGCGGCTGGAAGAGCGGCGGCAACGGCGGCGGCCCGTGGGGCCAGGGTCCCGGCCCGGGCGGAGGCGGCAGCGGTCAACCCCCCGACCTGGAGGAGATGCTCAAGCGCGGCCAGGACAAGGTTAAGCAGGTCATGCGCGGCGGCAGCGGCGTACCCGGGCCGGCACTGTTCCTCATCGCGGTGCTGGCCGTCGGCTTCATCGGCTTTCAGGCGTTCACCTTCCGCGTCAACCCGGACGAGCTCGGCGTCGTCATGCGCTTCGGCAAGTTCGTGCGTCAGGATCCGCCCGGACTGCACTTCCGTCTGCCCTACCCGATCGACGAGGTGCGCCTGCCCAAGGTGACGCGCCAGAACATCATCGAGGTCGGCATGCGCTCGTCGGCCCGCGGAACCGGCACCCGCGACGAACGCGCCGAGAGCCTTATGCTCACGGGCGACGAGAACATCGTCGACATCGACTTCGTGGTCTATTGGAAGATCAGGGACGCCGCCAAGTACCTGTTCAACATCCAGAACCCCGACACCACGGTGAAAGAGGTGGCCGAGAGCGCCATGCGCGAGGTCGTCGGCCAGTCCAAGATCCAGCCCATCCTCACCGAGGAGAGGCAGAAGACCGAAGAGGCCGTGCAGAAGCTCATTCAGACCACGCTCGACAGCTACAACGCCGGCATCCAGATCGATCAGGTCAAGCTGCAGAAGGTCGACCCGCCCGAGGAGGTGATCGGTGCCTTCCGCGACGTGCAGGCGGCGCGCGCCGACATGGAGCGCCTGCAGAACGAGGCCTACGGTTATGCCAACAAGGTGGTGCCGGAGGCGCGCGGCGACGCCGAGCGCATCCTGCAAGGCGCCGAAGGCTATAAGCAGCAGGTCGTCAACGACGCCAACGGCCAGACCGCCCGCTTCCTTTCGGTCTACAACCAGTACAAAAATGCCCCCGAGGTCACCCGCAAGCGCATGTTCCTGGAGACGATGGAGCGCGTGCTCGGCGGTACCGACAAGATCATTCTCGATTCCAAGGGCGGTCAGGGCGTAGTCCCCTACCTTCCGCTCGAAAAGCTGCAGAATAAGACCAGCGAGGGAGGCAACTGATCATGCGCGCATTTCTCGCTCTCATCATAATTCTCGTCGGCCTGGCGGCGGTCGCCGTCTATGCCTCCGCCTTCATCGTGCACCAGAACGAGCAGGCGCTCGTGCTGCGCTTCGGCGAGCCCAAGCGCGTCGTGAAGACACCGGGTCTCAACTGGAAGTACCCGCTCGTCGACACGGTCGAGATCTACGACAAGCGCATCCTCGATCTCGACACGCAGCCGCAAGAGGTGACCGCGTCCGATCAGAAGCGCCTCGTCGTCGATGCGTTTGCGCGCTACAAGATCACCGATCCCTTGAAGTTCTATCAGACGGTGACGTCGCAGGAAGGCGTGCGCTCGCGGCTGGGACCGATCGTCGAGTCGGCGCTGCGCCGCGTCTTGGGTGCCGCGACCTTCCAGGATCTGGTGCGCGACAAGCGTGAGTACCTGATGAAGAAGATCGCCGCTCAGGTGAATGCCGAAGGGCAGCCGCTGGGCTTGGAGGTCGTCGACGTACGTATCAAACGCGCCGATCTGCCCGAGCAGAACTCCAAGAGCGTGTTCGACCGCATGCGTGCCGAGCGCCAGCGCGAGGCCGCCGAGTTCCGCGCCGAGGGTGCGGCCGAGGCCAACCGCATCAAGGCGACGGCCGACCGGCAGGCAACCGTCATCCGGGCCGAGGCGACGCGCAAGTCCGAGGAGACGCGCGGCGAGGGTGACGGCACACGCAACAAGATCTACGCCGAGGCCTATAGCCGCGATCCGGAGTTCTTCGAGTTCTACCGCTCGATGCAGGCCTACGAGAACGGCCTGAAGTCGAACGATACGCGGCTCGTGATCTCGCCGGATTCCGACTTCTTCAAGTACTTCGCCGACCCGCACGGCACCCCTCCGGCAGACAAGTCTTCGGTGACCCCGCCGCAATGAACGATCTCCTCGTCGGGCTTGGACTCGTCCTGGTCATCGAGGGTCTGCTTTGGGCGGTCGCCCCCCGGCTGGCGATACGGATCCTGGAGGGGACTGCCGGTACCCCGGAGTCGGTCTTGCGCGTTGCCGGCTGGACGGCCGTTTGCCTTGGCGTCGGCGTGGTTTGGCTTATTCGCGGTTGACGGCGGCCGGGACCCGCGTTGACAGGCGCCGCGCCTTGCCATCCACTTGGGAAGACCGTGCGACACCCGGCGGCGGGTGGCCGGCAGGCGGCAGGAGATGAGGCTCATGCAAGGACTTTCGTCGCGCAACGGCCCGGGGTCGGTGTTTCCGATCGCCGTCGGGGTGCTGCTCGTCGGCTTGGTGACCGGGATGGTCGCCGCGGGTCCTGCCGCCGCACAGAAAAACGGTCCGCAGACGGTCGCGCCGCTGGCCGAGCAGCTCATCGAGGCCGTGGTGAACGTCTCGACCAGCCAATCGGTCCGCGGGCCGCAGGGGCTGCCGCTGCCGAGCGTGCCCAAGGACTCGCCTTATGACGAGTACTTCGGCGACTTCTTCGAGAACCGCGGGCATTCGGTGCCCGACCGCATGGTGTCCTCGCTCGGCTCCGGCTTCATCATCGACGGCAAGGACGGCATCATCGTCACCAACAACCACGTCATCGACGGCGCCGAGGAGATTCAGGTCAATCTCCACGACGGCACCAAGCTCAAGGCGGATCTGATCGGCAAGGACACCAAGACCGACATCGCGCTTCTGCAGGTCCACTCGGCAAAGGAGCTCAAGGCGGTCAAGTTCGGCTCCTCGAACGCGATCAAGGTCGGCGACTGGGTGATGGCGATCGGCAATCCGTTCGGGCTCGGGGGCAGCGTCACCGTCGGCATCATCTCGGCGAAGGCGCGCAACATCAATTCCGGCCCCTACGACGACTACCTGCAGACGGATGCCTCGATCAACAAGGGCAACTCGGGCGGCCCGCTGTTCAACATGGACGGCGAGGTGGTCGGGGTGAACACGGCCATCATCTCGCCGACCGGAGGCTCGATCGGCATCGGCTTCTCGGTGCCGGCCGACACGGTGCAGCCGGTGGTGCAGCAGCTGCGGCAGTTCCACGAGGTGCGGCGCGGCTGGCTCGGGGTGAAGATCCAGACCGTCACCGAGGAGATTTCGAGCGCGCTGGGCGTGCCGCCGAATACCGGCGCGCTCGTTGCCGCTATCACGCCCGACGGACCCGCGGCCAAGAGCGGCATCCTGGCGGGGGACGTCATCGTGAAGTTCGGCCAGGAGGACGTGGCGACCATGCGCAACCTGCCGCGGCTGGTTGCGCGCGCGCCGATCGACCAGCAGGTCGACGTGGAGGTCGTGCGCAAGGGCGAGCACAAGAAGCTAAAGGTGACCGTGGGGCGCCTGTCGGAGGACGAGGATGTGCCGGTGGCGCTGGGGCGCGACGAGACGTCCGGCTCCGCCGAGGCGGTCGTGCTCGGGCTGACGCTGTCCACGCTCACCGACGAGCTGCGATCGAAGTACGGGCTCGGCGCCAATATCAAGGGTGCGATCGTCGACCAGGTCGATCCCAAGAGCCCGGCCGCGGCCACCATAAGGCCGGGCGACGTGATCGTGCAGGCGGCCAACGAGCCGGTGTCGGTTCCGCAGGACATCGCCCGCCAGGTGGCGACCGTGAAGAAGGGCAGCCGCAAGACGGTGATGCTCGAGGTCGAGGACGCCAAGGGCAGCCACAGGTTCATTTCGGTGCCGGTCGAGTAGGCGCCGATGGCGGGACGGCCGTCCCGCGTTGGCGCAAGCAAGGCAGAAAAGCAACTAGGAGGCCGTCCTCGTGTCGGAACGTCACGGCATTTTTGACACCATCATGGACAGCCTGGCGCCCGTGCATCGGGACGGGCACAAGTTCATCGCCATCGCGGTGGGCCTGGCGCTGGTGTTCTTTCTCATCTGGCCGCCGCTGGCTTGGCTGCTTCTCGTTGCGGCGGCGTATATCGCCTACTTCTTCCGCGACCCCGACCGGGTGACGCCGCTGCGCGAGGGCCTCGTCGTGGCCCCGGCCGACGGGCGCATCACCGCGGTCGATACGGTGGTTCCGCCGGTGGAGCTGGGGCTCGGCCCGGAGCAGCGCCAGCGCGTCTCGACCTTTCTTTCGGTTCTCGACGTGCACATCACGCGCGCGCCGGTGGCGGGACGCATCGCGCGCTCGATCTATGTGCCGGGCGCCTTCTTCAACGCCGCCCTCGACAAGGCGAGCGAGGAGAACGAGCGGCGCGCCGTCATCATCGAGCGGACGGACGGCGTCGAGATCGCCGTGGTGCAGATCGCGGGGCTGGTGGCGCGCCGCATCGTGGCGTTCGTGCACGAGGGCGATACGGTGGGCGCGGGCGAGCGCATCGGCCTCATCCGCTTCGGATCGCGGGTCGACGTCTACCTGCCGCCGGGCAAGACGGCGCTCGTTTCGGTGGGCCAGCTCGCGGTGGGCGGCGAGACCGTGCTCGCCGACATGCAATCGGACGAGCCGGAACGGGTGTCGCGCCGCAGCTGAGTTAAGCCTATTCTAGGCCGCGGGCTTTTGCCGAAAGGATGCAGGAGCGAGAGTAGCCGCCATGGACCCGATTTTACCGAGACTGGAGCAGGAGACGCGGCGTCGCCGCCGCATGCCGCTGTTTCGCCACCGGCAAGTTCCGGTGCGCATGCTGGTGCCGAACTTCTTCACGCTGCTGGCGCTGTGCGCCGGGCTCACCTCGATCCGCATGGGCATCGAGGGGCGCTACGAGCTGGCGCTGGGCGCCATCGTGTTCGCGGCCCTGCTCGACGGCATCGATGGGCGCGTGGCGCGCCTGCTGAAGGCCTCGTCGCGCTTCGGGGCGGAGCTCGACAGTCTCGCCGACTTCGTCAACTTCGGCGTGGCGCCGGCGTTCCTGGTGTTCAACTGGGGGCTGGGCGATCTCAAGAGCCTGGGCTGGATCTGCGTGATGATCTTCGCGCTTGCCTCGGCGCTGCGGCTGGCGCGCTTCAATATCGCCGTGGAGGAGGAGCGCCCCAAATGGCAGGCGGCGTATTTCATCGGCATGCCGACGCCGGCGGCGGCGATCGTGGTGCTGCTGCCGGTCTTCATCGAGCGGCTGGGCTTCGACTTCCGCTCCTCGGCCATCACCCTCAACATCGTTCTCGTCTATACGCTGCTCATGGCGTTCATGATGGTGTCGACCATTCCCACCTACTCCGGCAAGCTGCTCGGCGAGCGCATCTCGCGCGAGTACGTCATGCCGACGTTCATGCTTGCGGTGGGATTCGTGGCGCTGCTGGTGACCTATCCGTTCGCCACGCTGACGGGCGGATCGATCCTCTACCTCGCCTTCATTCCGATGAGCTGGCGCCGCTTCAGGCAGACGATGCGCGAGCCGCAGGCGCCAACGGAGGCTCCGGCCGATGTCCCAGGTCGCCCCGGCCGCATCGTCGCCATCCGCTCGGGCGACCCGCCGCAACGCTAGCGCAGCGGCTCAGCGCTGCTGGCGCTGGATTAGCCTGTCGCGCAGGGTTTTTAAGGCAGCACCCGGCACGTTCTGATCGCCGGATGCCGCCGCCTCGCCGGCGCGCTGGGGCGCGTCGCCTTGGCCGCCGCCGGAAGTTTCCTTGCGGAAGACGGCCTGGCGGATCGACGGCTGGCGTGGCGCGGGCTCTCCTGCCGCGGCAGCGGGCTGGCGCATGGCTGGTGGTGCTTGCCGGCGTGGATCGGGTGCGAGTGGCGCCGCCTCCGGCTGCGAAGCCTCGATGGGCATGCTTTCGGCAAGCTGGGTCGTCTGCTCATCGGTACCGGCGCCGATGTCGGAGGAGCGCCACCTCTCGACGATCTGCTCGAGGAAGCCCTCGTCACCGATCGAGTTCTGCCAATGCTCGGTGAAGTGCGCGGTGGTCGAGCGCGGCAGCAGATCATGCGGCAGCTCGTCGAACATGATGCGCACCGGCAGCGCCAGGCCGTCGCCGAAGGCGAGCGCCTCGCGCTGGCCGAGCGCGGGCAGGAACTCCAGAAGGCCCGAGCTGGTGTCGGTGATCGCCGAGGTGACGATCTCCTGGTCGCGGTCGTTCGACATCCTGAGCGCGAACACGGTGTTGCACTGGGACAGGATGGTCGGATCGATCTCGGCGGGACGCTGCGAAACGATGCACAAGGCGACGCCGTACTTGCGGCCCTCCTTGGCGATCTTGGCGATGGCGCGTTTGCATGGCTCGAAGCCGAGCGCAGGCACCGAGGGCACGTAGCGATGCGCCTCCTCGCACACGAGCGTCAGGGGCACCTTGCCCTCGCTCCAGTGGGCGAAGTCGAAGGTCATGCGCGAGAGCACCGACACGACGACGTTGATGATCTCGGTCGGCAGGCCGGTCAGCTCGACGATGGTGATCGGCTTGTCGTTCACGGGCACGCGGAAGATGCGGCTGAGCACCTGGGTCATGCCGTCGTAGACGGTGAGCGAGCCGAACATGAAGGCGTAGCGGCCATCCTGCGAGATGGTGTCGATGCGGGCCCTGAGCTGGCGGTAGGGGGACAAGTCCTTCTTGTTCTCGAGCTTGCCCATACGCTCGTCGATGAGGCCCGTGAGGTCGGAGATGCGGTAGGGGACGGGCGTGTCGACGGTGAAGCGGGAGGGCTCCGGAACGCTGCGGCGCACGTTCTCGCGGGCGCGCCCGGCATTGTAGCGCGCCTTGGCGATGGGAATGAGCTCTTGCAGGATCTCGATCTCGGCCTTGCGCGACATGTCGCCGATCAGGACCTCGACGATCTCCTCGAAGTTCAACAGCCAGAACGGCAACTGCATGTTGCGCGGGTTGATCACCTCGGCCCAGTCGCGGAAGGCGGTGGCGTACTCGTTGTGGGGGTCGAGCAGCAGGATGTGCGCGGCCGGGTTCTTGGCGAGGATGGCCCGCAGAATGAGCGCCGTGGTGCACGACTTGCCGGTGCCGGTCGTACCCAGAATGGCCAGGTGCTTGCCCAGCAGCTCGTCGACGCGGACCATCGCCGGGATGGAGGCGTCCTGACGGATGCAGCCGATGCGCACGCTGCGGCTGGGGTCGCCGCAGAACGCCGCCTCGAGCTCGGCCTTGGAGGCCACGCGGGCGCGGTCGCCGAGCGACGGGTACGCGGTGACGCCGCGGGAGAATATGCGGGCGTTGCCCTCGTCGTCCTTCCACAGCTCGCCGACGAGACCGAGCTCTGCGATTTTGATCTCCGTCTCGCCGTCGCGCTGGGCGGGCACGGGCACGCTGAGCGCGGAGACGATGGCGAGCACCACGGTCTTGGTGGTGTCGATGGCGAGCAGCGTGCCCATGTCGGGGCGCTCCTCGATATGGGTCTGGCCCTCCCCGGGGGAATCCAGAAGCACGATCGCCTTGGAGCCCGTCACCGACACGATGCGGCCGATGGAACGGTCGGGCCATGCCGCGGTCTGCTTGCCCGGCATGTTGAGCTGCATGTTCTTGGCGCTGGTCACTTCGACAGCTCTCCCTCTTCCAGGCCCCGCCCCAGGATCGCGTCGCGCGCCTCCGTCACCGAGAGCTGGTGATGCGGCGGCAGCACGACCGTGACCTTGGTGCCATGCCCCTTGCGGCTGTGGATGAGGAAGTCGCCCCCGTGAAGCTTTATCAGGGCCCGCGCGATGGGGAGGCCGAGACCGGTGCCCTCGCGCCAGCGGGCGTGGCTGGAATCGACTTGTCCGAAGGGCGTGAGCGCCACGGAGATTTCCTCCTCGCTCATGCCGACGCCGGTGTCGCTCACCTCGATGACGGCGTTTCCGTCGTCGCTCGGGGAGGCCTTGACCGAGACGGTGCCGCCCTTGCGCGTGAATTTCAGGGCATTGGAGATCAGGTTGGTGAAGACCTGACGCAGCTTGACGGCATCACCGCGTGCGCCGGGCAGCGCCGGGTCGACCTCGAGATCGATGGTCACGCCGGAGGTCTCGGCCATCAGCCGGAAGGAGGAGACCGAGGCACTCAAGATCTCGCCGAGGTCCACGTCGCGGCTATCGAGCGTGCACCTGCCGCTGTGGATCTTGGAGATGTCGAGGATGTTGTTGATCACCGAAAGCAGGTGGCCCGCCGCATCGTGGATGAGGTTGGCGTACTCGGCGGTCTCGGTCTGGGAGAGCGGGCGCTCGCCCTGCTCCGCCAGCAGCTTGGAGAAGCCGATGATGGCGTTGAGCGGGGTCCTGAGCTCGTGGCTCATGTTGGCGATGAACTCGGACTTGACCCGGCTTGCGAGCTCCGCCTCGATGCGGGCGGAGTGCTCGGCCACGCGTGCGCGATGGCGCAGCACGGCGTCGCCCAACAGCGACGCGTACTCGCCCATCAATGAGCCGCTCTTCTGGCTACCGAAGGCACCGTTGATCATCACACCGCGGCTGCGCTGTTGGTCCGACCCGCAACCTAGTGAACAGACGATAATGTGCAGTTAACCGACGTATTGTTTTCGACTAAGCAAATGAAGGGTTTACGGCTGACCCCGAGTGGGCCGCCGAACGTCGGCGAGGGCGCAATCAGTGCGTTTCAGCGCGTGACGAACTTGAAGGGGACCTGGACCTCGACGGGGGTGCCCGCGAGCTCGGTAGGGATCGGAGGGAACGGCGCCGCCCGATCGAGCGCCTCCATGGCGGCCTCGTCCAAGAGCTTCGATCCGGAGCTCTTCTCGACGGCGCGCGACAATAGCTCGCCGGTCGGACCAACCGTGAAGCGGACCAGAACCGTTCCCGCCATGCGCGAGCGCGGGTTGACCTTGTTGCGCTCCAGGATCTTGCTCAAACTGCCGTAGTAGGCCCGGCGCGCCGTGGCGGCGCCACCGTGCTGCGCGGCGCCCGAGCTCTTCTCGACGAGTGTCGCGACTTGCGGCGCCTGCTCCTCGACTGGCACGGCAACCGGCTTCTCCTCGTCGATCGGCTTGATTTCCTCGGTGACGACCTCTTCCTCGTGCTTGCTCGTGCTCGCAGTGATGACGTCGGTCAGCTCCGGCTCGATCTCCTCGGGCTTGGGCTCGGTCATCTCCTGCACCGGAGCGACGTCGACGGTCTCGATCATTTCCTCGGCGTCGCCGAACTTAGCAACGCCTTCGAGCGCGATGCCCTGCTCCACCACAAACTCGTCATTGCCGGTGCCGACATCATAGGCGGCTCCGTCGCCGGCGACGCCGACGATCGCCACCACGAGCGCGGCGTGCAGCCCGAGTGAGAGCAGCCAGGTTGTTGGGCGAAGAAACTGCATCGGTCGGTTATGCCTGGCTAAGGGGTCGAGCTGCTGGGCGAGTGCTGCGAGAGAAGCGAGACGCGGGCATAGCCGCTCTGCCCCACGAGGCCGAGGATTTCCATCACGTCGCCGTAGGCGACTTTCTTGTCGCCACGCACGTAGATGACGGTGTCGCCTTCCTCGGCGTGGATCTGGCGAAGCCGCGGCACGAGATGGTCCCGGTCCACGAAATCGTTGCGGATCTGCAGCCGACCGTCCGAGGTCAGCGTCACGACCATCGGCTTCTTCGACTGCCCGACGCGGGCGGCCGAGGTCTTGGGCAGATCGACCGGGACGCCGGCAACCATAAGCGGGGCGGCCACCATGAAGATAATGAGGAGAACGAGCATCACGTCGACCATGGGCGTGATGTTGATCTCGGCCATGGGCTTGTAGGCGATATCCTCATCGTCGCCCGATTGAGCGAAGTTGAACGATGCAGCCATTAGTGACCTCCGCTGGCGCGCAGCGGCTCGGCGACGCGCACGACCGTATCGGACTGCGGCCGCGAGAGGTGCTTGGCGATCTCGGAGATGGCGGAGCTGCCGCGCGCGGCCAAGCGGCTGAGCGACACCGAGACGGCGTTATAGGCCATGACGGCGGGAATGGCGGCGGCGAGGCCGAGAGCGGTGGCGAACAGCGCCTCGGCGATGCCGGGCGCGACCGTCGCAAGACTCGTATCCTGTTGCATGCCGATGGCCGTGAAGCTGTTCATGATGCCCCACACGGTGCCGAACAGGCCGATGAAGGGTGCCGAGGAACCGATGGTGGCGAGGAACGGCAGGCCGCCTTCCTGGCGTTGCAATTCGCTCCTGAGCCTTCCGCGCATGGCCCGATCGAGACGGGCGCGTACGGCGCTGCGGTCCTCGCCGCGGGAGGCGCCGTCCTCGGCTTCGCTCTCAGCGGCGTCGAGCACGACTTTGACGAGGCCGCGCTGGCTGCCGGAAGTTTCGCCGCTCCGTGCCAGGGCTTCGAGCCGGCGCGTCTGTCCTCTGAGCCACGTCAGCCGCACGAGCTTCTCGATGATGATCGCCCAGCAGCCGACGGAGGCGAGGGCAAGCCCCAGCATCACGGTCTTGACCACCGGATCGGCAGTCAAAAGCATGTTGTAGAGCGAGTAGTCGTTTACGCCGGTTGCGACGAGCAGAGTCACGCGCGTGGTTCCTCTTACTTTGAGATTTCGACTTTGGTCAGAGAGTTCACTTTCATGTCGGCGAGGCAGTCCTTAACTGGACCCCCGCTCGCGTGGCACTCCATGACGTCGTTGATCAGGAAGCTGCCAATGCCATCGCATTGGGTGCCGTCGAGCTCGAACAGCTTGACCGTGCGCTTGGACGGCCGGAGCGGCGCTAGGTCGACGGCGAAGCGCCGGCCGATGATGCCGTCGGGTTGGAACATCACCAGGTCGAGCTTGTAGGCGTCGTAGGACGTGTCGGTCGGATTGGTGACGACCACGTAGGCGCGGCAGCCCTTGTCGGAGGCCTCGAGCTTGTTGAGCTCGAGCGAGATTCCACCGTCGGGTTTGGGCGGGTCGCTGGCCGGTGGGGTCGTTTCTTGAGCCATCACTGCCGTGGCCAGAAGCATGGCCGCAGCGGCGAAGGCAGCTCCTTGGGCGAGGTACGTCTTTTTGATCATTAGGCTCTCGTCACGCGAACGGTTCATGTGGGGGCATCTAGCGTGGTTCACCGCGGCAAACCACCTGACTCAGATTAATTCTCTGTGAGGATCGGGGCTCGAACACCGCGGTCAACTTATGCGTGATGCACGCGTGCGCGTCCGCAATTGTCCTCGGTGCCGACGGAACCGCGAGCGGTGCTTTAACGTGCAAGCTCATCTTAGCCGCCAAACATCGAGCCTTCTTGCGCACTTGGACGTGGCGCGTTCGAACCTTGATCCCCCGAGCCACGCGATGCCGTTCGTCGGCTTATTGCTTCTCGCTTGCGTCGGCTCGACTTGGAGCATCGCGCACTCGTGATCGTGCGGTAGCTCCGGTCAGATAGCACGTCGATTACGCGCAATGTCAAACACGGAAAACGGACCAGTTCAGTTCGGGAATTTTTCCCGGTCAAATCGGGAATACTTCCCATGTTTGATGCACCTACGACACACCGCTCAACCGTTACTGTGTATCGTTGCCCTCTTCGGTTGACCGCATTGGGGCGGCGGATGTTGATGGGTTAATTCCGGCAAGAATTTTGCTGCCGAAAAGTCTGCCGTGTCGGGACGGATTGGCAACAGCTTGGAGGAAGCCCGCGGTCGTGCGCCGCAGGGGGGAAGCGTCTTGTCCGGAGGAGTTGCCGGGCGTGACCAATCAGTAGTCACCCGCGTTGAGTTTGGGGGAAGTGATGCGTTTGGGATTCAAGTGGGCGGTCGTCGCCTGTATTGCGTGCTCGTTCTCGGCACAGTCTCGTGCCCAAGAAACCGACGGAGGCGCAGCAGCGCCGGCGGCCGGGGTCGAGGAGCTCCCCGCAGTCGAAGTCCTGCAGGAGACACCGGCTCAGAAGGCCGCGAAGGCCAAGAAGAAGGCCGTTGCCGTCTCGCCGCTCAGCAATGCGGCGACCACCGCGGCGACAACGCCTGGGACCCAGCAAAGCACGGACGTCGTGGGGACGACCGCAGCACCCGTCACGGTGCCGAGTGCGGTGACGAGTGTGACGGACACGGATATCGAGCGGGAAGGCACGGGCTCGATCCAGCAGACGCTGCAACAGCAAGTGCCGAGCGTCATCATCTCCGACGCCGCCGGCAACCCGATGCGGGCAGAGATCTCCTTCCGCGGCTTCGACGCCTCACCGGTCAGCGGACGCGCACAGGGGCTAGCCGTCTATCAGAACGGCGTGCGCATCAACGAAGCGTTCGGTGACACGGTGAACTGGGACGTCCTCCCGAGCAACGCCATCGCCGGCGTCTCGGTCGTCAGCAACAACCCATCGTTCGGCTTGAACGCCTTGGGCGGCGCCATGAGCATCCTGATGAAGGATGGTTTCAGCTATCAGGGCGGCGAGGTCGACCTCATGGGCGGATCCTTCGGGCGCCGCCAGGTCGGCGTCCAGGCCGGCGGAGCAAGCGGCAATGCCGGGGTCTATGTCGCGGGCGAGTGGATCAAGGAGGACGGCTTTCGCGATTTTTCCGATAGCGAGGTCAAGCGCTTCTACGGCGACATCGGCCTCAAAGGGACGTTCGCGGAGGTGCATCTCAACCTGACAGCGGCCGACAACCACTTCGGTGCAACCGCGGCCGCCCCCGTCGAGCTGCTGGAGCGCGATTGGAGCAACACCTTCACCTCGCCGCAGACCACCGATCTCGAAGTCCTGATGCCGACGATTTCCGCCTCGGTGAAGGCCACCAACACGCTGACGATCTCCGGCCTCGGCTACTATCGCAGCTACGAGAGCAAAGTGGTGGACGGCAACGTGACGGAGCTGGAGGAGTGCAACGGCGGCAACAACTTCTGTCCGGAGGACAGCCCGGCCGATTTCATTCGTAATGCCGCCACCGGCGCGTTTCTCGATCCCGCCGACTTCGACGAGCCGCTGGGCACAATCGATCGCCTGAACACCGATGCCGAGAGCTGGGGCGGCGCGCTGGAAGGCCAGGAAAAAACGCCGCTGTTCGGGCGCCCGAACCTGTTCATCGCAGGTATGTCCTACGACCACGGCCGCGTGAACTACACGACGTCGAGCGAGTTCGGGCAAATTCTGCCCAAATATGTTGTCGAGGGATCCGGCATCATCATCGGCGACGATGATAACGAGGTCTCGCCCCGAGACCTCGACTCCGAGAACACCTACTGGGGCTTCTACTTCTCGAACGCGCTCGACGTGACGGACCAGCTCACGCTGACGGTCGGCGGCCGCTACAATCACGCTACCATCACGCTGAACGACAACACGGGTGAGTTCCCCGAGCTCAACGTCACGAACAAATACGAGCGCTTCAATCCCATGGCGGGCGCCAACTACAAGCTCGCGCCGGGCCTCTCCGTCTACGGCGGCTACTCGGAATCGAACCGCGCGCCCACGCCCGCGGAGCTCGGTTGCGCCGAGCCCGACGCTCCGTGTCTCGTCGAGGGGTTCCTGACCGACGACCCGCCCTTGGACCAGGTGGTCGGGCACACGGCCGAGATCGGCCTGCGGGGCCAAGGCCTCTACAACGGCGGTCAGTATACCTGGGGGGCCGGCCTGTTCCGCACGCTGGCGTCCGACGACATCCTGCCCATCACGGACAGCGCCGGCCGGGTCTACTTCGTGAATGCCGGCGATACCCTGCGCCAGGGCGTCGAGCTGTCGGCGACGTACGCAACGCGCAAGTGGAGCGTCTATGGCTCCTATGCCTTCATCGACGCGACGCTCGATACCTGCAACGAGCCCAGCGGCGAGTGCGCCTTCCTGGAAGCGGGCGACCGCTTGCCCGGCATTCCACGTCACCGCTTCAAGGCCGGCTTCGACTACTCGATCACATCCAAGTGGAAGTTTGGCGCCGATCTCGTCGCGGCCAGCAATCAGCCCTTCTACCCGAACGAGGTTTCCGACGACGAGGGTCTCAACTCGATCCTCAGCGGCTATACGCGCGTCGATCTGCACACGTCCTACGACATCACCGACCACGTCCAGGTTTACGGTCTCGTCAAGAACCTGTTCGACCAGAGGTACGGCCTCTACGGCACGTATTTCGAGGCCGACGATATTGGCCCGGAGGTCGATGAGGCTCTTGGCGGGCCAGGCTTCGACGATCCGCGCACGATCTCGCCGTCGATGCCGTTCGCGGCGTACGGCGGCGTGAAGGTGCGCTACTGAGGTCGGCAGCAAAGCGAATCAGCACGGCTGGCAAAAGCAAAGGCAGGCGCTCTGACGGAGGGCCTGCCTTTTGTTTTCGCCGGTTTCAGGAGCCATTCCCGGTGATTTCGGGAAGAGTTCCCGTTTGGGCGTCCAGATCGATGCGCGGCCGACACACGGGCCTATGTTATGCAGTGGTAATCGCATCCGCGTCTTGACGATGCGGCGGCGGCCATTCTCACTGCCGTTCAGTTTCGTGAGCTTTTGAGTCCCTTCCCACAGTGATGCGTCGTCTGACGGAGCCTCGTTCGGGCTCCCGGTGCAGGCGTGCGTGCGGGCAGGGCGTGGTGGCAAGGAGTAGCGCGAGAAAACACACGCAAGATAACGGGCTCTGAGGGGGGCACAATGAGACGCTTGTTGCTGAAGGTGCTGGTCACCGCCGCGCTGGCATCGGCGCTTGCGCTGCCGGCAGCCGCTCAGGACACGCCCCCCGCCGATCAGCCCCCGCCCTCCGACAGCGTCGGTCCGACACCGAGCGACACCGCACCGACGCCGGCACCGTCCTCCGACACGCAGCTGCCCGAGGTCGAGGTCATCCAGAAGCAGGCGACGCCGGCGCCCAAGGCCGCGCAACCGAAGGCCGCGCCCAAGAAGCAGGCGAGCGCGCCCGCGCCGCAAAACGTCCCGATCGAGACGCTGGAGCCCGGCACCGGCGGCATCGACAGCGGCACCGTCCTCATGTCGCCGGTCGACGGCAGCGCCATCGCAATCGGCAAGTATCCGGGTGCGGTGGGCCGCGGCAACGCCGCCGACATCGAGCGCAGCGGTACGACCTATGTCCCGCAGATACTGCAGCAGACCGTGCCGGGCGTCATTCTCGAGGACGCGCAGGGCAACGCCTTCCAGCAGAACCTGCAGTTCCGCGGCTTCAACTCCTCGCCCGTCAACGGCGTGCCGCAGGGCCTCGCCGTCTACCAGAACGGCGTGCGCATCAACGAGTCCTTCGGCGACATCGTCAACTGGGACTTCCTGCCCGACAACTCCATCGACGGCATGACCATCATCGGCGCCAACCCGGTGTTCGGCCTCAACGCGCTGGGCGGCGCCGTCACGATCACGATGCGCGACGGCTTCAATTATCAGGGCGCCGAGCTCGACGTGCGCGGCGGCTCCTTCGGCCGCTACCAGGGCGCGCTGACCATGGGTGCCAACTCCGGCTCCTGGGGCGGCTTCATGGCGCTCGAAGGCATCCACGACAGCGGCTACCGCAACTTCTCGCCGGCGCGCGTGCGCCGGATGTACTCCGACATCGGCGCCAAGGGCGACAACACCGAGTTCCATTTGAACTTCACCGGCGCCAACAACTACGTCGGCGTGGCGGCGGCGGCGCCTGTGCAGCTGCTCGACCTGAGCTGGGCCAATACCTTCACCTCGCCGCAGACCACCAACAACGAGATGGCGATGGTCTCCGCCAACGGCTCGGTGAAGGCGACCGACACTCTGACGTTTTCCGGCGTCACCTATTACCGCTGGTTCCGCCAGCGGCATCTCGACGGCAACCTCATCGATGCGTTGGACTGTGCTCCACCGAGCGCTGGCCTGCTGTGCGTTGAGGACGACAACCCTGCTGAGGGCCTCGCCGTGGACACCAACGGCAACAACATCGCCTTCGATCCCTCAATCAGCTACGGCTCGCTCGACCGCACCAAGCAGCAGGCCGATAGCTTCGGCTTCGCCGGCCAGGGCGTGGAGAAGACGCCGATTGCCGGATTGCCGAACCAGTTCCTGCTGGGCGCCAGCATCGACCACGGGCACGTACCCTATGTGACAAGCAGCGAGCTCGGCTTTTTGGGGCCGCAGTTCGTGGTCAACGCTTTCAACCCGCCCTTCGTCTTTGCCGAGCCGGACGATTTCGCGGCGCGCAACATCACGACCGAGAACAACTATCTCGGCCTTTACTTCTCCGACACGCTCGATGTGACGAGCGAATTCGCGCTGACCGTGGGCGGCCGCTACAACTACGCTCAGATCAAGCTGACCGACAACACCGGCAACAATCCGGAGGTCGACGGCAACAACAAGTACTACCGCTTCAATCCGATGGTGGGCGGCACCTACCAGCTGGGCGGCGGGACCACGCTGTTCGGCTCGTACGCGGAGGCCAACCGCGCGCCGACGCCGGCCGAGCTCGCCTGCGCCGATCCGGTCAATCCGTGCCTGATCGAAAGCTTCCTCACCGCCGACCCGCCGCTGCAGCAGGTCGTGTCGCATACCTTCGAGCTTGGTTTACGCGGCAAGCTGGCCTCCTGGGGCCAGGACCAGAACCTGCAGTGGACGGCCGGGCTCTTCCACGCGCTCAACACCAACGACATCCTCGCGGTGGCGTCTCCGATACAGGGCCGCGGCTACTTCCAGAACGCCGGCGACACGCTGCGCCAGGGCGTCGAGCTTGGCATGCGGTACACCGAGAAGCGGCTGATGTTCTACGCGAACTACGCCTTCGTCGATGCCACCTTCCAAACGCCATTGGAGCTGGCCTCCCCCAACAATCCTGCCGCCGTTCCCTGCTCGGGCGATCCCGCCGAGTCGTGCGTCAACGTGACGGACGGCGACCGCATTCCCGGAATCCCGCAGCATCGGTTCAAGACCGGCTTCGAGTATTGGGCGACGCCGCAGTGGAAATTCGGCGCCGATCTCGTCGCCGCCAGCAACCAGATCTTTTACGGCGACGAGGGCAACGATAACGCGCCGCTCGCCGGCTACGCCACCGTCGACCTGCATACCTCCTACGACGTGACGCAGAACGTGCAGGTCTACGGGCTCATCAACAATCTGTTCGACTCGCACTACGGCCTGTTCGGCAATTTCTTCAATCTTGCTCAGGCCAACCAGGCGGCCATCGCGGATGGCTTGGGCGGCAACTTCTTCACCGACCCGCGCACCATCACGCCGGCAGCGCCCTTCGCGGCTTACGGCGGCGTAAGGTTCAAGTACTAAGGGTCGGACCGCGAGAGGCCGCTGCAACACGGGCGCCCGCCGCGCCGGCGGCAGGTGAAGCCCCGCGGCGCCGGCTTGGCGCTGAGCCGTTAAGGGTGGAAACCAAGCTGCGGCATCGCCCCTGTCAAACGGCTTGCGGAAGCCCGGAGAACCGTCCTTAATTGCCAAAATATCCCGGCCATGAGCTTTAAGCCCCTGGCCGACATAGACAATGCGGTAGGCGGCACAGATCGCCACCGTGCAAAGTTTGGAAGCGTCTCTGGTGCGTGGCCCTGGCAAACCTCCGCTGCACCGCCGCCTGTTGGGGCTGGTGGTCGGGATAGCCGTGCTCGGCGGCCTCGGCTTTCTGGCCGTCAAAGGTTTCGTGGAGGGACGCGAGGAGGCGGCCGTCGAAGCGGAGCGCAGCGAGCCGATCAAGCCGCCGCTGCGTGTGACGCTGCCGCCCCGCGGCGAGCCGATTGTGACGATCGACGCCGATGCACAGCGCGCGATCGGGCTTGAGACCATCGTGCCGCGGGCGGCACCCTACCAGGATCAGATCCGCGCCTTCGGCACCGTGCTCGATCTGGCGAACCTGACGACGCTCAATACCAACTATGTGGAGGCCGTCTCGCAGATGCGGACGGCGAAGGCGAAGCTGGCAGCGTCCCGGCCGGCGTACGAGCGCGCGCGCGACCTCTACGCCAAGAACTTCGGCAACCTCGTGCAAGTGCAGGCTACCGAGGCCGCGCTCGTCGGCGACAAGGCTGCCGTCGAAGCGGCGGAATCAAAAGTGCGCACGCTGGCGGCGACGGCGGTGCAGGAATGGGGACCCGTGATCGGCCACGCGCTCGTCAACGGCTCCGGTCTCGTCAATCGCCTGATCGAGCGTCAGGAGTTCCTGCTTCAGATCACCATTCCGCCCGGGCGTGTCATCGATCCGCCGCCGAAGGCCACGGTCGAGGTGCCCGGCAGCGCGCGCCGGCCCGAGGTCCGCTACATCTCACCGGCGACCCGCACCGATCCCAAGATCCAAGGCTTGAGCTTCTTTTATGCCGCGGCCGCCAACAGCGGCGTGCTGCCCGGCATGAACGCGCGCGCCTTCCTCGTCTCCGGCAAGCCGGTCGAAGGCTACGTCATTCCGCCGTCTGCGATCGTGTGGTGGGCGGGCCGGCCCTGGGTCTACTCCAATATCGCCGACGATCAGTTCTCGCGGCGCGAGATACCCACCGACATGCCGGTCGGGCGCGAGGGTGAGTTCGTGGTGCCGGTCAGTGCGTTCCCCAAGCCGGAGCAGCCGATCGTCGTCAAGGGTGCGCAGATGCTCCTGTCGGAGGAGTTCCGCTCCCAGATCCAGGTGGAAGGGGACGACGACTGATGGCGTCGGACACACCCGCATCGCCGCCTCCGGGCTCAGGCGGGATCCAGGCCGCCATCATCGGCTTTGCCGTGCGCTTC
This sequence comes from uncultured Alphaproteobacteria bacterium, assembly GCA_963776675.1. Taxonomy (GTDB): domain Bacteria; phylum Pseudomonadota; class Alphaproteobacteria; order Rhizobiales; family Hyphomicrobiaceae; genus Hyphomicrobium_A. The sequence continues at coordinate 106,212 of CAVZNR010000049.1, read as the reverse complement.
CGCGGCATCGTCGTGGCGCTCGCGATCCTGATGCTGGGCTACGGCGCCGTCTCCGTCAGCCGCGCCAAGTACGACGTCTTTCCCGAGTTCGCGCCGCCGCAGGTCGGCATCCAGACCGAGGCGCCGGGGCTCACCGCCGAGCAGGTGGAGGTGCTGGTCACCCAGCCCATCGAGAACGCGATCAACGGCGTGCCGGGCGTGCAGCAGCTGCGCTCCTCCTCCATCCAGGGCCTGTCGGTCATAACCGTCATCTTCGACGCTTCGAGCGATATTTTTCGCGACCGGCAGGTGGTGTCGGAGCGCCTGGCCGAGGCCGGCCAGCAGCTTCCCACGGGCGTCGCCGCGCCGACAATGACGCCGCTCACGTCGTCATCGAGCACGGTGCTGGTGCTCGGGCTCACGTCGGAGAAGCGCTCGCTGATGGAGCTGCGCACGCTCGCCGACTGGACCTTGCGCCTGCGCCTCCTCGCCGTGCCGGGCGTCGCCAAGGTCGCCGTGTTCGGCGGCGACGTGCGCTCCATCCAGGTCCAGGTGCATCCCGACCAGCTCATTCGCTACAACCTGTCCTTCGACGACGTGCTGGAGGCGGCGAAAAAGGCGACCGCAGTCACCGGCGCCGGCTTCATCGAGACCGCCAACCAGCGCATCGTTTTTCAGTCCGAAGGCCAGTCGATCGCGCCCGAGGACGTCGCGCGCACGGTGGTGGCGTCCTCGGGTGGCGCAAGCGTGCTGTTGAAGGACGTCGCCGACGTGATCAACGCGCCCGAGCCGCCCATCGGCGGCGCCGCCGTCATGGGCAAGCCCGGCGTGGTGCTGCTCGTTTCCGGCCAGCTCGGCGCCAACACCATCGACGTCACCGAGGGCATCGAGACCGCGCTCGCCGACTTGAAGCCGCTCATCGACAAGGAGGACGTGGAGCTGCGCGCGGACCTGTTCCGGCCGGCGGACTTCATCGCCATCTCGACCGGCAACGTGCGCAACTCGCTTTTGCTCGGCGGCGCCCTGGTGGTGGTCGTGCTGTGCCTGTTCCTGTTCGATCTGCGGACCGCGACGATCTCGTGCATGGCCATTCCGCTGTCGCTGCTGGCGGCGATCGCCGTGCTCAACGCGCTCGGCGCCACGCTCAACGCCATGACGCTGGGCGGCCTCGCCATCGCCATCGGCGAGGTGGTGGACGACGCGGTGATCGACGTGGAGAACATTGCCCGGCGTCTGCGTCTCAACCGGCGCTCGCCCAATCCGCTTCCCGCCTCGCAAGTCATCCTCAACGCCTCGCTGGAGGTGCGCGGGGCCGTCGTCTACGCGACCTTCGCCGTCATCCTCGTGTTCGTGCCGGTGGTGCTGCTGCCGGGGCTGGCGGGCCGCTTCTTTGCGCCGCTGGGTCTCGCCTACGTTCTCGCCATCCTCGCCTCGCTGGTGGTGGCGCTCACGGTCACGCCCGCCCTGTGTGCGCTGCTGTTCCGTACCAAGCCCTCGGAAAAGCCGGAGCCCGAGGCGAGCCAGATCGCCGAGGATCCGCCGGTGACGCGGTGGATGCGGCGCTACTACGAGGGGCTGCTGCGCAAGATCGTGGCGCGCCCGCGTACGACCATGGCGGCTGCGGTGGCCTTCACGCTGATCGGCTGCGCCGCCCTGCCGTTCTTCGGCACCGAGTTCCTGCCCGAGCTCAAGGAGGGCCACTTCACGCTGCACATGGCGGCGGTGCCGGGCACCTCGGTGGAGGAAGCGCAGCGCATGGGCGCGCTGGTGACCGAGGCGCTTTTGAAGCTGCCCATGGTCCGCGTCATCTCGCAGCGCATCGGCCGCGCCGAGAAGGCGGACGATACCTGGGGCACGCACTACAGCGAGTTCGAGGTCGATCTGCAACGCAACCTGTCGGGCGAGGAGTTGGACGAGGCGCAGGCGCAGATGCGCCAGGTGCTCGCCGGCTTTCCGGGCGTCAACTTCGCGCTGAAGCCGTTCCTGACCGAGCGTGTCGAGGAATTGCTGTCGGGCTACACCGCCTCGGTGATCGTCAACCTGTACGGCAACGATCTCAACGTGCTCGACGAGACCGCGCGCGAGGTGGCGCGCGCGATGAGCGAGGTTCCCGGCGCCACCGAGGTTCAGCTGCAGTCGCCGCCTGGGCTGCCGCAGCTGACCATCCGTCCGCGCAAGTCCGACCTGGAGCGCTGGGGCATGGACGCCGTGGACGTGCTCAACACGCTGCGCGGCGCCTACCAGGGCGACGTCGTCGGCCAGAGCTACGAGGGCAACCGCGTCTTTAACGTCATCACCATTCTCGACAAGGAGAGCCGCAACAGCGTCGCCAAGGTCGCCGACCTGCCGCTGCGCACGCCGTCGGGTAACTTCGTCATGCTGCACCAGATCGCCGACGTCTATCAGACGGCCGGCCGCTATCAGGTGCTGCACCTTGGCGGCCAGCGCGTGCAGACGGTCACCGCCAACGTCATCGGCCGCGACGTCGGCTCGTTCGTGGCGGATGCGCGCAAGGCGCTGGATGCCGACGTGCAGCTTCCCGCCGGCGTGCACCTGGAGTTTGCCGGATCGGCGCAGGCGCAGGCGGAGGCGCGCCGCAACCTGCTGATCAACTCGATGGTCGCGGGCCTCGGCATTCTGCTGCTGCTCGTGGTGGTGACGGGGAGCTGGCGCAACGTGCTGCTGGTGCTGTCCAACATGCCGTTCGCTCTGGTCGGCGGCGTGCTTGCGATCTTTGCCACCGGCGGCGTGCTGACGCTCGGCGCCATGGTCGGCTTCGTCACGCTGTTCGGCATCACGCTGCGCAACTCCATTATGATGGTGTCGCACTTCGAGCACATCGTCGACCGTGAGCGGGCGACGTGGGGTGTGGAGACCGCCATCAAGGGGGCCGGCGACCGTCTGGCGCCGATCCTGATGACGTCGATCGTGACGACGCTCGGGCTGCTGCCGCTGGCCATCGGCATGAACGAGCCCGGCCGCGAGATCGAGGGGCCGATGGCGCTGGTGATCGTCGGCGGGCTCATCACCTCGATGGCGCTCAACCTGCTGGTGCTGCCGACCCTGGCCCTGCGCTTCGGGCGCTTCCAGCCGCCGAGCGACGCCAGCGATGCGCCGACCGACCTCGCAAGCCGCCGCCGCGTCGCTTAGCTCGCCGTCGCACCTCGATAGGTGGCTTAGAGCTGCGTGAGGTAGGCGCGGCCTTCGACGACGTCGTACTCGCACACGGGGCCGGGAAACTCCGTGCTTGCGTTCAAGACGACGTGCGGGTGCTTGAAGCGCGCCGGCCACAGCGCGTTGTCGACCTCCCACAGGTTCACGGCAGCACTTTTGCGGCCGATCTCGAGGGTGACGGAGGCGGGACGGGTCCACAGCGGCGCGCTCGTGCTGACCGACTGTGCGCTCGCGGCATCCTGGCTCTGGCAGGCGGCCATCGCGCGCTCGCGATAGGCGCGGATGAGCGCATCCTCGGCGCCGTCCCGATAGAGGCGCTCCTGGGCGATGATCTTGGCGCCCGCCAGCACGGCGAGCACGAGGACGAGGGCTCTCATCATGAGCGGCTTGCTCCCCGAGCAGCGGTGAGGGGCCATCGCCTGGCGGCCGCCGCCGCGATGGCCCTGGTGCGGGGGGCAGTTTGCCGCGGCATGGTGAAGAAAGCGTTGCCCGGCGTGCCGCTTCGGCTTGTCATGGACGCCGCCTAGCGGCTAGAAGCGGCGGAACGCCCAGAAGACTGACGACCCGGGGAGGGAAAGCGCAAATGAAGAAGAAGATCTTGATCACCTGGCCTCTGCCGGATGCCGTCATGGCCCGCGCCCGCGAGTCCTACGACGTCGTGGCGCACGGCGATGATCCCAAGATCACCGTCGATGAGATGCTGGAGGCGGCGAAGTCGGTCGACGCCATCCTTCTTACCCTCAATGAGAAGTGCCCCGCACCCGTCATCGAGAAGATCCCCGAGAACATCAAGTGCATCTCGACGTTCTCCATCGGCTTCGACCACATCGACCTGGAGGCGTGCAAGGCGCGCGGCATCAAGGTCGGCAACGCCCCGCACGGCGTCACGGTGGCCACCGCCGAGATCGCCATGCTGCTGCTGCTGGGCTCGGCCCGGCGCGCTTCTGAGGGCGAGAAGATGATCCGCACGCGCTCCTGGCCCGGCTGGCAGCCGCTGCAGCTCGTCGGCCAGCGCCTCGATAACAAGGTGCTCGGCATCTACGGCTTCGGCAAGATCGGCCAGGCGCTGGCCAAGCGTGCGCGCGGCTTCGACATGGACATCCACTACTACGACATCTTCCGCCAGCCGCCGGAGAAGGAAAAGGAGCTGGGCGCGACCTACCACGACAGCCTCGACAGCCTTCTGGCCGTGTCGCAGTTCTTCTCCATCAACGCGCCGTCGACGCCGGAGACGCGCTACTTCTTCAACAAGGATGTGATCGAAAAGATGCCCCAGGGCGCCATTGTCGTGAACACGGCGCGCGGCGACCTGGTCAAGGACGAGGACATGATCGCGGCCTTGAAGTCGGGGCGGCTCGGCTACGCCGGTCTCGACGTGTTCGCGGGCGAGCCCAAGATCAACGAGGGCTACTACGACCTGCCCAACACGTTCCTGTTCCCGCATCTGGGCTCGGCGGCCATCGAGGCGCGCAACCAGATGGGCTTTGAAGCGCTCGACAACATCGATGCCTTCTTCGCCGGCAAGGACATGCCGTTCAAGCTCAACTGAGCGCGGCACAGCTGACAATTGAAGGGGCCCGGCTCGGCGAGCCGGGCCCTTTTTCGTTGCCCTCCCTGGGAAATCGCCCGTGGGCGAGCGCGCTGCCAACCTTGACACGTGGCGCAAGCGCGCGCTTGCTGGGCCTGTATTGTTGACGGATGCGCACCACGACGTGCGCCCGCCCTCCTTCATTGCGGACCAGGAGGCCAAAATGGAACCCTATGACGAGACTGCCGTCCCTGTGCGCCAGGATCGCTCGGCGCGCCGCGCCGTGTGGATGCGCGGGCTGTTCATGCTTCTGTTGATGCTGGCGTTCGGCGTGGGCCAGGGGATCATGTGGCTCTTGGCCATCGTGCAGTTCCTGTGGCTCGCCTTCACCGACGCGCCGAACGCGTTCCTTGCGCGCTTCGGCAAACAGCTGGGCGCATGGCTCAGCGAGACGGCGCGCTTCGTTTCGTGCGCGAGTGAGACAAAGCCGTTTCCGTGGGCGGCGTGGCCATCGGGGGATTGAGCCGCCACATTTTGATGCGAGAGTTGAGAAAACGGACCGGCAAGCCGGTCCGTTTTTCGTTGTGGGGCCGGATGCCGGGTTAGGGCTTGCCGACCGTCGCCTCGACGGCCACCTCGCCGGCCTTTTCGAAGACGAGCGTCAGGGGCAATGTCTCGCCGTCTTTCAACGGCGCTTTCAGCCCCATCACCATCACGTGCAACCCGAGTGGCTTTAGCTCGGCTGCGCCGTGCGCGGGGATCTCGACGCCATTGTCGAGGTGCACCATCCGCATGACGTCGCCCTCCATGCGGCTTTCATGCAGCATGAGGTTCGCGGCCTGGTCCGATTTGACCGCCACCAACCGGTCGGGCGCATTGCCGCTGTTCTCGATCTTCATGTAGGCGGCCGTGCTCTTGGCGTCGCCGATGGTGGGCCGCGCCCAAGCCTGCTCGATGGTCAGCGGCCCCGCATGATACTCGTTGGCGATGGCGGCCGCGGACATGGCTGCAGCAACCGCACAAAGTGCGGCTGCAATTCTGATTGCTCGTTTCATTGTTCGTGTCTTCCTCAGAATGCTTTCTGCCAGCCGACCATGAGCGTCCAGTCGGTTTCCATCTGCGGACCGTTGAGGTCCTGATAGATGGGGGCGCCGACCTCCAAGGCAAGGCGATGGCCGCGGATGACGCCCGCTTGGCCGGCGAGATTAACGCCGAAATAAGCATCGATGCGCTCGCCGCCGTAGAACAGCGGGTTTGCCGTCTGCACCGGTCCGGCGATGTTGGGGTCGATGCCGTCGATGGTGCCTTGCGTCGTGGCGTCGAGGCGCACCGACGTCGAAATCCACGGCGCCCACTCGTAGGCGACCCAACCGGTCAAGGCGTGCTTGTCGCCCCAGGCATAGCCTTCGTCGTTCTCGCCTTCCAGCCGGATCTCCGCGCGGTATTGCGCACCCCACGACAGGTCGTTCGCGCGGCCCGTGTAGGTGATCCCCGGCAACAGGTCGAAGGTGCCGGTTCCGAGCTGCATGGCATAGGGCAGACGCACGTTGCTCTGCGCGTTCATGGGCGTCAGCACGGTGCCGCGCTCGGTGATGCTGCCGGTCGGCAGGCTGAGCCCCAGGTTGAGATGCCAGTGGTTGGTGCCGTCATCGTAGAGACGGTAGAGGCCCGACACCTTGGTGTCGCTCCAGCCTTCGGACTCGGTGGTGAAGTAGCCGAGCACGGTGGTGCCGGCCATGCCCTGGTAGGTGACGTGGTCCATCTCCTTGTCGAGATAGTTGGCCATGACCATCAGCGTCAGGTTGTCGGAGGGCGCGTACATGGCACCGAGCATGTGCATGTCCATGCTCATCGACAGCGGCACGATGCGCAGCGTCGGAGGCGGCGCGAAGACGTTGGGCACCGTCGTCACGATGGTATCGGGTGACACGCTGCTGGTGCCGATGCGATTTCCTTGCATGTCCATGTGCATGTAGCGGTAGGACAGCATCCACTCGCCCTTGTGGTGCATGTGGTCGCCCATCACGCCGATGGGCGCATGGCCGTCGGCGCGGACGGGCGCGCCGCCCCCACCGGAGTAGGTGAAGCCCGAGCCGGTAAACGGCGGGTCGTCCGCCATGGCGGCGGAGAGCGGCGTCAGGGCGGCGGCGGCGAGAGCTGCCAGGCGCAGTGCGGTGCGGTCAGAGAAAAGAGGCACGCGGCGCGTGCGGTCTGCGGTCGTCATATCGAGAACTCCAAGACTTAATGCATGGTGCTAATGCCGCGGCCCGGCGGGGCGGTTGCCCCGTCGCGGTGCTGCGGCCGGCGATCGGCTCATGCTTCAGGCTTGGTGCGGTGGGTCGCGTCCGCGGGTGACCAGCGGCTTGCGTCCGACGACGAGCGCGGCGCGATGCTCGGAGATGAAGACGTCGGCGAATTGCGGAACCGCCAGCAGATCCATGCTGGGCGCCAACGCCAGCGGCGCGCCCGAGAGCGCGGTGCAGATCGGACAGCTTTGCTGCGGCGGCGACTTGCCCGGCTCGACGGGGTTGCCGTCCTTGTCGAGCTGCACGACGCGGAAGCCCGATGCCGTGCACAAGACGATCTGCGAGAAGAGTCCGGGGGCTGCGGGCAGTGCCCCTGCTGCGGCAGGCGGCACGTGCACGGCCGCGATGAGGAGCCTGAAGGCCAGGCCCACCAACGCCAATACCGTCCCGTAGCGGCGCAAAGTTCTGCGCTTCAAGCCGTATCCCTCCGTCTGGCGCGGATGCTAGGCGGCCACTGGGCGAGGGCCTAGTGCCATCGAGCCACAGACCGAGGGTTAACGCGGCGGGGCGACGTGTGCCGCGAGCCAGCGTGCGGTGCGCAGGAGGTGCCCGTCGCCGCGGCGCACGCCGACGAGCTGCACGCCCAAGGGCAGGCCGCCCGCTTCCAGCAGCGGCAACGATACGGCCGGCATGCCGAGATAGGTCCACAGACCGTTGAAGATGGGGCTGCCGGTGGAGCCGAATCCTTCGGGTGCGGGGCCGGCAGCAGCGGGGGTGAGGATGGCGTCGCAGTCGGCGAGGACCTGCGCCACCTCCCGGTAGGCCTCCTCGCGCGAGGCGAGCGCGCGGATGTAGGTCTGCACGTCGGCCTTGCGGCCGGCCTCCAGCCGCGTCTTGAGCCCGTCCGACAAGAGCTCCGGCGCCTTCTGCATGAGCGGCCCGTAGTAGTAGGCGTTCTCGGCGAGCTGCACGATCTGCTGCCAGGCCATGACGTCGGCGAGAACGGGAATCTCGATCTCTCTCACGCAGTCGCCAAATTGGGCGCCAAGTCTGGCGACGAACGCTTCGAACGCTGCGTGCATGGCGGGATCGGCGTCGCCCCAGGCCGGCGTGCGGACGAAAGCGAAGCGTGGTGCTACCGCCGGCTCCCGGCGCGCGGTCTTGAGCAGCTCGGGCCCTTCGTAGCGAACGCTGACAGCGTCGTCGGGCTCGAACGCGATCATGCAGTCGGTGAGAAGGGCAAGGTCGTCGACCGAGCGGGCGAGGATGCCGACCGTGTCGAGGGTATGCGACTGCATGAGCACGCGGTCGCGTGGGATGAGCCCCAGCGTCGGCTTGAATCCGTACACGCCGCAGAAGGAGGCCGGGCGGATGACCGAGCCGGCCGTCTGGCTGCCGAGCGCGGCCGGCACCATAAGAGCGGCCACCGCCGCCGCCGAGCCGGCAGAGGAGCCGCCCGGTGTGTGATCGAGGTTGCGGGGATTGCGCGTCCGGGCGGGGGTCAGCAGCGCCAGCTCGGTCGTTACCGTCTTGCCGAGGATAACGGCACCGGCCGCCCGCAGCAGAGCGACGCACGCGGCGTCGACCTTGGGGCGCCGGCCGGCGAAAATGGGGCAGCCGTTCTCGGTCGGAAGGTCGGCGGTGTCGAAGATGTCCTTCACGCCCACGGGCACGCCGTGCAGCGGGCCCGTCTCTTTGCCCGCCTTGAGCGCTGCGTCGGCCGCCCGCGCCTGCGCGAGCGCCAGCTCCGGGTCCAAATGGGCCCAGGCCCCCACCTTGTTCTCGTGCTCGGCGATGCGCTTCAAACAGGCGAGGACGAGGGCCTCCGACGAGATCTCACCGGAGCGAACGGCTGCAGCGGCCGAGGCGGCCGATAGGGCGGTCGGGTCGGTAGCAATGGAGCGAGCCATGGGCCTCGTGTCGATGACGAACTAACGCTGGGCTTCCCAGGGGCCCAGCGGGGTCCAGGGGGCCTCAGGCCGGCCACCCTCTCTTAACGGTGCTGGGCTTCCGGCCCGGTCCAGGCCCGTTCCCCCCAAGGGACAGGCTTGACGGGGTTTCGATTTCTTACCTATAGCTCATGTCTTCGCCGACAAAAGAAAGCCTTTAAGGGCCGCCTCTGCTCGGTTGCGCCGGCAGGGACGCTCACGGGGGACGAGTGCGAAACGCGTAGAGGATCGCCTAGGAAACAACCGATGCCCAATCAGAGCCGCGCAGCCGGTCGCCACTTCCTGCAAATTCCGGGGCCCACGCCCGTCCCCGAGCGCATCCTCAATGCCATGTCGCGGCAGATGCTCGATCATCGCGGGCCGGAGTTCCAGGAGTTCGCCACGCGCCTGCTCGCCAGCCTCAAGACGCTGTTCAAGACGACGCACCCCGTCATGGTCTTTCCCTCGTCGGGCAGCGGCGCCTGGGAGGCGAGCCTCGTCAATACGCTGTCGCCGGGCGACCGCATCCTCGTGATCGAGACGGGTCACTTCGCCGTCCTGTGGCGCAACATGGCGGAGAAGCTCGGCTTGAAGCCCGAGGTGCTGCCGACCGACTGGCATTCGGGCGCCGACGCGAACGCGCTCGAGGCGCGCCTCAAGCAGGACAAGGGCCACGACATCAAGGCCGTATGCGTCGTCCACAACGAGACGTCCACGGGTGCGCGCACCTGGATCGAGGACATCCGCCAGGCGATGGACGCCGCGCGCCACCCCGCCCTTTTGATGGTGGACGCGGTCTCGTCGATCGCCGCCATGGACTACCGCCACGACGAGTGGCGCGTCGACGTTGCGGTGGCGGGCTCGCAGAAGGGTTTGATGCTGCCGCCGGGGCTGTCGTTCGCAGCCGTCAGCGACAAGGCGCTCGTCGCCGCGAAGTCGGCGAAGCTGCCGCGCTCCTATTGGTCGTGGGACGACATGCTCGCCATGAACGCCAATGGCGTGTTTCCCTACACGCCGGCGACGGGGCATCTGTTCGGTCTCGCCGAGGCGATCGCCATGCTGAACGAGGAAGGCCTCGACAACGTGTTCGCCCGCCACGAGCGCCTCGCCGAGGCGGTGCGTTGCGCGGTGCAGGCATGGGGTCTGGAGATCTGGTGCCGCGATCGGCGCAGCTACTCGCCGGCGGTCACCACCGTGGCGATGCCCGACGCCCTCAACGCGGACGCCTTCCGCAAGCTGGTGCTGGAAAACTTCAACATGTCGCTGGGGACCGGCCTGAACAAGCTCGCTGGCAAGGCGTTCCGCATCGGCCACCTCGGCTACACCAACGAGCTCACCGTGATGGGTGCTCTGTGCGGCGTGGAGATGGCGCTCGAGCTCGGCGGCATCCCGTACGTCAAGGGTGGCGCCAGCGCGGCGATGGCGTATCTGACCGAGACGCCGCGGTCAGCCAGGGCGCGGGCCGCGTGATCATGAAATGGGGCCTGACCGCCGGTCAGACCCCATAGCTTTCCTGATAGAGACGCTCAGCGCGAGAAGCTGGAAAACCCGGCCGAGGCCAGCTCGATCTGGCAGCGGTGGCCGAGCTGCATGAACTTGGCGGCCACGCAGCGCTTCACCTTGGCGACGGTCGGTGATTTCCCGATGCATAGGCGGCGCACGTCGCTCTCGCAGGCAGCGCGCATGGATGGCGTCACCTCCGGTGGCAGCTTCAGCTCTTCGGCCCTGACGATGGAAGCGGCCGCCAGCGTAGCGCAGATTACGAGAATGCGTGTTCTGTGCATGTAGTCCCTCTGTGGTCTCCTAATCGAAACGCGGGGTCACCATGCCCGTGCAGCGGAATCGTGACCAATGGCGGCCTGCGACAGGTCACCACACGAACAACACAGGAGAGAGCAAGGATCGTGCCGAACGATCGTCGAGGTGGGGTCGGAGCGGCGATGCGGCCAAACGCCGTCGCCGGACTATTGGTCCGTGGCGGGCTTGGAGAACGGGGCGAGGGCCTCCGAGACGCGCACGCTATCGAGGTCGTCCTTGTGGATCACGTCGCTTGCGCCGCTGGCGAGTAGATTTGAGCGGCGCGAATGCGTGACCTCCCCGCTTACGACCACGATGGGGCCGGTGTAGCCGGCCTCGCGCAGAAGTGGGATCGACTGTGAGGCCGTGGTCGAAGGCTTAAGTATGTCATCGAGAAACAGCACGCAGGGTTTTTGCTCCTTTACCCGGTCGACGGCATCGCCGAGTGAGGAGGCACAGCGGATCACTGTGTCATATCCGAACAGCACGCGTAGCGTTGCGGTCAGACGCTCGGCGGCGAACGTCTCATCCTCGACGATCAGGATATCGCTGAATACGCCGAGCCGCACGCGCGCCCGCACAAGCTCGCTCTTCTTGGCCAGATGATCGCCGCCGCATGAGGTGTATCCCGCCGCCATCGCCACCACTCCGCCCTTGCGCCCAGTATGAGGCTGCTTTTGGTCAGAGAATTTGCTTGCACAAAATTGGTGCAGGAACTGCAATTCCGTGACGCACGATCCGTATGCGCCCAGTCTGCGCCATCGGCGCTCAAAGAGCAATTTTCTTCGGCCAGCGAATTCTGAAGGTTGTTCCGCGTCGCTCGGCCGGGTTCGAGGAGAGCGTGATCGTGCCGCCGACCGCGTCCAGCATCTTCTGAACGATCGCAAGTCCCATGCCTTCGCCGCCGTTGCCGATGGCGCGAAACGGCAGAAAGACGCTGGCGTGATGCATGGGCGCGATGCCCGGTCCATCGTCCTCGACGGTGATTTCTATGGCGCCGCCGTCATCGGCGCATGCTAGCTGCAACTTGCCAGTGCCGCGGTCGTGATGCTTCAGCGTGTTTTCGATCAGATTGCGCAGCGTCAGGTCCATGGGGGCTACGAGCGTGTCCAAGATCGGCCAGGTGCCCGAGATTTCGACCTTGGTACCCTCATGGGGAAGCGAGCGCACGATCTCGGTCACGAGTTCGCGCGTGTCGACCCTTTCGATCGCCTCCCGGCTCAAGCCCACGCTGGAATAATTCAGAAGTGCCGACAGCATCGAGGATAGACGCGTCGCCTGGCGGCGCAGCTCCTGCAACTTGTCGCCGGCTACGGCGGTATCGCTGGTCAATAAAGCCGCCTCGATCTCGTCGACGAGGTAGCGCACCGCGCGCATGGGCGCCTTGAGATCGTGGGTCACGATGGCGGCGAACTGCTCGAGGTTGGAGTTGAGCACTCGCAGGTCGGCGTTGACGCGCGCCAGCTCTTTCGAAGCGGCGGCCGCCTCGGCCTCCGCCATGAAACGGGCGCGTACCTGGCGGCTGAGCTCGACCTCCAGGCTGGTGCTGGCGGCGTTGGGCGCCACCACCAACAGGTAAGGCTCGCTGAGCTCGAAGGCGTGGAACATCAAGTTCAGCCGGCGCCCCGGACCGGCCTCGGTGACCGTCGCCACGTTCGGCAGGCGCAGCACGCCGTTCTTGGTGCCCTTGAGGCTCTTGATCTCGTCCTCGAGGCCGATGGCGGGGAGGACGCTGTCCACGAGCGGCGCACCGACCTCGATAAAATCCACGAGGGATCCGTAGCGCCGGCGCACGACGAGATCGTCATCCAGCCAGATGAGACCGAAGACGCCGCGCGTAGCCAGCATTTTGCCTGCCAGATCGATCGCGCGTGCGACCTCGGCTTCGCTGTCAAAGCCGTCTTCGTCGGATCGCATCTGCAGCTCCGAGGAAAGCTTCCTTGACGTTTTCCCCGGTCTTGGCGCTCGTGCGCACGATGGGGATCTGGGAATGCACCAGCGCTTGCGGTAGCTCGGCCGCGGTGCCACCCAGGTCGGACTTGTTCAAGAGAAAGCTGCAGTAGCGGCCGGGCAGGGCGTTCAAGAAGCTACGCCCCAGCTGCAGCATCGATTCGAGCGTGGTGCGGCGGGTGACGTCGCCGACGATCAGCGCGCCGGCCGCGTGCTTGACGTAGATGTGCGACAGGATGGCGTCGCCGAAGTTGCCGTCGGTGTCCCAGATGATGAACTTGGCGGCGTCGCCCTTGTCGACGCTTTCGCTAGGCTCGATCTCGTAGCTGTAGACGTCGACCCCGAGCGTGGGCTTGTAGTCGGATTCGAAGCGATCGAACACGAGGCGGCGCGCAATCGACGACTTGCCGACGCCGATCTCGCCCAAAAGCATGATCTTTCGTGCGGTCATGGCGTACTTTCGCCCGCAAAGCCGATCTCGAACTCGACGCGACGGTTGGGGCTCGCATCGCCCACGAATGGACTCAGGTCGGCGCTGTTCTTGCGCCCGACGGCCACCAGGCGCGAGGCCGCAATGCCGCGCGCGGACAACTCGGCCAGCACCTTCTGGGCGCGCGCCTGCGACAGCGGGGTGTTGCGCTCTTCGCCGCCCTTCTCGTCGGTGTAGCCGACCACGCGGATGAGCACATCGCTCTCCTCGATGAGCTTGGCGAGTGTGTCGAGGGCGGCGGCGGCGGCCTTGGCATCGCGGTAGTCGGTGTCCTTGGTGAAGAAGATGGCGTTGGCGGCGATCCACGCCTCGAGACGAGCACGCGGGCCGGGCGCGGTCGCGCTGGCGATCTCGGCGCGCACGAGTACCGAGATTGGCTTGGCGCGCCGCCTCTGCCTTGGCTTCCGACTGCGTGAGCGCGGTGCGCAGTCCGCCAAGACCCGCCGTGGCGTCCGCATTCGCCTTTGCGAGGTCGGCTGCCAGCGTCTTGATCTCGCCATTCAGCTCGGTCTCGATGCCGGCGACGCGCGCGCTCAAAGCCGTGTTGGCGTCGGCGGCCTCGGCGCGGGCCCGTGCCATGTCGGTCTTGAGCACGGCAATGTCGGCACGCGCCTCGTCGAGGTCGCGAGTCGGCAGCGCCGTCGTGCGGTCGACCACCTCGGAGGCTGGCAGCGCGGACCGCAAGTTGGACAGGGCGTGCTGGCCCGCCTCGGTGGTGGGAACCAGTCCCGCCAACGCGACGCTGCGGCCGCGCGATGTGACGTCGGCGTGCACCGGATAACCGGCGAGAGCCGGCTCGGCGGCAAGGACATTGGAGGCTATACCGTGCACGCGTGCGGTCTGGTAGCCGACGTACGCGCCCCAGGCGAGCCACGTTGCCAGCGCCAGACCGATGCCCCAGACGAGGACGATGGCCGGTGACAGGCCGGTGCGTCCGCGCACGAGCTTGGCGTGCTGCTCGGTGATGCCGTCGTCGAGGGTGTCCGCGAGATCGCCGAGCAGGTTGTTCACCGCGCGGCGCGGCACACTGGTGTCGCTCCCGCCGTTGAAGAGCACGCGCAGACGCTCGATTGTGCTTAAGAACTTCTCGTCGATCACCTGCTCGACTGCCGCCGGCGCGACGCCGCGGCACTTGGCGGCCAACAGATGCGTGGGCGAGGCCCGCAGATAGATGATCGATGTGCCCAGATCGATGCGCCGCAACGCTGCCGTGTCGGCGTCGAACGCTTGCGTTGCCACCTCGTTGATGGCGGTGAGAATGCCGCTTATGCGCTTATCTTGCGCGGTGAGGCCGTTGATCGCCGGCCAATGTCCGAGCAGCTCACCCAGCCCGCGGCGGATGAGGAAGATCTCCTCCACCTTGAGCCGCTGGCCCTCGACGAAGGCCAGATCGGCGACGGGGCGGCCCGTGAGGAGGCTGCGCAGGCGCAGCATGAAGGCGTTCGATTCAAGCCGCCGGTTGATCTCGTCCATCAGGTCGCGGATGGCGCTGACCACGTAGGCCTTCACCATGCGTCCGAGCGACGGATAGAGCGCCTCGGCGAGCTCATCCTGGCTGCCGCGGATCTCCGTCTTGATCGTGTGCACGATCAGCGGGGCGATCGCGAGCGAGACCTCGCTGTGCCTTTCGATCTCCGCCTGCGCCAGCGCCTGGTCGAGGACGGCGGCGACGTGCGCGGTAAAGCGCTCGGTCGAGCCGGCACGGTCGAACACGATGTCCATACGCTGGCTGAGATCTGCGAGCGCGCGGCTCTCGTTCTCGAACAGCAACTCTTTCAACCGGTTGATGTCTTGTGACATCGGGCCGCCTCTCGCGGGCTCGGCACGGGTGGCCTGGGGCCGTACCGTACTAACTCTGGGAAAGATTACGGACGCGCTCGCCGAGCTCCACAACGCTGCGCGACAGTTCCTCAAACGCCGCGCGCCGCCCCGCGGCTGTCTCCTGACCGAGCAACTCGATGCGCGCCGTGAGTGCATCGAAGCGACGGACAATGTCCTCCTCGAGCTCCTTGAGGCGCGCCTCGAGCCGATCCATTCTCGCCCCGGCGTGGCGCTGCTGCTCGCCCACCAGCAACTCGCGGATTTGATCCATTTCGGCGTCGGTGGAGCGTAGGTCCGCCGCGTTGCCTCTCATTTGCGTTATGTTTGTCGTGCTCATCTCAACCCCGTCGGACCTCCCAACCGTCTGGCGCAACGGCGCAATCTCGTGCCCCGCATTCCCTAAAGATACACAAGCTGACCACGATGCGCATGCGGATCTTCCCGCATGCACGTCCATTTTTCCTGGGCTGTGGGGCCGCGTTGCCGCCGCCGACGCATGCTCGAGTGCTCAGACGGCCTCTGTTGCTGCGTCATCGCCCAGGACCAGGCGGCGGAAGCCCATATAGGCTGCATTAATGCGCTGTGCTTGCGGATCGGAGGCGGCGACGTGGGCCACCACAGCGTCGGCAACGCGGCAGATCGTGCGGTGAAGCTCCGGCGCCAGCGGCCATGTTGTATCCGTTTGGAGGGTAAGTAGCCGCCGGTGGGCCTCGTCCTCGGCGAGGGCGAGCTGCAGCTCGGCTGCGGCCGCCGCGGCGAAAATCGCCTGATCGCTGCCACTGAGCCCGTCCCAAAATGCGCGGCGCATGCCGAGTGACATGGCCGAGCCGTGGCGATTTATGCTCGTGCCGACAACATAGGGGGCAGCGGCGGTCACGCCGAGCGCGTGGCTGGTGAGCGCGCCGCCCAGCTCGGCGGCAAGCACGTCGCCGCGCATCATGGCGCCGGCAACGTCGCCGGCCGCCACCGTCGCGGGCTCCAGGCCGAAACCGCGCACGACGTCGCGCGCCAGGCCCGTGACCGCAACGGTCTGGCCGGCGAGCTCGCTCATGTCTGCAACGTGGCGCGTGGCGCGAAAGACCGCCCGATCGCCGCTGTGACCGGCAAGCATCGCCTTGATGCCGAAGTTGCCGGCGAGATCGTCCCACAACGTCTCGCCGCCGCCGACCAGCATCCAGGCGGTCAGATGGCGGGCGGCGATGCCGCGATCTCCGGGCAGGCCGGCGAAGAAAGCAAGCGCGCGGTGCAGATCCAGGTGATCATGCTCGCTGGCGAAGTAGAGGTCGGCGTCGCCCGCGCGTACGGTGGCGAGCCCGCTCGCAGGCGCCGGCACCACGTCGAAGCCGTAGCGTCCGCCACTCATCGTAGCGATGCGCTGTACAAGTCGGCGGGCCTGGTCTGCAGGCCCGGAGACGGCATCCGGTGGCGCAATGGCGAGGCGCAGCTGCCGCAGGCCCTTGGCGAGCGCCGGTGCGGCAACCTCGTGTGCCGCCGGCTCAGCCGCTGCAACACCTGCCGTCGTCGCGGCAGCCGCCGCGGCGCCCGTGGTCCTCAAGAATGCACGCCGGTCCATTCGCTTCCCCCTGCGACACACGTTTGGGACACCCGTTGCGGATGCTCACGCTGTATCAAAGCTCATTGGCGAAGCCTTGACAATGATGCGCCTCGTCTCTGCCCCTACACCATGCTCATGGCATGCGCGAGAGCAAGTAATTGATCACGCGGACAAAATTCTCAGGGGCCATGTACCCGGCGATGCGTTTGACCTCGCGCCCGTTGCGAAACAGAACCACGGTCGGGACGACGTCGATGGGGCGATCGAAGGCGAGCTGGCGGGCCTCGGCCGCTTTCAGATCGAGATAGTGCATCGGAACCTCCCGCGCCCGCGGCGTGGCCTCGTAGGCGGGACCGACATCGCGGCGAAACAGGCGGCAGTAGAAGCAGCCCGGCTTCTCGATGACGATGAGCGCCATGGAGCCGCGCGGCGGCGCCAGAGCATCGGCGTGCTGAACGGCATGGCCGAGGCTCGGAGCGCAGGCGACGAGGAGGAGGAGCAAGAGCAGGCGGGCGGGGCGCAGCATACGATCCAGGCGCAAGGGACACGGGAGTCGGCCCCCAAAGGGCCGCCGTCACCTTAGTCCGCGAGGGAGCATCACCGCCGTCAGAGTGAAGGAGTGGTTAACCGGCGTTCCGATCTGGGCGCTGGGCCGGATCTCAGGACTTCGCGCAGTTGACGAGGACCGTCTTGGCATCGCCGCCCAGGTTGACCGTGCCGGCGCCGCCGAGCGCGCCTGCAAATGCGTCGTTCAGCTTCTTGGTGTCGCTCGTCTCGTCCTGGAGGGGGTCGTGCACCACCGCCTTACAGCCCGCGGGCGCGCCCGAACCGAGCTTCACCGGGTTGGTCGCATCGAGATCGAAGGCGATAAAGTAGCTGGGATCGTAGACGGAGAAGGAAAAGCCGCCCTGCTCGGCGACCGGCTGCTCGAGCGGCAGGGTGAAGTGCAAGGTGAGAATGCCCTTGTCCGTGTGCTCGAGCCAGTAGTTCTCGGGCGGCTTGAACTTGCGGTCGGCGCCCGAAAGCTTGGCATAGGTGAAGTAGTCGAACTCCTTCAGGCCGTCGATGTTGACCTGGGCCAGCTCGGCCAGCTCTTTGCGGTCGTACTTGCCGTCGCCGTTCTTATCGAGCCCTTCGATGGCCTGCGCCGTGTAGAACTCATCGAACGTCCACGCTTCCTGCAGTCCCGTGATGGACCCGCCGTCGTAGACAACGGTCGCCTTGACGGTAACCCACACGTGGGGGTGCGCGCTCGCACCTGCCGCCATGAGGGAGAGCGAGATCGCGGCAAGAGCCGGTGCAATCAGATGTGAGGCGCGCAAGCTGGTTTCCCCCGAGGCCTGGAGTTGGCGACGTCATCCCTGACGTCATCCCTAGTGGGCCGGCAATTGGCGCAGAAAGTTGGCGGTTGCGTGGTGGCGCCGACGGCCCTAGGGTGCCGCGGATATTATCACAAAATCGCGAAGCGCAAGGTAGAGTTTTCGCGTGTTCGAGCTAGGCGGGGGACGATGAGGAGGCTGTCGATGGCGGCGTGGATCGGCGCGTGGCGTCTCGTGGCCGTGGCAGCGCTGCTCGCTGCCTCGGTTTCAGGGGCCGCGGCCGAGGACGAGCTCAAGGTCGTCGCCACGATCAAACCGATCCATTCCCTGCTGTCGGGGCTGATGGAGGGGGTCGGCACGCCTACGCTCCTGGTCGAAGGCGCCGCCTCGCCACATTCCTTCGCGCTGAAGCCCTCGGCGGTGCGCGCAATCAACGGGGCCGACGTTTTCGTGCGCGTGTCGGAAACGCTGGAGCCGTTCACGGGCAAGGTGGTGCGCGCGCTTCCCGACAGCGTGCGGCTGGTGACGCTTGCGGAGGCGCCGGGGGTCAAGCTGCTGAACCGCCGCTCGAGCGGCACCTTCGAGGCGCACGCGCATGACGGTGCGCAACAGGCGAAGCACGAGGATGCGAGCACGCCGGCCGGCAAGGACGGCCACATCTGGCTCGATCCCGACAACGCCAAAGCGATCGTCACCTACCTGGCGCAGGTTCTGGCGGAGGCGAAACCCGAAGCGGCGGAACGGCTACGTGCCAATGCGCAACGGGTCAACGCCCGCATCGATGCCCTCACCGCCGATCTGGAAGCCGAGCTGCGTCCGCTCCGCGGCAAGCCCTTTGTCGTTTTTCACGATGCCTATCAGTACTTCGAGCGCCGCTTCGGGCTCGACGCCGTGGGGGCGATCACGCTGAGCCCCGAGGTGCAGCCGAGCGCCAAGCGGCTGACGGAGCTGCGCCACAAGATCAAATCGTTGAAGGCGGTGTGCGTGTTTGCCGAGCCGCTGTTCCAGCCCAACCTGGTGGCGGCGGTGACGGAAGGGACCAGCGCGCGCTCCGGCACGCTCGATCCGAACGGCAGCCGGCTGAACCCGGGCCCGGATCTCTATTTCGATCTGTTGCGCAACATGGGCGCCGGGCTCGACGCCTGCCTCGATCGGCCCTCGTGAGCGACGTTGTGAAAAACGAAAAGGGCAGCGGTTTTGCCGCTGCCCCGATTTCGAATGCGTAAGGCTTGGGACTAGAGGGCGGCGCGCTTGGCGGCCGTCTTCTCCGGCTCCGTCTCGGCGTCGTTCGATGACGCCTTGCGGGCGTCCTCGGCGGCCTTCTTGGCCTCTTCCGCCGCCTCGCGCGCGGCCTCGGCGGCCTTCGCGGCAGCCGCTGCTGCTTTCTTGGCCGCCTCGATGGCCCTGTTGGTGCCCTCGCTCGCAGCCGCCTGCGGTGCCCTGTCGGCTTCCGGCTTGACGCTCGGCTTGGGCTCGGGCGTGTGGGCGGCCGTCTTTATCTCCTTGGCAGGCTTCTCGGTCTTTGCAGCCGTCTCAGCCTTCCCGCTCTTCTCAGCCTTCTTGTCCGTGCTCTCGGAAGCCGGCTCCGGCTGCTCCATGCGCACGGCCGCGGTCTGGGCGTCGCGCACCGATTGCGGCAGCGGCGGCATCTTGCGGATCACGTTGCGTGACGAGCCTTCGTAAAAGGCCGGCTGCATGATGCCCTCGCCCTTCGGCACCTCGTCATCCGTCGGGATGCCTTCGTCCGATGAGGCGACCGACTGGGTCGAGAAGCGCTCCCAGGTGACGGTGACGCGCATGCCGACCGGAACGCGCGGGAAAAGATCGAGCACATCCTTGTTGTTCATGCGGATGCAGCCCTGGGAGACGGCCTGACCGATGGTCCAGGGCGCGTCCGTGCCGTGAATGCGATAGGCGCTGGCCCCGAGATAGAGCGCGCGCACGCCGAGCGGGTTCATGGGATGGCCGCCGGGCACCCAGGTCGGGAGCTTGGGATTCTCTCTCAGCATCTCCGGTGTCGGGCGCCAGGACGGATTCTCGCGCTTGGCGGAGATTTTTGTCGTTCCCTGCCAGCGGCTCTTCTCGCGCGGCACCGCGATAGGGTAGCTGGTCGCCTTCCCCTTCGCCGTGATGAGATAGAGACGGCGGTCACCGAAGCTGACGATGATCTGCCCGGGGGTGTATTTCGGGTCGAAGCTGACCGTCTGCCGCTCGCCGCCCCACTCGCTGCCGCCGCCCCACAGGAAGTCGATGAGACTTTCGGCGTTGGCGATGGTCGGAGCGGTGAGGAGCGTTACAGCAGCGAGACCTGAAAAGACGAGGGAACTCACGGGGCTGCGGAGGGGCATGCTGGGGAGGCTCCAAACGTGTTGGTTTGCGGTCGAGCTTGCAGCGTCAAGGTGAATAGAGGGTATATAGCAGTCCCATTTTTTTACGGCAGAGCACGGGGGACACACCCGCAGCGGGAATGAGCGGGAGTGGGTGTCGGCGTCACGTTTTTGTTCCGGTGTTTCTGCTGCGCACGGCTTGAGCAGTTCTTGTGGGTTGCTACAACGAGAACATTTTGATCCCTATTCGTTCTATTTTTGATCTTGACCGCCGCGCCGAAGCTCCGTAGAACATAAAAAGAACATCGACGGCACCCCCCGGCCTCGATGGTCCCAATGTTGCGAGAGCGTTCCCCGTGGACCAGGCGGACCCATCCCCCATCCCAGAGTCCGCCAGTCTACGGCGGATCTCGCAGCCAGAGCCGCGTTCGTGTTCGCGTAGTGTTGGGCTCTGGCCTTCTTCCCCGAGCCGGAACGGCGAGTCCCCCCTCGCCGTTCCGGAGGGGCCGCTGGCGGACGCAAGGCAGGCGCGCCTCATCGCCGGATTGCGCGCGCGCATCGCCGGGCTCGAGCGCCACACATCTCCCCAGTCTCCGTTTGGATCCCGCTGCGAGCCCGCGCATGGCGTCGAGAACGCGGCGTGGACGCTCGGTGCCCCCCAGATCGATCGCGATCTCGCCGGTGGCCTCCATGCCGCCGCCCTGCACGAGGTGAAGGGCGAAGGATGCGGCACGGCGGCGGCCGATTGGATGGCGGCGCTGGGCTTCGCGCTGCGGCTCACGCTGCGGCGTCTCGATGCGCTCGCACCGTGCTCCGGCGGTCCGCCTGCGCAGATACTCTGGTGCTGGCCGTCCGTGCTCGCCCGCGAGCTCGGGCGCCCGTATGGCCACGGCCTCACCGGTTTGGGCCTTGCGTCCTCCGCCTGTCTTTTCGTCGAGACACAGCGCGCGGGCGACGCGCTTTGGGCCATGGAGGAGGGTTTGCGCTCGCAAAGCCTGGCGCTCGTCATTGGCGTCGTGCCCGAGGTGGCGTTGACGCCGGCGCGCCGCTTGAGCCTGGCCGCCGCCGGCGCCGCCACGCCGTGCCTCCTCGTTACCGATCCGCTCGGTGCGTCCGCGGCGGCCACCGCCACCCGGTGGCGCGTCGGCGCCCGCACGAGCGCAACGCATGTCCTTGAGGCGGGCGCCCCCGGCGCGCACCGCTACGCCGTCGTGCTCGAGCGCTGCCGCGAGGGCGCGCTGACGAGGAAAGCTTCCCCCTTTCTCCTGGAATGGTCCGATGAGACGCATCGTTTCCGTATGGCTTCCGGCTTGGCCGATCGAGCGCCTGCGCCGCGCCGCGCCGGCCTCGGTGCCGGATGATGCCCCGCTCGCGCTGGTTGAGACGGGCGGCCACGGCATCCGCATCACCGCCGTCAACGCGCGCGCGGCGAATGAGGGCGTGCGCGTGGGCCAGGCGCTCGCGGATGCGCGCGCCGTGCTGCCGGCTCTGCAGTCGCGCGCCGCCGAGCCGCGCCGCGACCGCCTGGCGCTTTTACGGCTGGCGCGCTGGTGCGGACGCTATGGTCCGGGCCGCCACGCCGACGGCTCGGATGGTTTGTGGATCGAGGTGACGGGCGTCGCGCATCTGTTCGGCGGCGAGGCGCATCTTCTCGAAGATCTCTCAACGCGTATCGCGCGCTTCGGCCTGACGGCGCGGGTGGGCCTCGCCGATACGCTGGGGGCCGCGCATGCGCTCGCGCGCTTTGCGTCCCCGATGTCGATGACGGTGGGGGACGCATACTCTTCCTCTTCTCCCCTCCCCCTGGCGGGGAGGGGTCGGGGGTGGGGGGATGATCTTGGTGAAACCTCAAAGTCTCCGGCAATCGGCCGAGAGTTTGAGCATAAGCTCAACCGACAACTCCTAGCTCTTCACCCCACCCCTAACCCCTCCCCATCGAGGGGAGGGGAATCGCGGGGTGATCGCTTCGTGGCGTGGGCCATTGCGCCGCCGGGTGAAACGGAGGCGCGGCTGGCGCCCCTTCCCGTCGAGGCCTTGCGGCTGGCGCCGGAAACGGTGCTGCTGTTGAAGCGGCTCGGCCTCAAGCGTATCGGCCAGCTCTACGCGCTGCCGCGCGCCGCCTTGCAGCGCCGCTTCCGTTCCGCCGACGTGGCCGAGGCCGTGCTCGCCCGTCTCGATCAGGCTCTGGGCGTCAGGCCCGAGCCGCGCCGTCCGCTGGCCGAGCCGCCGGCCCTTTTCGTCGAGCGCCCCTTCGCCGATCCGCTCATCTCGCCCGAGGGCCTCGAGGCGGAGACGGCGCGGCTGGCCGACGAGCTGTGCGCAAGCCTGGATGCGCGAGGTTTAGGCGCGCGCCGCATCGGACTGTCGCTCTATCGCGCCGACGGAACGGTGGCGGAAGTGCGCGCGGGGCTTAGCTTTCCCTGCCGTACCCCTGAGCACCTGATGGCGCTTTTGCACGAGAAGCTCGGTGCCCTCGATGTGGGTTTCGGCGTCGATGCGCTCGTCCTTGCCGCTGTGCAGGTGGAGCGGCGCGACGCGGAGCAGGCCGCATTGGGTCCCCGGCTCGACGCTGCCGCCGGCGATCCCGCGCGCCTCGTCGATCGTCTTACCAACCGCTTAGGTGCCGACCGCGTCCTGCGCCTCGTGCCGCACGCGAGCCATATGCCCGAGCGCGCCGAAAGAGCGCGGCCGGCGCTGAGCGCTTCCCCCGCGCCGCCGCGCACGAGCCCCGTTGCGGCGAAGGCGCCGCGGCCGTCGTTTCTGCTCGCTTGCCCAGAGCCCATCCGCGTCATCGCCGAGATCCCCGAAGGCCCGCCCGCGCGCTTCACCTGGCGCCGCGTCGAGCGGCGCGTTGCGCGCGCGCAAGGGCCGGAGCGCATCGCGCCCGAGTGGTGGCGTGAGATCGGCGGCCAGATCAGGAGCGAGCCGAGCCGCACGCGCGACTACTACCGCATCGAGGACGAGACGGGCGCCGGCTACTGGGTGTTTCGCGAGGGTCTTTACGGCCGCGACGAGGATCAGCCCGCCTGGTTCCTGCACGGGCTGTTCGGGTGAGGAAGAACGTGCCGCGTTACGCCGAATTACAAGTCACCACCAACTTCTCGTTTTTGCGCGGGGCCTCGCACGGCGAGGAGCTCGTGGCGCAGGCGAAGGCGTTGGGTCTGACAGCGCTCGCCGTCACCGACCGCAATACGCTTGCCGGCGTCGTGCGCGCGCACATCGCGGCCAAGGAGGTGGGCTTGCAGCTCATCGTCGGCGCGCGGCTCGATCTGCAGGACGGCCTGAGCCTGGTGTGCCTGCCGCGCGACCGCACGGCGTATGGCCGGCTGTCGCGTCTCATCTCGCTCGGGCAGAGGCGCGCCAAGAAAGGCGCAGTGCACGCTTTATCTCGAGGATGTCGTGCGCCACGCCGAAGGCCAGATCTTCATCGCGCTCCCTCCCGAGACTTGGGACTGGCGCGAGGTGCAGACGACACCAGACGGCCGACATCATTCCGTTCGTTCCTCGCGCGGATCGGGAACCTAAACTTCCTCCCTCCCCCTTGATGGGGGAGGGGCGGGGGAGGGGGTGGTTCTCAAACGTCGGAAGTGGTGCACACCCCCCACCCTGTCCCTCCCCCGCAAGGGGGGAGGGGGACGAAAAAATAAAAGCTGTCAAACCCTGTTCTGAAGCAGCAAGCAGCTTCGAAGCGGAGTTGCGTCGCGTGAAGACGGCGCTGGGAGACAGCCCGCTCTATCTGGCGGCGAGCCACGTCTATCGCGGAGACGACCGCGCGCGCATCGCCGCGCTTTCACTGCTCGCTGAGCGCTGCGCCACGCCGCTCGTTGCGACCGGCGACGTGCTCTATCACGCGCCCCACCGGCGTGCGCTGCAGGATGTGCTGACCTGCGTGCGCGAGGGCACTACGATTGGAGAAGCCGGCTTCAAGCTCGAGGCCAACGCCGAGCGGCACTTGAAGCCGCCGCACGAGATGGCGCGGCTGTTCAGGGGCTACGAGGAGGCGGTCGCGCGCACGTTGGAGATCGCGCGAGGCCTGCCGCTTCTCGCTGGACGAGCTCGTCTACGAGTATCCCGACGAGCCGATCCCGCCCGGCAAGACCCCGCAGGCGCATCTGGAGGATCTCACCTGGGAGGGCGCGCACTGGCGCTTTCCCGATGGGCTCCCGGAGAAGGTGCACGCGCTGATCGCGCGCGAGCTCAAGCTGATCGACCAGCTCAACTACGCGCCGTATTTCCTCACCGTGCACGATATCGTCCACTTTGCACGCGCGCAGGGCATCCTGTGCCAGGGGCGCGGCTCGGCGGCCAACTCAGCCGTCTGCTACTGCCTCGCCATTACGGCGGTGAACCCCACCGAGATCGACGTGCTGTTTGAGCGCTTCGTGTCGCCCGAACGCAAGGAGCCGCCCGACATCGACGTCGACTTCGAGCACGAGCGGCGCGAGGAGGTGATCCAGTACATCTACGCGCGCTATGGCCGCGATCGCGCCGGGCTCGCCGCCACCGTCATTACCTATCGTGCGCGCTCGGCCGTGCGCGACGTCGGCAAGGCGATGGGGCTGTCGGAGGACACGGTGTCGGCGCTCGCCGGCATGGTGTGGGGCACGCGGTCGGGCGGCGTGCTGCCGGAGAAGCACGTGCGCGAGGCGGGGCTCGATCCGACCGATCCGCTGCTCGCCACCGTGCTGGAGCTGACGCAGGAGCTGATGGGCTTTCCCCGGCACCTGTCGCAGCACGTCGGCGGCTTCGTGCTGACGCGCGGGCCCCTCGTCGAGGTCGTGCCCGTCGGCAACGCCGCCATGGACGACCGCACCTTCATCGAGTGGGACAAGGACGACATCGCCGCGCTCGGGCTTCTAAAGGTCGATGTGCTGGCGCTGGGCATGCTGACCTGCATCCGCCGCGCCTTCGATCTCATCGAAAAGCATCACGACCGTCCGCTGACGCTCGCCGCCGTGCCGCGCGAGGACCCGGCCGTCTACGACATGCTGTGCAAAGCCGACTCCATCGGCGTGTTCCAGGTGGAAAGCCGCGCGCAGATGAACATGCTGCCGCGCCTGAAGCCGCGCACCTTCTACGACCTCGTCATCGAGGTGGCGATCGTGCGCCCCGGGCCCATCCAGGGCGACATGGTGCACCCGTATCTGCGCCGCCGCGACGGCGTCGAGGCCGAGCATTATCCCTCGCCGGCGCCCGCAGCACGGCCCGGCCGACGAGCTCAAAGCCATCCTCGGCAAGACCAAGGGCGTGCCGCTGTTCCAGGAGCAGGCCATGCGCATCGCGCTTGTTGCGGCGAAGTTCTCCGATGCGGAGGTGAACGAGTTGCGCAAGGCCATGGCCACCTTCCGCCGCCGCGGCACTATCGGGTTGCTGGAGGAGAAGATGGTGTCGCGCATGGTTCAGCGCGGCTACGCGCAGGATTTCGCGCAGCGCTGCTTCAACCAGATCAAGGGCTTCGGCGAGTACGGGTTCCCCGAGAGCCACGCGGCGAGCTTCGCTCACCTGGTCTACGTGTCAGCGTGGATCAAGTGCCACTATCCGGCGGCGTTCGCGGCAGCCTTGCTGAACTCGCAGCCCATGGGGTTCTACGCGCCGGCGCAGATCGTACGCTGCGCCAGAGAGCACGGCGTCGAGGCGCGCTGCGCCGACGTGAACCTCTCCGATTGGGACGGCACGCTGGAGGACATCGCGGGGGCCGGCCCGGCCCTGCGCCTCGGTCTGCGCCAGATCGACGGAATACGAGAGGAGGAGATCAACAAGATCATGGCGGCGAGGCCATTCCGCGACGTGCACGACCTGTGGCTGCGCGCGCGCGTGAAGCTTGCGACCCTGGAGAAGCTGGCAGCCGCCGATGCGTTTCGCTCCGTCCAAGCGGAGCTTGGCTTCGCCAAGACGGGCCTCGATCGGCGTCAGGCGCTGTGGGAGGTGAAGGCGCTGGGCTCGGCTGAGCCGTTGCCGCTCTTCACCTACGCCGAGACGCGCGAGGCGGGCTTGGAGCCCGTGGTCGCACTGCCGGAGATGGCGCTGTCGGAGCACGTGGTCAACGACTACCAGACGCTGCGGCTGTCGCTCAAAGCGCATCCCATGAGCTTTCTGCGCGAGCGCTTTGCCGCGCGCCGCGTGCGCGCCTGCCATGAGCTGCGCACCGCCAAGGACGGTGCCTACGTGTCGGTTGCGGGCGTGGTGCTGGTGCGCCAGCGCCCCGGCTCGGCCAAGGGCGTGGTGTTCATGACCATCGAGGACGAGACGGGCGTCGCCAACGCGGTCGTCTGGCCCAAGACGCTCGAGCGCTTCCGCAAGGTGGTGATGGGCGCGCGCCTGATCGTCATCCACGGGCGCATCCAGCGCCACGAGGACATTATTCACGTGGTGTCGGCAAAATTGGAGGATCGCAGCGACTGGCTGTCGCTGCTGTCGGAGCAGGCCGATCAGATGAAGGTGCCGGTCGCCAATGCCGACGAGGTGTTGCGGCCCGATCCGGGATCAGCGCGCAGCCCCACGCATCCGCGCTGGGCGGGGCATCCGCGCCACGAGCGCATCATCCCCAAATCGCGGGATTTTCATTGAGGCGCGTCGACGTGCGTCGTATCCGGCACGCCCTCGGCGCCCAGAAAAACGGCGAACAGGCGCACCGGGCGCGACCCGGCGTTGTGGCCGTTGTGCGCGATCTCGACCGCTTCCACGATCACGTCGCCCACGCGATAGACGTGCGTTCCTTTCGGGCCGTAGTCGACGGTGAGCTCGCCTTCCATGACGTAGGCGAGCAACGGCACATCGTGCTCGTGCCATCCCGTCTCGGCCCCGGGCGCGATGGTGATGATATCTGCGGTCACCCTGGCGGGACCGCCCGTGGGATAGGCCAGCGGCTGACCGAGCAGCGTCGTCGAGGTTGCAAGCAGCGTCTCGACGGTCTCGCCTTTGGCACCGCGGCACGAATGCGGTATGCACGCGCCAGACGCGAGCGGGACAGCGGAGGCGCCAAAAAACCACGCGCGCAGCATGTGCAAGGGCGACGACGGCAACATCAACGCGGGACCTTTCGCACGATTTGAACAAAGACGGCGCCGCGCGAACGGTGCGCACGGGCAAAACCAGTGAGGCCGTCTCGGGTTAATGTTCCCCTAGTGTGAGGCGACAAGTGCCGGGCAATTGGGCTCGACAGCAAGGCTCACGGCGCCGATATAGAGAGGAATGCGTTCCACGCCGCCCGCAGCAGACCCCGCAAAGCCGCCCGTATGTCCCAAGTGAAAGCCTCCCGATTCCTCGTGCGCCCCGCCATGAGTAGGCCCGCGATGCGCGCAGGCGTGCTGGTGTTTGCGGCCATGCTGGCGTTTGCAGGCACCGAACGTGCGTGTGCGCAGGATCCGCGCAGCGCGCCTGAGGCGGCGACCGGATTCGAATCCAAGGGGCTGGCCACCGCCGAGCTGCACATGGTCTCGGCCGCCAACCCCTATGCGGCGGAAGCCGGTCGCGAGATGTTGCGTGCCGGCGGCTCCGCGATCGACGCGGCCATCGCAACGCAGCTCGTCCTCAATATCGTGGAGCCGCAGTCGTCGGGCATCGGCGGCGGCGCCTTTATTCTGTATTGGGACGCCGCGCAAAAGCAGCTCAAAGCCTACGACGGCCGCGAGACGGCGCCGGCGTCGGCGCGCCCCGATCGCTTTCTCGTCGACGGCCAGCCGATGCCGTTCTCACAAGCGGTGCTGTCGGGACTGAGCATCGGCGTGCCCGGCATCGTGCGGCTTCTGGAGACGGTGCACAAGCAGCACGGCAAGCTGCCGTGGGCGCGGCTGTTCGAGCCGGCGATCCAGCTTGCCGAGCAGGGCTTCGATGTCTCGCCGCGGCTGCACCTGCTGCTGCGCTGGGAGGGACCGGAGAGCTTCGTGCCGGCGTCGCGCGAGTACTTCTTCACCCATACGGGCAGCGCCTGGCCCATCGGATTTACGCTGCGCAACCCGGAGCTTGCCGCCACGCTGCGTCGCATCGCGGCGGAGGGATCGCGCGCCTTCTACGAAGGCCCGGTGGCCGACGCGATCGTGAAGGCGGTCGCCGACGCACCGACCGCGCCCGGCGGCATGACGCTTGAAGATCTTGCCGGCTACACCGTCAAAGAGCGGGCGCCGGTGTGCGTCACCTACCGCAGCTACAAGATCTGCGGCGTGGGCCCGCCCTCGTCGGGCGGTCCGACGGTGGCGCAAACCCTGAAGATCCTGGAGCCGTTCAATCTCGGCAAGGGGCCTAAGGCGGCTCTGGGTGCGCAGGCGCTGCACCTCATCGCGGAAGCCGAGAAGCTCGCCTACGCCGACCGCAACCGCTACATGGGCGATCCCGACTTCGTGGAGATTCCCGGCGGCCTGCTCGATCCCGGATATCTGGCGGCGCGCGGCGCGCTCATCGATCCTTTGGTGTCGAAGGAGAATGTCGAGCCCGGCGTGCCACCCGGCCTGAAGAGGCAGTCGTTCGGCCGCGACGCCACCAAGGAGCGCGCCGGCACCAGCCACATCTCCATCATCGACGACGACGGCAACGCGGTCGCCATGACCACCACCATCGAAGGCGCGTTCGGCTCGCACAACTGGGCGGCGGGCTTCCTTCTGAACAACGAGCTCACGGACTTCTCGTTTCGCCCGACCGACGCCGAAGGCCGCCCGGTTGCCAACGCCGTGGGCCCCGGCAAGCGCCCGCGCAGCTCCATGTCGCCGACCATCGTGTTCGACGCCGACGGAAAGGTGTTCGCCGTGCTCGGCTCGCCCGGCGGCAGCCGCATCATTATGTATGTCGTCAAGACGCTCGTCGCGCTGATCGATTGGGGGATGGACGCGCAGGAGGCCGCCGATCTTTTGAACTTCGGCAGCCAGGGCCGCGGCTTCGACATCGAGATTGCGGGTCCCGCCGTGTGGGCCGGCCTGAAGCTCAAGGCCTACGGCCACACAATCATGCCGTCGCTGATGAACTCCGGCACGCACATCGTCATGCGCCGCGGCAACCGCCTCGAAGGCGCAGCCGACTGGCGCCGTGAAGGCGCCGCGCTGGGAGATTGAGGTGTGTCCATGACCTCTCGCGCCATCACCGTGCAGGGCGGCGGCATCCTCGGCCTGTGGCAGGCGCTGACGCTCGCGCGTGCCGGACACCACGTGCGCCTTTTGGAGGCGAGCGCGGAGCCGTTCGCGCACGCTGCGAGCCTCTATGCGGCCGTGATGCTGGCGCCCGAGCGGGAGGCCGAGAACGGCCCGCCCGGTTTGCGCGCGCTCGCGCTCGAGGGCGTCGCCTTGTGGCGCGCGCTCTATCCCGATCTCATCACTGCCGGCAGCCTCGTCGTCGCGGCGGCGCGCGACCGTGTCGAGCTCGAGCATTTCGCCAAGCGCACGCAAGGCCACGAGAGCCTCGATGCCAAAGCCCTGCAAAGCCTCGAGCCCGACCTCGAGGGGCGTTTCTCCTCTGCCCTCTACTTTGCCGAAGAGGCGCACATGCCGGCGCCCGACGCGCTCGCGTTCATGCTGGGCGAGGTGCAGCATGCGGGCGTCGACGTGCAGCTTGGCGTCAGCGAACTTGCCGACGAGGCCGACGTGCTCGTCGATTGCCGCGGGCTCGCCGCGCGCGACGTGCTTCCCGATCTGCGCGGCGTGCGCGGTGAGCGCCTCATCGTGCGCTCGCACGAGATCGCGCTCAAACGGCCGGTGCAACTCCTGCATCCGCGCCATCCGCTGTACGTCGTGCCCTGGGGCGACGGCCATTACATGATCGGCGCGACTGTTCTGGAGACGGAGGACGACGGACCCGTCACGGTGCGCTCGGCGCTGGAGCTTCTGGGCGCGGCCTATGCGCTGCATCCGGCCTTCGGGGAAGCTGAGATCCTCGATCTGGGCGCGGGCGTGCGTCCGGCCTTTCCCGACAACATGCCGCGCGCGATCGTGCGCGAAGGCGGCCGGCGCATTCTGGTCAACGGCGCGTACCGCCACGGCTTTCTGCTGGCGCCTGTGCTGGCGCAGGCGGTGGCGGACTATCTGCAGACGGGTGAGACCTCGGAGCTGATCGTCGTGCAGCAGTGAGGGACGCGATCAACGCGTCCCCCATCAGGTCACGACGGTCGCCTTCTGGCCCATCATGGATTGGATCTGCTGCAAGGTGCGCTTGGCCCGCCACACATTCTCGATGCGAAACGCCTCGTTGCCGCCGCCGAAGATGGCGATCTTGCCATCGATGTCGCTGGTGCCGAGCCCGATGATGCCTAGCCCTAAGATCTTGTGGGCGAGGATGTCGTCGCTAAAGCGCGTCAGCCTGACGTGCATGACCGAGTAGCTCTCCGGCGCGCGCCCCAGAATGCTGGCGAAGCGCTGCACGCGCTCGATCTGCGCACCGCGGAAGCGCCAGAAGCTCAAGCGGTCGAAGATGAACACGATGACGAACCAGACGACGAACAGCGCCGAGGACACCATCATGTAGAAGGCGAGGTTCATGTGCACGAGGATCGCCGGCGGCGTCTTGAACAGCCCCTCAATGCTCATCACAAACTGCGTGCCGACGGCAGCTCCCACCAGCAGCAGGACCAGAAGGATCGAGCCGATGCCGCGCGCCTTGACGGTGGTCGCGAGCGCGGTGAACAGCAATAGGATCGTGAACGAGACGCCGACCCAAGGCTGCGGATGGATCAAAAGCGGCTTGCCGCCGCCGATGGTGAAGGTGTCGCCTTGCGCCCACGTGATCGCTGCGCAGAAGAACCCGTAGGCCCAGACCACCCACCAGTAGAGAATTGGAGAATGTGGATAGACGCGAACTTCGCTCGGTGCCCCTGCCACGGCGGCCGCCGGCGCGGTGCCCGGCCCCGTCTCAACCCCCGTCGACGCCATGGCGCCTCCCCAAGCCCGCTTGATGGGGCTTTCCTTATTGGTTTTTGTAACGTGGCCTCCCAAGTGTCGATATTCATGGCATCGGCGTATGACAACTGTCAACGCGAACACAAAGTGGGCGGGTGCGACTTGAGCTTTGCGGGCGAATTCTGTTGAATTGGTGCAAAGCGGCAAGGTCATGCCGCAACAGCGAGGTTGCCCCGTGACGGACGCAACGACCCTGGCCCGCACCATCACCGTGAACGGCGATGCTCTGTCGACTCAGGCCGGCACGCTGGCCGAGCTGGTCGCCGAGCTGGGGCACGCGGGCAAGCGCATTGCCACGGCGCGCAACGGAGACTTCGTGCCCGAGCGTGCGCGCACCGCAACGCGGATCGAGGGCGGCGACAAAATCGAGATCGTCTCGCCGCGTCACGGCGGCTAGGCTCAGACGTTTCAGGCTCATCAGGCTATCAGGCACATGTGCGCATGAACGCGATCGAACCATCGGCGACGCCTCACAGCGCCTTCACGCTGTACGGCATGGAGCTCGCCTCGCGGCTGCTGCTCGGCACCGCGCAGT
The DNA here is from genome assembly GCA_963776675.1 of uncultured Alphaproteobacteria bacterium. GTDB lineage: Bacteria > Pseudomonadota > Alphaproteobacteria > Rhizobiales > Hyphomicrobiaceae > Hyphomicrobium_A. Next base: position 74,689 of record CAVZNR010000049.1, on the reverse strand, counting down.
ATCCATCGCCCCACGTGCTGGCGCGCGCGGTGGAGGTCTCGGGGTCCGGACTGGTCACGGTGTGCTTGCGCCGCGAGCAGGCGCGCGGACGCACGGGCGAACGCTTCCTGCAGCTCGTCTCCGAGCTCGGCGTGCGCGTGCTGCCCAACACCGCCGGCTGCCGCACGGTCAAGGAGGCCGTGACGACCGCCCAGATGGCGCGCGAGGTGTTCGCAACCGATTGGGTGAAGCTGGAGGTCATCGCCAACGACGACACGCTGCAGCCGGAGGTCGTCGGCCTCGTCGAGGCGGCGGGCATCCTGGCGAAGGACGGCTTCAAGGTTCTGCCCTACACGACCGAGGATCTGTCGATTGCCGAGCGGCTGATCGCGGCCGGCTGCGAGGTGCTGATGCCGTGGGGTGCCCCCATCGGCTCCGGCCGCGGGCTTGCCAACCCGTACGCGCTCAAAAGCCTGCGCGCGTATTTTCCCGCCGTGCCCCTCATCATCGACGCCGGCATCGGAGCGCCCTCGCACGCGGCGCTGGCGATGGAGATGGGCTTCGACGGGGTGCTGCTCAACACGGCGGTGGCCAAAGCCGGCGATCCCGTGCGCATGGCGGGCGCCTTCGCCAAGGCGATCGAGGCCGGCCGCGCGGCCTACGAGTCGGGTCTCATGGGCATGCGCGACATGGCCGAGCCATCGACGCCCGTGGCCGGGACGCCCTTCTTCGATCTGGGCGCTGCCAAGGGCAAGCCCGGCGATGCATGAGCGCCCCGGGCTCGACGTCTTCTATCCGATCGTCCCCGATGCCGATTGGCTGGCCCGCATCGTTCCGCTCGGCGTGCGCACCGTGCAGCTGCGCGTAAAGGACGTGGACGCGGCCGAGGTACGCCGCCAGATCGAGGCGGGCTTAGCGGTTGCGCGGGCGCACGGTTGCCAGCTCATCGTCAACGACTACTGGCGTGAGGCGATCGCGGCCGGCGCCGATTACATTCATTTGGGGCAGGAGGATCTTGCCGCCGCGGACGTTGCCGCGATCAAGGCGGCGGGTCTGCGCCTCGGTGTCTCTACGCACAGCGAGACGGAGCTTCAAACCGCGCTTGCGGCTGCGCCCGACTACGTGGCGCTCGGGCCCATCTACAAGACGAAGCTGAAAGTCATGAAATGGGCCCCGCAAGGGCTTGAAAGAATTGGACAGTGGAAGGCGCGCATCGGAGCGCTGCCGCTTGTCACAATCGGCGGCCTAACGCCCGAACGAGCGCCCGGTGTCTTGGCTGCGGGAGCGCAATCCCTCGCTGTGATTACCGATTTCTTGACGGCATCCGATCCAGAGGCGCGGATCCGGTTGTGGCTCGACTGGGCGGATTCGGTGCGATCGGGTGTGTCGCTTTCGACCACGGACGAGTGTGCTGAAAAATTTCGATGATATTGCCGCACCATCCGCGCTTGCGCTCACGCGGCGGCTAGATCAAATAGTGGAATTAATGTTTTTGTCACATTGTCTCGGCTTGCCGGGTCGCTGAACGAGCGTGTGCATGGCCTTTCGTTTCAAGCTTACTGAGCCTTTCGAGGCCGGAGTCAAGCGCATCGCGCGCGAGCAGATCGAGCGGGCACAATGCCAGCTCAAAGGCTCAGGCGACGCGGTGGTGGCCGTGCACGAGACGCGCAAGTCTCTGAAAAGGCTGCGCGCATTGTTGCGCCTCGTGCGGCCGGCGCTGGGCGAGAGCGGCTTTCGCGGAGAGAATGCGAGACTGCGTGAGATTGGTCGCGGACTGTCGGGGACGCGCGACCGGCACGTGCTGATCGAAACCATCGCCAAGCTGGAAGCAAACGCGCCATCCGGACGCAAAGCTCTTGCTGAGTCCGTGCGCGAGGCACTGCACACAGAGAACGGTCTGGATAGCTCGGCGGTCGAGGCCGCCGCCATGAAGCAGGCGCTGGGGCGCCTGGCGGAGGCGAAGAAGCGGTTCGCGCACCTGCAGCTGAGCGGCTCAGGATTTGAAATCGTGGGGCCGGGGCTGGAGGCGAGCTACCGCAAGGCGCGCCGCAACTTCCGCAAGGCCTACGCCGAGCAATCGGACGAGGTCTTTCACGAGTGGCGCAAGGGAACCCAGCAGCACTGGCGCCACATGGTGCTGCTGTCGCGCAGCTGGACCGGCTGCCTCAACTGCGCGGGTTGCCGAGGCCCGCGCCCTGTCGCAGCTGCTTGGGCGACGACCACGATCTGGCTCTTCTCGTCGGCTTCGTGCACTCCGAGCAGGCCGGCGGCTTGAAAACCGGCCATGCTGCCGCAATCGAGAAGCTGGCGCGCGAGCGCCAGCAGGAGCTGCGCGCCATCGCGCATCCGCGCGGCGTCCGCCTTTATTCGGAAGGTCCAAAGAACCTGCGCCGCCGCATCGGCGCCTATTGGGAGGCCGCGCTCGCGCTCAAGGATCAGGAGCCCGAGGAGCAGCCCAATTCGACGCCCAAGAAAACGCGGGTGCGCGGCCCCTCGCGTCGACGCGCCGCTGCAACGCAAGCGTCCTAGCCGGGCAGGCGTCTGATCCAGCCTTTGCAACGGCGCGTATACGGCACATATTCCCTTGAGCACCCGTCCCTAGCCTGACGCCGGCCCCGAGGAGCACCGTGAACGAGATCAAATCGAGCGCCCGCTTCGAGGTGGACCGTGCGGCATGGCCCGCAGGGCATCCGCAGGTGGCGTACGGCCGCGTCGGCGTGCTGTTGCTCAATCTGGGCACGCCGGATGCGACCGATTACTGGCCGATGCGCCGCTACCTGAAGGAGTTCCTCTCGGACCGGCGCGTCATCGAGGTGCCGCGCTGGAAGTGGTGGCCGATCCTCAACCTCATCATTCTGTCGGTGCGACCCGGACGCAAGGGCAAGGACTACGCCACCATCTGGAACAACGAGCTCGACGAAGGTCCGCTCAAGACCATCACGCGCAACCAGGCCGAGCACCTGCGCAAGGTGTTTGCAAACGAGCCGCGCGTCGAGGTCGACTGGGCCATGCGCTACGCCAACCCGACGACCGACAGCCGCATCCGGGCGCTGCAGGAAAAGGGCTGCGACCGCATCCTTCTGGTGCCGCTTTATCCGCAGTATGCGGCGGCGACCACGGCGACGGCGTGCGATCACGCCTTCCGCACGCTCATGCGGATGCGCTGGCAGCCGGCCGTGCGCGTCGCCCCGAGCTATCACGACGATCCGGTCTACATCGACGCCGTGGCCACAGCGATGGAGCGCGATCTCGGCAAGCTCGATTTCGAGCCGGAGGTGATCATCGCCACCTTCCACGGCATGCCGCAAGCCTATCTCGAGGCCGGCGATCCTTATCATTGCCAGTGCCAGAAGACGTCGCGGCTGCTGCGCGAGCGTCTCGGCTGGCCCGAGGACAAGTGGCTGACCACGTTCCAGTCGCGGTTCGGCAACGATCCTTGGCTGCAGCCCTACACCGACGAGACCATCAAGCGGCTCGCCGCCGATGGCCTAAAGCGGATTGCCCTTGTGGCGCCGGGCTTCTCCGCCGATTGCCTGGAGACGCTCGAGGAGCTCGATGCGGAGAACCGCCACTACTTCGAGGAAGGCGGCGGCGAGAAGTTCGCCTATCTGCCGGCGCTCAATGACAGTGCCGAGGGCATGCGCGTCATCGAGGCGGTGGTGCGCCGCGAGCTGCAGGGCTGGCTGTAACGCCAGCCGCCAGCGTTGCAGCGCTCATTGCGACGACTGGCTGAATCCGGGGATGCGCTTCAGATAGGGCGTGAAGTCGGTGGTCGCGAGCTCGGCGGCAATGCTGTAGGCCGGCTTGCGCATCGGGAGCGGGACGCCCTGTGTATGTGCACCCAGTTGAGACTGTCTGCTGACGGGCTCGAAGTCACGAACCGGCGGATCGGACTCCGCGCACGCGGAAAGAGCCAAAGCGAGCAACACCGAATTGAAGGCTAGGATGCGCATGTCCACCGTCTCTTGATTGTTGAACGGGGACGTTGATGCGCTGAAAGGCGATGCAACTGAAGGGCAATTCACGGCCCTCCCGGCTGCCATCCACACTGTTCCATAAGTAACTGCTCTTAAAGAAAATTTTTACCACATGTTTGCACCTGTGACCTAGCTTCTCCTGAGCTTGTGTGTCCTTTCCGCCGTCGCCCAAAAAGGTCCATCCATGGGAACTGATCCGCTCTATCCGCTCTCGGGCGGCTTCGAAATTTTCGGCATCCTGCTCATCATGCTGGCCGTCGCGGCGTTGTGGTCGACGGTCAAGATCGTGCCTCAGGGCACCAACTACACGGTCGAGAATTTCGGCCGCTATACGCGCACGCTGCAGCCGGGGCTGCACATCCTGATCCCAATCATGGAGCGCGTCGGCAACCGCATGAACATGAAGGAGCAGGTGCTCGACATTCCAAGCCAGGACGTCATCACCCGCGACAACGCCATGGTGCGCGTCAACGGCGTCACGTTCTTTCAGGTGTTGAACGCCGCCCGCGCCGCCTACGAGGTCGACCAGCTCGAGCCCTCGATCATCAACCTGACCATGACCAACGTGCGCACCGTCATGGGCTCGATGGACCTCGATGAGCTCCTGTCGAACCGCGACCAGATCAACGCGCGGCTTTTGCACGTCGTCGACCAGGCGACGGAAGCGTGGGGCATCAAGGTCACGCGCATCGAGATCAAGGACATCGATCCCCCGCGCGATCTCGTCGACAGCATGGCCCGCCAGATGAAGGCCGAGCGCGAGAAGCGCGCCCAGATCCTGGAGTCGGAAGGCTTGCGCCAGGCGGCGATCCTGCGCGCCGAAGGCGAGAAGCAGGCCGTGGTGCTGGAGGCCGAGGGCCGGCGCGAGGCCGCGTTCAAGGATGCCGAGGCGCGCGAGCGGTCGGCGGCCGCCGAGGCCAAGGCGACGCAGCTCGTGTCGGATGCCATCGCGGCGGGAAACGTACAGGCGATCAACTACTTCGTGGCCAACAACTACGTGAAGGCGCTGGAGTTCTTGGCCAAGGCGCCCAACCAGAAGGTCATCATGATGCCGCTCGAGGCCTCCTCGGTGATCGGCTCCATTGCCGGGCTCGCACAGATCACCGGCGAGGCGTTCGGCGGTGGCGGCACCCCCCCGCCGGCGCCGGCGCGTCCGACGCGGGGCAGCGTTCCGCACGCTTAGGATTTGGAATGAGGGAACGGCTGTCTGCTATGCTGGGGAGACGGATGGGAGGTCCTAGACATGCGGTTGACCGAATTCTTCTGGAGCCTCGGTGCCTGGAGCTGGTTCATCGTCGCCGTGGCGCTGTTCGTCCTGGAGACGCTGGTGCCGGGCGTGCACTTCGTCTGGTTCGGATTGGCCGCGGTCATCGTCGGCATCTTGGGTCTCGCGGTTGACATCCCCTGGGAGTGGCAATTGATCGCCTTCGCCATCATTTCCTGCATCACCGTCTTCTTCGTGCGCCGCTATGCCGGGCCGGAGATGGCGATCAGCGATGAGCCCGGCCTCAACCTGCGCGCGGGCCAGTACGTGGGCCGCGTGGTGACGGTCGCGGAGGCCATCGCCGATGGACGCGGCAAGGTGCGGGTCGGCGACACGCTGTGGCCGGCACAGGGCCTCGATGCGCCGCAGGGTGCACGCGTTCGGATTACGGGAACGCACGGAACGGTACTGTTGGTGGAGCATGCAACTTCGTAAACGAGACGGGCAACCGACCGCTGCCGTGTGGCTCACCGCGTTGGCGAGCCTGCTGCTGCCTGTCGTCGGCGTGGGCGCCGCCATCTACGGAATCTTTCTCGGCGCGGTCGGCGACACGGTCGGCTGGTACTGGGCCGGCGCGGGCCTCGTGATCGTGATCGCCGACATGGTCATCGACCAGATGTGGTTTCGTTCGGGCGCCGCCTTGAGCGATGAGCCCGAGTTGAACCGCCGCGGCATGGAGCTCGTGGGTCAGGTGGTCGTGGTCGAGGATGCGATTGCAACCGGCGGTCGTGGTGTCGTGCGCGCGGGCGATAGCGTGTGGGTGGCCGAGGGCTGTCGGGCCGAGGCCGGCGACCGCGTGCGGGTTACCGGCGTCAGCGGCACGGCTCTGACGGTCGAGGAGACCTAGGCCACGCCGACGCGCAGAAGATCGTGGATGTGCACGATGCCAACCGGGCGGCCCCGCTCAACCACGAACAGCGCCGTAATGCGCGAAGCGTTGATCATCTCCAGCGCGGCCGAGGCCAGCATCTTGGGCGTCGCCGTCTTGGGGCGCTTTGTCATGATGTCGGCGGCGCGCGCGCGCACCAGATCCTCGCCCATGTGACGGCGCAAATCGCCGTCGGTCACGATGCCGATGAGCTTGCCCTTGGCGTCGAGGATGCCGAGACAGCCGAAGCTCTTTTGCGTCATGGTGACGAGGGCGGCGCTCATGGGCTCGGTGTCGCGCGCGAGCGGAAGCTGGTCGCCCTTGTGCATCACGTCGGTCACGTACTTGAGGCTGGCGCCCAGCGAGCCGCCGGGATGGAAGGCCTTGAACTCCATGGCCGTGAAGCCCTTGGCCTCCAGCAGCGCGATGGCGAGGCAGTCGCCCAAGACGAGCTGCATGGCGGTCGACGTCGTGGGGGCGAGGCCGTGAGGGCACGCCTCCTTGATGCGCGGCAGCTCCAGAACGATGTCGGCCTGCTGGCCGAGCGCGGAGTTGGCGCGCGAGGTGATGGCGATAAGGGGGACGTTGTAGCGGCGCGCGTAGGTGATGAGCGGTTTGAGCTCGACGGTCTCGCCCGACCAGGACAGCGCCAGCAGCACGTCGTCCGGCGTAATCATGCCCAGGTCGCCGTGCGAGGCCTCGGTCGGGTGCACGAAGAACGCCGGCCGGCCGGTCGACGCGAACGTCGCCGCCATCTTCTGACCGATGTGGCCGCTCTTGCCGATGCCGGTGACGACCACGCGGCCGCGGGCGGCGCGCAGCTTGCGCAGGGCTTCGGCGAAGGAGCGGGCCATCGGACCCGCGAGCGCCTGGCGCAGCAGGCTGAGGCCCTCGCACTCCAGATCCAGCGTGCGCAAGGCTGAGGCAACGGGCAAGCGGGTCAGCCGCTTGCCGCCTTCGATGCTCTTGAATTTCCGCAAGGGCCCGTTGGCCGCCGTCATGGCTCGTAAATCCCCCGAGTCTCGTCAGGCGCCTCTGAAGCCTTTGATACAACACAGGGCAACGGATCGTCCATTTATTGTCAACCTTTTGTTTACCAAAAAGGGCGCAGGGCGGTCCCGAAATTCGGCACTTGCGCCGCAATCCGCTGCTCGCTGCGCGTCCGCGTATCCTAAACAGACCATTAACCGTCGTTCCTTACTGTTCCACCCGCGTGTGGGCGTTCGCGTGGCGAGTGATCATGGGAGCGCTTTGGTGGGTCGCAGGCTGCGAGTTCTCAGTTCTATTGGGCGTTGTAGCCGTGGCCTGGGCGGCGCTGGCGACCCCGCCGGCCCATGCCCAAATTCTCGATCCCGCGCCGCGTGCCGCCGAGCGTGCTCCCGTGCCGCGCCCCCCAACGGCCGCTTCCGCCGGTGCATTCGCCGCGTCGGTCTCGCAAGCCCTCGATGACAGCGTCTACCGCGACGGCGGCTTCAATCCGGCCGCGGCGGCCGGCCCGCTCGAAGCCGACGGCCAGCCGGAAGGCTGGGAGACGCGATCGCAGGCCGAGGCCGAGGACGTCGATCCTTTCGGCGAGGTCGTGCCGCGGCGGATCCCCGCTCCCCAGGACGGCGATCTTGCCATGGCCGAGCCACCCGGAACCGGCGATGGCGTGATCGATCTCAACCGCCCCAATCCGTTCGCCGAGGAGGAGGACATCACCCAGCTCGACGTGCGGCCGCCGGCGGATATCGCCGCCCTTGGTCCCGGTGCCACGGGCTTCGATCCGCTGCTGCTGCAGGTCGAGGAGACCAATCCGGTCTTCGCCAACCGGCCGCTGGCGTTGTTCGACCCCGAGCCGTTCGTGCCGCTCGGTATGCGGCTGGGGAGCTTCACGCTCTTCACCACGGTGGAGGCCGACGGCGACTACAACAGCAACCTCTTTGCCTCGCCGGTGGCGCTCGGCGACTATTCGCTGGAGGTGCGCCCGGCCGCGCGGCTTGTCTCCAACTGGAGCACGCACGCGGTCGAGGTGCGCGCGGCCGGCGACCTGAGCTTCCACGACAAGTACCCGACGGAAGACAACCGCGCCTACGTGGTGGAGGGGCTGGGGCGGCTCGACGTCACGCGCCGCACCAACCTGCAGGGCGCCATCTCCCGGGAATTCGCGCAGGAAAGCCGCAACGCCATCAACGCCAGCTCGCTCGGCACGCGCCCCAACATCACCGTCGATCGCGGGCGCGGCGCCTTCAATCAGCGCTTCAACCGGCTGTCGGTGCAGCTGCGCGGCGGCATCGTCGATACGAGCTATAGCGCCGACAACTTCGACGGCATCGTGCAGAGCAATTCCGATCGGGACTACACGCTTTATGAGGAGGCCGTGCGGCCGCAGTGGGAGTTCATGCCCACGCTGTTCGTGTTCGCCGATGTCGCCTTCAATCAGCGCGACTATCAGATCCCGGCGTTCACGGACGGCATCATCCGCTCCTCGACGGGCGAGCGCTACAGGGCGGGCGTGTCGTTCGGCACGATCGGGGAATACCTGCGCGGCGAGGTTAGCCTCGGCTACGGACGCCAGACGCCGGACAATCACATCCTGGAGGTCATCGACGGGCTTCTGGTCGACGCCAATTTGACCTGGCGCCCGACGCCGCTGACGACGGTGCTGCTCACGGCGACGACCGATGTGGCCGAGACCACGACGGTCGATTCCGGCGGCGTCCTGGAGCGCACCTACGGGCTTGAGGCGCGCCACAGCTTCCAGACGCGGCTCGTCGGCATCGCCGGGCTCGGCTTCTTCACGCGCGACTTCGTCGGTGCCGGCATTCACGAAAACCAGCTCACGGCGGCGACCGGGCTCGAGTACTACCTGAGCCGTCAGGCGGTGCTGTTCGGGCGCTACCAGCACACCGTGTTCGACTCCACGGTCCCCATCAGCAGCTACACGGTGGAAGAGGTGCAGCTCGGCGTGCGCCTGCGGCAGTAGTCAGCAAATTCTGCGAACGACCATCCCCTCACCCGGAAGCTCATTTCATTCGCTTCCGACCTCTCCCCCCAGGAGGGGACTTGGCAAGGGTCAATCGCGGCTCCTTACCTCTCCCAGGGGGAGAGGTCGTGAGCCCGGCATGAGCCGGGCGAGCGGGTGAGGGGGTAGAACGCGTTCGATGCTGCCCTACACGAGCTTGGCAAGCTCGGACTTGAGGGCGGGGCCGAGATCCTCGCGCTCCAGCGCGTAGGCGACGTTCGCCATGAGGAACCCCAGCTTGGTGCCGCAGTCGTAGATCTTGCCGTCGAAGCGCACGGCATAGTAGGGCCGGCCGCTCTTCTGCATGGCGATCATGGCGTCGGTCAGCTGGATCTCGCCGCCGGTGCCGCGCTCCTGGTTTTCCAGGATATCGAAGATCTCCGGCTGGAGGATGTAGCGCCCGGTGATGTGCAGGTTCGAGGGTGCGGTGCCCTTCTTGGGCTTCTCGATCATGCTGGTGATGGCCGACACCTTGGCGTCGCGGTCCTTGACCCCGACGATGCCGTAAAGGTGCGCCTCCTCCTCCGGCACCGGCGACACCGCGATGTGGCTGCCGCCGTGCGTCTCGTAGGCGTCGATCATTTCCTGCAGGCAGGGCTGCGAACCGTGATGCAGCATGTCGGGGAGGAGCAACGCGAAGGGCTCGTCGCCAACGAGCTCACGCGCGCACCAGACCGCGTGACCGAGGCCTAGGGGTTCCTGCTGACGGGTGAAGCTGGTGGCGCCGGCCGCGGGCAGATCGCGCGCGAGCAACTCGAGCTCCTTGGTCTTGCCGCGCTCGGCGAGCGTCGCCTCCAGCTCCGGCTGGCGGTCGAAGTGATCCTCGATGGCGCCTTTGTTGCGCCCAGTGACGAAAATAAAGTGCTCGATGCCGGCAGCGCGCGCCTCGTCGACGACGTGCTGGATGGCTGGCCGGTCCACCACGGTCAGCATCTCCTTGGGCACGGCCTTGGTGGCGGGGAGGAAGCGCGTGCCGAGCCCCGCGACGGGGAAAACGGCCTTGCGGATGCGCTTCTTAACTGCGGGCATGGGGGACTCCAAAGCCTAGGGTAGACGCCAATTTACGCGGGGAAGGGCGCAAATTTGGTGTAAATCTTGAAACGATGGGGATGTGAGCGGCGTTGTTTCAGGCCATGGTTAAGCTTTGTGATGCTAAACGGCTAGTGTCCCGATCCCGAAGTTCGCCCGCGCTCGATGCTAGGTCCCCAGCGAACTTCGGAATCAAAAGGGACACTAAAATTATGGAATCGCTAGTGTGATTCAGATCGAGAAATTCGCTCAAACGTGTGCCGCGAGCGACGGCGAATTTCTCGATCATCACACTAGGCCACTAAGGCCAATATCGGGAAGGCGCAAGCGATGAGTGTACTCGTCACCGGCGGAGCCGGATACATCGGAAGCCACATGGTGCTCGAGCTTCTCGATTCCGGTGAAAGCGTCATCGTCCTCGACAATCTGTCGACAGGCTTCCGCTGGGCGGTCCCGGCCAACGCCACACTTGTTGTCGGCGACGTGGGCGATCAGGAGCTGGTGCGCTCGATCGTGCGCAAGCACGCGGTGCAGTCCATCCTGCATTTCGCCGGCTCGATCGTGGTGCCGGAGTCGGTCGCCGATCCGCTCGGCTACTACCACAACAACACCGTCAAATCGCGCGCCCTCATCGAGGTCGCGGTGGAGATGGGCATCAAGAATTTCATTTTCTCCTCAACCGCTGCCGTCTACGGCATGCCCAAGGAGAACCCGGTCGGCGAGGATGCGACCCTCAACCCCATGTCCCCCTACGGCTCCTCCAAGCTGATGACGGAGATCATGCTCGGCGACACCGCGCGCGCCCACGATTTCCGCTACGTGGCGCTACGCTATTTCAACGTGGCCGGCGCCGATCCCAAGGGCCGCTCCGGCCAGTCGACGCCCAACGCCACGCACCTCATCAAGGTTGCGTGCGAGGCCGCACTGGGCAAACGGCCGTATCTGGAGGTTTTCGGCACCGACTACGACACGCCGGACGGCACCTGCATCCGCGACTACATCCAGGTGACGGATCTGGCGCGCGCGCATCTGGCAGCCCTGCGCCACCTGCGCGACGGCGGCGATTCGGATGTGTTCAACTGCGGCTACTCGCAGGGGTTCTCGGTGCTGCAGGTGATCGACGCGGTGAAACGCGTCTCCGGTGCCGATTTCGAGGTGCGGCTGGCGCCCCGCCGCCCGGGCGATCCTGCGGCGATCGTGGCCGCCTCCGACAAGATCCGGGTGCGGCTCGGGTGGCGTCCGGCCTTCGACAACCTCGACACGATCACGCGCCAGGCGCTCGCCTGGGAGACGCACCTGAAGCAGTTCAAGCACGCCAGCTGAGTCACGAGCCGATCTAGTTCGAACTGAGCTTGTAGTTTACGCCGACGCGCACCGTGTGCAGGCTGAGGTCTGCCGGGAATGAGTCGGTGACGTGCGGACCGCCTCCGTAAACGGCGGCCACCTCGCCCGTAAAATGGTAGTCTTCTTTTCCGAGATCGACGTAGAGATACTCCGACTTGAGCGACCAATTTCCCGTCAAGCGCCATTCCAGGCCGCCGCCGACCGTGTAGCCAAAATGGTCCTCGTCGGCCGAACCGGTCGCGCTCACCCGGGGGCACTGCGCGCAGGTCAGGTGGGTGACGACCAGGTCCCCGTCCGTACGTGCATACGCTGCGCCGCCGGTGGCGTAGAGGAGCAGGTCCTTGGTAGCCCACCCGATGCGGACACGGGCCGTGCCAAGCCATTGCATCTGGGTATTCACATCCCACTGAAAGCTTTTATTGATGTTGATGTAGCTTCCGCTGGCGTCGAGATCGGTCTTGGAAGCGTCGATCTCTAGGCCAACAACCAGCGAGCCAAACTGCTCGTTGTGACCGATTTGGAGGCCGCCGAGCGCCCCCTCGTCCCCGATGGTTACGTTCGAGGGATCAAATCCGTAGGCCTGATTGGGTGGCGCGTGTGTCGTAGAAAACAGATTGCCGTCCCAATCGGCCGAGCCGTATCCGGCATGTGCGCCGACATAAGTCCCTGTCCAGGTTGGATCTGCCTTAGCGGGAATGGTGCTCAGAAGAGCCACAGCACCGAAAGCGGCGCCAAAACGCCGAACGCAACGCCACATAATATCAACCCCCCGTACGCAACTAACGCGACTACGAAATAGAACTGTGCACAACCTATCGGACTATCGCCTATTGAGAACGTCCGCGCGCGGATGAGGGCCGGAATTCGAACATATGTGCCAATCGGGCCACATCGAGATCCCCGTCTGCGAGCCGCAAAATCGCCCCGAAATGCGGTGAGGTAGGCATGAAGAGCAACGGTGACCCGGGAGGCGCAGTGCTGTTCGGAACAAAGGTGAGGCTCGGCAGCCGCAGGCTGTGCGTGCGCGTCCTGGCGGCAATGCTTTTCTTAGGGCTGGCCGACGCGCCGGTCTCGGCCGCCGACGCATTCCGCACCTGGCTCGATAGGCCTGTGGCCGGAAGCGCAGGCGCTGGGGGTATCGCGCGCCACCTTTGACACAGCGTTCCGCGGGCTGACGCCCGACTACAAGCTTCCCGATCTCATCATCCCGGGGCGCAAGCGCGACGACAGCGCCGGCCAGGCCGAGTTCACCAGCTCGGCCATGGACTATCTCAACCCCAAGTATCTGGCGCGTCTTGCGGTCCAGGGGCGCAAGTTCATGAAGCAGAACGAGCGCTCGCTTCGCCGCATCGAGAAGGCCACGGGCGTCGACCCCTACATCGTCGTCGCCATCTGGGGGCGCGAGACCTCCTATGGCACCTTCAAATTGCAGCACGACGCCATCCGCGCGCTGGCCACCCAGGCCTACGTGGGCCGGCGCAAGGACAAGTTCCGCAACGATCTGCTCTACGCCTTGAAGATGCTGCAGGACGGCGTGCCGCGCGCCAAGATGCGCTCCTCGTGGGCCGGCGCAATCGGTCTCACACAGTTCATGCCGTCGGAGTACTACCAGCACGCCGACGATGGCGACGGCGACGGCAAGGTCGACCTGTTCGATTCCGTGCCCGATGCGCTCGCGTCCGCCGCCCGCCAGCTCGCCAACAAGGGCTGGGTCAAGGGCCTGCACTGGGGCTACGAGGTACGCGTGCCCGAGCACGGAGACTGCTCGCTCGAAGGCCCGCCCGGCGCGCGGCCCATCGGCGACTGGGTCAAGCTCGGCTTCGAGCGGGCCGGGCCCAAGCGCTTCCAGGCCGGCGATCTGCCCCACACCGCCTACCTGATGATGCCGTCGGGCGCCTACGGGCCGGCGTTTCTCGCCACCGAGAACTTCCAGGTGATCCGCGCCTACAACACGTCGGACCTTTATGCGCTGTTCGTCGGCAACCTCGCCGACCGCATCGCCGGCGGCGGCGACTTCCATACGCCGTCGGCAAAGATCGCGCAGCCGCGCACGGCCCAGGTCAAGGAGATCCAGAAGCGGCTTATCGAGCGCGGCTACGGGCTGCAGAAGGTCGACGGCAAGATCGGCTCCAATACGCGCCGTCAGGTCGGGACCTACCAGAAGAAGCACAGCCTCAAGATCGACTGCTGGCCGACGGCGGCCGTCTTGTCGCACCTGCGCGCGACCGGCTCGATCGGCGCGTCCCCCCAATAAGCGCTTCCAAACGCAAAGGAGCGTGATATCTCCTGCGCCAAATTCTGCGCGCGGGGCATTCCCTGCGCGGGCCGCATCGTTGATCGGGGAGGAGCGCATGAGCCGCTGGGTCGAGGAGACGTTTCATCCGCATTGGCGCGTGCGCCTGGAGGCGGACGAGGTTCTGCACGAGGTGAAGACCGAGCATCAGCACCTCGTCATCTTCAAGAACCAGACGTGGGGCACGGTTTTGATGCTCGACGGCGTGTGCCAGCTCACGACGACGGACGAGTTCATCTATCACGAGATGATGGCGCACGTGCCGTTGATGGTGCTCGACAAGCCGCGCCAGGTGCTGGTTGTCGGCGGCGGCGACGGCGGCGTGCTGCGCGAGGTCTTGAAGCACCCCAGCGTCGAGCGGGCGATGCTGTGCGAGATCGACCGCACCGTCATCGACACCGCGCTCAAGTACTATCCCGAGATCCCCGGCGCGACCTTCGATGACGAGCGCACCGTCGTCGTCATCGCGGACGGGCGCAAGTTCGTCGCCGAGACGGACGAGCGCTTCGACGCCATCATCGTCGACAGCTCCGAGCCGATCGGCCCCTCGGCGGTGCTGCACACGCGCGAGTTCTTCGCCGACTGCAAGCGCGCGCTCAAGGACGACGGCATCCTCATCACCCAGAACGGCCTGCCGTTCCTGTTTCCCGACCACCTGCGCGACACGACGCGGGCGTTTGCCTCGCTGTTCGATTGCGTCGCGCCCTACATGTGCACGCAGCCGTGCTACTTCGGCGGTCCGTTCGCGCTCAACTGGGCGTCGGATGAGGACGACCACCTCGACATCGGCGACAAGAAGCTCGCAAAGCGCCAGCAGAAGCGCGGCATCGAGACCCGCTACTGGACGCCGGCCGTGCACAACGCGGCGTTCGCGCTGCCGGCCTATGCGCAAAGCGTGGTCCAGGCGGCGATCGCGGACGGACGCGAGGGCAACGGCAAGGGGCGCCGCGGCAAAGGCAAGAACGGCCGCGTGTAGGCGTTGTCGCCGCGTCAGCTCGCGGCGAGGTGAGTGCCGAGCAGCTGGTCGTAGACCTGAAGCGTCTGCTGCTTCATGCCGGCGAGCGAGAAGCTCTCCGCCACGTGAGCCCGCGCCCGCGTCCTCATGCCGGCGCGCTCCTGCGGCGTGAGCGCCAGCGCCGCCGCGAGGGCGTCGGCGAGGCGGGGGGCATCGGAGGGCGGGATCAGCCATCCCGTGGCCCGCTCCAGACCGACGCGCTGGGCACTGAGCACCGTCTCCGGCGGCGCGCCGATGTCGGTGGCGATGATCGGCGTTCCCGCCGCCTGCGCCTCGGTCGCCGCGCGCCCGAAGGCTTCGGGCTCGGTCGAGGCGACGACCGCGACGTGCGCGGTGCAAAAGGCCGCCGGCATGTCGTCCACGTGGCCGACCATGCGCACGCGTCCTTCGAGCCCGGCGCTGCGGATGGCTTGCAGCAGCGAGGCCGCGTACGAGCTGCGCCCCTGCGGGTCGCCGGCGAGCACCACCACGGCGGTCCCGAGCTTTTCTTGCGCCTGCAGCAGCCGCGCGGCCTCGATCAGCACGCCCTGGCCCTTCCAGCCGGTGAGGCGGGCGGCCTGCAGCACGATGCGGGTGTCGGCCCCGACGCCCCACTTTTCGCGCAGGGCCGCGATGCGCTCCGGGGCGATCTGGTCCGGGTCGAAGGCGTCGGCGTCGAGGCCGCGATAGATCACACGCAGGCGCGACGACGGCGTGCCGTAGCGCATGCGGATGAGGTCGGCGGTGTAGTGCGAGTTGGCGATCACCGCGTCGCCGCGCGCCATGACGCTGTTGTAAAGCCGCTTGGCCGCGCTCTTCTCGGAATAGGCGCCGTGATAGGTGGTGACGAAGGGAACGTGCGTGCGGCGCGCGGCGACAAGTCCGCTCCACGCCGGGGCGCGGCTGCGCGCATGGATCAGGTCGACCTGCTGGCGCCGCACGATGTCGGCGATGCGGTGCGCGTTCCACAAGAGCCGGATCGGGCTCTTGGCCGCGGCGGGGAAGAAGTGCAGCTCCGCGCCGGTATCGCGCAGACGCTGCACGAGGCGCCCGCCCTCGCTCAGGACGATGGCGCGGCCGCCGGCTGCCTCGATGGCGCCCGCGATCTCGATGGTGGACAGCTCCGCTCCGCCGGTATCGAGCTCAGGGATGATCTGCAGTATGGTCGGGCGCTTTTCGGCCACAAGGCTGTCTCCGGCAGGCGAAGAGGATCTTTAGAGTGAGCGAACGCGAACCGCAATTCCTTGACATCGATGCATCGGGTAGTGCAGCGGCGCGGCGCATCGCCTATCTCGCCGAGCCTGCGGCGACGGCTTCGGCCCCGGGGCTGTTCTGGCTTTCCGGCTACAAGTCCGACATGGCGAGCACCAAGGCGACGGAGATTTCCGCCTATGCGCGCAAGAAGGGCTGGGGCTGCACGCGCTTCGACTACTCGGGCCACGGGCTGTCGAGCGGGCGCTTCGAGGACGGCACCATCGGCGCGTGGCTCGGCGAGGCCGAGGCGGTGTTCTGCCGGGTCACCACCGGCCCGCAGATCATCATCGGCTCCAGCATGGGCGGCCACATCGCGCTTGCCCTGCTGCGCCGGTTGATGTCCGAGCGCGCCGCGGACGCCGCGCGCATCAAGGCGCTGGTGCTGATCGCGCCCGCCTGGGACATGACCGAGGAGCTGATGTGGAAGCAGTTCCCGGAAGATGCGCGCCGCCAGCTCATGGAGACGGGCGTCTACCTGCAGCCGTCGGAGTACGGCGAGCCGTATGCCATCACGCGCGCGCTGATCGAGGAGGGGCGCCAGCACTTGTTGGCGCGCGCCCCCTTCGATCCCGGGCGCCCCGTGGTCATCCTGCAAGGCGCGCTCGACGCGGCGGTGCCGATCGCGCACGCGCGCGAGCTCCTAAGCTTCCTCAAAGGCGGCTCTGTCAAATTTATCGAAATTCCCGACGGCGAGCACCGCCTTTCGCGGCCCGAGGACCTGGCGCTTCTTTTCGCGACACTCGATGAGCTTGCGGAAAGCACGCTCGTCTTGAGCGCGTCGACAGTGAAATGGCCCCGTGACAGAACGCCAGTAGGCGTAATGCGGGGTTTCCCATGCGAAAGTTGTGCGTTTTTCTCTCCCTTCTCGCGATCGTTGTTACGGCGCACGCGCCGATCGCTGCAGCCGCACGTGAGCGCGTGCGCGAGCGCAACCTGGCACTCGACGATCCGCACTCACTCGCGTCCCCCAACTACGAGGGCTACCGGCCGGACTGGGCGAACCCCTATGCCGAGCCCGACGAGCTCGGCGTCAACGACGACCCGACGCCGTTCTATCCCTCCGACGTCGACAGCGGCCCCAATCCGCTCGATCCCGACGCCTTCTGACGCAAGGCTCTCTAGCTCCCGATTGCGCCGCGCACGAAGTCCTGCACCTCACCGAGCGTGCCGAAAGCCGGCACCTCGTCCGGCAGGTCGGGGATGTCGGTGCGCGCGTCCACGAAGGCCGCCACCGGTCGGCGATAGCGCACGGCGAGGGCCACCTCGCTCGACGTCCCGCCGCTGCCCGGCAGCGCCACCAGCACGTTGGAGCTCAGCACGTTGATGTGGTTGCGCGACAGGACGTTCGGTGCCGGAGGCGCCGCTCAGCGGCAGGTGCGTAAGAATGGCGAGCTCGACGAAGGGATTGGGATATCCGGGCCGCGGCGTCGCCGGATCCTCGCCGCAGGGGGCGATGCCGACCACCAGCCCGGCGCGGTCCGGCACGGCTTGGAAGGCCCGGCTCACGGCCTCCATCACGCCCTTGCCGGCGCCCGTCAGCAGGTGCACCTTGAGGGTTGCAAGCCAGCGGCCGAGCGCTTCGGCCTTGTCGGCGTGCTCGCAGGTCCCCGATCCCAGAACACCGATCACGGGCAGGCGTCGTGTCATATCCGGGCTCCCTTTACCTCGTGCCAATCCCAGGCGAAGCTTGCCTGATTGCCGGGCCGTCGGCAGCCGGCAAGCGATGTCGGCGCGGCGCCCGGCCACAGGAACACCACAGGCCTCAGATTCTATTGTCGTGAGCTGAGGCGAGACCACCGAAGTCCTAACCGGAGACGATAATGGAAAGACCCCTGCAGATCGCTTTCAAGAACATGGCGAGCTCGGAATTCATCGAGGCGCTGGTGCGCGAGCGGGTGGAGCGGCTGCAGCGCTTCCATCCCAACATAACCGGCGCCCGTGTCGTCGTGGAGGTGCCCCACCGCAGCGCCGAGGGCGGCAAGGTGCCCATCGGCGTCGCGGTGGAGATCGACATCCCCGGCCACAAGCCGATCATCGCCAAGGGTGAGCAGGACCGTCGCGAGATGAAGGGTGATCAGTCCGCCATCATCAACCGCGTGTTCGAGGCGATCGAGCGCCAGCTCGAGCAGACGACCGCGATCATGAACCGCGAGGTGAAGAACCACGCCGCCGCCAGCGGCGATACCGGCATCGTGGTCAGCATCTTCCCCGACCAGAACTATGGGTTCGTCGAGGTGAAGGACTCGCCCGACCTCTACTTCTCGCGCGACGTGGTCGCCTCGGGCACCTTCGACGACATTCAAGTCGGCACGGTGGTGCACGTGACGCGGGCCAACAGCGAGGGGCCGATGGGGCCGCAGGCAAGCTCGGTAAAGCTGCTCGGAGGCCGGCGCAGCCCGGCCTGACGGGCCCCAGTCCCGGGCGTCATCACGCATTCGACCACATTTGAGAGGATACTGCGCAGCAGGAGCGAGCGGAGCGACAGGCAAGGGGGGAGAAAGTCATGCTGCGTACCGCGCCGCGGGCACGGCTCGAGGACGACCTCGCCGCCGTCGAGGCGCTACTGGCGCGTCCGGTCGGCACCGCCAAGGAGCTGGCCGACAACCTGGCGCAAGTCTACGAGGCGGTGTTCAACGTCAGCCTCGACCGCTACGAGCATGGGGAGCTTGCGCGCAGCGCGCCGGCCCTCATGCGTGCCATCTTCGATTTGCGTCTGAAGGTGCGTGAGCGCATCGCCGAGTGGCACGAGCGCGGGTTCATGTCGCTCAATGTGCAGCTCGCCGTGCGCAACGTCTTGCGCATCGCCCGCTACGCCATCGACATGCTGGGCGAGCTGAATATCCGCTTTACCCAGCTCGCGGAGAACGAGCCGACGCTGCGCGCGTTCCGCGGCGTCGACGCCAACACGCTGGTCAACCCCGCCTTCACCACGGGCGAGGACCTGCCCTTCGAGGCGGGCGATCTTCTGTTGATGCGCGGCATGCATCACAACAGCGCGGCCATCGCCCGCATCGGCGACGTCGATTCCCAGTTCAGCCACATCGCCATCATCCACACCGACGACAACGGGGTGCAGTGGGTGGTCGAAAGCCTCATCGAGGAAGGCGCGATCATCAATCCGCTCGATGCGGTGCTGCATCACGGCCTGGGCCGCTGCGTCGTCCTGCGGCACAAAGACGGCGCCCTGGCGCGGCGGGCCGCGGCCGGCATCCACGAGTTCGTCCGCCGCTCGCGCGCGCCCGGTGGCAAGCGCATCTGGTATGACTTTTCCATGGAGCTTCAGGGCGAGAAGGAGCTGTTCTGCTCCAAGCTCGTGCGCCTCGCGTTCGCCCGCGCAAGCGACGGTGCCGTGCTGCTGCCGACCTACAACACGCGCTTCGATATGGCGAACCGCGATTTCGTCGACCGCATCGGCGTCACCGCGCGCGAGACGTTCGCGCCGGGCGATATCGAGCTGGAGCCCGATTTCGACGTGGTCGCGGAATGGCAGGACTACCGCGTCACCTCACGCCTGCGTTTGCAGGATTTGCTGATGGACAAGCTGTTCTGGTGGATGGACGAGTACGGCTACAAGTTCCACGAGGATCTGCCCATCCGCCTCATCGGTCTTTTCGGGCGCGCGTCCTCGCGCTTGTCGGATCGCGCCAAGCAGCTCGTCGCCGACGTCATCCCCAAGGTGCCGCCAAACATGACGCGCTCGGCCATTCAGGCGGTGGCCATGCTGCACCAGACGGCGCAGCCGCTGCTCGCCGAGCTGCAGACGCTGGAGCGTCAGGCGATCACGCAGTACGGGCGCCCGCTGCACGCGCGCGAGGTGTTCGACGCGCTGGAAGCGATGCGCGAGCGTTCGGGCAAGCGCATTGGCTACCTCGTCGGCAAGGCCTGAACGCTGACGGGCCAGTCGTCGCGCTGGGCAGATCGTGCCGACGGCAGACCGTCGGACAGGGCGCGCTCGAGCGCGTTGGCACCGGCTTTGGCTGCGACGCTCTCCGGCACGACCCAGGCGCGGTAGCGATGTCCGATCACGGGCGAGGCACAGTACAGGCGTCCGGCGATCACGTCGCACGTGCGGTCGGCCCGCACCGTTTTGATGTCGCGGCGGTCGTGGTGCAGGATCCCCATGTCGACGGGCTGGATGGCGCCTGAGGCGCCGCCGAGATCGACGTTGCGGAACGCGCAAGTGAGGTGGCGCCGGCACGGTCCGGCGCGGCGGCCGAGCGAGTTGGCCGGCCCGAGCGCCTTCCAGCGCGACCAGCGGTCGGCCGACGAGCCTGCACCTGCGCTGATGTAGCAGCTGGAGCCGATGCACAGCACGGGATTGGCGGAGCCGGGCGTACCGGAAAAGCCGTGCCGCTTCGGCTCCATGACCAAGAGCACGGTGACGTGCGACGCTTTCGTGTCGTCGATGCGTATCGGGGCGGTCTCGACGCTCCAAGGCGCAGGCTCGTCCATCTCGGGTGGGGGCAGCGGGCCGCCCAGGCTGTTGCGGACGCCGCGCTCACGCTCGCGGGCCTCGCGGGCCAGCCGGAACTTCTCGGCGATGCGGTGCGCCTCCTCCACGCGCTCCTGCTCCAGCTTGGCGCGGGCCTCGTCGGCGAGACGCTTTTCCTCGGCGGCACGCTGCGCAGCGATGCGCTGCTCCTCGGCCTCCTTAGCGCGGCGCGCAGCCTCCGCGCGTCGCGTCTCCTGGGCCTTCGCTGCCTGCTCCTCGGCGCGACGCTTTTCCTCAACCTCGCCCGCCAGACGCTTAGCTTCGGCCTTGCGGGCCGTCTCGGCGCGGCGCTCGTCCTCCAGACGTTGCTGCTCGGCCTCCTGCGCAAGTCGCGCCGCCTCCGCACGCGCGCGCTGCTGATCGGCGGCGAGATGAGCCTTCTCTTCTTCGGCGGCGAGGCGGGCTTTCTCCCGCTCCTCGAATGCGCGCCGGTCGGCGGCTCGGCGGGCCTCGGCCTCGGCACGCGCCTGGCGCAACATCTCGGCCTCGTCGGCGGCGCGTCGCGCCTCGGCCTTGCGGCGTGCGGCTTCCTCGGCGGCAAGACGCTCCGCCGCGATCTCCTTCGCGGCTTTCTCGGCGGCAAGACGCACGCGCTCGGCCTCTGCTTTGGCGGCGGCTTCGGCTTTCTCTTTGTCCTGCTGTGTCTGCTCGGCCCGTTCGGCGGCGTGCGCGAACTTCTCCGCGAGCGCGTGGGCGGCGCTGTCATCGGCGGTAGCTGGCCGGGAGAGGGGCCCGGCGAGCGAGACGGCAAACGCCGCCATTGAGGTGAACGTTATCGCTGCAGCACGCATTCCATCCCTCGCAAATCGGTGGGTATCGAAGCTGCGCTCCTGCCGTAGCGGCGGCAAAAGCACGACCTCATTGGGTCAATTAAGCGAAGGTTGTTTGAACCGCGCCTGAACGGCACCACTGTGGCGCCGCGTGAGTTCAGGCCCCTTGCGCGAGGATGCTGCGCAAGCCTTGGCGATAGCTGGGAAATTTCAGATCGAGACCGAGATCGTGGCGCAGCCGCGCGTTGCTTACGCGCTTGTTCTCCACATAAAAGCTTTTTGCCATAAGGGAGAGGGCGGCATCCTCGAGGGCGATCTCGGGCGGCGGGGGCATGTGCAACAACTCGGCGGCGTAGGCGACGACGTCCTGCGGCGGCGCCGGCTCGTCGTCGGCGAGATTGTAGATCTCGTGGGTGCCGCGTCCATCGATGGCGGCGACCAGCACCTCGGCGATGTCCTCGACGTGGATGCGGTTGAACACCTGCCCCGCCTTGATGACGCGCTGCGCCTTGCCGGCGCGCAGCTTGTCGATGGCGCTGCGTCCGGGTCCGTAGATGCCGGCGAGACGGAACACCTGCACGCGTTTGCCGCCTTCGGCCGCCAACGCCAACCACGCTTGCTCCGCCTCGGCGCGGCGGCGGCTGCGCTCCGATACCGGATTGGTCGGCGTGGTCTCGTCCACCCAGCCGCCCTTGTGGTCGCCGTAGACGCCGACGGTCGACAGGTAGCCGATCCAGTCGAGTGCCGGAGCGCGCGCGATGTCGGCGCCGTGGTGGGTGAGGACGGGGTCGCCGGCCGCGCCCGGCGGCACGGATACCAGCACGTGCGTCGCAGCGTTGAGGGCGTCAGCGAGGCCGGCCGAGGGCTGTGAGCCGTCGAACTGAAGGGCAGTGAATCCTTCGCCCGCAATCGCCTCGGCGCCCTCGGGCGTGCGCGCGGTGCCGGTGATGTGCCATCCCTCCGACGCGAGGCGCCGCGCGAGGTGGCGGGCGCTGTAGCCCAGCCCCAGACACACGAGCCTGCTCATGGCGTCCTCATGGCGCCGATCCCGACCGCCACTCGGCGCGCACGTGCGCGTCGCCCTCGCGCGCCAGATGGCGGCTTGCGAGGCTTTTGCCTACGCGTTCTCCGGCGAGCTGGCGCATGGCCCACACGGCCATGGCGCGCACCAGCGGCGAGGCGTCGGCCATGAGCGCCTCGACCTTGGGGATGAGGCTCTGGTCGCGCGCGTTGCCGGCCGCGATCAGCACGTTGCGCAGGAAGCGGTCGCGGCCCGTGCGCTTGATGGGCGTGCCGGCGAAGCGCGCGCGAAAGGCGCGGTCGTCGAGGTCGAGCAGCTCGGCAAGCGGCGGATTGTCGGTCTCGGCGCGCGCTGCGAAGCGCGCCTCGCGCGCCGACTGGGCGAACTTGTTCCACGGGCACACCGCGAGGCAGTCGTCGCAGCCGAACACGCGGTTGCCCATGGGGCGGCGGAACTCCTCCGCGATGTGCCCCTTGTGCTCGATCGTGAGGTAGGCGAGGCAGCGGCGCGCATCGAGCACGTAGGGTGCGGGGAAGGCGTCCGTCGGGCACACGTCGAGACAGCGCCGGCAATTGCCGCAATGGTCCGCCTCGGGGGCGTCGGGCGCCAGCTCGGCGTCGGTGAGGATGGCACCCAGAAACAGCCACGACCCGTGCGTGCGCGACACGAGATTGGTGTGCTTGCCCTGCCAGCCGACGCCGGCCGCGGCCGCGAGCGGCTTTTCCATGACCGGTGCGGTATCGACGAACACCTTCACCTGGGCCCCGCTCGCCGCGCTGAACGCGGACGCGAGCGTCTTGAGCTTCGCCTTCAGGATGTCGTGGTAGTCCTTGCCTTTCGCGTAGACGGAGATGGCGCCGCGCGCGGGATCGTCCAGCGCGGCCAGCGGATCGGAGGCCGGCGCGTAGCTCATGGCGAGCATGACGACGGAGCGCGCCTCGGGCCACAGCGCATGCGGGTCGCGCCGGCGCTCGGCGGTGGTCGCGAGCCACGCCATGTCGCCGTGGCGGCCGGCATCGAGAAATTCGACAAGGCGCTCGCCGGCGCGGCCGATGGCGTCGGGCGTCGTTACGCGCACGGCGTCGAAGCCCAAAGCTTGCGCCTCAAGGCGCAGGGCGTCTTTGAGCGCGGCCGTCACCGCGCGCACTCCCGTGTGCACGCATGACCACGCGGGGCTGCTATTAGAAGTCGAGATTGGCGTAGTGCGTCGGCGGCGTGGCGCCGGGCACGCGGTCGGCCAGGATCGAGCGAAACGCGCGCCGCGACTTCATGCGCGCGTACCACACCTTGGTCGCCTCGAATTCCTCCCATGGCACCTCGCCCAGGTAGTCGACCGACGACAGATGCGCGGCGGCCGCAAGATCGGCAAACGACAGCTCGTCGCCTGCCAGCCAGCGCCGGCGCTCCGCCAGGTGGCCAATGTAGCTCATATGGTAGCGCAGGTTGGTGCGGATAGCCCGCAGGACGTCGGTGTCGGGCGTCAGACTGCCGCCGCCCGGCTGCAACCGGGCATACACCTTCTCGTTGAGGATTTCCTGCGTGACCTCGCGGTTGAGCTTGCCGTTGAACCAGTCGACGAGGCGGCGCACCTCCGCCCGCTCGGCGCGCGACCCCGGAAAGAGCGCCACCAGGGGCTCCTCGTCGGGCTCATCGGGGGCGCTTTCGCCCAGATACTCGGAGATGGCGTAGACCCCGCTCAGGGTGGGGCCATCCTCGAGCTGCAGCACGGGCAGCTCGCCGGCCGGGTTCAGGGCCAGGAACTCCGGCCGCCACTCCCAGGGCCGCTCCTCGAGAAGCTCCACCTCCATGCCAAGCTCGGCGAGCGCGAGGCGCACGCTGCGCGAGAAGGGACAGAGCCGGAAATGCGTGAGCTTGTGCATCTTGCGTCTTTTTGGCTCCGGGCCCCCAACGGGGCGTTCTCGCCACACGGAGGACGCCGGGTCACGTTACATCGGAATCCGCTTGGCTGTAGCCTTAGCAAGTCAGTCGCTTCGTGTGGCGCGGATGTGGCACCGGGCCTGTGCAAATCCTGCTAAGCCTGCCCCAGCCTCGCCCTGCCGATCTCGTCCACCACCATCGAGACGCCGCCAATGCCAATTTGGGAAGTCATCCTGCTCGGCCTCATCGAGGGGGTGACCGAGTTCCTACCCGTTTCCTCCACCGGCCACCTGCTGCTGACCGAGCATTTCTTAGGTGTCTGCTCGCCCGGCAAGACGTTCGAGGTGCTGATTCAGCTCGGCGCCATCCTGGCGATCTTGAGCGTTTACGCGGCGAAGCTGATCAACATCGCCGTGGCCCTTCCCTACGACGAGCGCGCGCGGCGCTTCACGCTCGGCATCCTGTTGGCGTTCCTGCCCGCCGCGGTGCTGGGGGCGCTGGGGCACGACTTCATCAAGAACGTTCTGTTCGAGACGCCGATGCTCATTGCCATCATGCTCATCGTCGGCGGCGTCATCCTGCTCATCGTCGACCGCATGCACTTCGACGTGCGCTACGACGACGTTATGGACTATCCGCCGTCTTTGTCCTTCAAAATCGGCTTTTTCCAGTGCCTGGCGCTCGTTCCCGGCGTGTCGCGCTCGGGCGCGACGATCGTCGGCGCCATGCTGATGGGGACGGACAAGCGCTCGGCGGCGGAGTTCTCGTTCTTCCTCGCCATGCCGACCATGGCCGGCGCGTTCGCCTTCGATCTCTACAAGAACTGGTCGATCCTGAGGCCCGAGGACGTCAGCAACATCGTGCTGGGCTTCATCACGGCCTTCATCGCCGCGGTGTTCGTCGTGCGCTATCTGCTGGGCTACGTCAGCCGCCACGGCTTCGCGCTATTCGGCTGGTGGCGCATCATCGTGGGCGGGATCGCACTGGGCGCCATGCTGGTGCTCGGGCCCACGACCGGCTGCCCGGTCGCCGGCTAAGCGCCGTTCAAGCTTTTCAAGCAGCGTGCGAAGGCGCCTTCACGGTGAGGGCCATTCTCAAGGCCGCCGTGTCGGAGGCGCTGCGCAGGGCATCGAGAATCGACGGCTCCCGCACCACGCGCGAGATCGAGGCCAGCGCCTTGAGGTGATCGCCGCTGGCATGCTCGGGCGCCAGCAACAGGAACATCAGGTCGACCGGCTCGTTGTCGTGCGATTCGTACTCGATCGGGTCGTCCAGGCGCGCAAACAGGCAAAGGATGCCCTTGAGGCCCGAAAGCTTCACGTGCGGGATGGCAATCCCGCGGCCGAGCCCGGTGGAGCCGAGGCGTTCGCGCTGGAGCAAGGTGTTGAAGATCTCCCTGGCGTCGAGACCGGTGCGCTCCGCGGCGATGGTCGAGAGCTCCTGCAACGCGTGCTTTTTGCTCGTCGCCTGCAGCGAAGCAATGATGCCGTCGGGGGCCAGAAGATCACACAGATCCATCGTTCAATCCCATCCCACCCGGTTGCGATGCGCCGAAGCGCGTCAAATCGTTTGAGCCCGCACGTGGAGGCAAATAACTATGCCGCTCATTACGCGCGGTTGCATGTCCCAACTTTATATCGTCTCCGCCGGTGCGGCCGGGCGTTGCAACCTGCCCTCGCCTCCGGCTCACCACCGGCGCCCTTCTGAGAAACCAAAAAAGTGGCATCGAGAAGGTCGCACTGCTCAACGAATTTGCACCTCGATCGCCTGTTTCTCTCGCCGATTTTCGGCGTCGTATACCTCAAGATCGTTGCGAAACCGTCCCGAGATCCGAATTGCACCTCGAACGCGTGATCGGCTGCAACGCCGGCCGCCCGGGCGCTCTTGGCGCCAACCACCCCAGCATTGCGCCCCCTGACGGCGCCGCGCAACGGCGGTCCTTGATCCCCGCGTCCTCAAGAGGACAGAGAAAAGTCCTGCAAAATCGGGGCCAGCAGCCACCCCGAAATAAGCCGACACAAGACGTGATTAAACCCGAAGTTTCAAGTTGGGCGCCACATGGGCCTCGAGAACCAGCGTCGCGGAGCCTCGCCGCGGGGGTTCTTGGGCAAGCCTATATTGCAGCGGGGCAGCGCATACAAGCCTTCTTATGGCTGATTTGCGATCAAATTCTCCACCGTCGCCGCGCCTTCACGCGGCTCCGTTGGGACGGTCCACGCGCTCCGACAAGCGTTTGTCGCGCCGGCGCTGGACCGAGGACGGAATGCGCATGGCCTCGCGGTACTTGGCGACCGTGCGACGTGCGATGTCGATGCCGTCGCCTTTCAGCTTCTCGACGATCTTGTCGTCGGACAGAACGCTTGCCGGTGTCTCGCCGTCGATCATCTGCCTGATTCGATGGCGCACGGCCTCCGACGAATGGGCCTCGCCCTCCTCGTTGGAGGCGATGGACGAGGTGAAGAAGTACTTCAATTCGAAGATGCCGCGCGAGGTCGCCATGTACTTGTTGGAGGTGACGCGCGAGACGGTCAATTCGTGCATGGAGATGGCATCGGCGACCGTCTTCAGGTTGAGCGGACGCAGGTACTGGACGCCGTGCGTGAAGAAGCCGTCCTGCTGGCGCACGATCTCCTCGGCGACGCGCAGGATCGTGCGGGCGCGCTGGTCGAGGCTTTTGACCAGCCAGTTGGCGGTCTGCAGGCATTCGAGCAGGTAGTTGCGGTCGGCGGCGGACGCGGGCCCCTTGGATACAGTCGTCAGGTAGGTGCGGTTGACGAGAACGCGGGGCAGCGTCTCGGCGTTGAGCTCCACGATCCAGCTGGAGTCGGGGGCCGCGCGCACCAGCACGTCGGGTACCACCGGCTGCATCTGCACGGAGCCGTACTTGAGGCCGGGCTTCGGATTGAGCCGCTTGATCTCCTGGACGATCTCCATGAGCTCATCCATCTCGACGCCCACCGCCTTCCTGAGGGCGGCGAGGTTGTGGCTGGCGAGCAGGTGCAGGTTGTCGAGGAAGGCGGCGATCACGGGGTCGTAGCGGTTCTGCTCCTTGAGCTGCAGCGCCAGGCACTCCTTCAGCGAGCGCGCGAACACGCCGGGCGGATCGAGCGTCTGCAGGTTGGCGAGCACGCGATCGACGAGCTCTGGCGGCGCGCCCAGCTTCTCGGGCAGCAACGAAAGATCGCCGGGCAGATAGCCCGCTTCGTCGACCATATCGATCAGGTACTGTCCGATGAGACGTTCCGCCGGCTCCTTGAGCACCAGCGGCATCTGCTCGCTCAAGTGCTGGTGCAGCGAAAGCTCGTTGGCGACGAAGGCTTCGATGTTGACGTCGTCGTCTGCGCCGTTGCCGCGCTGGCGCACATTGGCCCAGCCGGACTGGCCCGGGTCACCGCCCGCTTCGCTCGCGCTCGAGTCGGAGTAGACGTTCTCGTAATCGGTATCCAATCCGCCCTCCGCCTCGGCGACGGGCTTGCCGAGATCGAGCCAACTGTCATCGGTGTTGGCAGGTGTTTCCTCGGTCTTGTTGAAATCGGGTGGCGGCTCGCCTTCGGGGCGCGCTGGGGCTTCGGTGCTCTCGTCGGGCTCGAGCAGCGGATTGCGCTCGAGCTCCGTCTCGACGTACTGCATCAGTTCCATGTTTGAGAGCTGTAGGAGACGTATGGCCTGCTGCAGTTGGGGTGTCATCACCAACTGCTGGCCTTGTCTCATCTCCAGCTTTGTCGAAAGCGCCATGCGCCAAAACCTAGCATACCCGCGGACGTCCCGGCCGAGGTCTAGTCAGCGCGCGTTAACGAACATGTCACCCAGGTACACGCGCCGGACATCGTCGTTGGCTATGATTTCCTCCGGTTTACCCTGTGTCAGAACTTGACCGTCGTAGATGATGTAGGCCCGATCGATCAAGCTCAGCGTCTCGCGCACGTTGTGGTCCGTGATGAGAACGCCGATGCCCCGTTCGGTCAAGTGGCGAACCAGCTCCTGAATGTCGCCCACGGCGATGGGGTCGATGCCGGCGAAAGGCTCGTCCAGCAGCATGAACGAGGGCCCTGACGCCAGCGCGCGGGCGATCTCGCAGCGACGCCGCTCGCCACCGGATAGGGCGATTGAGGGCGACTTCCTCAAGCGCGTTATGCCGAATTCGTCGAGGAGGCTGTCGAGGCGCTTGCGGCGCTGCTTGGCCGACGGCTCGACGATCTCGAGCACGGCCATGATGTTCTGCTCGACCGTCAGGCCACGGAAAATGGATGCCTCCTGCGGCAAATAGCCGATGCCCAGCCGGGCCCGCTGGTACATGGGCAGCCGCGTCACGTCCTGACCGTCGATGGTGATCGTACCCTTGTCGGCCGGTACGAGTCCGGTGATCATGTAGAAGACGGTCGTCTTGCCGGCGCCGTTGGGACCCAGCAGACCGACCGACTCACCGCGGCCCACCGCAAGTGTCACGCCGCGCACGACGAGCCGCTTTTTGTAGCTCTTCTGGACGCTGTGCACGGTGAGCCAACCGTCCGCGCCGAACGGTTGCCCCGACCCGTTGCTCGGCACGAGGCTGGTCGAGCGGGGGGCAGGCCGCGATTTGCGCGGGCCGCCGCGAGCGCGCTTCGGTCCGAAGGGGAGAATTTTGAGCACGAGTGAACGCACCTTTAGGGTTACGCCTGGCCGGGGGAAGGCTGCACCATCATGGTGCGCCGATCATGGTTCGTGTCAATCAATGTCGTGTGTCAAAGGGCCTCACGGGGCCGGCGCATGACCTGTCGCGCCACTGATCCCGCATATGATTTGCGACGTTCATGGTGCTGTCTCGCGCGGTTGGGCGAGGAGCCTTTATTTCGCCTTAGGGTAAAATATTGCGCTGGGCCGGCCGCCGCTGCTCGGGCCTTGTACGACGTAGCCGTTCTTTTCTCCGGCCGGCGCAGCGTTCGCCGTCCAGGCCCCGCTGGGGTCGTTCTGGATCGTGCTCTGTCCGGTCGTCATGTCGATCACGAGGCGGGTGCCGCGCACGACGTTCTTGTCCTGCGTTAAGACGACGTCGCCGCCAACCGTCACCTGGTTGGCCTTCACGTCGAAGTCGGCCCAATCGCCGGTAGCGTTCTGCCCGCCCTTGGAGGTGACGATCACTTTGCCGCGCGCCTCGATGCGCGTGAGCTGCGCGGGCTGACCGGCGGTCGCTGCGTTCAGCTGATCGGCGAGGCCCGCCTTGCCCGTGTAGAGCGCGCTCAAGCTTGCCGTGCGCACGACGAAGTCACCTTGCACCGCGCGCACGTCGCCCTTGAAGACGGCGCGCTTGGCGTGGTCGTCGACATCCAGGCGGTCGGCCTCCACGTCGATTGGCGCATTGGGGTCGGTCTTGAACACCAGCGCCGTGCCCGCCGCCGCCGCGGACGCGTCGCCCGACTTCGACGATTTCTGCGAGGAGGATACATCGCGATAGAAGCGCGTCGAGATGCGGCCCGGTTCGGCGCTGCCGGCCGGTGCGGGATTGGTCAGCTGCGTGCGCCCGGTGGCCCGGTCGACGAACAGACGGCCGCCGCTGAGCTGGTTGCGCCCCTGCACGGCGACGACGGTGCCGGTGAGCAGCACCGTGTCGGCCTTCTGGTCGATCGTCGCCTCGTCGCCCGTGGCACGGCGATCCTCGCCCGATGTCATGACGACGTCACCCGTCAGCACGGCAAGCTCTTTCAGCGCGTCGAAGTCGAAGCTTTGGGCTGTGACCCGGTCCTGCGGCGCGCGCGTCATGACGACGGGTGTGCGCGAGGCGATGCTGCGGATCTTGGCGCTCGAAGGGTTGGCGATGGCCGCTCCGGAGCTGTCGCCCTGATAGTGGACGTCGAGCGACGCCGTCTCCAGCAGGGCATCGCCCTGGGCGGCGCGCACCGTTCCGACAAACGTGGCGAGCTTTTGCGTATCGTCGATCTCGAGGCGCTCGGATGTGATGTCGATGGGGCCGTTGGCGGCGCTGATCAGCGGGGCGGCGGCTGGGGTCGGCGTGGCCTTCGCCGATTTCGGCTGGTCGGCGGGCGTCAGCTTCGCCGAGACGCTATCGGCAAACGTCACCTTGCGCGTCTTGTTGTGGAGCGTCATCGTGTTGGAGCGGATGGTGCCGCCCGGCATATCGACGACGACCGGCGCCTTCGAGACGACGACGTTCTTCTTGGTATCGACGTCGGCGCGCGTGAGGCGCGCGTGCAGGCCGCTCTCGGACACGATGTCGATGCCGTCGTAAAGCTCCAGCGTGTTGGTCTTGCTGTTATAGAGACCGTGCGTGGCCTTGAGGTTCGTCTTGGACTTGTTGGCATCCTCGAGATCGCCGACGATTCCGTTCAGCGTGATGCGCGAAAGATCGGTGAGATCCTGCACGGCCGTCTTGGCGGTTACGACGTAGGTGCCGCCGTCGTCGTTGAACCCCTCGTAGCGGGGGTTGTGCATGGTGAGGTTCTCGGGAACGATATTCGCGATCTCGATCTGCGGCAGCCCCTCCCACCCCATGGTCTGCATCACGACCAGCACGTAGCCGACGATGACGGTGGCCGCGACCGCCGGCAGCATGCGGCGCAGGCCGCGTACCACGCGCGTGTGGCGGCGCGCGCGCGCCACCCTCTTGGCGCGATCGCTCGTTGTGGCCGTAACGAAGGCCCAGCCGCGACCGGGCTCGAGTTGGGTCGTAGTTGCCATGCGCTCCGTCAGGGGTACCGGCTCCCGCGCCGAATATCGCAGAAAAGACCGGCCAATTGGGGTGATATTGGGACTGGAGGGCTTTGCTGCCGGGGACGGCGGTAATCAGCCCGTTCAGTGGGCAAAAATGTCGTCGTCGGGGAAGCCGGCGAGGTCGAGGCGGGCGCGCACCGGCAAAAAGTCGAATGCGGCTTGCGCGAAGCCCTGGCGCCCCTCGCGCTCGAGCATGGCGTCGAGCTTGGCTTTCAGGGCGTGCAGATGCAGGACGTCCGAGGCGGCGTAGGCAAGCTGCTGCTGGGAGAGATCCGTGGCGGCCCAGTCGGAGCTCTGCTGCTGCTTGGAGATCTCGATGCCCACGAGCTCGGCGACCAGGTCCTTGAGGCCGTGGCGGTCGGTGTAGGTGCGCACCAGCTTGGAGGCGATCTTGGTGCAGTAGATGGGGGCGGTCGCAACGCCGAGATTCTTCTCGAGCACGGCCACGTCGAAGCGCGCGAAGTGGAAGATCTTGATGACGGCGGGATCGGCGAGCAGCGCCTTGAGGCGCGGGGCCGAATAGTCGGAGCCGTCGAACTGCACCAGGTGCGCCGTGCCGTCGCCCGCCGAAAGCTGCACCAGGCACAGCCGGTCGCGCAGGATGTTGAGGCCCAACGTCTCGGTGTCGACGGCGACGGAGTTCTCGAACGAGACATCGGCCGGGAGGTCGCCTTTGTGCAGGTGGATCGTCGGTCTTGCCATCGCTCGTTTGCCGGAGCCGCGCTTCGCTAGGTGGGCCGAGAGCACCGCTCCCGAGGGCCGGTTGATACACCCTAAAGATTTATGACAGGTGCACCGCCGGTTAGCATGCGTTTACGGACTTCGCCGTGGCGAGGCAAGCGATAGCGTTGGCGTCTGGTCGTTGCATCACGGCACGCCTCGCGGGGCAGAAGCCGGGCGGGAGCGCATTTCGCCTTGCATCGTGCCGGGCGGATATGAAGGTTGCGCTGTTGCTGCCACCCCAGCTGCGGCGGCTGTCTTACGTGCCGGGCATGTTCTGATGATTTTTTCGCCAGGGAGGGCGGATATATGAGTGATGGATCGGGTGGAAAATTGCCCATCGCTGAGGTGCTGGGGGCAACGTATCAGTTGGCCGCCGTAAGCTTTTTTCTGTATTTCGCGCTGGCGTTCATTGCCAACAGCCCCAGCCTGCTGGTCGACTTTTTGATGCCGTCCCAATTGTCGCCGTGGATGCCCGGAGCACCCGCTGAAACAGTGCGCCCCGCTCCGCGGCTGGCCCTACAAGGGTACACGGTATTGTGGGTGATAGCGCTGATTGTGGTTGGGATGTTTCTGAGTTTCGTGTTGTCGGCCAGTGCGACCCACCTGATGATCGCCAGGCTGCGCCGAACGCGCTTCGATTTGTCTGAGGCACTTGTGAACGGCCTGCGGGCGCTGCCTCCCCTGCTGGGAACATGCGCCATTCTCATGCTGCTCTTCTTCGGGATCACGCTTGTTACTCTGCTCATTTGGGCCGCGCTCGCGTACGGCGTCATGGGCGACCCGAAGTCTCCGGTCGGAATTCTCGTCGCCCCCGTGCTCTTCGGGGCAATAGCGATCGTGGGCATCCGGCTTTCGGTGCTGGTTCCCGTCATCGTCGTCGAGCGCCCGGGCGTTATCGCCAGCCTGCGACGCAGCGCCGAGCTGACCAAGGGAAGCGCGTGGAAGATCTTTGGGCTGCTTATCATGGCTATGTTGGCCATGTTCGCGATCAACGTGGTCGTGTTTGCGACCGTCGTGGCCATCTTCGGACTGGCGGTGCACGCAAGCCCGGTCTTTAACGTCGCGCAGAACGTGCTTGTGTCGGCCGAGACGGTGTTCTTCTGGGCCCTCATCGCCGTCATCTACTACTATCTGCGCTCAGCGGCGGAGAGCGAGACGGCAATGCCGGCCTGAACGGCTCACCCCGCCGGATCAAACACCACCGGCAACGAGATGGGCCCCGTGTTGCCCGAGTCGGGCAGGTAGGTGGCGGGGCCGCCGACGCGCAGGTTGCGCATTCGCGCCGGCAATATCGAGAACGCGACCGCCATGTCGCTGCGCGCAATCGCGTGGCCGAGGCAGTGATGCGGGCCGGCGCCGAAGCCGAAGTGGCGCTCGCGCTCCGCCGTGATGTCGAAGCCGGGCGGGAACACGTTGGGGTCCGTGCCGGCCGCCTCCGACAGCAGATGCAGCGTCGTTCCTTTCTTGATGGTGAGGTCGTTGTAGACGAAGTCGTCGATCGCCTCGCGCGTGACCCAGGTGATCGTCGGGCGCACGCGCATCACCTCCTCGACCGCCTTGGGGGCGAGCTCCGGCTTGTCCGCCAACAGCTCCCACTGCTCGGGGTGCTCGAGGAAAGTTGAGATGCCCAGGCCCAGCTGGTTGCGCGTCGTGTCGATGCCGGCGAACACCAGCATCAGGATCATGTCGCGCAGCTCCTCGTTCGAAAGCCGGTCGTCGTCCTCGCTGGCAGCAACCAGACTCGACATGAAGTCGTTGCCGGGCGCGCTCTTGCGTTTCGCCACCAGCGCGTCGGCGTAGGCGAACATGCCTTCGGTGGCCGCGTTGATGCGGTCCTCGTTCTCCTTGAAGGAGACGCCGAGCGCCAGCCCCATGGTGGCGGAGAGATGCAGCACGTGGTCGGCCTCCTCGCGCGGCAGGCCGAGGATGTGGCAGAGCACGCGCGCGGCATAAGGATCGGCGAAGTCGGCCATGAAATCGCATTCGCCACGGTCGGAGAAGGTGTCGGCGAGCTCGAGCGCTATGGCGTCGAACTCCGACCGCAGCCCGGCGATGACCTTGGGGGCGAACGCAGGGTTGACGAGCTTTCGCAAACGCGCGTGATCGGCGCCCTCCTGCACCAGGATGGTGCGCGCCCACCAGTCGGCGAAGATGCCGGTGACCTTGTTGTGCGCGGGCCAGGCATGGCTGCCCTGGCGCAGGCTCTTGTGCAGCAGGAGGTTGCGCATGTCGGGGTAGCGCAGGACCGCGATGCCGTAGGGCGTCAGCGCATACCAGCTGTCCTGGCGTGCATCCTTGATGGGCTTGGAGCGGATTGACAGCTTGGGGTCGGCGAGATTGACGAAGGGCGCTTCGTCGAGCATCGCTGGCATGGCTTTGGTCCTCATCATAGGAGGTGCCGGACCGCTTCCGGTCCGACACGTCTGCTCCGGTCTCAAACGCGGTGCCGGACCCGAAGATCCGGCACGCCGCGCGGCCTAGGGCAGGCAGTCGAGATAGGTCTTCACATCGAAGTCGGTGACGGTGTGATTGAAACGCTCCCACTCGTCGGTTTTGTACTCGTGATAGAGGCGGAACATTTCGCCGGGCATGGCCGACTTGATCACCTCGTCCTTCGCTAGCTCCTCGAGCGCGTGGCCGAGCGTCATCGGCAGCTTCTTGACCTGCTTGCCCTGCTCCATGGCGTCATAGATGTTGCGCTCCTCCGGCGGGCCGGGGTCGAGGTCGCGCTTGATGCCGTCGTCGGCGGCTTTGATGATCGCGCCGGCCATCAGGTAGGGGTTCACCATCGAATCCACGGCGCGATACTCGAAGCGCCCGGGCGCGGAGATGCGCAGGCCCGTCGTGCGGTTCTGGAAGCCCCAGTCGGCGAACACCGGTGCCCAGAAGCCCGTATCCCACAGGCGGCGGTAGGAGTTCACCGTCGAGCAGCCGATGGCGGTGAGCGCGTAGAGGTGGTCGACGATGCCGGCGATGACTTGCTTGCCCACCTTGCCCGGCATGCGCTGGTCTTCGCCGTCGGGCATGAAGGTGTTGTCGCCGCCCTCAAGGTGCGCGAACACCTCGGGCATGGCCGCCACACGATACTGACCCAGCTTCTTGGTGACGGTCTCGCCGCCGCGCCAGAACGAGATGTTGTGGTGGCAGCCCGACGCGGACACGCCCATGAACGGCTTCGACATGAAGCAGGCGATGAGGTCGTGCTCGCGCGCCACTTGGGCGCAGATCTGGCGGTAGGTCGTGAGGCGATCGGCGGTGCGCAGCGGATCGTCATAGGTGAAGTTCAGTTCCAACTGCCCCGGAGCGTCCTCGTGGTCGCCCTGGATCATGTCGAGGCCCATGGCGCGCGCGTACTGGATCACCTTCATGTAGACGGGGCGCAGGCTTTCGAACTGGTCGATGTGATAGCAGTAGGGCTTGGAGAAGCCGCCGGCCGGCTGGCCGTCGGCATCCTTCTTCAGCCACATCATCTCCGGCTCGGTGCCGTGGCGCATGTGCAGCCCGCCGTGCTCGGCTTTGAACTGCTCGTGGATGCGGCGCAAATTCCCGCGGCAGTCCGAGGTCAGGAAGGCGCCCGGCTCGGTGCGCTCCTCGCGGTTGCGGAAGAGCGTGCAGAAGACGCGGGCGACGCGCTTGTCCCAAGGCAGCTGGCAGAAGGTCTCGGGCTCGGGGATGCCGATGAGCTCGGCGGCCTCCGGGCCGTAGCCCAGATACGCGCCGTGGCGGTTGGTGAACAAGTTGACGGTGGCGCCATACACAAGCTGGAAGCCCTTCTTGGCGACGCTCTCCCAGTGGTCGGCGGGGATGCCCTTGCCGCAGATGCGGCCCGTGATGGAGACGAACTGCAGGTAGAGATAGTCGATCCCCAATTCGTCGATCAGCTTGCGCACTTGCGCCACCTGATCGGCGCGGCCGGGGGCGTCGACGAAGGCTTCGATGTCGGTCGTACCAGTCATTTACAAGCTCTCCAGGTAGCGGGCCCGCTCAAAGGCGGATACATGGGCGTGGAACGCCGCGGCTTCTGCGGCACACCAGGCCGAATAGTGATCGACGAAGGGCGCGCCGAAGGTTGCGCGCGCCGCCTCCGATTTGGAAAAGCGCCGCGCGGCCTCCTCCAGCGAGGTCGGCAGCTCCTCGCCGGCTCGGGCTTGCGCAAGCCGTCCGTTGCCGGTGACCGGCGGTCCCGGGTCGGCCCGGTTTTCGAGGCCCCACAGGCCGGCGCCCAGCAGCATGGCGGCCATCATGTGCGGCATGGCGTCGGCGCCGGGCAGGCGGAACTCGAAGCGCGTGGTGGTCGGCTCATCCATCACGACGCGCACCGCGCACGAGTAGTTGCTCAAACCCCAGTTGGCGGCGCGCGGCGCCCAGTTGCCCGGACGCAGACGCCGGAAGGCGTTGACCGATGGCGCGAACATGCACATCCACTGCGGCGCCATCGCCAGAATGCCGCCGAGGAACGCGCGCGCCGGCGCACTCAAACGTCCGGGCTCGGCGGGATCGTTGAAGGCCGGCTTGCCGCTCTTGTCGCGCAGGGAGATGGACAGATGCCCTCCGAGCCCGGGGAAGCCCTCGTCGAGCTGCGCAAGGAAGCTCGCCGTCATTCCGTGCCGGCGCGCGATCGCCCTGGTGAAGACCTTTAAGAACGCCGCGTCGTCGGCCGCCTTGAGCAGCGGGTCGGGGCCGAGGCAGTACTCCACGCAGCCCGGTCCCAGCTCCATGCAGTGAT
This sequence comes from uncultured Alphaproteobacteria bacterium, assembly GCA_963776675.1. Lineage (GTDB taxonomy): Bacteria > Pseudomonadota > Alphaproteobacteria > Rhizobiales > Hyphomicrobiaceae > Hyphomicrobium_A. The sequence goes on along the minus strand of CAVZNR010000049.1, from coordinate 38,368 downwards.
GGGCAAGATTGATGTGACAGGCGCTGAGCTGGTCGTGCACCGCGGTCAGGAACGCGGTATCGGCGGCGGGCGCCACGCCCGACCAGCAGCGGTTGTGGGGCAGCGCCGGCGTCAGGTTCTGCCAGTTCTTGTCGCGCAGGGAGGCGCCGGTCTCGGCGAGAAAGATCGTCTCGTACTCGAAGCCGCCGATCGCCTCGAAACCGAGCCCGCGCGCCTTGTCGATGACGCGCGCCAAGGTGGCGCGCGGAGAGATGGTGGCACTGGGGCCGGTGTAGTCGGCGACGGCGACCAGGGCCGCCGGCTCGAACACGTAGCGGCGCACCGAATCGGGGTCGATGCGCACGGCCTCGTCGACGAAGCCGCGCTCGACGAAACAGGTCTCGTCGTGCATCCAGTAGGGCAGCGCATCGATGAAGTGCCAGCCCTTCTCCAGCGCAAGGACGAAAGCGGCCGCGTCCAGGCGCTTCTCGCGGAAGGATCCCGTGAAATCGAAAATGCCCACGTGTGCGACCGCGAAGTCGCCACCTCCGGGCTCCGCCCCCTGGCCGACAGCCGTTGCCAACTACGTCCCCTTCTGCCTGCGGCCCAGGCTACTCGCTTGATTGGTTTCGCTTACTTTCACACCACGCAAAAATCTTTCGCAAGGGGAAAGTCTCGATTGGGCGTCCAAAAGACAACCAATTGCAGACCAGAGTGCCTAAGTGCTCGTCAACGCGGCACGAAGCCAGAGCCTAGCGGCTGACGGTCGCAATCGAAACCCTCTCGCGATGTTGCGATAAGGGGGCGCGCTCGCTGGGCATCGCTCATGCCGAGGAGATCACGGCCATCACGCTGGATCCGCCCATCCCGGCCAGGACGCCGAGCATCAGCGACCAAAACCCACGCCGCCGGCGCAAGGCGACGACGCCAACGATCAGCAGCAAAACGAGAAGCAGCACGGAGCCGACCGTGAAAAGCAGAATGAGCGGGCCATACGGCGCCCTCGCGTCGATCCCGTCCGCGGTTGCCTTGATCGCTTCGTAGTTGGCATTGGCGTAGCGCGCCGCATCGCCGAGGCAAACGCCCCAAACGATACCGAAAATAAGCCAAAACCAACGCAACATGCCGTTCTCTCGGCGCCAGCCCGATCGGCGTTGCAATTCAACGCGCAGCAATCTTCGGGGGACGCAATATCCCGTGCCCAGACCTTTATCACATTGCGCAAAAGCGTGGGAGGCGTGGGAAGCGTCGCTCTGGGTCGTGCCCTATAGAGCCGGCGCTTCAATTCGCGGCTAGAAGCCTTTTCGGCGCATGCGCTCCATGCGTTGAGCGCTCATCATCTGACAATATCGACAAGGCCAAATCCGAAAGCTAATGCCGGAACGCGATGCCAACGTCGTAACTGCAACGCTTGTTGCGAGGGCCAGCAACAGCCAGAGCAGTCGCCGCGTTCCCGCTCCTTTCAGGCTAAGTGCCTAGACCGCAGTAGAGCCGGCTCATTGCTGAAAGCAAATGTTGGCCGCCCTTGAGGGGGAAGCTGACGGAGTTCGATATCAAACCCGATGACTGCTTCTGGCCCTTCTTCGCGGCCGTGCGCTTGACGCCGCCAAGCTGCCCCCTGTTGACGGGCAAGCGGACTTGCTGTGGAAGCCAGCTAAATGACCGCTCATGACCCTGGCTGTGTGAAAAGAGCTGCCGGAATATGATCTCACCTCATGATTCTTCGGGGGTGATCATGAAGCGGTTCGTCGAAGGGGCAGATCGTGGGCAGTCGACACTCCTGCCGGAGTGTCTTGACGATTGGATCGAAGAGGAGAACCCGGTCCGCGCGATTGACGCCTTCGTCGATGCGCTCGACCTCCGCGATCTAGGGTTTGACGGTGTCGAGCCCGCCGCTACGGGGCGGCCCGGCTTCCACCCTTCGGTGCTTCTGAAGCTCTACATCTACGGCTATCTCAACCGGGTGCAGTCGAGCCGGCGGCTGGAGCGCGAAGCCGGACGCAATTTGGAGCTTCTCTGGCTCCTGGGCCGTCTCGTGCCCGATCACAAGACCATCGCCGACTTCCGCAAGGACAACGGTCTCGGTCTACGGCAAGTCTGCGCACGCTTCGTGGAGCTGTGCCGCGAGCTGGGACTGCTCGCGACGGCGAGCGTTGCCATCGATGGCTCTAAGTTCAAGGCGGTCAACAACCGCGACCGCAACTTCACGAAGGGCAAGGTGGAGCGCCGTCGCGCCCAGCTGGAGGAGAGCGTTGCGCGCTATCTCAGCCAGCTCGAAACGGCAGACCGGCAAGAGCCGACGGAGGCGCTTGCCGCCAAGGCAGAGCATCTCAAGGAGAAGCTGGCAAGGCTCGATACAGAGATGAAGCGCCTCGAATCCTACGAGAGGAAGATGCTGGCTTCACCCGATCAGCAGATCTCGCTCACCGATCCCGACAGCCGCTCGATGGCAACGAGCGGGCGCGGCTCGGGCGTCGTCGGCTACAACGTTCAAGTGGCCGTCGAGACCGAGAACCATCTGATCGTCACGCACGAGGTGACGACCTCGGGATCGGACCGCTCACAGCTGGCGCGTGTCGGCAAAGCCGCGAAGACCGTGATGCGAACCGACACCCTCGAAGCCGTTGCCGACCGCGGCTACTTCAACAGCCCCGAGATCCTCGCGTGCCAGGAGGCCGGCATTACGGTGACGCTGCCCAAGCCGATGACCTCGGGCGCCAAGTCGGAAGGCCGCTTCGGCAAGCAGGACTTCGTCTACGTCGAGACGCAGGACGCTTACATCTGCCCGGCGGGCCGGGCGCTGACCTATCGCATGACGACGCAAGAGGGCGACAAGGCGATGCGTCGCTACTGGACGACGGTGTGCGGCAGCTGTCCGCTGAAGACGAAGTGTACAACGGGTCCCGAGCGGCGCATCCCACGCTGGGAGCACGAGCATGTCCTCGAAGCGGTGCAGGCGCGTCTCGACGCCGATCCGCAGGCGATGCGCCGCCGGCGGGAGACTGTCGAGCATCCGTTCGGAACGCTCAAGGCCCGCATGGGCGCCACGCACTTCCTGATGAAGACGTTGCCGAAGGTCGCCGCCGAGATGGCGCTGCACGTGCTGGCCTACAATCTGACCCGCGTCATGAACATCATGGGTGTCAAGCCGCTACTGGTCGCCATCGGGGTGTGAGGCAGTGACTTGCGGTTCCAAACCTGCCCATCACCTCGGGGCCATCATCCCCGGCGGCGTTTTTACACGACCAAGACCCTTTCCAGACGTCGCCGCAGCAGCAGCGCCTCTTCAGACGCCCGAGACTACCTGCCGAGCCTGAAGCCGCCACGGCCACCAATGCCAACTATGCGGACGCGACGGTGATCTCCGCGGCAGAGCGTTCCTCTTCATCAAGCCTTCTGCTAGTTCGCCAAGTCGCGAAAGATCTTGCCCACTTGGCAGCCCATGTAGATGCGCTGAGAGAGCATATCGAGCTTAGAGAGGCGACTTGCGTCCTTTACATCCAGATCGCGCGGGCGGAACTCCGGCATGCCCTCACCATAATCATTCGGCGGGAACCGCTTGGCGAAGAACGAGCGGGCTCCGTCAAAATCGCGCGGCAACATCTCCCAGAACCGTTCCGTATAGCTGCAGTCGGACGGCACCCCAAAATGGCGCTTGATGAACGTCAGCGATTGGTGCGACAGCGTCCAACCCAGGGGGAGGTGATGGTGCCAATTGTCCTGATACAGGCTCAAATACGCGTCGAAATTGCCATGGTGGCGCAGGAACGATTCCCATTCATCGACGCCGCGCTGCATGCGCGCAGCAAGCAGCGCATTGACGGGGGCAATGAGCGTGTCTTCGTCGCTGCGCGAGGGGCGAAGCCTCTCCTCGTTTGGTGAGGCGGCAAACGAGATTACTCGCACTTGGATGTTGAGATCGGCCGCGGAGTGCTCAAGCTCCGTCCTCACCCTGCCGAGCACTTGCAAGCCTGAGTTCTCATAGTAGCTGCCGTCGACGTAAGTGGCCGTTGTCTCGAGCGTGTCGTAGTTCGTGACGGGATCGAAACCTTGCGCCGGAATGAAGCTGTTGCGCGGCAAGGTTCCGGGCAAGCTCAGGATCGGAAAACGGAAGCTGAGCCCGGCCGCCGTGATCAGCCTCATATCGCTGTTCTTGCGCGATGGCAGATTGCGCGGAAAGTGCAGCGGCGACACGGCCTCAGCCCGGCCGGTTTCTGTATTGGTGACGTTGAAGAACAGGGCGGGCGCATCGCCATCGGGCCGCCAATAGCTGAACACCAAATTCGGAGAGGCTCAGTGCTCGCGGATCCCCGGCGATCCTGTTTCCAATTTGCATTGAACCACTGCTCGAACAGCGTATCGGAGTTCAATCTGGGGACCTTGAACCAGAGTAGCCGCCGAAGCATGTCCGGATAGAGACGGGCCCAAACCAGGAAGCCGAAGTGATCGAGGGAGAAGAACTTCTCGATCTTTTTTAAGTCCGGCCCCGCATCGTCCAAACCTGGATCAACATTGCACTTGAGCACGGCATCGGCGTCGACGAGCTCGGCGCTGCCCGGCTTGCGGGCAGCCTCGGTTGCGATCAAGGCGGCACCGAGCGCGCCGCCGGACACTGCTGAAATGGCAAACGTGTGATGCCGCAGCTTAGGGCAGCTCTTGAACAATCGCGAGAGGAAATAGGAGGAATGGAAGCCGGCATAGGCTCCGCCTCCGGCCATCGCCACCAGATAGACGGGATAGGGACGCGGCGGATTGGCGCCGCGGTACTGGGTGTAATCCTTGCGGTCGTTGAGCCATTGGCGGAATGCGGTGGACGATCGGCGGCGGCTTCATCTCGGTCTTGCCCGAGCCGAGCAGTCTGACGTCAAAGTCCGAATTGAGACCCATCACGGAAAAGACAAGCGCCGTCAGGACCAGCAAGCTGAAGACCGGAATGCGCCACGTGTCGAATGCGATCGACGACAGCGCGGCGACGGAGAAGATCGCCAGCAGGAACAACCCAATAAAAGGGAACACGCCTATCCGACTGGTTAGGGCACGGATGAGCGGGAACAGGCGCTCGTTGGGTACGAGCAGGGGAAGAAGGCAGAGGCTCGCATAGGCGGCGAGCCCCAGCACGGTAAGAGCGATGTAGACCCAGCGCAGCCGCAGTCCCCTCCAAACGCATGCGAGCGCTGTGACGATGATCGGGGGCAGCACGGCGAACAAGAGGCTGCAGATCGCGGCAAGGAAGAGAATGTTGGTTATCGAGGTATTCCACGCTGTGTATTGGTGGGCGACGAGATTGGTGGGGCCGGAGTGCAATTCGGCCCAGAAATACACAGCCGGCAGCATCGGTAGAAGGAACACCGCGCCAATCCCGAGCGCTGTCCCAGACTGTAGCGGCTTTCACCTGTGTAGCGCGCATCCAGAATGAAGAGGATGAACAGAAGCGGGAGCGCGGCCGTGATCACGAGCGTGACGAGCGCGAAGTCGAAGCGATCGGGAAACGGACCGCGGGATCCCAAATACTCATGCGCAATATCGATCACTTGATCGTTGGCGAAGGCGAGCACGAGCAGGGGCGCGAGCAGAAGGACGGCCCGCAGCCGGTAGAGTATGTCGAAGAAATTGCGGGACTCCTCGCGGAATGCACGCGGAATATCCGTCGGACGCATACGCCCCCCGATCGCTGCCCTGCTTAAACACGTTCGACGTAATTCTAGCCGATCTGCATGGCCCTGCGGAAGACAAAGCCGCACATCGGCCATGGGCGGCTCGTGCGGCCGGAATTACACACCCTTTATGACCTTGGGTGCGCCAGGCCTTCCGCTGGGGCAGCGGTGCAGTCCGCCGAATGACGAGCGCTTCCGCCGGTGGAATTCGGCGCTTGATGGCTTGCGGTTCGCCCCAAGCGGCGTCAGACGCCTGCATCTAGAGGGAAAACGCTTCGAGGCTCGGACTTGCGACAGACATTACTGCCACCAAAACGCAATACGAGAGCTGATACAGTCGTGCAGCCTACCGCACCCTTTACGGAGAGCGTCTTTTGTCGTCGGAGCTACTCGCGATCTTCTATTTGGGTCGGTCGCAGTGCTTTTCGGCGGCGGCGCCCGCTCGTGGCCCGTCGCCGACGTCAACGTGACGTCATTGGGTGACCACTTCTGAGGGGAATGCTAACTCGGCCTGCGCCCTGTCTTCAGGGACGCTCATGACCCCTGCTGACATTCGGCAACGTGTGACATCCATTGGTAGGAAACGTTCTCGAGCTCAGCGGTCGGCCCAGGCAGCCTCACGCCAACGATAAAAGAAAGTGAGGTAGAACAGCGCCAGGTAGCCGGCCAGACCAATTCCCAATGATGCGTACAAAAGCGCATAGGCGTCCGGGTTGTTGATCAGCCACAGGACGACCTTGCCGAGCGTCGTGAGACTCGTCTTGGTTTGCATTTCCGATAGTGAAACTGCGATGCCGTCGCCGTAGGCCTTTGCTCCGGCCAAATAGACGCCCAACACAGCAAGCGTCGACGAAAAAAACGCAAATGCGAGTATTCGCATTGCGAGCGGGGCGCGGCCAAGGAAGAAGTATAGTGCCACGATATATGCCGAGACGATCGTGAAGCTCGCCTGAAGACCAGCTAGGAACGCTTGCCCCAGGGTGGCGAAAGCGGCAACAACTTCTGCTTCAGACATAGCTACCCCCCAATCGCAATCGGCGTCGATCCAAATCGGCCCAGTCGAGACCGCGTTTCGCGAACGCGTAGCTTGTGGGGCGGGTCAGTACCGAGTCCAAATCTTATGGCTACTGCTGGCCCGTCCCCTCTGGTCAAGACTGGGCGGGTGGTCTGCTCTGCTCTGCTCCTGAAACGGAGGCTAAACTTGGCGCTGTCCAGGCGGCACTAGGCGACAGACGTACGGTGAACTAGCATTCCACCTGGGCCAACCATGGGGGCTTGTGCGGCACAAGGCAATATAACGTGGTGCCCGATCTAGGTAGCCGATCGGCCAGAATTTATTGGAGGTGACTATGTTGCGGAAAGTTAGCGTTCTTCTGGTTGTGATGATTGCCTTGAATGCCAACAGCGCACTCTCTCCCGATTTAAGCTTGAGCAGCGCCAGTTTTTTGCAACTTGCGCAAACCGCCGCCAATGGTGCTTACGGTCAGTTCAACGCTTCTCCAGACGCCCTGCGCGTGGCTCAACTTAGTCAGTGCAAGATAACATGCTTGAGCCAGTACGATACCTGTACTAGCGGCTGCCCGAGCGGCGTCGATACCAGTCCGATAGAGCGAAAGAATTGCGTAGATGGGTGCGGGCGGGGTCGGGACGCATGTTTAAGTCGATGCTGAGGGCTAGGCACCCCCAGTTACTTGCCTGCGGCCACGAGACACTATGCCGAGCAGCGGGCGGCTGAGTCGGGTACTGGCCCATAGCGGACGTCGCTGCGAAGTCGGCGCGCGGCTGCTCTTCTAGGGAAAGCTCACGTCAGTTTCGCGCCGACGATCTTGAGCCGGGTGCCCATTCTGTTGGACTCCGATTCGGTTGCGGGGGCTTGCAACAGCCACTCCCCCAGCCAGGGTTCTGTTTTACACTGGGCCAACATGCTGGATTGTAAGGGAAAATTTGAACGGTGGTGCCCAGGAGAGGACTCGAACCTCCACGTCCTTGCGAACGCTAGCACCTGAAGCTAGTGCGTCTACCAATTCCGCCACCTGGGCACGAGGGCGATGAGTTAGAGAGCGTTGGCCACCTTGTCAATTCTACTCTGGCAAATCGGCAAGTCCGCTTCACACCCCCGCCGCCGGCCCCCTATAGTCGTTGCGGGACTGAGGCTTTGGCGGCGGCAAAGAGGGCTTTGAGCATGGCGGATCGTCTGGACAACCAGGGGCTGGCAACCGTGTTCGGCGGGTCGGGCTTCGTCGGCCGCTATGCGGTTGCGGCGCTTGCCAAGGACGGCTGGCGGATTCGCGCCGCCGAGCGCCGTCCTGATCTTGCGGGCTTCCTGCAAACCTCGGGTCGCGTCGGGCAGATCTTTCCGGTGCAGGCGAACCTGCGCTTTCCCGAATCGGCGGGCCGCGCCGTCGAGGGCGCCAAGGCCGTGGTCAATGCCGTGGGCGTGCTCGCCCCGACCGGCCGGCAGACGTTCCGCGCCATCCACGTGGACGGTGCCCGCGCGGTCGCCAAGGCGGCGCGCGAGGAAGGCGCCACACGCTTCGTGCACATCTCGGCCATCGGGGCCGACCCCAAGTCGCATTCCCGCTATGCGCGCACCAAGGCGGAGGGCGAGGCCGCGGTGCTCGAGGAGTTTCCCGACGCCATCATCCTGCGCCCCTCGATCGTGTTCGGACCGGAGGACGAGTTCTTCAATCGGTTCGCGGCGATGGCGCGCATCTCCCCGTTCCTGCCGCTGATCGGCGGTGGCAGGACGCGCTTCCAGCCGGTGTTCGTGGGTGACGTCGCCGCCGCCGTCGCCACCTGCCTGATGGGCGCCGGCAAGCCCGGCGCCGTCTACGAGCTGGGTGGTCCGGAGGTTCTGACCTTCCGCGAGATTCTCGACCTCGTGCAGCGATGGAGCGACCGTGAGCGCATGTACCTGCCGCTGCCCTTCTGGCTCGCCAAGCTGCAGGCGCTGCTCACCTGGCCGCTGCCCAACACCTTGCGCCCCATCACCTACGACCAGGTGCGGCTGTTGCAGCACGACACCATCGTGAGCGAGACGGCCAAGAGCGCCAAGCGTACGCTGCAGGGGCTCGGCATCAGCGCGCCGCACGGCGTGGCGGCGATCGTGCCGACCTACCTGGAGCGCTTCCGCCCCAAGGGCCAGTTCGCCAGCTACCGCACGTGACAAAAAAAGACCCCGGCGCGGACGCCGGGGTCGAACGTTGCTCGCGAGGTGTTATTGCCGCCTGGCCTTAGTGCACGCTGGCGATCTGCAGATCGTCGTCGAGCGCGTGGCCGATCGCGGCCTGCCGCGTGTCGGTCAGCGCCAAGGGCGTGCCGTCGGCGGCGTGCAGCGAGAACAGGTTGATACCCTCGGGCAGCCCTTCGATCGCCGGGAACATCCGGCTCGCCTCGTCCGAGGTGAGCGTCTTGATGTAGGCGACGACGCCGCCGCCCAATGTGGCCAGCTCTCTCTCGGTCATGACGTGATCCGGCTGCGTGGTCTTTTCATGCTCGGTCATGACGCAACTCCTTCTCCAAGTCGTGCGCGGTGCGTCACCGCATTCGACGGGCCAGAGCGCTCTCCACTCTTCCGTCCCGATACCGGCCCTGCGCGTGCTGCGGCCGGCAACCCTACTAACGTAACGATCACGGCTGCGATGATCTGTCGCCGATCGCGATCGCGCGCACCAGACGCTCCGGCTCAAGGCGCTCCAAGTCGATGGCGAGCAGACCGTTGGCCAAGTTCGCCGACTTTACCTCGATTCCCTCCGCCAGCACGAACGTGCGCGTGAACTGGCGGGCAGCGATGCCGCGGTAGAGGTACTCGCGGCCCTTGTCGTCCTGCTGCTTGCCGCGAACGGTGAGCTGGCGATCCTCCAGCATGATCTCGAGGTCGCCGCGGGTAAAGCCCGCCACCGCCAGCGTAATGCGAAGCGTCTCGCCCTCGCCGTCGGCGGCCTCGATGCGCTCTACATTGTAGGGTGGATAGCCGTCGCCGCCGCCCTTGCTGGCGCGGTCGATCAGCCGTTCAATCTCGTCGAACCCTAACAGCAGCGGGTTCGAAAGCAGGGATAGGCGCGACATCGTGCGAAAGCCCTTTCCATAAAGCGACCTTCTATTTCGTCGGCTGCGGCAGACCCCTGTTCGGGCCCCTGCCGCCCGGCCCCGTCTCCGGGCGCCGGGAACTTGTACTCGATATGGCGACGATTGCCCGTAATTCAAGCAGCAAGGATGGGGGCAGACGCCCGAGATGAACACGTTGTCATTTGACATCAATGCCTCCTATTGCGGAGATGTGACCATCGCGGTGTTCACCAAACCGGCCTCTCTAGCGCCTCAGGGTGCGTCCTTTGACGATAACCATCCTCGGCGTTCGAGGCCGTCGTCGTAGGAGGGACATGCAAGATTGTGGCGGGTTCATCTCGGGCCAACTTGATCGAGGTTTGATCGATGCGCAAATTCGGCCTCCGCCGCCTTTCAACCTTCTCCATGGCAGTCGCAATGCTCGCTTACGCACAAGCAATCATCCCCGCCCACGCTGAACCCCGTGCCAGTGAGTTCAAGCTTTCGAACGGCATGGACGTGGTTGTGATCCCCGACCACCGCGCGCCCGTCGTGACCCATATGGTCTGGTACAAGGTGGGCGCCGCCGACGAGCCCAAGGGCACCTCGGGCATCGCTCACTTCCTTGAGCACTTGATGTTCAAGTCCACCGACAAGATCGCGATCGGCGAGTTCTCCAAGATCGTGTCGCGGCTCGGCGGCCAGGACAACGCCTTCACCGGCCAGGACGTGACCTCCTATCACCAGCGCATCGCCAAGGATGAGCTCGGCACCGTGATGGACATGGAGGCCGACCGCATGGAGCACCTGCGTCTCACCAAGGACGAGGTTGCGACCGAGCGCCAGGTTATCCTCGAGGAACGCCGCTCGCGCATCGACAACAACCCCACCGCGTTGCTCGATGAGCAGATGAACGCCGCCCTCTATCTCTCCCACCCCTACGGCATTCCCGTGATCGGTTGGGAGCACGAGATGGCCAAGCTGTCGCGCGAGGACGCGCTGCGCTTCTACAAGCACTACTACGCGCCCAACAATGCCATCCTCGTGGTGGCCGGCGATGTCACGCCCGAGGAGGTCAAGCGGCTTGCCGAGAACACCTTCGGCAAGGTTCCCGCCAACCCCGACGTCGGCAAGCGTGAGCGTCCGCAGGAGCCCCCGCACATTGCGGCCCGGCGCATCGTCCTCAAGGATCCGCGCGCGGGCAACGCCTCCTTCCATCGCTATTATATCGCGCCGAGCTACACCAACGCCAAGCCCGGCGAGGCCGAGGCGCTCGATCTGTTGATGAAGGTCGTGGCCGATGGCGCGACCAGCCGCCTCTACAAGAAGCTGGTGGTCGAGGACAAGATTGCCGCGACCTCGGGCGGCGACTTCTCCGGCTGGAGCCTCGACAACGGCGCGGTCTCTCTTTACGCGGTCGCCAATCCCGGCGTGAGCCTCGACAAGATCGAGACGGCGGTCGACGGCGTCCTCGACGACGTTCGTACCAACGGCATCACCGCCGCCGAGCTGGAGCGCGCCAAGAAGACGTTCCTCGCCGACTACATCTACGAGAGCGACAACCAGGCCTCCCTTGCCCGCCGTTACGGGTGGGGCATCGCCGTCGGCCGCTCGCTCGCCGACATGGAGGCTTGGCCGCATGCCATCGCCAAGGTCACGCCCGAGGACGTGAAGAAGGCCGCGGCCTCCGTCCTCGACAAGCGCCATTCGGTCACGGGCTGGCTCCTGCCCGAGCAGCCCGAAGGCAGCGGTGAGCGCGTCGAGCAACCTGTCGCCCACTCGCGCTCGTGATTCGCGGTTCAACAGTTCGCAGCTTCGAAGGGTACCCCATGGCTAAAGCCCACGTCCTGCGCGTAAACTTTCGCCGGCTGACGCGCATGTACGCGGCCGCGCCGCTCGCCTTGGCTTTTGTCGCACTCCTCACCACGTTCAGCGGGCCCGCACACGCCATGAAGATCCAGCAAATCAAGAGCCCCGGTGGGATCGAGGCCTGGCTCGTCGAAGAGCACTCGGTTCCCATGATGGCCATGCGCTTCGCCTTCGAGGGCGGCAGCTCTCAGGACCCCGTCGGCAAGGAGGGGGTCGGCAACTTCCTCACCGCCATGCTCGACGAGGGCGCCGGCGATCTCAACTCGCACGACTTCCAGGAGCGCTTGGAGGACCTCTCCATGCGCATGAGCTACGAGGATGCCAAGGATGCCTTCTACGGCAACTTCGAGACGCTCACCGCCAACCGCGACGAGTCCGTAAAGCTCCTGAAGCTGGCGCTCAACGAGCCGCGCTTCGACGCGGACGCGGTCGAGCGCATCCGCGGGCAGCTGCTCGCCTCTCTGGTCTACGCCGCCCGCGATCCCGACAAGGTCGCGCTGGAGAATTGGTACGCAACGGCCTTCGCCGGCCACCCATACGGACGCCCGTCCAACGGCACCGAGGAAACGGTCGGCAAGAAGATCACGCGTGAGGATCTCGAGAATTACCGGAAGCGGGTCTTCGCCAAGGACACCCTGAAGGTGGTCGCCGTCGGCGACATCAACGCCGAGCAGCTCGGCAAGCTGCTCGACGAGGTGTTCGGCGGACTGGCGCCGAAGGCCGACCTCATGCCCGTCGCCAAGACGGCCCCGGTGACCGGCGGCCGCCAAGAGATCGACGAGATGAACGTGCCGCAGTCGGTCGCGGTGTTCGGCCTCGGTGCCATGCCGCGCAAGGATCCCGACTTCATTCCGGCCTTCGTCCTCAATCAGATTCTCGGCGGCGGCGGCTTCGCCTCCAAGCTGATGGAAGAGGTGCGCGAGAAGCGCGGGCTCGCCTACTCGGTCTACACCTACGTCTATCCCTACCAGCACGCCTCGATCTTCGCCGGCGGGGTCGCCACCCGCAACGAGGCGATGGCGCAGTCGCTCGATGTGATCCGCGACGAGATGAAGAAGATGGCCGACAACGGTCCGAGCCAAGAGGACCTGGACAACGCCAAGAGCTACCTGATCGGCTCCTATCCTCTGCGCTTCGACACCAACGCCAAGATCGCAACCCAGCTTCTGGGGCTGCAGGTCGACGGCTTTGGTCCCGAGTACGTCGACAATCGCAATGCCATGATTGCAGCGGTGACGCTCGACGACCTCAAACGGGTGGCCAAGCGCATGCTCGCGAGCGACAACCTGATCGTGACGATCGTCGGCAAGCCCACCTTCAAGCAGGCCCAGAAAAAAGAGCCCACGAAGGGCTGAAGTTTTGGCGCACACCGTTCCGGTGATCATGGTGCGGGGCCTGATGACGCCGCGTTGACCAAAGTCGAATTGTTCCTCGGCGCGCGCGTTACTAACATCCCACTGCTGTTCGATCAGCATCTCTGAAGAGAAACTGCGTGCGGGACTTTGCGCGCGCGGGGGCAGTCGGGGCGGTGATGAATTTTATTCTGTTGGGCCCCCCGGGGGCTGGGAAGGGCACCCAAGCGCAGTTTCTCGCTCAGCGGTACGGGCTTGTCCAACTTTCGACCGGCGAAATATTACGTGCGGCCGTTCAGGCCAAAACCGAAATGGGTCTCAAGGCCAAGGCGACCATGGACAAGGGCGGCTTGGTTCCCGACGCGATCGTGATCGACATCATTGCCACGCGCCTCGTTGAGCCGGATTGCGCGGGAGGTTTCATCCTTGATGGCTTTCCGCGCACTCTGGCTCAAGCGGCGGTGCTCGACACGATCTTGGAACGACTGAACAAGAACCTCGATGCCGTGATCGAGATCAAGGTCGACGAGGTCGCTCTCGTTGATCGCCTCTGCGGTCGTTTCAGCTGCGCCAAGTGCGGCGCCGGCTACCATGATCGCCATAAGCCGCCGAAAGCCGCGGGTCTGTGCGACGTGTGCGGTTCGAGAGAGTTTGCGCGCCGCGCCGATGACAACGTCGAGACGCTGAAGAACCGGCTAATGGCCTATTATTGCGAGACGGCTCCGCTCGTCGGCTACTACTTCGCGCACGGCAAGCTTCGCTCGCTCGATGGCATGGCGACGATCGACGAGGTGCAAGGACAGATTGAGCGCTACTGCCAAGCACTAGCGGCCTGATTGCAGTTGCGCCCGCACGCAAAACGAGACGGTGGAGGCGAACGATGGACTTGGATACAAACTGGGAATTCCCCGTCGCCATGCGCGACCTTGCTCAGCAGAACGTCCGCCAAGCGCGGAGTTCCTATGATCAATTCATGGCCGCAACGCGTCAGGCGCAAATCGCTGCCGGGGCATCGGGCGAAACCATGGCTGCGACCGCCAAGGAGATTCAGCAGCGCTTGATGCAGTACGCCGAGCAAAATTCTGAGGCCGGCTTGGCCATGGCAAGCGAGCTGGCGAAGGCTCGCGACCTGGAAACGTGGGTCGCTGCCTACCAGCAACATATCAAGCGGCAGTCTGAAACCTATGTGCAGCAGGCGCAGGAGTTGAGCCGTCTGATTGCAGCCTCACAAGGTCAGCATTTGTAGGCTGCCGATCAGGGTATCGGAGGGACGAGGCCCAAGACGGTTCCAAACAGCACGATGGCGACGAAGCACGCCAACGCAACCTTCAGCCGCCACCAGCGCATCTTCTCGTTGTCCATGACGCCCCCAGGCAAACGAGTTCTCAATTCACGCGGTGCGTTTCGGGCAGCACGGAGGCGCCGTTCTGACCCATGTAGAGCGCGAGCACCGCGCCGAAATCGAGCTTGGAGACTTCGAGCACGGCTTGCGTGCGCGAGCAGACGTGAAGCTTGCGCAAAATCTCGCTGATGTGCGCCTTGACGGTGGCTTCGCCGACCTCGAGCTCATACGCGATCTGCTTGTTGAGCAGCCCCTGACACAGCATCTGCAGCACGCGCAGCTGCTGTTGGGTCAAGGTCTGCAGCTTGGAGGTCAGGGCGTCCGTCTCGATGCTGGCCACGGAGTTGGGCGCCAAGCAGTCGCGTGGCAGCACGATCTCGCCGGCGAGAACGGTGTGGATCCCCTGCAGGAAGGCCTCTTTGCGCGCCGATTTCGGGATGAACCCGGCGGCACCGTACACCATCGACCGGTGCACGACGGTCCGATCGGCGAATGCAGAGATGATCACGATGGGCAGCTTGGGGAAGCGCCCGCGCAGCTCGATCAGACCGGCAAACCCATGCGTGTCGGGAAGCCATAAGTCCAGGAGCACGAGGTCGAACTCGGCGCCGCCCTCGAGCGCGTCCTTGGCCTCGGCGAGCGTGCCGGCATGGACGAAGCATACGTTCGACAGCTCCGCGGCAAGGGTCATCCGCAAGGCGTCGGCAAAGATCGGATGGTCCTCGACGATCAGAAATCTTGCAGGCATTTCAATCCTCCCCGGAATGGATTTGTGGGCAACGGCAGCCCTTATTGGGTTCTGCCAATGGAGGTATAGGCCTGCTCTATGATGCGGTGCAATGGTACTTTTGTGCAGTGCGGTATGTCGCAAGGGGTCGGGGTTGGCCAAGAGCGCGAACGCCCGAGGCTTGGGGCCCCGGGCGTTCGCCGTCGCTGTCATCCTGTTGGTTGGCGTTAGCCTTTGGCCTTCGTCTTGGCACGGTCGATGGCCTCGTCGATCAGCCGACGCGCCTCGGCGGCATCGCCCCAATGGTGGATCTTTGCCCATTTGTCCGGCTCCAGATCCTTGTAGTGGGCGAAGAAGTGCTCGATCTGCTGCACCGAGATGCCGGGCAGGTCGGTGTAGTTGGCGACCTTCTCGTAGCGCCGCGTCAGCTTGCTGCTGGGCACGGCGATGACCTTCTCGTCGCCGCCGCCCTCGTCCTCCATGACGAGGACGCCGACGGGCCGGCAATTCATCACCGCACCAGGGAAGATCGCGCGCGTGTTGCACACCAGAACGTCGATGGGATCGCCGTCGGCGGATAGCGTGTGGGGCACGAAGCCGTAGTTTCCGGGATAGCGCATGGGCGTGTAGAGAAACCGGTCGACGACGAGGGTGCCCGCGTCCTTATCCATCTCGTATTTGATCGGCTCGCCGCCAACGGGCACCTCCACGACGACATTGACGTCATGGGGCGGGTCGTTGCCGATGGCGATGGCATCTAGGCGCATGGGGCCTCCTGCTCGACGGTGCGTGCAGCAAGGGCGGTCGCGCCGCCCCGCACGTGATCATTCGCAGAGGCCGGGAACGGGCGCAACTCCACCTATGTCTAACGGGCGCGTTTTGCCGGCCGGCAGGCTCATCCCTGTGGCCGATCGCCGCGAAGGGTGGTGCGCATAGCAGGCACGTAATAATTGCCCGGTATGCGGGGCATCTGGCTTGCTCGAACTCCCCCGGGGCAACATGGCTTCACTGCGCGGCAAGAAAGGGCTCATCGTCGGCATCGCCAACGAGCACAGCCTCGCCTACGGCTGCGCGCGCGCGTTCCGCGAGGCCGGCGCCGACCTCGCCATTACCTATCTCAATGCCAAGGCCGAGCCACACGTGCGCCCGCTCGCCGAGGCGCTGGGCAGCGCGATCATCGCGCCCTGCGATGTGACGGCTAACGGCGAGCTCGACGCCGTCTACCGGCAGATCGCCGACAAGTGGGGCCGGCTCGACTTCCTGCTCCACTCGATCGCCTACGCCAAGGCCGAGGACTTGCAGGGGCGCATCATCGACTGCTCGGCGGAGGGCTTCGCCTTCGCCATGCAGGTGTCGGTGCATTCCTTCCTGCGCATGGCCAAGCTCGCCGAGCCGCTCATGACCAAAGGTGGCGCGCTTCTGACCATGAGCTACTACGGCGCCGACAAGGCGGTGCCTCACTACAACATCATGGGGCCGGTGAAGGCGTCGCTCGAGGCGGCCGTGCGCTACATGGCGGTCGAGCTCGGCACCAAGCAGATCCGCGTCAACGCACTGTCGCCGGGGCCGGTCGCCACGCGCGCGGCGTCCGGCATCGCCCACTTCGACGAGCTGTTGGACCGTGCCAGCAAGGCGGCGCCGGAGCACCATCTCGTTACGCTCGAAGATGTGGGCGGGCTTGCAGCCTTCCTGGCGAGCGATGCGGCGCGCTCGATCACGGGCAACATCTGCTACGTCGACGCCGGCTACCACGTCACCGGCTGACGTGTGCATCCTCTAGAAGCGGTAGCCGTAGCGCACGCCGAGGCGGTCCATGCCTTCGTTGGGGTCGACGGTGTAGGCGTTCGACATGTGCTCGAAATAGGCCGACAGCGAGTTGTGGGCATCAAAGCGGTAGCCCAGCTCGACCGGGATATGGAACAGGACGCGCGAGCCGAGCGCCTTCTCGTCCCAGTTCTCGAGCTTCAGTTGCCCATCGTGCACGGTGCCGCCGAGCCCAAGGCCCAAGAACACGCCGCAGTTCATCTCGACTGCCAGCGCGCGTCGAGATAGACGTTGCTGGTGTAGCCTTGCGTATTAATCGAGGCGCCAAGCGCGGGCCGGATCGTTCCCCCCAGGAAAGCAATCGAGGGCGAGAAAATCGCCTCGACGTTGATGTCGGCCGCGTCCGGCTCCGCCTGAAAACCGCTCCACAGGTCGGGGACGTCGTGGGCGAGCACGCCGATCTTCAGCTCGTCGATGAGGCCGTCGGCCAGCGCCGGCGCGTCGGGAGCGAGCAGCGCCAGCCCCGCCATCGACAGGACGATGAAAATCCGCACGTGCATGGTGTGAGAGACCGAAGCCTTATTGCCCACACTATTCGTAGCGCGAATTTGCGGCGGGGGTAAGCGCCTCCTGTGGCGGCCAAATCCCTCGCGGCGAATGCTGCGCCCATGTGGCGGCCCGGCTACAGCGTCTCCTGCAGCTCGGCCAAGTACCGGGCGAGCTCGTCGAATGTGCCACTGTAGCCCTGCTGCATGGAGCCGAACATGCCGCGGTAGGTGGCGCGCTCCTCGTCCGTGGCGTTGAGCGGATGGCCGCGCAGGCTGACCGTCGTCTTGCCGCCGTCCTCGGTGAGCGTCATCGTGTTGAGGATCTCGAGCGGAAACGTTGGGCCAATGGTGGGGAAGGGCGCGCGCGTCACGCCGCCGTCCGCGTCAGAGAACGAGCTGACAAACACCATGCGCTCGGGCGGCACGATCTCGCGGTACACGAAGCGGCCCCACATGTCCTGACCGGGCTGGTAGGCCATGGCGTAGTGGAACATGCCGCCGGGGCGGACGTCGAGTTTCACCACGCGGATGGTGCAGCCCTTGGGACCCCACCATTGGGCAAGGTGCTCGGCTTCGGAATAGACCTTCCACACCAGGTCGCGGGGCGCATCAAAGGTGCGGGAGATGACGAAGTCCTGCTCCGGCTCATTGCTTGGGTTGGGCGCTGTCGCCATGGCTCGGGTCCTGACTCGTTGATTTGCTACTTGGGAAACAGATGGCGGTAGGGCTCCGCCTCGCGCAGAACGCGCGCGAACGAAGGTCGGCTCTTCAGACGGTCGAGATACGCAGCGACCGACTTGTGGGTGTCGGTGAACGGCACCAGGAGATTTGCATAGAAGAGCGCCGGCGCGGCGGCGCAGTCTGCGATCGTGAAGTCCTCGCCGGTCGCCCACGTTCTGCTCGCCATGTCCGCTTCGAGCATGGCGTAGGCGGTGCCGAGCCGGCTCCTGGCCTGCTCGACGCCGAAAGGATCCTTGCTGTCCGCCGGGCGCAGACGGTCGAACACGATCTTCTGCATGTGCTCGTGCACGTGCAGGTCGAAGAAGCGGTCCTTGAAGCGGGCGTCCCGCGCCCGGTCCGGGTCCGCCGGCAGCAGCGCGGTGGGACCCGGACGGTGCTGCGACAGATACTCGATGATGATCGTTGATTCCGCGACCGTCAGGTCGGCAGCCTCGTCGCGCAACACCGGGAACTTGCCGATGGGCCAGAGCTTCTTGAACGCGGCGCCTTCCACCTCGTTCATCAGGTCGACGGTATGCGGCGTAAACGGCGTATCGTTTTCGTAGAGCGCGGTAAGCACCTTCTGGCAGTAGGACGAGAAGGGATGGAAATAGAGCGTCAGCGACATGGGGTTCTCCCGCCTCAGGCCTTCTGGTCTTGCGCCAGCCGCGCAACATACTCGTCGAGGCGTGCCAGCGTTTCCACCTGTCCCTTGTCGGCGCCGTGCTCGCGGATGACGCGGTCGCGCTCCTCTGCCGAGGCAAAGATCCCGCGCATGGTGAGCTTGGTCTTGCCGCCGACCTCCTCGAACGTGACGACGGTCTTGAACTGGATGTGCTCGAAGTCGTCCTCGCCGCCGTGCCGAAAGGCGATGCGCTCGGGCGGGAGGATCTCGTCGAAGGTCACGCGATTGGGATAGTCGCGTCCGTCGGGGCCGTGCATGACAAAGCGCCAGATGCCGCCGGCGCGGAAGTCGAATGAGTGCGTCGTCAGCGAGAAGCCGTTCGGCCCGAACCACTGCGCGAGATGGCGCGGCTCGGTCCACGCGGAGAACACCAATGCGCGCGGGGCGTCGAAGATGCGGGTGCCGGCAATGACCTTGGGATCGCTGGTCACGTCGAGACTGAACTTGGCGGTCACGTAACTGCTCCTTGGCTCTGGGCATCGCGAGAGGGTGGAAGAGGCGGTCATCGATTGCGGCTCCGCCGCTTTGCCGGCACGCGTTTTTTGTCGCTCTTCTGCTGGGCCTGCAGGGTCTTGAGATAGGCGTCGAGGCGGTCGAAGCGCGCCTCCCACAGCGCGCGGTACTGCTCGAGCCAGCTGTCCACATCCTTCAGCGCCTCGGGCTCGAGGCGGGCCGGACGCCACTGGGCCTCGCGCGCGCGCGTGATGAGGCCGGCGGTCTCCAAAACCTTCAGATGTTTGGAGACCGCGGGCAGGCTCATGGCGAAAGGCTCGGCCAGCTCCGACACCGATGTCTCCCCGAGCGCCAGGCGGGCGAGGATCGCGCGCCGCGTCGGATCGGCAAGCGCTGCGAACTTGGTCGAGAGGGGATCCATGGGCATCCGCTAGTTAAGCTGTCAGTTAAATAACTAATCGGTTAAATAAAGCAGACGCGAATGCGCGTCAAGACGCTTTTTTGCGGCGCCAGTCAGGCTCGTCTGTCAGACCGAGGGTTTGCCGTCCTTGAAGTCGCCGCTCACCTCGCCCATCAGCTTGGGATCGAAGATGGACAGCTTGCGCGGCGTCGCGCCGGGCTTCAGATCGAGCTTGTCCATCTCCACCCAGAACGTGTTGGGCGTGATCGTGGTCTGCACGTAGTAGAGGCGGGAGTCCGGATCCATGATCGAGCGGTACCACGTGGGATAGGTGCCCGACACGCCCGAGTACGGGCTGCCGAACGGCACCGACACGTTGTTCATGAGGCTCATCATGCTGGCGGCGGCCTGCACCGGGTCGCTCGTTTTTGGCAGGTACTTGAGCGTGTAGGCGGCGCGCACGAAGCGATCCTCCGCTTGGATTCCGCCGGGTAGCTCCGTGACCGTGCCGCCGAAGGTTTTGTAGCGCAGCATGTTGGCGATCTGCTTGTCGTAGGTGGGCTCATTCGTCATCACCTGGTACTCGCGGCCCAGGTGCACGACCGGCTCGCCCTTGATGAACTCGATGATGGCCGACTGGCCGGAAGCGTCGGCAATGGCGACGTGCAGCGGCAGGCCCTCAGGATACTCCTCGCCGAGCGCCGTATTGACCACCTGCACCTGATCGAGGTTGGCAATCACCTCGTTCACGGTGGCGTAGTTGTCGAGGTAGAACTGCGGCCATTGATAGAAGGCGATGCCCGGCCGCTTGGAGTCGCGCGGCTCGTACTTGGTGCCGTCGAGGAAGAGGAGATTGACCACCAGGCCCTTCTCGTTGATGCCCTCCTCGGTGCAGATATCGAGCCCGGCGATGATGACGCTTGAATACTTCGAGGTCCAATTGGCGGCATTGTCCTCGACGCGGCCCTCGCGCTTCATGCCCGCCGGCAGCGCCCACATGGCCTCATCGAAGTTGCGGCTCCAGTCGAGCGTACGCCCGACGAGCTTCACTGGGTTCTGGTTCCAGAAGACGCGGCTGCAGGCGTGTGCGGCTCCGGGAAGCGCGGCAACGGTGCCGACGCCGGCAAGGGCGGCGAGAGCTTGGCGGCGGGAGAGAGGGTTTGTCATCGAGGGATCCGACCTGCGTTTTTTGAGAAGTGGTCAGATTGTCCGAGGGCGGTTCGTACAGCCTTAGCGCAATTGGTAAAAAGCCGCTGATCCCCGCTTCTTTGTGTCGGATTCGAAGCGAATCGGGGGATGGGCTACCCTTCCGCGCGGACAGGAGGGACCATGCCCATTCGCCAGCTATCGCCGGAGACCATCAACCGCATCGCCGCGGGCGAGGTGGTCGAGCGGCCCGCGAGCGTGGTCAAGGAGCTCGTGGAGAACGCACTCGATGCCGGGGCTTCCGAGATCGACGTGGTGACCGCGTCGGGCGGGCTGTCGCTCATCCGCGTCACCGATGACGGCTCCGGCATGGGGCCGGACGATCTCTGCTTGTGCGTGGAGCGTCACGCCACCTCCAAGCTGTCGGAGGAGGATCTGTTCGCCATTCAGACGCTGGGCTTCCGCGGCGAGGCGCTGCCCTCCATCGGCTCCATCGCCAGGCTGACGGTGCAGTCGCGCGCGATGGGCGCCGGCGAGGCCTTTGCCGTCACCGTCGACCGCGGAGCCAAGGCGCCGATCAAGCCCGCCGCCGGCAATCCGGGCACGCTGGTCGAGGTGCGCGATCTCTTTTCCAGCGTCCCGGCGCGTTTGAAGTTCGTGAAATCCGAGCGCGCGGAGAACATGGCGGTTGCGGAAATCGTCAAGCGGCTTGCCATGGCGCAGCCCGAGGTCGGCTTCACGCTGACCACGGGCGAGCGCACCGGGCTTCGTTTTCCGCGCGAGGCGGGCGGCCCCGACGGGCACCTGAAACGATTGGGGCGCATCATGGGGCAAGCGTTCCTCGCCGATGCGCTGCCCATTGCCGGCGCGCGCGGCGACATTGCGGTTGCAGGGCTTTGCCGGCCTGCCGACCCTGCACCGCCCCGACACCGCGCAGCAGTTCCTGTTCGTCAACGGCCGCCCCGTGAAGGACAAGCTGCTGGTCGGCGCAGTGCGCGCAGCCTACGGCGACCTCATCCCGCGCGGTCGCCATCCGCTGCTGGCCCTTTTTCTCACGCTGCCGCCCGCCGAGGTCGATGTGAATGTGCACCCCGCCAAAGCAGAAGTGCGCTTTCGCGACGCCGGCGGGCGTGCGCTCGCTGCTCGTCAACGCGCTGGGACTGGCGCTGCAGGGTGCCGGCCATCGCGCCTCTGCCGGCGGTGGCGCGGCGACGCTCGATGAATTGCGGCCCAACGTGGTGCCGTTCGAGCGCCCGCGGCCGCCGGCCTATCAGAGCGGGCGCGGGCCCGTGTCGTTCGGCCTGGCCGAGGCGATGCAGGCACCGTTCGAGGCGTTCGCCGCACCGAGCGCCGATGCGCGGGCGCATGCCGCGCCCATCCCCGAGGCGCTGCTCGACCGGCCGCTGGGGGCGGCGCGCGCGCAGGTGCACGAGACCTACATCCTGGCGCAGACGCGCGACTCGCTCGTCATCGTCGACCAGCACGCGGCGCATGAGCGCCTCGTCTACGAGCGCATGAAGGCGATGCTGGCCGAAGGTGGCGTCGCGCGCCAGGGCCTGCTCATTCCCGTCGTCGTCGATCTCGAGCCGCACGAGGCCGAGGCGATTGCCGAGCGCGCCTGCGAGCTGGCCGAGCTTGGGCTCGTGGTCGAGGCTTTCGGTGCGGGCGCCGTCGCCGTGCGCGAGACGCCGGCGCTGCTCGGCGAAGCGGACGTGCAAGGTCTCGTGAAAGACCTCGCCGCCGACATCGCGGGCGAAGGGAGCCGGGCTCGCTCTCAAGGAGCGGCTGGAGGCGGTGTGCGCGACGCTTGCCTGCCACGGCAGCGTGCGCGCCGGGCGCCGGCTCGGCCCGGAGGAGATGAACGCGCTTTTGCGCGACATGGAGGCGACGCCCTACTCGGGCCAGTGCAACCACGGGCGCCCCACCTACGTCGAGCTGAAGCTCTCCGACATCGAGCGGCTGTTCGGCCGGCGCTGACTTCTCCCTCGTCCCCATGCGAAGCGGCATGGGGACAGGGGACACGTTGGCGCCATTGATCCGGCGCAAGGTCTGCCGCAATTGCCCGCGCTAACGCTTGCGTTTCATGAATTGGGGAGGGGCCTATCGTGACTCTCAAAATGAAATTGGCGCTTTGCGCGGGCGCCGCGGTGCTGACGCTCGCTGCCGGTGCGGCGCAGGCGGATCGCTTGAAGGACTGCACCGAGGCCCGCGTCAACGCGGCGCGGATCGCCGCCTGCAGCGACGTGATCGCGGACAAGTCGGCGCCGCCGCCTGCGCGTGCGGAAGCCTATCGCACGCGTGCCGAAGCCTATCTCGACCGTGCCGCCCACAAGGAGGCCATCGCCGACTATTCGGAGGCGCTGCGCCTCAAGGCGGACGACGGGGCGTCCTATTTCGGGCGCGGGCAGGCGCGGCTCGCTCTCAATCAGACGGACGGGGCCATCTCCGACTTCACGCAGGCGATCCGATTGAACGACGAAGGGGCGGGTCTCTACGTCGCGCGCGGGTATGCGCAGCTCGTCAAGGGCAACGCCAACGAGGCGATCGCCGACTTCACGGTCGCCATCAGGCGCGATCCCAAGAATGCCTCCGCGCTCAACAACCGCGGGCTGGCGTGGCGCAAGAAGGGCGATCTCGACAAGGCGATCAACGACTACAGCGCCGCCATCGCACTCAATCCCATCTACGCGCTCGCCTACAACAACCGTGGCTACGTGTTCGAGGCGAAGGGCGACAAGAAGGCCGCATCCGCCGATTTCCGCCGTGCGCTGTCGCTGGATCCGTCGCTCGTCGGGGCCAAGAAGGGCCTCAAGCGTCTGGGCGAGCCCGTCACCGTCTCCGCCGAGAGCGACAAGCTCATCGCCCAGGGGCGTGCGCTGGCGCAGAAGAACTGCGCCTGGTGCCACGCCATCGGCAAAACAGGCGACAGCCCCAATCCGCGCGCGCCTGCCTGGCGTGACATTCACAAGCGCCATCCGATCCTGGCGCTGCGCGATCCGTTAACGCGTGGCATCGCGCGTCCGCACGACGAGATGCCCAAGTTTCAGTTGACCGATAACGAGATCGATACCATCGTCGCCTACATCAATAGCCTTGGCCCTTAGATCCTAGTAGTGAACTTTCCGGGCGCCGGCGCGTTTCTCACATCGTGCTTGTGAAGCGCGGCACCTTCTGCCGGCAACCTCTTAACCGGAAAGTCACCATGCACAACGAACCCATCATGCACGACGATCCCATGTCCCGTCCTTTGATGCGCGTGCGCGACGGCGCTCTCATCGCCGGCGTGTGCGGCGGCATCGCCAAGTGGCTCGGCTGGGATCCCACGCTCGTGCGCTTCGGCTACGTGGTGCTGTCGCTCCTGTCGGCGGCCTTCCCAGGGATCCTGGTCTACATCGTCTTGTGGATCCTGATGCCGCGCGAGCCCGCTTAGGCAGCCTCATCCCAGCGTTCATCCCCTCACCCGGAAGCTCATTTGCATTCGCTTCCGACCTCTCCCTCTGGGAGAGGTGGGTCGATTCACTGCGGCTACTTCACCTCTCCCTGAGGGAGAGGTCGCCGCAAAATGCGCAAGCATGAGCGGCGGGTGAGGGGTTGGTCGGCTGATAGCGCGCAAAAAGCGCCTGCGTGTCGCCCCAGGTGCGCCGGTCGATCTCGGCGAAGCCCGGCGGCGGCGCGATCTCGACGTTTGCGCGCTCCTCCACGACGGCGACCGCCCCCGGCACCAGCCAGCCGCCATCGCTGAGCGAGGCAAGCGCCTTCTCTGCCAGCCCTTTGCCATAGGGCGGGTCGAGAAAGGCCAGGGTGAACGGCGCCATGGTGCCCGCAGGGCCCAGATCGGTGGCGTCGCGGCGGAAGATGCGCGTTTCCCCCGTCAGCTGCAGCGCCTCGACGTTGTCGCGGATCAGCGCGCGCGCCTCGGGGCTTTCCTCGACGAACAGACAGAACAGCGCCCCGCGCGACAGCGCCTCGAGACCAAGCGCGCCCGTGCCGGCGAAGAGATCGACGGCGCGCGCGCCTTCCACGGCAAAATCCTCGATGCCGTGCACGAGGATGTTGAAAATGGATTCGCGCACGCGGTCGGCGGTGGGGCGCAGGCCCTCGTGCTTGGGCACCGCGATGGCGCGGCCGCGGAACTTGCCGCCCACGAGTCTCATGCCGACGCGCTTCGCTTCTTGTCGCGCGCGGTCCGGCGCGCGCGCTCGGGCTCGCTCGGACCGTCGAGCCCCAGCTCGGAGGCGATGCGCGGGCCCAGCTGCTCGGCCAGCACGCGCCGCTTTACCAGCTCCGCCGTGCCGGGCTTCAGATCGAGAAGCTGGAAGGGTCCGTAGGAGATGCGGATCAGGCGGTTCACCTCGACGCCGAGGTGCGCCAGGATGCGCCGCACCTCGCGGTTCTTGCCCTCGCGCAAGGCCATCGTGATCCAGGCGTTGGCGCCCTGCACGCTGTCGAGCGTCGCCTCGATGGGGCCATAGCGCACGCCCTCGATCTCGATGCCGTCTTTGAGGGCGTCGAGCTGCGCTTGCGAAACCCGCCCATGCGCGCGCACGCGATAGCGCCGCAGCCATCCCGTCGCCGGCAGCTCCATATGCCGCGCCAGCGTGCCGTCGTTGGTGAGCAGCAGCAGCCCCTCGCTGTTGAAATCGAGCCGGCCCACGGAAACGACGCGCGGCAGGTCCGGTGGCAGCTCCGCGAACACCGTGGGGCGGCCCTGCGGGTCCTTGTGGGTGGTGACGAGGCCCTTGGGCTTGTGATACCGCCACAGGCGCACGGGCTCGGTGGCCGGCAGCGGCTTGCCGTCGACCACCACCTTGTCCTTGGTGGTGACCTCGAAGGCCGGCGTCTTCAGGATCTTTCCGTTGACGCTGACGCGGCCTTGGTCGATCCATCGCTCGGCCTCGCGGCGCGAGCACAGGCCGGCCCGCGCCAGCGCCTTGGCGATGCGCATGGGCTCGCCGGAGCCACCCGCGGAGCTCTGCGTCTCTGGGGCGCTCGCTGCACCCAGGGCGCCCAGGGCACTTTTTTGAGCCGGGCGCTGGTGGCGCGGGCGCTGCTTGGAAGGCCGCTTGGCGGAAGGATTGGTGACCATGAGACGGTTTGGTGCCTTGGGACCTGGCGCGGAACGGTTTGCTCGGCGGACCCCCTTATGACACCGGGGCCCGAGTCGAGCCACATGGCACGTGCGCTTCTCCAGGCGCAAGCGGCGGGGAAGCGCGGCGAGGTGCCGGTGGGCGCCGTCATTGCCGGTCCCGACGGGGCAGTGCTCGCCGCCGCCGGCAACCGCACGCGCGAGCTGAACGACCCTACGGCGCACGCCGAGCTGCTGGCGATCCGCGCCGCCTGCGCCGCGATTGCGTCCGAGCGCCTGATCGGCTGCGACCTCTACGTGACGCTGGAGCCGTGCCCCATGTGCGCCGCGGCGATCTCGTTTGCGAGGGTGCGCCGCCTCTACTACGGCGCCGCCGATCCCAAGGGCGGTGGCGTCGAGCACGGCGCGCGCGTCTTTAATCAAGAGACCTGCCACCACCGTCCCGAGGTCTACCCCGGCCTCGACGAGGCGAGCGCTGCAGAGCTGCTCAAAGCCTTCTTCCAGGAAAAGCGCTAGGATTTCGCCGTGCGGCCACGCCGCAGAATCGGGCGGCGGGTAAGCCGTTTTTGTGGAGCGGCGATCTCGGGGTGCGGCTCGCCCTTCTCCACGGTCTCGATCGTCTCGGCTTCGAGCACGCGCGCCAGCTGCTGCTTTAAGCGTTCCTTCGCCGGTTCGGCGGCGTCGAGGATCTCGTCGAGTTTCATAAAGTCGAGGATCTGGAAGCGGCTGGTGCCGGCGTCGATGTAGACGTCGGGATGGCGCGAGCGCAGCTTCTCCTTGATGATCGTGCGCTCGAAGATGAAGTTCGAGGCAAACAGCGTCTCCCACGCCTTGGGCGTCTCCCGGTCGGGCCGGCGCACCGGCGCCCCGCTCACGTCGATCGCCACCGTCAGGTCCGCCTCGCCGTTGAGGATGTCGAAGGGCAGCGGATTGACGAGCCCACCGTCGATCAGCACGCGGCCTTCGTGCAGCACCGGCTGGAAGATGACGGGCAGCGCGATGGAGGCGGCGATCGCCCGGCGCAAGGGGCCTGAGGAAAAGATCACCGGCTCCTGCGCGTAAAAGTCCGAGGCGACGATCTTCAACGGAATCTTCAGGTGCTCGAAGTCGTGCCCGATGCCCGGCGGCAGGACGATGTCGAGGAGCCGGTCCGGTGCCAGGAAGGCGGAGCCCGACGCGAACACGTTCCAGATGCGCCGCGTGTTTCTGACGCGCGCCGCGTAGAGGTCGCGCACCAGGTCGAGACGCTTTTTCAGGACCTCCTTGGTGTGCGCCCTGATCTGGCGCCCGGTGAGGCCCGAGGCGTAGCCCGCCGCGAAGACGGCGCCGATCGAGGTGCCGGCGATGATCTTGGGTTTGAGGCCCAGCTCGTCGAAGGCTTCGAGAATGGGGATGTGGGCGAGCCCGCGCGCGCCGCCGCCGCCGAGCGCCAGCGCGATTGAGCGCTCGCGCGGGGGCAGCGCGACCGCGCGGGACTTGGCGTGCAAGGGAACGGGCTTGTTCGTCATCGGGCCTTTGGGGCGAGCGGGGCCGTTAGCGAATCGGGTCGAGCCGCAGCATACCGGCCAAGTCCTGCAGTCATTGTGACCGCCGGGATGCGTGCGCCTGCCAGATATAGTCCGGACTGGGCGCAAGACCCAGGGGGCTTACACCTTGTCGCCGACGAGGGCCCGCCAGCCGATGTCGGAGCGGCAGAACCCGCCCGGCCAGTCGATCTTGGCGATCGCGGCATAGGCGCGCGCCTTCGCCTCCGCCACCGTGTTGCCGCGCGCGGCAACGTTGAGGACGCGCCCGCCATTGGCGATGATGCGCACCCCGTCGCGCTTGGTGCCGGCGTGGAAGATCTCCACGCCTTCGGTCGCCGCCGCCGCGTCGAGCCCCTTGATCTCGGTGCCGAGCTGGGGCGGCCCCGGGTAGCCGTTGGCCGCCAGGACGACGGTGAGGGCCGCCTCGCTGTTCCACTCCAGCGTGATTTGATCGAGCGTGCCGTCGGCGGTGGCGAGCAGCGCCGGCAGCAAATCCGATTTGAGGCGCATCATCAGGACCTGCGTCTCGGGGTCGCCGAAGCGGACATTGTACTCGATGAGCTTCGGGCCTTCGGCCGTGATCATGAGGCCGGCGAACAGCACGCCCTGGAACGGCGTGCCGCGTGCGGCCATGGCCGCCACCGTCGGCGTGATGATATTGTCCATCGTGCTCTTGATGAGCGCCGGTGTCATGACCGGCGCCGGCGAGTAGGCGCCCATGCCGCCGGTGTTGGGGCCGGTGTCGCCGTCGCCCACCCGCTTGTGGTCCTGCGCCGCGATCAGCGGCAGCACCGTCTGCCCGTCGACGAGTGCAAAAAAGCTCGCTTCCTCGCCTTCGAGAAACTCCTCCACGACGATCTCGGCGCCTGCCGTGCCGAAGGCACCGGCAAAGCAAGCCTCGATCGCCTTTTCGGCCTCGGCGCGTGTCGCGCCGATCGTGACGCCCTTGCCGGCAGCGAGCCCGTCGGCCTTGACCACGATGGGGAAGCGCTTGCCGTCGAGGTAGGCCTTCGCCGCCGCCGGATCGGTGAATCTTTCGTAGGCCGCTGTTGGGATCCCGTATTCGCGCGCCAGATCCTTGGTGTAGCCCTTCGACGCCTCCAGCCGGGCTGCGCCGCGCTGTGGCCCGAAGCACTTTATCCCCGCCGTCGTCAAGTCATCCACAAGCCCGGAGACCAGCGGCGCCTCGGGCCCGATCACCACGAGCCCGATGTCGTTGTCCTTGCAAAAGCGCATCACAGCGGCGTGGTCGGCGGCGGCGAGTGCGACGCACGTCGCCACGTCCGCAATTCCGCCGTTGCCGGGTGCACAATAGAGCTTGTGGAGGAAGGGGCTGGACCTCAGCTTCCAAGCCAGCGCGTGCTCGCGGCCCCCGGAGCCGATGAGGAGAACGTTCATCGTTAAGCATCTCTCGAGCGTCGTGGATCTTACGCCGCGCGATGCGCCGCCGGACCGCGGACTGATGTATCATCGAATCAGTAAGTGACAAACCAGCGAGGAGCCGTGACCGAGACTGCCCAACAGATGCCGCTCGGTGCCAACGTCGCCGAGTACACCGTCTCCGAGCTCTCCGGCGCCATCAAGCGCGCGCTGGAGGAGGGCTTCGGCTACGTGCGTCTGCGCGGCGAGGTCTCGGGCTTCCGCGGGCCGCACGCTTCGGGCCACTGCTATTTCGCCGTGAAGGACGACAAGGCCAAGATCGAGGCCGTGATCTGGAAGGGCGTCTACCAGCGCCTTAAAGTAAAGCCGCAGGAGGGCCTGGAGGTCGTCGTCCAGGGCCGCGTGACCAGCTACCCCGGCTCCTCCAAGTATCAGATCGTCATCGAGAGCCTGGAGCCGGCGGGTCTCGGCGCGCTGATGGCGCTCCTGGAGGAAAGAAAGCGCAAGCTCGCCGCCGAAGGCCTGTTCGCCGACGCGCGCAAGATGCCGCGGCCCTATCTGCCGCGCCTCGTCGGCATCATCACCTCGCCCACGGGCGCCGTCATCCGCGACATGCTGCACGGTTTCGAGGAACGCTTTCCGACGCGTGTTCTCGTGTGGCCGGTGCGCGTGCAGGGCGAGACTTGTGCTCAAGAGGTTGCCGCCGCCATTGCCGGCTTCAACGCTATTGCACCCGGCGGCGTCATCGCGCGTCCCGACGTGCTCATCGTCGCGCGCGGTGGCGGCAGCCTCGAGGACCTCATGGGCTTCAACGAGGAGATCGTGGTGCGCGCGGTGGCGGCCAGCGCCATCCCCGTCATTTCCGCCGTCGGCCACGAGACCGACTGGACGCTCATCGATCTCGTCGCGGATGCGCGCGCGCCCACGCCGACCAAGGCCGCCGAATGGGCGGTGCCCAAATTCTCCGACCTCGCGGAAAACAGCGACAAGCTCGGCTTGCGGCTGTCCACGGCGGCGCGCCGCGCCTTGCAGCAGGCGCGCACGCATTTGAAGGCGGCCGCGCGTGGGCTGCCGCGGCTGCAGGACATCGTGGCGCTGCCGCGCCAGCGCTTCGATGCCTGCGAGAAGCGCCTGGTGCGCGCCCTGCTCGCCAACACCCGCGCGCATCATACGCGCTACGTGCGACTGTCTTCGCGTCTGCGGCCCGGCGCCCTGGCGCAGCGCATCGCGTTGTGCGGACGGGAGATCGCGGGCTTGCAGGCGCGCGCCGACCAGGCGCTGCGCAACGGCATCATGGCGCGCCGGCGCCAGCTCGACGGACAGGCCGCGCTTTTAAGCTCCTTGAGCTATCAGAGCGTCCTGGAGCGCGGGTTTGCCCTGGTGCGTGACGATACGGGGCGCACGGTGCGCTCAGCCGCCAGCCTGCATCCGGGAGATCGGCTGCAGGTCGAGCTCCACGACGGGCGCGCCGAGGTCGAGACGCGCAGCGTCAGCCTCGGTGGTGCGGTGCCACAGGCGCCCGCGGCCAGCCCGGATCCGGCGGTGCGACGTTCCGGCCGGCGCGGCGGCGGCAGCCAGGGCTCGCTCTTTTGAACCATACGTTGTGCAACACTCAGCTTGACGCGGCACCCACGATTGGCGATGTGAAGTGCCCCAAAAGCAGGCGCGATCAGAGGCGCACATGAATCGGATCGACAGGTTCTTCGGTCTCCGCGGCGAGGCCAAGGTCAGATACCTCGACGGCGAGTTCCAGGTGATGTCGCCGGGCGATTTCGTGCGCTGCGCGGTAACCGGCGAGCCGATCCTGCTTCCCGATCTGCGCTATTGGAGCGTCGAGCTGCAAGAGGCCTACGCCTCGCCCGAGGTCTCGATGCAACGCTACCGGCAGACGCGCCGCTAGAGCTGCGGCGGCCGCGTCGTGCGGCGCGGATAACCCTTGTTGTGGGTTGCCGCCTCGAGCAACGACACAAGCCGCCCCTGGTCCCGCTCGGCAAGCTCGAGCTTGATGGGAAGCGTGCGCACGCGTTGCGCAAACCCCTCGGGCAGGCGCGCGTCGCGCTCCAGGCGCACCCAGTCCTTCTCCGTCGTGATGAGCTGCGCGCTGTGCGTCTCGCCGAGAGCGAGCAGATGCTCGGCGTCGCGGCGGCTCAGCACGTGATGATCGGGAAAGGCGACGTGGGTGAGGACGCGCGCGCCGAGACTTTCGAGAAGCTTGAAAAAGCGCGCCGGATTGGCAATCCCGGCGAAGGCGACGACAGGTGCTCCTGCGAGCCAGCCCGTGTCGCAATCGGCGACGGCGCGCACCTCCAGCACCGGGCCGTGAAAGCCGCGGCGCAGATCGGTGAGCACGCCGGGTGCCTCCTCGCTCGGGGCATCGTCCGGATCGGCTTGCGGCTCGCGCACGGCGATGGCGTCGACGAGCCCCAGCTGGAACGCGATGGGAGCCCGCAGCGGGCCGGCCGGGATCACCTCGCCGTTGCCGAGCCCGCGCACGCCGTCGATCACCGCGATCGACAGATCCTTCACCAGCGCCGGGTTCTGCAGGCCGTCGTCCATGATGACGGCGGTGACGTCGCGCCCGCTGTCCTCGAGCATGTGCACGCCGGCCTTGCGGTCGCGGGCAACGAGCGTCGGCGCAACGCGCGCCAGCAGCAGCGGCTCGTCGCCGAAGCGCGCCGCCGCGTCGGCGCCTTCGCTGACCCACACCGGCCCGCGCTCGCGGCCGCCGTAGCCGCGCGTCAGGAACACCGGGCTTCCCCCTTGCGCAATGACGAGCTGGGCGATCAGCAGCGCCAGCGGCGTCTTGCCGGTGCCCCCGGCGACGAAGTTTCCCACGCAGATGACGGGATAGCGCGAGCGGTAGGGCTGGCGGCGATGAAAGCGCTGCTCCACCATGCGGCCGTAAAGCCGCGACAGCGCCCGCAGCATGCGCGCGCGCACGCGCTCCGCCAGGCCCGGTCGCGCCTCGGCGCCGGTCCCGTACCACCAGCCGGGCTCGTCAAGACGCACGCTTCAGTCTCTCGTCGGGGAGGTAGCCGAGAAGCGTCACGACCGTCTTCTCCAGGGCGCCCGACAAAGTGGCAAGCGCCTGCGTCGCGCCCGCCTGCATGCGGGCAAGCTCCGAGGGGCTCTGCAGCAGATGCGTCACGGCCGCCGCAAGGCTGCGGGCGTCCTCCACCTCGATCGTCGCCTCGTGGCGCATCAGCGTGCGGTAGGCGTCGCGGAAATTCTGCCAATGCGGTCCGGTGAGCACGGCGACGCCGTGATGCACGGCCTCGATCGGATTCTGCCCGCCGCGGTCGACGAGGGAGCCGCCGATGAAGGCGATGGGCGAAAGCGCGTACAGCGTGCCGAGCTCGCCGATGGTATCGGCCACGTAGACGTCGGTGCGCGCGTTGGGCAGCGTGCCGAGCGAGCGCTGCGCCACCGACAGTCCGAATTCCCTCAGCCGGTCGGCGATGGCCGTGCCGCGCTCGGGATGGCGCGGGGCGATGATGGTGCAGAAGCCCTCGAAGGTGCGGCTGAGCTCGCGGTGGGCCTCGGCGATAATGTCCTCCTCGCCCTCGTGCGTGCTGGCGGCAACGAAGCCCGGGCGTGCACCGAGCGCGCCGCGCAGGCGCTCGAGCTCGCCTAGCTCCACCGGCGGCGCCGGCGCGTCGATCTTGAGATTGCCGACCGAGTGCACGTTGCGGGCACCCAGCACCGAGAAGCCCATGGCGAGGCGCTCGTTCTGCGCCAGCACCACGTCGAAGCGGTTGAACAGCGGGTGCGCCATGCTCTTGTTGCGCTGCCAGCGGCGGCGGCTGCGGTGCGACAGGCGCGCGTTGACGAGTGCCAGCGGAATGTGCCGGGCCGAGGTTTCCAGAATGAGCGAGGGCCAGATCTCCGACTCTGTGAAGACGGCGAGATCCGGGCGCCAGTGGTCGAGGAAGCGTGCCGCGTACTCGGGTGCGTCGAGGGGCACGTACTGGTGCAGGCAGCGCTCGGGCAGACGCCGCTCGGCGAGGCCCGCCGAGGTGACGGTGCCCGTGGTCAGCAGCACGCTGAGATCGGGGCGGGCGCGGCACAGACCTTCGATGACGGGAAGCACGGCGTTGGTCTCACCCACGCTTGCCGCGTGCACCCAGGCGAGCACGCCTTTGGGGCGCGCCGCCGTCGCCCGGCCGAGCCGCTCGGGCTTGCGGCGCGGATCCTCCTTGCCGCGGCGCTCGCGCACTTTGAGCAGCAGCGGCGCCAACGGCCGCAGCAGGCTCATGGCCCCGCGGTAGATCTTGAGGCGCGCGTCAGGCGCGGCGCGCGGCGCGGAAGGGTCGTTGGCGCGCACTGGCGTGACGCGCTTCACGTCGGCACCGGCGAGCTCGTAGGCGCGCGTCGTGGTGAGGTTCAGGT
Organism: uncultured Alphaproteobacteria bacterium; assembly: GCA_963776675.1. Taxonomy (GTDB): domain Bacteria; phylum Pseudomonadota; class Alphaproteobacteria; order Rhizobiales; family Hyphomicrobiaceae; genus Hyphomicrobium_A. The sequence continues at coordinate 5,301 of CAVZNR010000049.1, read as the reverse complement.
AGCGCTCCACCTCGGCGCGCGCCGCCTCCAGCGCCGCCTCGTCGGCGTCGGGGGCAACGTGGATCGCGGGGCCCGCCACGTAGACGAGCTTGGAGAACGGCATGTTGATCGTGAGGCGGCTCCAGGTGTCGAAGGCGACGAAGCGCGACGTGGCCGAGGCCACGGGGACGATCGGCCGCCCCGACAGGCGCGCGATCGTAACGATGCCCAGGCCCGCCTTGCGGGCCGGGCCGGGCGGCACATCGGCGGTCATGACGACGGAGGTACCGGACTTGAGCGCCCGGGCGGCCTGACGCAGGGCGGCTGCCCCGCCCTTGTCCTTGCGCCGCGCCCCGGCGCCGGCACCGCGGATCAGCTCGATGCCGAAGTTGGCCATGGCCGCGCCGATGAGCTCCGCGTCGCCATGGCGCGCCACCATCGCCGCCACCTTGGTGGCCGGCGTCGGCTTGAAGCCGTGCGTCATCATGAACTGGCCGTGCCAGACGGCAACGATGCAGGGATGCTCGCCCTTGAGCCGGAGCAGCGTGTCCGGGGGCTCATAAACGATGCGCGAGGTGCTCCGGACCAGCCGGATCAGGCCGGCTGCGGCGACGCCAGCATACCGATTGAGCGTGGATTTCGTACGGGGCGAACGTGCCATCCTCAAGGGTGCCTCGGCGCGAAACGCCTCCAACGCCAGCGGCCCTCAGCGAACCACTTGCAGGTGGTTCCTATAGCGAATATTTAGCGATGGCAAACTGGGACGTTCGGGCACGGTCCGTGATGCGTGGTGACCGGCCCGCCCGGCTGTTTGCGTCCCCTCAAAAGTGTGATCACAGCGGACATATGGCCGGATTGCTGAAGCGGGCAAAGCGCTCCTGGCGGCGCCTCGAGCGACGGGGCCGGGATGCGGCCATCAACCGCTCCCCCGATTGGCTGCGGCGTTTCGTGGGAACGCCGGCGAGCTATCTCGACATGTTGCTCGTCGATCACGGCATTTTCCGCATGGTCTACGCCAACTGCCATAAGATATCCGACAAAGCCTGGCGCTCGGCGCAGCCTGCCCCCCACCACATCCGCCGCTTTGCCGACGCCGGCATCCGCACCATCGTCAACCTGCGCGGCGATCGCCAGTGCGGCAGCTACTGGCTGGAGGAGGAGGCGTGCGCCCGCCATGGGCTCAAGCTCGTGAACTTCCAGATCCGCTCGCGCGCCGCGCCCACGCGCGAGGAGCTGCTGGGCGCCCAGCAACTGTTTCGGGACGTCGAGTATCCGATGCTCATGCACTGCAAGTCGGGCGCCGACCGCGCCGGACTGATGAGCGTGCTCTACCGCTTCCTGCACGAGGGCGTGCCGCTGAAAGAGGCGACCCGGGAGCTGTCGTTGAAATACGGCCACATCCGCCAGGCCGACACCGGCATCCTCGACTACTTCTTCGAGACCTATCTGGCGGACAACGCCGTGCGTCCCATGCCGTTCTTCGAATGGGTCGACACCGCCTACAACCCCGACGAATTAAAGCGCACGTTCCGCGCCAAGGGTTGGGCCAACCGTCTGGTCGACAGCGTGCTGCGGCGCGAGTAGCGCTCGCGCTCAGGACGCCTGCGGCACCTCGGTCAGAGCCTGCGAGCGCACCAGCCGCGCATAGGCGCTTCCTTGCGCCATCAACTCCCGGTGCGTTCCCGTCTCCACGATCGTGCCCTCCTCCATCACGCAGATGAGGTCGGCGTTCTGCACCGTCGACAGCCGGTGCGCGATAACGAGCGTGGTGCGGTTCTTGGTGAACTTGGCGAGCGCGCTCTGCACCAGGCGCTCCGATTCGGTGTCGAGCGCGCTCGTCGCCTCGTCGAGCAGCAGGATCGGCGCGTCCTTCAAGATGGCGCGGGCGAGCGCCAGGCGCTGGCGCTGGCCGCCGGAGAGCCGCTGGCCGCGGTCGCCAATCTGGGTCTCGTAGCCCGCCGGCTGCTCCAAGATGAACTCGTGCGCGGCGGCGGCCTTGGCGGCAGCGAAGACGGCCGCCTCCGAGGCGCCAAGGCGACCGAGCGCGATGTTGGCAAAGATCGTGTCGTCGAACAGCGTCACGTCCTGGGACACGATGGAGACGGCATCGCGCAGCGAGGCGATGGTGACCTCGCGCACATCCTGGCCGTCGATCGAGATGCGCCCCTGCGTGACGTCGAACAGGCGGGGCACCAGATTGAGGACGGTCGACTTGCCGGCGCCGGAGCGGCCGACGAGCGCCACCGTCTGCCCGCCCGGCACCAGAAGTGTGAAGTTGCGGATCGCCGGCAGACCTTTCTGCTCGTCGTAGCGGAAGGCGACGTCCTCGAAACGGATCGCGCCGTCGTCGATGGCGAGCGGCTTGGCCCCGGGGGCGTCGGCGATGCGCGGCTTCTCGTCGATGATATTGTAGAAGCTCTCGGCGGCGGCGAGGCCCTCGCTGATGCGCCCGGACAGGTTGCCGAGCGCGCGGATCGGCTGGGCCGCCATGAGCAGCGCGGTGATGAAGCCCATGAAGTCGCCGACGGTGGAGATGCCGTTGGCGATGCGCCAGTAGGCGAGCGCGATGACGCCGGCGACGGCGATGCCGCCGAGCGCCTCCAGCATGGGGTCGATGCGCGCGCGATTGCGCACCGCCTTCAGCTTGAGATGGAAGACCTGCTCGAAGCTGCTGTTGAGCCGGTTGGACGCATACTCCTCCAGCCGGAACGACTTGATGAGCCGCGCGCTCGACAGCTTCTCGGTCAAGTGCGAGGTCATGTCGCCCAGCTCGGCCTGGGTGCGCTTGGCGACGCGGTGCAGCCGCTTGCTGACGGCCGCCACGGGGATCGCCGCGAGCGGATAGACGCACAGCACGATCAGCGACATCAGCCAGTCCAGGTAGAACATCGACGCCACCAGCGCGAAAATCGTGAGCGTGTCGCGCACGGCCGTGTTGAGCGCGGCCTGGGTCGCCTGCTGGATGAACGAAAGGTCGTTGGTGAGCTTGGAGACGAGGCGTCCGGGCGTGTCGCGCGTCAGCCGGGCGAAGTCGGCGCCGATCAGATGCGCGAACGCCAGTTTCTGCATGTCGGTCGTCTGCCGCATGACGATGCGGTTGGTCTCGACCGTCTGCAGGTAGAGAAAGAGCGAGCGCAGCATGGTGACGCTGACGATGGCGGCGAGCACGTAGAGCAGCGTGCCCTGCTGCTCCTTCATCAGCGTATCGAACGATGTCTTGATGATCATCGGGTAGGCGCCGGTCGCCGCGGCGAGCATCGCGGTCAGCAGCAATGCGTACAGCAGCTCGCGCCAGCGCGGCGCGATCCACTCGCGGGTGAACCGCTTGAGCAGCCCCACCTGCCGCGCGTCGATGGCGAGCGGACGCGAGGAGTGCTTGGGGGCCGCGTTGGGCTTGTTGCTCACGGCTTCGCCTTGGCGTCGGCGGGCTCGGGATGGTCGGGATCGAGGAGGCGATGCATGTGGACGATGAAGTAGCGCATCATGGCGTTGTCCACGGTGCGCTGCGCGGCGCCTTTCCAGGCGGCGTAGGCCGCGGCGTAGTTTGGGTAGATGCCGACGACGTCGAGCCCCTTGAGGTCGCGGAACTCGACGCCGTCGAGAGAGGTGAGCTCGCCGCCGAAAACGAGGTGCAAAAGCTGCTTCGGCGGCGTCTTGGGGTCACTCATTGGGCGGCAATCCTCGCGATGATGGCGTTCAGGGGCTTTCGCTTCCTGCCGGAAGGAGCGCGGCCATGCAAGCCTTGATCGGCCGCGGTTGCACAGGCGCTAGGGGTCGAAAGGGGGCGGCTCCTTACGGCAAATTTACGCTATCTCTTAAAGGTGCGGGAAGTCCCCCTGTGGCATTGTGTGCCGATGGCCGCGTAAGACGGCTGCTCTGAAGGCAACGGCGGGGCGCCGCAACTTCGGCTTGGATCCGGCACCGGACCCAAGCCGAAGTTGTTTTTGGGGCGCTAATTGAGGCCGGCGAACCATGACAGCATCATGTCGGCGACCAGCCCCAGGAAGATCACCATTCCCACGTCCCGGTTGGAGCGAAAGCGCCGCAGGCAGTTCTTGGCGTCGGTGGTGTCGAGCGTGATCACCTGCCAGGCCATCTGCAGCGAGGCCAGCACCACCGCCAGAAAGTAAATGAGGTGGGTGCCGGCCAGGAAGCCCGCCGCCAGCCACAGCACCACCGCGCCCGCGTACACGCCCCCAACCCAGGTCATCGTATGCTCGCCGAAGCGTATGGCGGTCGATTTGAGGCCGACCATCAGGTCGTCCTCCTTGTCCTGATGCGCATAGATGGTGTCGTAGCCGATCGTCCACAGCACCGAGCCGCCGTAGAGCAGGAAGGCCGGCAGCTCCAGCGAGCCCGTCACCGCGCTCCAGCCGACCAGTGCCCCCCAGTTGAAGGCGAGGCCGAGCGCGATCTGCGGCCAATAGGTGTAGCGCTTCAGGAATGGATAGACGGCGACCAGCACGAGCGAGGCGATGCCGAGCTTGATGGTGAAGGCGTTGAACTGGAGCAGCACGATGAAGCCGACCAGCGCGCACACGATGGCAAAGGCCAGCGCCTCTGCCGGCGCCACCTGCCCCGACGGGATCGGACGGCTCGCCGTGCGCGCGATCTTCGCGTCGTAATCGCGGTCGATGTAGTCGTTATAGGTGCACCCGGACGCGCGCATCACCACCGCGCCGATCGCGAACAGCACCAAGAGCGTCACGCTCGGATACGGGCGCTCCTGCGCCACCTCGGCAAGCCCCACCGCCCACCAGCACGGCAGCAGCAGCAGCCAGACGCCGATCGGCCGGTCGAGCCGCGCCAGGCGCAAATAGGGCCGCGCATAGTCGGGCGCATAGCGGTCGGCCCAGTTGTCGGGCGGCGCATCGGCAACTTGAGAGCTGCGCTGTTCAGGGGGTTGCGTGTTCATGCCGGGCGGAGCCTAGCTGTGCGCCGCCCCGGCGGCAATCTCCGCCCTGCCGCCTTGCACTCGGAGCCCCTTGCGCTAAGAGGGCGGATGCAGATTTGCCAGTTTCATGCGCCGCGGCTGTTCGTCCAGGCGCCGCTCGATAACGGCGCGCGCCTCGAAGCCACGCCGGAGCAGGCGAACTATCTGTTGAACGTTCTGCGGCTCGGCGACGGCGACGAGATCCTCCTGTTCAACGGGCGCGACGGCGAGTGGCGCGCGCGCATTGCCGAGGTCCGAAAGCGCCGTTGTGCTTTGATCTGTGGCGAGCGCACACGCGCTCAAACGTCAGGGCCCGACGTCGTCTACCTGTTCGCGCCATTGAAGCACGCGCGCCTCGACTACATGGTGCAGAAGGCGACGGAGATGGG